>JBIJCC010000157.1:0-19838 GCA_044344875.1 Nannocystaceae bacterium
GACCGTGTTCTGCATCTCCGCGCGTTGGCACAGAGCGACCGTTGGGACGACGGCATCATCGCGACCCTCAAGCCACTGCGAAAGCGGATCCAATGTGCCGCGTGATCAGACAGAGAACCAGACCCGGGCAACTTCATCCACGACAACACGTACACGAACAACGGCTCGGATCCCGATCCGCTGTTGTCGTTGTTGACAGGTATGGCGATGCCCACGCCCGACATCGTCTTCGACGGCTGTTTCGGGGCCGAGAAGGACAATACCGACGGCGCGCTGTCCAACTGCGTCGCCGAGGCCGATACGGTGCGCTTCATGGACGCGGATCTCTGCGGCCAGGGCATGGGCATCAGCACCGACGTCAGCCTGGTGGCGTGCACCCACGACCCGCTGCCGACCGAGTGAGGAGCCGACCATGACGCGCTGGGCCCTTTCGTCCGTCCTCGCCATCGCGTGCGCCTGCGGTTCCAGCGACGGCGACGCCGCCGATTCGGGGTCCGGCAGCACGACGGTCGATCTCGGCGATCCTCCGTACGATCGACTCTCGGACTGGGGCTTCTTCGAGGGCGCGCTCGTCGACCAGAAGCCGGCCGAGGGCGTCGTCTCGTACACCGTGGCCGCGCCCTTGTGGGCCGACTTCGCCGGCAAGGGCCGCTACATGCGGCTGCCCGAGGGCGGCAAGATCGGCTTCACCGAGCAGGACGAGTGGTCGTTCCCCGAGGGAACGATCTTCATCAAGACGTTCTTCTTCGACACCGATCGCACCGACGACGGCGACGCGCCCCGCATCGTGGAGACCCGCCTGCTCGTCCACGAGTCGACGGGCTGGGAGTCGTACATCTATCTGTGGGACGACGAGCAGGTCGAGGCGACCCGGATCAAGGGCGGCGCCGATGTCGACATCGCGTACGTCGACGCCGACGGGCAGGCGGCGACGCAGCTGTACCTCGTGCCCGATCAGAACACCTGCGAGGACTGCCACGCGCGCGATGACGTCGCGCGCGTGCTCGGCCCGATCACCCACCAGCTCAACGTCGACGCGCCCGCGGACGCGCCGGGGTCGGGCAACCAGATCGATCTCTTTACCGAGCTGGGTCTGTTCGAGACCTCAACGGGGCCCGCCGCGGATCTCCCTGCGTTCACGCCACCGGCCGGGGACGGTGAACTCGCCCTGCGCGCCCGTTCGTATCTCCACGGCAACTGTGCCCATTGTCATCGACCCGGCGGCGGCGGCGGGCCCAGCGGCCTGTCGTTCCTCTACTGGGAGGACAACCCGGCGAAGTACGGGGTGTGCAAGGTGCCGGCCGCCGCGGGCGGCGGCGCGGCTGGCAACCAGGTCGACATCTGGCCGGGCGATCCGGACCGCAGCATCGTGCCGTTCCGGATGCGCACGACGGATCCCGAGATCAAGATGCCCGAGCTGCCGAGCCTGCTCGCGGATGACTTCGGTGCCGACCTGGTCAGCGAGTGGATCGCCGGCATGTCCGAGCCGCCCTGCGAGTGAGCGGATCGCCACGCGGGCGCGGCGTCAGTCGTCGGCTTGCCCGCCGCTGGCGCGGCGAAGCGCGGGGTCGTTGTACAGCTTGAGCTGGCGGTAGACCTTCGGCAGCGTCGCGCCGCTGCAGATCCCCGCCCACAGCGCGTCGAGCTCGGCCTGCAGATCCTCGCGCTGCTCGTCGACGATTCGCAGGCGCATCGCAGCGGCGTGGCGGATGTCGACGCTCGCGGCCGGGTTGAGCATGGCCTGCTCGGTGTGGAAGCGCCGAAGCTCGACGATGGTGAGCTTGTCGACCAGGGAGCCCACGGTCTCAGCCATGGTGACCCCGCACGCGGGCCGCCCAGCCGATCACGAGATCATCGATCGCCTCGATGGTGTCGTTGCGTCGCTGGTTGAGTCGGTCGATGTTGCGCTTGGCCCGGGCGATGGCGAGGTCGTCGCCGCAGCGCGCGGCGTCTTCCTCGTGCCACAGGGCGCAGTTGATCTGGGCGAGCTCGGCGACGAGCGTGCCGAGGCCGGGCACGGCGGCGGTCGGGGGCGGTGGCGTCATAGGTGCTCCAGGGCCCAGCACAGCCGGGCGTAGTGGGCGGCGTCGGGATCGTCGCTGCGGGTCAGCGCGCGGGCGAGGTCGGCGAAGGTCGGCGAACGGTGGGCGCCGAGTCGAGCGAGGGCGTCGACGAGCGCGGGGTTGCCCCACGCGACCGCGAGATCGCGGAGGCCAGCGACGTCGCGTGGGGTCACGCGCTCGCGCAGGCCCCGTGCGGCGCGGCGAACCGCCGCGGGCGCATCGGCGGCGTAGTGCACGAGGATCCCGTCGAGTCGTCGTCGGTGGAGCCACGGCGGCGGGCCCTCGCTGGTCCAGCGCAGCGCGTCGTCGACCGTACAGGCCGTCGCGCCCGGCGGTGGCTCGGCTCCGCCGGCGCCGTCGTGCACCCACACCACCGTCGGCTCGCCGCCCTGCGGCGGTGGCGGTGGCGGATTGGCGACGACGATGCCGAGCAGATCGTCGCCCGCGATCGCGTTGGGCACCGCGCCCGAGGTCGCGGCGAAGCCATCGTTGCCGAGGCCCGTGGGATCGAGGAGCGGTGTGGCTCGGCGCGTCATGCTGCACTCTGCGATCCGCGGACGCAGCCGCGCGCGGCACACCCGAGCCCGTCGGGGGCGCGCAACAGGGCGTCCCAGCGCGGTGCATCGTGGCGTCCGGTCCCGTTCATCAACGCCTCGAGCACCGCGCGCGGCGGCTGTTCGCCGTCGAAGCTCGTGCGCCACAGCGAGCGCCACTGCCGGTCGCTGGTGTCGTCGATCTTCCAGTCGGGGTCGGCGCGGCACCAGCTCGGCGTGGACAGCCCGAGGAATCCGTAGTGGTCGCGGTACCCCTCGCGGATCCGCAGGCGCAGGCGCCAGCTCGGATCCGCGGGGAGGGGGATCGGACGCTCGGTGAAGTGACGCTCGGCCAGCGCGACGACCTCGTCGATGGTGGCCATGTCGTGCTCCGCGTCGACGCACAGCTCGGCGGTGCCGGCCACGAACGCCAGCCCGCGGGCGGGGCCCTGCCGCAGCGCGACGTTGGGGCACCCGAGCAGCGCCGCGAGGTGGATCGCGACCGTGTCCACGCTGACCAGACCAGTGGCCGAGTCGAGCAGCCCGACGCACGCGGACAGCGGCCACGTCGCCACGGTCGCGCCGGTGCCCCGGGCGATGTCGGCGAGGGCGTCGGCCTCGAACGGTGCGCCCATGATCACGCACGGGCGGCCGAACGTCGCGCGGAGCCGACCGACCAGCGCGCGCCAGTCGTCGATCGTCCGCCAGTCCTTGGCGCGCTCGCTGCCGAAGGGGTGGAAGACGATCGGACCGCTGCGACGGCCGCCGCCGTCGCGCAGGCCCGCGAACTCGGCCAGGCGCACACCCGCGGCGTGGGCGTAGAGATCCTGGTGCGCGAACACGTTGAGGCTGGGATCGACCCCCCATTCGTTGAGGTAGGTGATCGCGGCGGTGCTCGCCGCGTAGCGGCCGAGGGGATCGATCGACGGACCGGCCACCGTCCCGCCCGGGGCCAGCAGCGCCGGCGCGAGCCAGCACGCGAAGCGCGTCGACGAGAGATTGATGACGCGATCGAAGCCGCGGGCGTCGACGATGCTGTCGATGGCGCGGCTCAGCGTTCGCAGCGGCGCCAGTGGGTGGGCCCGGGCGGCGCGGCGCAGCCCACCGAAGGGCAGGGCGTGTCGCACCGACGCGCCGGGCAGCAGCGCGGCGGCCTGCGCCGTCGCATCCCAGTGGATCACCTCGACGCTCGCCGTGCTCGCGCGGCGCGAGAGCGCCTCGGTGACGCGCGCCGCCGTGAGGACGTCGCCGAGGCGCTGGAGCGCGAGGACCGCGATGCGTTCGCCGCCGTGGGGCACCCATGCCTTGTTCGACCGGCCGCCCACGCGGGCAAGCGCGGCACGGGTCCGTTTGGGGACCGCCCGACGTGAGGACCGGTTCGCCTACGGCCGGCCCGCGGGTCGCGGGCGCCTTCAGGGCCGCCGTCGTTGGGGCGATGGCTCGGGTCGACCGTGTCCCTCCAAGATGCCACGCCGCCGGTCGTTCGATTCGCGATGCGAGTCATCGACGCTGCCGATCACGAGGCGCTCGCGCGGGTGTGCACCGAAGAGATGGTGGCAGCGTTCGGGGCCAGCTGCGCGCGCGTCCTCGACGGCATTCGAGTGTGGTGCGAGTCCGGCTGCGTCGACGACGGGACGCCGACGGTGACACTGCCGCTGCGCCTCTCGGGTCCGGACGCGCCGCCCGTGCGGCTCGAGATCATCGTCGGATCCGCGGAGGATCTCGCGATTTGGCGGCAGCAGCTGCTCGACTTGGTCGCGGTGGCCCGGCGCGCGTGGGCGCGACTGGTGCAGCTCGACGCCGAGCGCACGATGGCGCGACGCGATGCCCTGACCGGCCTCGCCAATCGCCACGCGCTGGCCGAGTGGCTCGACGGTGCGTACCTCAGCGCGATGCACACCGACGAGTCGATCGCCGTGATGATGGTCGACCTCGATCACTTCAAGCGGGTCAACGACACCCTGGGTCATCCCGCCGGCGACGACGTGCTGCAGTGCGCGGCGGCCTGCTTCCGGGCCCACCTGCGGCCCACGGATCGCGTGTGCCGCTGGGGCGGCGACGAGTTCCTCATCGTGCTGCCGCAGGTCGGGACCGCCGTCGCGGCCCAGATCGCGGACCGGCTGCGCGTCGCCTTCGCGGGCGACCCGAGGGCCCGCGGCACGACGATGACCATCGGCATCGCCGATCTCGACGGGCTCGGACCCGGGCCCCACGGCGCCACGGTGCTCATCGAGCAGGCGGACGCGTGCCTGCTCGCTGCGAAGCAGGCCGGGCGCAACTGCACCGTGACGACCACCGTGCTCCGCGAGACCGGCTGAGGGTCGGCGATCTTCGCGACGGCGTCGTCGATCCCTCGCGGGACCGCGGTGCTTCAGGGACGCTCGCCCGCGGGCGTGTCGTCGCAGCGCAGGCAGAAGTCGAGCGCGCGCGTCGGTCCCCGCGGTGGCGCGTCGGCTGGGCGCAGCGGCAGCGCGGCGCGGGTCGCCTCCCAGTGACCGCGGCGACGCACGACGAGGTCGATCGTGACCGCGGCCGCATCGACGCGGACCACGGCGAAGCCGGGGCGGAAGCTCGATCGCTCGGGGCGCAGGGCGACGCTGTTGTTCCACACGGTGCGGCTCAGGATCCGACCGGCGTGCGGGTCGCTGGCGTTGCCGCTGACGACCTGCCACACCGGCCGACGCAGCCACACGCGATCGCTGCGCTGGATCGCCTCCGTGAGATCGGCGGTCACGTGCACCGAGCGCTCGCCACCGGCGATGATGCCGACGAACACGCCGGCGGCGAGGTGACGCTGCAGCGTCGGCGGCAGCGCGTGGAAGGTCGCGGCGGGGCCGAACTGCGCGCCCTGGCCGGCCTCGAACGCGCCCTCGATCGGCATCGACACCACCAGCACCCGCGGCACGGTCTCGGGCTGCGCCGCGATGGCGTCGAGCAGCGCGTCGGTGCGTCGCACCGCGGCGTCGTCCTTGCCCGGCACGCGCCACGGCTCGAGGTCGAGCAGCACCAGGTCGACGAGGCCGGGCGGCGCGTCGGGATCGAGGCCGCAGCCCGCCGCGTCGCAGCGCGAGATCGTGGTCCCGCGGCCGTCGGCGCCGATGCGGACCACCGAGGACGGCGTGGGGGTGATGCGCCCGCGCCCGTGGGTGCGCTCGGCCCAGCCCGGCAGGGCGAAGCGTGTCCCGACCCGCGGCGTCGCGGCGATGGCGGCGTCGACGATCGGCACGGCCGCGCCACGACCCGCCCGCGCCCCGCGTCGGCGGGCCCGGCGATGGGGCGCGTAGTCCCCCGGCAAGACCACGATCGCGTCGCGCTCGGGCGTGCGCGCCGCGTCGATCACCGCGGTGACGGCCTCGGCCGTCGGGCGCGCCGCGGGCCCGTGGGCACCTGCGCCGCCGAGCACGACGATCGCGACGGAGTCCTCGGGCGGCGCGGGTGTGCCGCGCGTGAACTCACCGTGCCCCAGCGCGCAGCCCCAGAGGGCGCAGGCCACCGTCAGCAGCAGGCACCGCGGCGGCGTCGCGCTCATCCGCGACCCGAGAGATCGACGAGCTCGATGCCGAGCGTCTCGGCGACCTGGAAGATCCGATCGTCGCGGTAGAACTCGCCGAACACCACCCGCCGGATCCCGGCGTTGGCGATCGCCTTGAAGCAGTTCCAGCACGGCGATGCGGTGACATAGATCGCGCCGCCGTCGATCGCGGTGCCGTTCTTCGCCGCCTGGATGACGGCGTTGATCTCGGCGTGGATCGTCCGCACGCAGTGCCCGTCCTCCATCATGTGGCCCGCGTCGTCGCAGTGCGGTGTGCCCCGGATGGACCCGTTGTAGCCCGTCGAAAGGATCGTGCGATCGCGGACGATGACCGCCCCGACGTGCTTGCGCGCGCACGTCGCCCGCGTCGCGATGACGCGCGCGATGTTCATGAAGTACTCGTCCCAGCTCGCGCGGCTGCCCTCGGGTGTGTCGCCCACGACCGATCGGCTAACATCCTTTGGCCACGGACGGAACCGCCTGCGAAGGGCGGCGCCAGGCGGCGGCCGGCGTCGCCTGCGGGCCAGTGTCGTCAGGCTCACGCGGGCGCGGCCGCGGGCGGGGCCGCCCGAGGTTGCAGGTCGCCGCCCTGCTCGTGGACACTGCGGGGGATGAACGGCACCGCCCGCGCTGCGCTGGTCCGGCTCACCGTAAACGACCGCGAGCACGCGATCGCCGTGGAGCCCCACCGCACCCTGCTCGAGGTCCTGCGCTACCAGCTCGATCTCATCGGCAGCAAGCAGGGCTGCGACAAGGGCGACTGCGGCGCATGCACGGTGCAGATCGACGGCACGCCACAACTCTCGTGCCTCACCCTCGCAACCGCGGTCGCCGGCCGTCGCGTGACGACAGTCGAGGGCCTCGGTCAGCGCGCCAGCGGCTGTCACCCACTGCAAGACGCCTTCGACCGTCACGACGCCGCGCAGTGTGGCTTCTGCACGCCCGGCATCCTGCTCAGCGCCGAGGCCCTGCTGCGCCGCGCCGCCCGCCCGGTGACGGGCCCCGAAGTCCGCGAGGCGCTCGCCGGCAATCTCTGCAGGTGCACCGGCTACACGAAGATCATCGACGCCGTGATCGACGCCAGCCGCACGATGTTCCCCAGCACCGCCGAATAACCCCGCGACCGCGACCGCAGACGTGAACGTGAACGTGAACGTGAACGTGAACGTGAACGTGAACGTGAACGTAGACGTGAACGTAAACGTAGACGTGAACGTGAACGTGAACGTGAACGCGAACGTAGCTCCCCCCGGCGACCGCCGCGCCTGGTGACGCCCGCCATGGCGCGACGTATCGTCGCCCCATGACCCGCTTGACCTCACCTTGCATCGTCGCGCTGTTCCTCTCCACAGCCGCCTGCGGCGGCGACGACACCTCCGGCACCGCGGAGACCTCCGCCTCGACCGACCCGACCACGGGCTCGACCTCCGGCGGCCCGACCACCGACCCGACCACCGAGACGACCGCCGAAACGACCGCGGAGACGACCGCGACGACGACCGCGGAGAGCAGCAGCGGTACGGACGCGACCACGGGCGCAGACAGCTCGACGGGGTCGAGTGGGTCGGACACGGATCCGACGGGGAGCAGCAGCGGGGACTCGAGTACGGGCGCCGCGTGCGAGCTCGTCACCGAGGACGTGAGCGCCGTCGGTCAGCCGTGCGACACCGACCTCGACTGTCCCGATGTCTACACCTGCATCGATGCCGGGGGATTCGCGCCGGGTGGGTTCTGTCGCATCGTATGCGAGCAGGACTGCCAGTGCGTCGAGGGCTACTCGTGCCAGGAGATCCAGGGCAAGGTGATGAACCTCGGCAGCGAATGCCTGCCCGGGTCGATCTGACGGCGGTTTCCAGCCGCCCCTCCCGAGGCGTCGTGCGTCGACGCACCGGCCCCCCGTGGTCGGCCCGCCCACGCCCGTACTAACCTGCCGCCCAGTCATGCCCGACGACGTGAAGCCGGTCCCGCAGCTCGCGAGCACGACGTGGCAGATCGGCCGCGTCCACCGCAAGGTCGACGCGATGGAGCGCATGCGCGGCGTGCTGCGCTACACCGACGATCTGACCCTGCCGGGCATGCTCCACGGCAAGATCAAGCGCAGCCCCCACGCCCACGCGCGCATCGTCTCCATCGATGCGAGCCGGGCGCTCGCGATGCCAGGCGTCTTCGCGGTCGTGACCGGCAAGGACTTCCCGACGCCCTACGGCATCATCCCGTGGACGCCCGACGAGACCGCGCTCGCGGTCGACAAGGTGCTCTACGTCGGCGACGGCGTCGCGGCCGTGGCCGCGATCGACGAGGACACCGCGATCGCAGCGCTCGCCGCGATCGACGTGCAGTACGAGGTGCTCACGCCGATCTACGACCCCGAGCAGGCCCTCGCCGCGTCCGACACCAACCCGATCAATCCCTACGCCAAGCACGGCAACCTCTCGAAGGAGGTCCTGCTCGAGTTCGGCGACATCGACGGCCAGATCGCGAAGGCCGATCTCGTGATCGAGGGCGAGTACTTCTTCGAGGGCACGACGCACGCGGCGATCGAGCCCCACTGCGCGCTGGCCCAATCGGAGCCCAATGGGCTCGTCACGGTGTGGTCCGCGACCCAGGTCTCGCACTACCTGCACCGCGAGCTGTCGAAGGTGCTCGGCATCCCGGCCCACCAGCTGCGCGTGATCCAGCCGCCGCTCGGCGGCGCGTTCGGTGGCAAGAGCGAGCCGTTCGACCTCGAGTTCTGCGTCGCGAAGCTCGCGATGATCACGGGCCGCCCGGTGAAGATCCTCTACACCCGCGAGGAGGTCTTCTACGCCCACCGCGGCCGCCACCCGATGCGCATGCGTTACCGGACCGGCTTCACCAAGGACGGCAAGATCCTGGCGATGGACGCGAAGACGACCATCGACGGCGGCGCCTACTCGAGCTTCGGCCTGGTCACCACGTTCTACTCGGGCCAGCTCGCCTGCTCGCCGTACGTGATGGGCGCGTACCGTTTCCACTCGCGGCGCGCTTACACCAACAAGCCGGCGTGCGGACCCAAGCGCGGCCACGGCAGCGTGCAGCCGCGGTTCGCCACCGAGGTCCAGCTCGACAAGGCCGCGGTGGCGCTGGGCATCGATCCCATCGAGCTGCGTCGGCGCAACGATCTGGGCGCCGACAGCGAGACGCTCAACGCGTTCAAGATCGGCAGCAACGGCTTCCTCGAGTGCCTGCGCCGGGTCGAGGCTGCCAGCGAGTGGCGCGAGCGCCGGGCCACGCTGCCGTTCGGCCGCGGCCTCGGCGTCGCCGGCAGCACGTACATCAGCGGCACCAACTACCCGATCTACCCCAACGCGATGCCCCAGGCGTCGGTGCAGATCTGCCTCGATCGCAGCGGCCGCGCCCGCGTGTTCTCGGGCGCCAACGACATCGGTCAGGGCAGCAGCACGATGCTCGCGGTCATCGTGTCCGAGGAACTCGGCATGCCGCTGGTCGACATCCGCGTGCTCGCGGCCGACACCGACCTCACGCCGGTGGACCTGGGCGCCTACAGCTCGCGCATCACGCTGATGGTCGGCAACGCCTGCCTCGAGGCGGCCAAGAAACTGCGCAAGAAGGTCTGCGAGTCGGTGGCCAAGCGCTGGGAGATCCCCGCGTCGCGCGTGGTGCTCGTCGATCGCCAGGCGCTCGATCGCGAGAACCCGGAGCAGCGGATCCCGCTGACCCAGGCGTTCTGGTGGGCCGAAGAAGACCACGGCCTGCTCGGCGAGATCGGCTCGTACAACACACCCAAGGATCGCCACGGCGAGTACCGCGGCGGCACCATCGGCGCGTCGCCGGCGTACAGCTTCACCGCCCACGTCGCCGAGGTCGAGGTCGACCCCGAGACCGGCGTCGTCCTGGTGAAGCACATCTGGGTCGCGCACGACTGCGGCCGCGCGCTCAGTCGCAGGATCGTCGAGGGCCAGATGGAGGGCTCGGCGTACATGGGCTTCGGCGAGGCGCTGATGGAGCAGCACATCGTCGATCCCAAGCACTGGGGCGTGCACACCGGGCCGAGCCTGCTCGACTACCGGATCCCGACGTTCCTCGACACGCCCGAGCTGCACAGCCTCATCGTCGAGGCGCCCGACGATCGTGGGCCCTACGGCGCGAAGGAGGGCGGCGAGGGCCCGCTGCACCCGTCGATCCCCGCGATCGCCAACGCGATCTACGACGCGGTCGGCGTGCGCATGGACGAGCTGCCGTTCTCGCCGCCGCGGGTGCTCCGCGCCCTGGCGGCCCGCGCCGCGGCAGAGGCCGTCGGCACCCTGCCCAAGCACAAGCCCGAGGAGGGCCCCCGCTGATGCTCCGCCTCCCCGCATTCGACGTCGCGACCCCGACCGAGCTCGACGACGCGCTCGCGCTGCTCGGCACGCCCGGCGCGCGCCTGGTCGCCGGCGGCACCGACCTGCTGCCGAACCTCAAGCACCGCCTCGGCGCCCCGCCGCTGCTCGTTTCGCTCGCCCAGGTCACGGCGCTGCGCGGCATCCATCGCGACGACGCGGCCGGCGTGCTCCGCATCGGGGCCGGCGTCACGCTCACCGAGGCCGCGACGTCGCCCGAGGTGCTGGCGCACTTCCCCAGCCTCGCCCACGCCGCCGGCCACGTCGCCAGCCCGCTCATCCGCAACATGGCGACCCTGGGCGGCAACGTGAACCTCGACACGCGCTGCCGCTACGTCAACCAGACGGACTTCTGGCGCTCGGCCATCGGCGGCTGCCTCAAGAGCGAGGGCACGGTGTGTCACGTCGTCCCCGGCGGTCGCAACTGCGTCGCGGCGATGTCCAGCGACTGCGTGCCGGTGCTCATCTCGCTCGACGCTTCGCTGGTCCTGCGCAGCCCGAGCGCGACGCGGACCGTGCCGGTCGCCGACTACTACGTCGCCGACGGGACGCGGCACACCGTGCGCGCCGACGACGAGATCACCTGCGAGATCCAGATCCCGCTGCCGGCGGCGCCGCGGCGTACCACGTACACCAAGTGGTCCGTGCGGCAGAGCATCGACTTCCCGCTGTTGTCGATCGCGCTGCGCTTCGACCTCGCGGAGGACCGCGTGGATGCGGCGCTCACCGACCTGCGCGTCGTCGTCGGGGTGCTCGGCTCGCGGCCCCGCGAGGTGACGCGGTTGGAGGACCTGCGCGGGCGCACGCTCGACGATCCGACGGTCGCATCCGCCGTCGCGGATCGCGTCCACGCCCAGTGCAAGCCGCTCGAGAACGTGCCGTACGAGGCGCCGTACCGCCGCGAGATGCTGCGCGTGTATACGCGACGGGCGATCGCGGCGATCGTCGCCGGCGACGCTGCCCGAGCGCAGGGGTAGGGGTCGTGCGCGACGCGGCGGCGACCCTCGGCACCAACGTCCGCCTGCTCCGCGAGGCGCGGGGCCTGACGCAGGCGCAGCTGGCCAAGCTCGCCGACGTCCCGCGGGCGACGTGGACCAACCTCGAGTCGGGCGCGAGCAACCCGACGCTGACGGTGTTGTTGCGGGTCGCCACCGTGCTCGGGGTGACGCTCGACGAGCTCGTCGCGCCGCCGCGGGCGACTGCGCGGCACTTCCCGGCGGCGGATCTGCCCGCGCGACGCCGCGGCGAGGCGCTGATCCGCAAGCTGCTCCCCGACCCGCTGCCGGGCCTCGACCTCGAGCGCTTCGAGCTACCGCCGGGCGCGGGCTTCTCCGGCGTCCCCCACACCCCGGGCACCCGCGAGTACCTCACCTGCGAGAGCGGATCCCTCGAGCTGGCGGTCGCGGGCACGAAGTACCGCCTCGGCGCCGGCGACGTCGTGGTCTTCCGCGGCGATCAGAACCACGGCTATCGCAACGTCGGGCGCGTCCTCGCGGTCGCGTTCTCGGCGGTGGTCCTCGCGCCGGGGCCCGCCTAGCAGCCTGTGCGAACGCCCGTGGCGTCGGAACGGCGTCATCGGCCCCGCGTCGGCGGCCGCTCATCCGCATCCGTGGCAGCGACTTTGCGCCCGCCCCCAGGATGCGAGTAGGCTTCGGCCCGTGGTTCGGACGTTCGATGCCCGCGTTGGGGCCCTGGTGGTGAGCCTCGTGTCCCTGTCGACGGCGTGTGGCGGCCCGGTGGCCGCCGTGCCCGAGGAGAAGGCGCCCGCGGGCAAGGCTCCGGCCGAGGCCAAGGCCAAGGCCCCGCCGGCCGCGAAGACTCCGGTTCCCGACGCCGCGCCGGCGCGCGCGGTGCCCAAGACGCTCCCGCTCGCCGAGGTCGAGGCCAAGGCCGCCGAGCTCCACGTCGCCCACCGACAGTCGTTCTTCTGCGGGTGCTCCTACACCCCGCAGATGCGGACGATCCGCCAGTCGTGCGGCTACAAGACCCGCGCCGACGATTCCCTCGCCCACGACATCGTGTGGACGCGGGTCGTTCCGCCCGATGCCTTCGGGGCGCACCGCACGTGCTGGACGACCGAGGCGTGTCGGCGCGACGACGGCACCAGTTTCGGCGGCATCGAGTGCTGTCGCAAGCAGGACCCGATGTTCGCGTCGATGGAGGCCGACCTCTTCAACATCGTTCCGGCGATCGCCGAGGTCGCCAAGGATCGATCGGACTTCCCGTTCGGCGAGATCAAGGGCGAGGAGCGGATGTACGGCGCCTGCGACATCGAGGTCGACGGGGCCAAGCGCGTGGTCGAGCCGCCGGTGCGGGTCCACGGTGACATCGCCCGGGTATACCTCTACATGCGCGCGGCGTACGGTGACGAGCTCAAGGTGCCGGCGGAGCAGTGGGCCCGCTTCGAGGCCTGGCACGCGGAGGATCCGCCGGACGACTGGGAGCGCCAGCGTGCCGCGGCGATCACCGCGATCCAGGGCGTGCGCCACCCGTTGCTGGACGGTCCCGCAGCCGCACCGCCCGACGCGAAGGCCCCCGACGCGAAGGCCCCCGACGCGAAGGCCCCCGACGCGAAGGCCCCCGACGCGAAGGCCCCCGGCCCGAAGAAGGCCCCGAAGACCAAGACCGGCTGACCGACTAGAACGCGAGCGTCAGCTGCAGGCGCACGCGATCGGTGCGCGTCCGATCGCTCCCGACCGGGTGGGCCCAGCCGTTGGCGTAGTCGAGCTGCAACTTCAGGGCGTGCTCGGCGAAGTAGTACGAGAGGCCCGGCCCGATCTCGTCGGTGTCCACGAGGCTGGTCGTGCCGATGCCGCGGACGCCGGAGTAGCGCGCGGCCACCTCGAGGGGGAGTCGCGGCAGCAGCCAGCCGGCCTGACCGGTCCAGCCGACGCCGCTGCGGGCCTTCTCGCGGGCTGCGGGGCTGATCGTGCCGTCCTCGGCGGTGACCGTCGCGCTGCCGAAGCGGCGCCGGCCCTCGCGGAACCACACATCGCCGAGGATCGAGACACCCGCGACCTTGAACATGATGTCCGCCGTCGCGTTGTGCGAATCGGTGGTGCCGCCGTCGCTCGGTGCGACGCCGTTGATCGGCTTGTTGCGGTGGTCCTTGTTCGCGTACGCATAGCCGACGCCGATCGACAGCTTCGGCGACCTGCGC
This sequence comes from Nannocystaceae bacterium, assembly GCA_044344875.1. Lineage (GTDB taxonomy): Bacteria > Myxococcota_A > Polyangia > Nannocystales > Nannocystaceae > Xiheibacterium. The sequence continues at coordinate 13,647 of JBIJCC010000157.1, forward strand.
CGCGCATGGTCGCCGTCGACGTAGTCGTCGAAGTCCCCCATCGGCTGGACCTCGAAGCGCCCGACGTAGGTGAACCCGAAGTCGTTCGGCTTGCCGAAGTCGGTGCCGTCGCCCATGTACGCACCGACGTGGTAGCGCAGCTTGCCGAGGCCGCCCAGATCCTTCGAGCCCAGGTCGATGCCGACGTCGCGCTCGAGCCCGAACTCGCTGCTGGCGAGGGAGAAGTCGGGGAACTGCAGCTTGAGGACCGGCTGCACCCGCTGACGCGAGTAGGGGATGAAGAAGAAGCCGATCTGCGGGACGAAGTCGCGGACGCGATCGAACGCGACCCACGACATGAACACAGGCGACTGTCGGATCTGGCCGTCGACGAGTCCGAGGTCGCGCGGCGAGAACTGCAGCTGCGTATAGTACTTGATGTGTGGCGTGAAGACGTTGCCGGAGAGGAACAGGCGGGCGCGGCGGATCTCGAAGCTGTTGATGCTGCCCTTCTCGGCGGCGGGGGCCGGGCGGCGGTCGGTGAACGTGTACAGCGACTCGAGCCCGAGACCGATCGTCAACGCGTAGTGCTGGTCGGTCGTGGCGAAGGTGATGCCCTTGCCCGGCTTGTACGTGATGTGCTCGCCGAGCTTGCGCTCGGCCATGCGCTCGGCCTCGCCCTTGGGCTTCCGGTAGCCCTCCTCCGCGGGCTTTCCCGCCAGTGGGACGGTGGGTTCGGGCGCGGCGGCGGCGGCGGTGTCCACGGGTGCGGTCGAGCCCGCGACCTCCGGAGCGACCGCGGTCGTTGGCCCCACGGCGGTGTCTGCGGTGGCGTCCCCGCCCGCGCCGGACCACGGGACATCGATGACGTCGGGCTCGCCGCGGGCGTCCGGTTGCGCAGGCGTCTCGGCCCTCGGCGTCTCCGGGGTGGTGGGTTCGGGGGCGGCGGCGTGGGCTGTCGCGCTGCCGAGCGCGACGCCAACGAGGGCGAGGAGCAACGGCGCGGCGCTGCGGTGGCTCGAGTGCATGGGGGGTGCTGCCGGGGACGTGGGGCCGAGTGTGGGATCGGCCACGTGTCGCGTCCATCCTCGATCGGGGCGCTGCGACGGGCCCCGGGTCAGCGTGACACGGATCGCGCGGGCCCGTGGCGCGCACAAATCGACGGACGATCGGTCTCGGCCGGCGCGCTATGATCCGAGCGGTGACGATTCGGCCTCGATTCCCGTCGCTCGCCGTCGCGGCGCTGCTCGCCTGCGCCTCCGAGTCGGCGACGAACGGGGAGGCCGCGTCCTCGGGCTCGACTGCGTCGACGGGCGCGGGAGACACGGTCGCGCCGGGGGAGTCGTCCGGGTCGACGGTCGCCTCGGGCGAGGCGACCGGATCGTCGACCGACGCATCGTCGGGCACGACCGCGGGGACGACCGGTCCGGAGCCGACCGGGCTGCGTTACGGCGACGTGCGGCAGAAGTCGGCGCACAACAGCTACCAGCGCGATGAGGCGCCGTTCGATCAGCTCGTCTACCACCGCATCCGCTCGGTCGAGCTCGACATCCACGTCGGCAAGACCTTCGAGCCCACCGAGGACGGCGTCTGGTACGTCTATCACACCGATGTCATCGACGACGACACGTGGTGCGTGCGCCTCGGTCATTGCCTCGATGCGGTGGGGGCCTTCACCGACGCGGCGGCGGATCACGAGGTGCTGACGCTGTGGATCGATCTCAAGGATGACTGGGACGCGGGGCACGGGCCGGACGAACTCGACGACGCGTTGCAGGCGGCGTTCGGCGACGCGTTGATCTCCGGTCCCGAGTTGCTGGTGCTCGCGGGCTGCCCCGAGGCGTCCTCGGTGCAGGCGGGCCTGCTCGATCCGGCCTGCGGTTGGCCCACCCTCGAGGCGCTGCGCGGCCGCGTGCTGGTCGTGCTCACCGGCGCCGCGTCGGCGCTGCGCGTCTATCACGACACGGCGGGCAGGCGCGCCGTGGTCGCCCCGGCCGCCTCGGTGCTCGACGACGCGGCGAGCTGGCCCGGCACCGCGATCTTCAACTTCGCCGCGGCCGACGTGGCCCAGGCGCAGACGTATGTCGACGCCGGCTTCGTCGCGCGGGTGTGGGACTGCAACGACGCCGCGCGCTGGGACGCGGCGGTGGCCGCGGGTGCCCACCACGTCGCCACCGACAAGGTCAACGACGCCATCGACCCTTGGGCGCGCACCCACGACGATCGCGGCTGGCCGTTCGCGTGTCGCGACGCGTGCGATGCCCCTGCGAACGTCGACGAGGCCGCGATCGTCGGCATCGAGGTCGACTCGGGGGACGTCTGGGGCGCCGCCGACTCGGCGTGGTTCCTCCACGACGATCGGACCGCGGCGCCCGATGGGCGGTGGCAGGCGTTCGTGTCGACCGCGAACAGTCACGTCGAACCGTTCGCGAAGGGCTGCCTGATGGCGCGCGCGAGCCTCGATCCCGGCGCGCCGTACTTCGCGGTGTGCCGGCCCGCGGACGACGAGCCGCTGCGCGTGCAGTGGCGCGCCGACCCGGGGGGCACGAGCACGGCGATCGAGGCCGCGATTGCAGCGGATAACACCCTCGACGGGCCGGGCGTCGTGTTCGTGCGCCTGCAGGCCGAGTCGGGCGGGACCTGTCTGCGGGGCGAAGGCTCGAGCGACGGCGTCGCGTGGGTCGAGATCGGCGCGCGCTGCTTCGACGAGCCGCTGCCGCTGCAGGGCCTCTCCGCCTCCGCCCACGGGGCGGGCCCCGTGCGTCTGCTGTTCGGCGGCGTGACGCTCGATCCCGGCGGCGGACCCGGTGGCGGTGCGGCACGCGAGCCGCGTCGCGTCGACGACTTCGCCGATTCGACGGCGATCGGCACCGCGGCCGCGACGCTGTTCGACGGCCCGCTGCCCTGAGGCGGCGATGATGTCCGCCGCTCCCGACGCCGGGGGTGCGCGCGCCCGGCGTCCGGAGCCTTGCGCGGGGCCGCCTCGCGCGTCCCGACGTCCCGACGCGACCCGGCCCGACACCGCGGGGCCGGGCTGCCGTGCTTGCCTGGCGCGAGGTCGTTGCGCCTATCCTCCGGAACTGCATTGCTGGGGATCCTCGCAATGCGCCCCGCAATCCCCCTGCAGGAGCCCCCCCGTGCTGCGTTCTCCCGCCCCCTGTTCGCTCGCCCTCCTCGCCGCGCTCGCCCTGTTCCCCGCCGCCGAGGCCTCCGCGGACGGCCCCGGTGACGCCGCCGGTCGCCCCGCGACGTGGGACATGTCGATCGACGAGCTGAAGGCGATCGGTCTCGGTCAGACCCGCGCCACGCCGATTCCCGTGCAGCCGTCGCCGGACAAGCAAGCCGACGTCGAGCCCAAGGCCGCGAAGCACGGCGTCGTGTTCGTCAACTTCGACGCGATCACCGTGACCATGGGCTTCGACGATTCGAAGACCAACGTGTCGTCGATCTTCGGCCAGGAGTTCGCGGCGTTCGGCGGTGCCGAGAGCGACCGCGCCGCCGTCATGGAGGCGGTCCGGTCCGACTGGGCCCCCTACGACATCCTGTTCGTCGACGAGCGGCCGGCGGCCGGTGACTACACGATGAACATCACCTCCCCGACCAACCCCTTCGGGGCCGGCAGCGGCGTGCTCGGCATCGCCCCGCTCGACTGCAACGACGCGATGGCGAACAACATCACCTACGCGTTCCACGGCGCGGGCGACGGCTTCGGTCCGATCACCGCCGCGACGACGATCGGTCAGGAGGTCGCCCACTCCTTCGGCCTCGAGCACGTCGACGATCCGACCGACATCATGAACCCGGTGAACTCGGGTGGCGATCCGACGTTCAAGGACACGTGCCTCCCGATCGTGCAGGGCGGCACGTGCGGTCCGCAGCACCTGGTCCACTGCGCCGATGGGACCTCGCAGAACTCCCACAAGGAGCTGCTCGAGATCTTCGGCTCGTCGATCCCCGACACCCAGGCGCCGGTGGTCGCGATCACGGCGCCCAGCGACGGCGATGCCTACGAGGTCGGTGCTGAGTTCCGCATCGACGTCACCGTCACCGACGACAATGCGGTCGCCTCGGTCCAGCTGTTCGACGGCGATGCGGCGCTGCAGGTCGACACCTCCGAGCCCTACGGCTGGGACGTCGTCGACATCCCCGAGGGCGTCTACGAGTTCACGGTGAAGGCCAGCGATCCCGCCGGCAACGAGACCGTCAGCGATGTCGTCACGGTCTATGTCGGCGTCGAGCCGCCGCCGCCGCCGGTCGGCGACACCGACACCGACTCGGGCACCGGCGGCCTCGAGCAGGACGGCGACGGTGGCGGATGTGGCTGTCGTCAGGCGGGTCCATCCGGCGCGCTCGCGTTCGGGCTGGTCGGGCTCGTGGGGCTGCGTCGCGGTGCTCGTCGCGGCCGGGACCGGGCGACCTCGGCGGCGTAGTTGCTCATCCCCGCCCCGCGCTTGACGCTGCGGGGCGATCGCGGGGACGCTCGTCGGCATGGGGCTTCGACGCTTTCGCGCGGCGAGGACGATCGCGTGGGCGTCCGCGATCGTGCTGCCGGCGTGCGCCGACCCGAGCGCCGCGGCCGCGCCCGCGGGCACGTCGGAGTCCAGCGGGGGCGCGTCGTCCTCGGGCGCCGCCGACGGCAGCTCGACCGCACCCTCCGATCCCGACACGACCGGCGCCATGCCGACGCCGGGTCCGTGGGACAGCGGCTGGCCGATCCCCGCCGAGCCGCAGACCGAGGGCAACGCGGAGGCCGGCTGGATCCAGCTCGTGCACGCCGGCTATGTGTCGTGCGGCATCCCGATGTCGATGTGGCCGCTCGTGTCGCCGTTCCTCGGCGCGTTCGTCGACGGTGATCCGCTCCCGGGTCGCACGGGCGAGGCGGCGAGCATGCCGTACAACTGGAACATCGCGCTGGACCCCGACGGCGTGAAGATCGCCTCGCAGAACTGCCTCACCTGCCACGGCGGCTACTTCAACGGCGAGCTCGTGGTCGGCCTCGGCAACGCGCACACCGACTTCACCCAGCGCTTCGACCAGCTGCTGTCGCTGGTGCCGACCCCGGATCTGCCCGCGGGGGATCTGGGCGCGATGTCGAAGTTCCTCGATCGGCTGAAGGCGCTCGGCCCCTACACGGCGATGCGGACCATCGGCACCAACCCCGCCGAGGCGATGGCGGTGACGCTGGTCGCCCACCGCGATCGCCACACGCTGGCGTGGTCGGACGAGCCGCTGGAGCCGCTTCCGGAGATCATCGTGCCGTCGGATCCTCCGCCGTGGTGGCGCGCGCACAAGAAGAACGCGCTCTTCTACAACGCGATGGCCCGCGGGGATCACCGCGGCACGATGATGCTCGCGTCGTCGCTGTGCACGGACACCATCGAAGAGGCGACGATGATCGCCAGCTACTTCGACGACATCCACGCGTACGTGCGATCGGTGCGGGCCCCCGCGTATCCGTTCGCGATCGATGCGGCCCTCGCCGCCACGGGCGAGGGGATCTTCGTGCGCGACTGCGCCGGCTGCCACGGCACCTACGGCGCGACCGAGGACGACGACACCTATCCCAACCTGCTGTTCCCGCTCGACGTCATCGGCACCGACCCGGTCGTCGCCGAGGGCGGCACCGTGCACGCGCCGCACATGGTGCAGTGGTACAACGAGTCCTTCTACGGCGAGATCACGCGGATGGAGCCCGATGATCCGTTCGTCGGCTACGCCGCACCGCCCTTGGACGGCGTGTGGGCGACCGGGCCCTTCTTGCACAACGGCTCGGTCCCGAGCATCGCGCTGGTCCTCGACAGCACCAAGCGACCGACCTACTGGCGACGCGTCGACTACGACTCGGCGAACTTCGACGCCAAGGACCTCGGCTGGCCGTGGCTCGCCGTCGATCACGGGCACGACGGGCTCGCGCCCGCCGAGGCCAAGTACATCTACGACACCACGCAGTTCGCCCACGACAACGGCGGCCACACGTTCGGGGATCACCTCGGTGACGACGAGCGGACCGCGGTGCTCGAGTACCTGAAGACGCTCTGAGCTCGGCCGCGGCGCTTGCCGTTGCGACCGACCGCGGCCTATCCTCGGCGGATGGTGCGTCGTGACGAACGGATGCCGAGCCGCGCGCGAGCGCGGGTCGGGAGCCGTTCAAGCTGCGCTTCTCCAGCGGGGGAAGGTCCCGTCCCGGTAATCGCCGGAGAGCCGGGTAGCAGG
>JBIJCC010000063.1:0-55392 GCA_044344875.1 Nannocystaceae bacterium
CTCTACAACGCGGGCAAGGGCGTCGGCAACATCACCGAGGACACGCCGCCGGCGACCGGCGGTGATCCCTACGTCCGCAGCAAGATCGAGAACGAGAACAACCTGATGGCGCTGCACCGCGAGCGCGGGCTGCCGCTGGTGTTGTTCCGTCCGGGTATCGTGCTCGGCAGCGGCGGCTGCCCGCTGCACTGGGGCATCGCCGGCTGGCCGTACCCGTCGGTGGCGCGCCTGTGGGGCGACGGCAACAACAAACTGCCGATCGTGCTCGTCGACGACTGCGCGGACGCGATGGTGCGCGCGCTCGACGTCCCGGGCATCGAGGGTCGCTCGTACAACCTGATCGGGCCCCCGGTGATCACGGCGAACGACTACCTCGACGAGCTCGAGGCCCGCGCCGGCATCCGCCTGCGCCGCATCCCCACCACCGCGGCGACCTACTTCGCCGAGGCCGTCGCCAAGTGGGCGCTCAAGAAGGTCGGCCGCGATCCCAACGCGCGCCGCCCGACCTACGCCGAGTGGGACGGCCGTAGCTTCGCGGCGACCCTCGAGGGCGGTCGCGCCGAGCGGGAGCTCCACTGGTCCCCCGCCCGCGACCGCGAGACGGTCGTGCGCGAAGGCGTCTGGGTGCCGACGGACGAGTGGTTCGAGCTCGGCCCCAACGGCGGGACCTCGCCCTGAGCGCCCCGCCCCGCCTGCGCCCGGTTCAGGGCGCGGGCGCGGCGACCGGCTTCGCGTCGATGATCGCGGTGAACGTCGCGCTGCTCTTGACCTTCCCCTCGCAGGTCACCTGCCCGCTGAACTTGCCCACGCGCCCGATCCGCTCAGCCTTGACCTCGATCCGCAGGACCTCGCCCGGCACCGCGAGTCCGCGGAACTTCGCGTCCTGGATCCCGATGAAATAGCAGTTGTGCCGCTCGGGATCGAAGTGCCCCGAGGCGTGGGCCAGGACCAGCGCGGCCTGGGCCATCGCCTCGACCTGCACCACCCCCGGCACGATGGGGTTGCCGGGGAAATGCCCCTGGAGGATCGGGTCGCTGTTCGAAACCAGCCGCAGGGCGACGATCGACTCCCCCGGCACCACCTCGATCACGCGGTCGAGGAAGAGGAAGGGGTAGCGATGCGGGAGGATCTTCTCGAGCTGCGCGGCTTCAATCACGACGCCGAGGATACAACACCACACACGGCGGAGAGCCGGCCGCGGGGCAAAAGGCGACGTGGTGCCGCCTAGCGGCAAACGCACGCGTCGCGAGCGCAGCCGCGCGCCGCCGAGGCGCGCCAATCGGGGTAGAATGCCGGCCATCATGACGCGCGCGAGCATTTCCCCGCCCCGCCGCTCGACGATCCGATCGAGTGTGGTGATGACGCTGGCACTCACCACGACGATCGCCGCCTCGCCCATCGCCCACGCGAGCGCCCCCGCCGAGGAGACTCCCCCCGCCGAGGAGACTCCCCCTGCCGACGACGCCGCGGCGCAGCGACGCGCCGATGGACTCGCGTTGTACGAACAGGCGAACGCGAAGTACGACGCGGGCGACTACCCCGGCGCCGTCGACGACTTCAAGGCGTCGTTCGATCTCCTCGGCGACACGCTGCTGCTGTACAACATCGCGGTCTGCTACGACCGCATGGACGAGTTCGATGCGGCGCTGGAGTACTTCAAGCGCTACCGTGCGGTCGCTCCGGCCGCAGAGCAGGCGGACGTCGATCGCCGCGTGGCGAGCATCAACGCGCGCAAGGCTGCCCGCTCGCGCAGCGACGGATCGACGTCGCAGGGCGAGACCACGACCACCGGACCCACCGGACCCACCGAGCGCACGGGCAACACGGGGAGCCCGGCGGACAGCGGGAGTCCCGCGGCGGCGAAGCCGAAGATCATGACCCCCACCGTGTGGGCGCTCGCGGGGGTCTCGGTGGCCGCGCTCGGCGTCGGTCTCGGCTTCGGCCTCGCCTCGTCGAAGCGATCGAGCGCGGCCGACGATGCCTGCCCGGAGAACGACGGCGTCCGCCTGTGCACGTCGCAGGGCGCCGACGATCTCGATCGCGCGCGGCAGTTCGGTGTGGTGTCCGCGGCGTCCCTCGCGGTGGGCGGCGCCCTGGCGATCGCCGCGATCGCCGTCATCGCGACGAACGCGACGCGGGCCAAGAAGCAGCGCAACCCCGGGACCCAGGCGAGGATCTTCCCGACCCCGCTCGGGCTCTCGGGCCGCTTCTAGCGCTCGACGCTCGCGGCGGCCCGGGCCGCCGCGAGGCGCACCCCGAGATCGTCGCACGCGCGATCCGTCGCACCGCCGCTGGCTGGGACCTCGGCGACGGCGAGCGCCGCCGAGAAGAACGGGATCGGCACCTTCTCGATCGTCGTCAACGCAGCGTCGAACACCGCACAGGGCTGCGCTGCCGCGCTCGCCTGCAGCAGATCGAGGCTGACTTGCAGCGGCTCGTCGATGCGATCCCCGAGCCCCGCCGAACGCAGGTACTCCATCGCCTCGTGGCGCTGGGCATAGTCCAGCGCGCGCCCGAGCTCCGGCTCGTTCACGACGGCGACCAGCTGCTCGGGGGACGGCGACGCGCCGCCGCGATCGGCGGGGGTTCCGGGTGAGGCCGGCTCGCCGACGGTCGCGGTCGACGCGGCGCGCTTCTCGGTGGCCGCGTCGCTCCGCCACGTCGCCGCCGCCGCAGCGCCGAGGAGACCGAGGCCGAGCGCGCCCGCAACCCAAGGCCATCGACGCCGCGGGCCCAACACCGGCTCGTCGTCCGGCGACGGCGTCCCGACCGGTGTCGACTCGATGCGGCGGCGGGGCTCGGCCGACGCGGCTCGCGGCGCGCGGGCCCGATCGACGAGGAGTGCCCCGGACACCGGCGGCGGCGGCACGGACGACGCCGTGACCCCTCCCACCTCGCCGGACTCGAGGCCGGGTCGGGCGCCGAGCACCTCGATGAGGAACGCGCCGAGCTCGACCGCCGACGCCTGCATCCGCTGCTCGCGGGCGAAGGCATCGAGCGCCGCGCGCATGTCGTCGGCGCGTTGGTACCGTCGCTCGGGGTCCCGCGCCAACGCAGTGAGGACCACGCGCTCGAGCGCTGCGGGGTACCGCGCGACGATCCGCGACGGCGGCGTCACGTCCTGGGTGACGACCTTGTTGAGGATCGCGAGATCGTCGTCACCGCGAAACGGCGTCTGCCCGGTCGTCAGCTCGTAGAGCACCACGCCGAGGGAGAAGATGTCCGAGCGTCCATCGAGGCGGAGCCCTTGCGCCTGCTCGGGCGACATGTACCGGGCCTTGCCGCGCCGCGAGCCGACATCGGTTCGCGAGACCACCTGGGCCGCCTTCGCGATGCCGAAGTCGAGGAGCTTGACCTCGCCCTCGAACGTCACGAACACGTTCTCCGGCGAGACGTCGCGGTGGACGACGCCCATCGGACGACCGCCGCGGTCGCGCTTCGCGTGGGCGTAGTCGAGCCCCGCGGCGATGCCCGAGGCCACGAACACGGCCAGGGGCCACGGCAGGGTTCGACCGAGCTCGACCAACCGGCGTCGCAGCGTGCTGAGGTCCGCCCCCTCGAGGAACGGCATGACCAGGAAGTACTCGTCGTCGACGTGCCCGAGATCGGAGACGTGCACGATGTTCGGGTGCTCGAGCGTCGCCGCGACCCGGGCCTCGTCGAGGAACATCTCGACGAACTCGGGCTGCGCCGCGAGGTGGGGCAGGATTCGTTTGATCGCGGCGAGCTTCTCGAAGCCACCGATGCTGCGTGCACGCGCGAGGTACAGCTCGCCCATGCCACCGACGGCGAGTCGACGCAGCAGCTGGTAGCGACCGAGCATGCGCAGCCGCTGCGGCACACCGGGATGTTCGTGACCGACGCCCACCTTGGGCCTTCAGCTTAACGCGCTACGGCACGATCGTCGCGAGGACACGCCGAGGGCGGCGGCCGGCAGCCGCGGCGCGACCGCGGGGGCGCCTCGACGCGGGACCGACCCCCGACGCGGGGCACAACGCCCCTTGCGCACCAAGCGCGCTGCCTGCCGGCCATTTGGCCACAACCCGTACGAACGTTGTATTCTGGTACTGCGATGCTGTCCTCCGAACTCCGTGCCGCCCCAGTGAACGGTCGTCCCGGCATGCTCGACGGTCGCTATCGGATCGTTCGAACGCTGCACGTCTCCGCCGACGCGACCCTGCAGCTCGCGACGGAGACCCGCCTGAATCGCCCGGTGGCGATCAAGACGATCGAGGACAGTGCCGAGCGCGGATCGAGATTCACCGCGATCGTGCAGTTCCTCGCGCGACTCGATCACCCCAACGCCATCAACGTGATCGACACCGGCACGACGTCGGACGGCAAACCGTACGCGGTGATGCCGTTCATCGAGGGCGAGCGCCTGCGTGACATCATCGCCCGTGGTCCGCTGCCGCCGGCGCGCGCCGCCGTCATCACGTCTGCGATCCTCCGCGGCCTCGCGCCGGTGCACCGCGCTGGCGTCGTGCATCGCGACATCACGCCCGAGTGTGTCATCGTCCCGCCGAACGACGATGCAGCGGCTCGGATCACCGGATTCTGGTCAGCGCTCGTTCCGACACCTGGCGAGAGCGGTGGCCTCAGCGTCGCGGACCTCGGCGTCGGCACGCCAGAGTACTCCAGCCCCGAGCAGTCGCTGGGCATGGAGACCGATGAGCGGAGCGACCTCTACGCCGTCGGCATCCTCCTCTACGAGATGCTCCACGGCGCGCCGCCCTTCGCCAGCAACGATCCCTTCCACGTCGTACAGCTGCAGGTGCACTCGCCGCTTCCCCCGATCGATCCGTCGACGCCGGACGAGCTGGCGACGCTGCTGCTCGAGCTCACCCAGAAAGAACCCGGCGATCGACCGGCCTCGGCGAACGAGGCGCTCATCCAGATCGAGGCGCACATCGGTGCGGTCGTCGGGCCGTCCAATTCGCGACGCACGACGACGCCGGTCGACGGCCTCGGCGCCGCCCCGACGTCGCAGTACTCGGCCCCGCGCGTCTCGACGGCCGAGCACGCCGCGACCGCCACCGAGCGCACGGGCACCCGCGAGATCCCGCGGCGCCGCGGCTGGGTCCTCCCGGCCGCCGCCGTGCTGCTGCTGGGTCTCGGCGTCGGCGCGTGGGCCTGGTCGTCGGCCAACCGCGACGCGCCCGCCGCCGCGACGCCCGGCGACGCGACGGTGCGCGCGGCGTCGCCGACCCCGGACGGCGGCGACGCGGCGGGCGACGGGACGAACGAGCTGAGCGCGACGCTCCGCGCCCTCGCGATCGTCAACGAGCGCCGCCCCGAGTACGCCGCGAAGTATGCGGAGCGGCGGGCCCTGATCGCCGAGCTCGTGGCCGCGGGTCACAGCGCGAAGATCGATCAGCGCTTGCAGACCGCGCTCGACCTGCTGCAGGCCGGGCAATCCCCGACGCCGTGCTCGACCTTCGCGGGCGCCCTGACCCAGATCGAAGCCGCGGACGATGGCTACTACGAGCCCTCGCTCGCCGCGGCGAGCGTTCCGTCGCAGGTGACCGGCGCCGGGACGCCCCCCGATGCGAGCTGCGACGGACTCGGGGCGCGACTCACCGCCGCGCGGGCGCCCGCGGACGCGTCGCGCACCGCTCCGCCGCAGGCGGCCGCGGCGGAGGACCCGACGCCCGCCATCGCGAGCCGCGAGTCGAAGTCCAAGTCGAAGCAGGCGCGGCCATCCAAGTCCAAGCCCGACGCCGGATCGATACCGAGCCCCGCTCCATCGGCGAAGCCGGCCGCCAGTGGACCTGGCGTCACCAAGCTCGACGACGCGCCGCCGATCCGCAAGCTCGAGGACGGCGTCAAGCGGCTCTGACCCGGGCCGCGGACGGGTGGCGCGGAACACCGCGCCGGTTGGGGGCGATCACGGGTGGACCGTGACCGCCCGACCGGCCCCGTTCACCGATCGCCGGGGCAGCCGCTCGGGACCACGGCCGGGTTCCCCTCGAGGTCGATGACGCCCTCGACGAACCAGCACATCTTCAGCACGTCCTCGTCCTTGGGGTACTCGCCCGCCGCGAATCGGAGGTTGCCGGCGGTGTCGGTGACCGGACCACGGAATGGCAGCATTCGCCCGGCCTGCGTCCGCTCGGAGAGGTCGTCGACCAGCCCCTCGACCTCGATGCGAATCGACGAGGGGACGAGGTCTTCGTTGATCGGTGCCAGGTAGGTCACGCTCTCGGCCGGATCGGCATTCATCTCATCCCAGAGGAAGACGGTCGGATCCCACGTGCCCTGTTGGATCTGCGTGAGCACGTTCGTGAGAATCGGACCCCAATTCCAATAGGCGCTGGTGAGGCAGGTGTCGGGGGCGAACTTACAGCTATCCGCGTTGTCGTAGCCGATCGTGTAGATCGGATTCTCCGCCGTCGATGCGGCATTCGCGGTCTCGATCGGGATCGTCGTATCGGTCTGGCTCAGGATCAGGTCGGCGCCCGCGGCGAGGAGCTCCTCGGTCGCGGCGGTCTCCTCCGGGGGATCGAACCATGCCCCGACCCAACGAATCATCACCCGTGCCTCGGGGTTGGACGCGGCGACCCCGCGTGCGAACGCATTGGTGTGGCTGACCGTCTCGGGGATCGTCACCGACCCGACGGCCCCCACGAGCCCGGTCTTGGTCATCTTCCCGGCCAGATACCCGGCCTGGTAGAGCACCTGGTACATGCGCCCGGAATAGCTGCCCAGGTTCGGGCCGGTCTGGAAGCCGTTGACCAGCAGGAACTGGACGTCAGGGTATTTCAGGGCCGCCGCCTGGATCGGGACCAGGAAGTCGAAGCTTGTGCCGATGATGACGTTGTCGCCCCGGGCGACGAACTCGTCGATGCGGGCCGGCGCGTCGGTGGCGCTCACGGAGGGGGCGAACATCGCCTGGATCCCGAGGGCCTCGATGACCTCGAGGCGGCTCTCGTCGTGGGTCTTGGTCCAGCCGTGGTCACCGACCGGGCCGACGTAGAGCATTCCGACCTGCACACGGTTACTGCCCGTGGGCTCCGAACAGACTCCGCCCACCTCGCAGACCGAACCGGGACCGAAGAAGTCCGCACATTGGACGTCGTCCTGGCAGTCGACACGCTCGTTCTGGGACAGGCCCGCGCAGGCCCCGAGCAAGGCGAAGGCGGAGGTGCTGAGGAGCGAGGATTGGAGGGTACGCATGCCGTCGATTCCCGCGGTGGAGGCCAAACCCGAGGCACCCGCGATCGCGGGCGTCGGCAAACCGGTACCATCATATATGGTCGGAGCGAGTTTTGCGAGGTCCGACCGCGGCCCGTGCGCTCTCGAATCGCACCGACCGCGTTCTGGGCGCGTCGGGGCGTTTCGCCTCGACCGTTTGACGCGCCTCGGCCCGGCGTCGGACCATCGCTCGGTGAGCCCCCGATCGCCGCGCGATCCCGAACCGTTCAGCACCCGGACGATGCTCGCGGGCGTCACCGATGCGATGGGCAGCATGCACCGCGCCCAGGTGCACCGGGATCGCTGGCCCGACTTCGCCGCGTTCGCGGTGGCGGACCACGCGGCGCCCCTGCGCCGCGCCGCCGCCGTGCAGTGGGCCGGGCGCGCGAGGGCGGAGCACGGCAGCATCGTGCAGTTCACGCAGCTGGCCCACGTCCTGGCCTGCGTGCGCGCCCCGCTGACCTGGACCGGGGCCCTGGCCCGACTCGTCACCGACGAGGTCCGCCACGCCGAGCTGTGCGCGCGGATGGCCCACGCGTGCTGGCCCGAGGGCCTCGAGCACGAGCCCCCGGTCTTCGCGTGGCCGAGCCCTACCCTGCCCTGGGACCCGCCGCCTCCGGCCGACGACGACGCCGCGCTGTGGGCCTGGGCCGCGGAGGCGATCGCGATCGCCTGCTGCCTCGGCGAGACGCTCAGCCGTCCCATGCTCGAGGCGATCGCGGTGGTCGCGACGTGTCCGGTCGCCGAGGCCTGCGCGCGGCAAATCCTCCGCGACGAGCACCTCCACGCCGCGTTCGGCTGGCAAGCCCTGTCGGACATCGTCCCCCGCCTCGACGACGGCGCGCGCGCCCGCCTGCACCGATGCATCGCGCGGTCGCTGGCGGGGTTCCAGTCCTCGACCGCGTGCGGCATCGAGGTCGCCGAGGTCGCCGGGCAGGCGATCGAGATCGTGCGCGGCGCGACCAACCTCGGGACGCTCAGCGACCTGCAGTACGCGATGATCTTCTACGCCACGCTGGAGACCGAGATCCTGCCGCAGCTCGACGCGCTCGGGCTCGACGGCACGCGGGCGTGGGCCGAGCGCGGTCAGGCCCCTGCAGCGACCGCGCCGACGTAGCGCGACTGCGGTCGGATGAGGCGCCCGGAGGCGCGCTGCTCGGCGATGTGTGCCAGCCAGCCCGCGACGCGGCCGCAGGCGAACACGCACGCGAACGCCTCGCGCGGCACGCCGACGGCCTCGAGCACCACCGCCGTGTAGAACTCGACGTTGGCCCGCAGCGCACGACCGGGGTGACGCGCGGCGAGCAGCGCCGTCGCCTCGCGCTCGACGGCCCGCGCGAGCGCGAGCCGTCGGCCCACGGCGCCGTGCCGCTCGAGCACCGCGAGCGCCGACTCGAGTGCGGCCGCCCGGGGATCGCGGACCCGATACACACGATGGCCCATGCCCATGATGCGTCGACCCGTCGCGAGCTCCGCGACGAGCCACGCGCGCGCGGCCTCGGGCTCGGCGATGGCGTCGAGCATGTCCAGCACGGGCCCAGGCGCACCGCCGTGCAGCGGCCCCTTGAGCGCCCCGATCGCAGCAACGACCGACGACACGGCGTCGGACCCCGTCGACGTGACGACCCTCGCGGCGAACGTCGACGCGTTCATCCCGTGGTCACACACCGTGACGAGATAGCGCGCCAGCGCATCCACGGCCGCGGTCGTGGGCGCGGCACCGGTCGCGAGGCGGAGTAGATCGGCGACGTGGCCGGCGGACGGATCGGGCCGCACCCACGGCGCGTCGATGCGACTCCGGATCCACCCAGCCGTGGCGACCGCGACCGTCGCGACGAGGTCGACGGGCTCGGCCTCCGCGAGCCCGGCCACCGCGGCCCGCAGCGCCGCCATCGGGTCGGGCAGATGAACCCACGCCTCCCGGCGCGCCCACAGTTCGGCGTCCGCCCGGACCCGCGCCGCGCCCAGGGCCACCGTGAGGGCCTCGGCATCCGTGGGGCCTGCGACGCCGCCGGCCCGCCACAACGCCGCCACCACCGCCTCGAAGCCGACGTCGGCGAGTTCCTCGAGCGAGCGACCGGCGAGCACCAGACGGCCGTGTTCCCCATCCACATCGGAGATCGCGGTGTGGGCGGCGATCACCTGGTCGAGTCCATCGGCATGCACGCGTTCACGGAGTTCCATCGTGGTTGGCACCACCTCTCGGAGGCTGGTCTAATGCCGGGGCGATGGTTGATCAACGTAGAATCGACAATCAACGATCGAGGCTCGACGCCCGCGCCGCTGCGTCCCGACTCGGCGTCGACGTGCGCACGCTGTATGCCTACGCCGCCCGCGGGATGGTGCGCAGCTACCCCGGCGGGCACGGACGCAAGCACGTCTACGATCGCGAGGACATCGAGCGGCTGTTCGCGCGCAAGCAGGCGCGCTCGGGGCACGGCGCCGTGGCGGCTGGCGCCCTGCGCTTCGGCGAGCCCGTGCTCGACTCGGCGATCACGGCCCTGGCGCCCGGCGGCATCCGCTATCGCGGCCATGGGCTCGACGCGCTGTTGTCCGCGCAGGTGCCCTACGAGCGGGTCGCCGAGCTGCTGTGGACCGGCACGCTGCCCGCGACGACGACGACGATGCGGGCCGCGGTCCTGCCGTGGTCGCGGATCCACGCGGCCCTGCCCGCCGACGCCGGCGTACTCCAGCGACTCGGTGCGGTCGCGGCGGTGCTCGCCGCGACACCGCCGCACGACTCTGCCGACGCGACCACCACGGCACGCACGATCCTCGCGACGCTCGCGGTCGGGCTCGCCGCCGGCGACGCGGCGCGGGTCCGTCGGGCCGTGCGTGCGCCGAGCCTGGCCGCCACGATCGCGGTCGCCCTCGATCGCGAACCTCGACCCGAGGTCGTCGACGCCATCGATGTCGCGCTGGTCGTCAGCGCCGACCACGAGCTGAACGCCTCGACGTTCGCGGTGCGCGTCGCGGCCTCGACGGGCGCCTCGCTGGCCGCCTGCGTCGCCGCCGGCCTGCAGGTCATGACGGGTCCGCGCCATGGTGGAGCTTCGCGGACGCTCGAAGACTTCCTGCGCCGTGCCGGCCCGCCGCCCCGCGTGGCCGCCCACCTGCGCGCGCACCTGCAGAGCGGGGCCGCGGTGCCGGGCTTCGGGCATCCGCTGTATCCCGGCGGCGATCCCCGGGCCGCGCCCCTTCTGGCCCGGGCCGGTCGCCTGCGCTCGCGCAGCGCCCGGAGTCGCGGGCTCGCGGCGCTGATCGACGCGATGGCGCGGGCCGGGCACGACGCACCCAACCTCGACGCGGGCCTCGTCGCCGTCGGTGCCGCGCTGGCGCTGCGGCCCGGCGATGTCGGGGCCCTGTTCGCGCTCGGCCGCGCGGCGGGGTGGATCGCCCATGCCCTCGAGCAGCGCGCCGCGGGATTCCTCCTGCGCCCGCGGGCCCGCTACGTCGGCGTGTGACGACCGCGTCGTCCGGCTCGGATCAGGGCGCGAGGATCGTCAGCACGTCGCCGTCGAGCATCCAGTCGTACACCGTGAGGCCTTCGGGCGCGGGGCCCGACGTGCGCGCGCCCTCGAGGGTGAACACGGCCCCGTGGCACGGGCAGCGCCACCCATCGCCGCTGCGCTTCACGCCGCAGTTCTGGTGACTGCACTCGGTTCCGGTGACCTCGAAGGTCTCGGCGTCGACGCGGGTGACCGCGATCGGACGCAGGGTACCGGCGTCGATCAACACCGACTCCCCGACGTTCGCGAGCCCGGCGTGCTCCGACAGCAGCACCTCGTGGTCGGCGGTGAGCACGTCGAGGTTGCCGCCGGACGCCGAGCACCCGACACACGCGGCAGCGCCGGTGATTCCGGCGGCATGGACAAAGCGGCGGCGGGTCAGGGAGTCGGTGGGGACCATCTGAAGTGCAAGCTAGCACCCGTGCCCTGCCCCGCACGACCCGAAGACGAACGGCGGCGCGCCAATGCTGCGCGACGGCCCGATCACGGGCAGCGCGGGTCGCCGTTCTGCAGCATCTCGATCACGTCGGGCCCGATCGGCAGTGGCGCGCAGCCGTGATCCGTCTCGCACACCAGGTCCCACTGCGGCTCGGCCGCGGAGTGACAGTTGAAGCAATTGCCGCCGAACTGGTTCACGACGCGGGTCGCCCCGCGCGCGAGGATCTCGGTGCCGTCGGCCGAGGTCGCCAGCGAGAAGAACTCCCAGTCGTTGGTCTCGGGCGACCAACCGGCGGCGCGCTTGACCATCGCCTCGCCCGGGATGAGCTGGATGACCGTGCCCACCGGATAGACGCCGCCGTCCGGCGACTGCGCGACGGCGAGGGTCTCGTCGAGGTGGCCCAGGAGGTTGGTGATCCGGAAGCGGCGCACGAGGTCCCAGTCGAGCACGCACACGAAGTCCTCGGGCGTCATGTCGAGATCCTCGCCGACGCCACCGGTGGTGCCCGAGGTGTCGGCGGCGTCCGTCGTGACCTCTGCCGCGGCCGTGGTCGACGCGACGCCGCTCGACGACTCCGCGGCGCCCGACGTGCCCTCGGCGTCGCCGGTCGTCTCGGTCGGCGTCGCGTCACCGCTCGATCCCGTGGAGCTGCCGCTCGCATCACCGTCGGACTCGGTCGCACAGCCGAGCACGGCGCAGAGAAGGGCGAGGGACGGGACGCGAGCGCGGGACGGAGTCATCGGGCGCACAGTAACCGGATTCGGTGCGCACGGGCGCCGACCTGCGGCGCGGCATCGTCGCGCTCGACGTCGACGAGTTCTACGCCGCCGCCGGCCTGCCGTAGCCGCCCGCGTCAGTACGCAGAGGCGCCGAGCGCCGCGAGCATCGACCACGCGCCCAGCAGCGCGGCGATCGGGATCGCGAAGTTGTCGTCGATGCGGCGACTGAAGAGCTCCGCCAGCGCGCCGACGATCGCGGCCGCCAGGGCCGTCGGCCACGCGATCGCGGGGGCCGGCGGGACCGCGAGGAATTGCACGAACGCGACTGCGGCCAAGGTACCCGCGGCGACGAAGGCCAGGCTGCCCTCGAGTGACCGGCCGTTCCGCAACCGGATGCGACCGAAGCGTCGACCGATGATCGCCGCGGCCGGATCGGCGAAGCCCAGCACCGACACCGCGATCACGCACAGCAGCGGCGAGTACGTCAGGGTCAGCACCACGAGCGCCGTCATGTACCAGGTGCCCGAGTTGATCCGTTCGGCCTCGGCGGGCCGCGAGATCCGGCGGAAGAACCGCATCAGCGTGGCGTTGAACCCGGGCGATCGGCGGCGCAGCAGCTCGAGGATCCACGCGCTGCCCGCCAGCGTCGCGGCGGCATACGGCAGCTGCGGGGTCGTGAACACCACCAGCGTCGCGAGCAGCCCGAGGCCCGCCGAGCCCATGTGGAAGGCCACGCGGGCGTAGTTGGTCGGCCGCGGCTCGGACGCGTCGGCGGCAAGCAGGGCGACCAGCGCGTCGTACGACTCGCCGAGCTGCCGACGCAGGGCGGTCCATGCCTCGGACTGCGGGACGTCCGGCGCGGCGGGCCCGAGCAACGCCCCGACGCGATCGATCGCGCCGGCGAGGTTCGGCCATCGCGCCACGTCCTGCGCGAGCTGCTCGACGCGCTGGCTCACCGCCGCGATGCGCTCGCGCACCGCGTCGCCACCGCTGTCGAACGCGGCGAGGAGCTCCTCGAGGTCGAGGGTGAGCGCGGTGACGCCCTGGCGCAACGCGAGTTCGATGGCGCATAACGTACGATCGATCGCGGGCGGCCGTCGAGGGGCCACGCCGCGGGCCGGACGCCGCCGCCACCGCTAGGTTTACCGCGACGCCGCGCGCTCCCAGGCGGCGCGGCGCCCCTTGATCCACGGCCGATGCGGCGCGCTGACGGTCCCGTGACGCTCGGCCACCCGCGGCAGCGGCTGCCCGAGCACCGCGCCCGCACAACGCTCGGTGTACACCGACGTCCTGGTCCCGTGGTCGCGTAACCGATCCGCCGGGCGGTACCAGCCGTGCTCGCGCATCGCCGCCGGCGTCGGGATCGCGTAGGACAATTTCACCAGCTCCACCGATCGCGGCAGCGCGCCGCCGTGCTCGAGCGCCCACGCGCGGCATTGCCACCGGGCGTACCACTTCTGGTACCACGCGCCGCCCGGCTCACCGCCGATGATGCGGCGGTTCATCTTGCGCATGCGATCATTCCACACGAACGGAAGCGTCCGACGCGACGGCGCATAGACGTCGCTCTGCATGTCCCAGACCTCGCCGTCTTCGTCGGTGACCAACACCTGCATGAACACGTTGTGGCGCGGAGGATTGGGCGCGAACATCCCCCAGCCCTGGGTCGTGCGCGTGAGCTCGAGCCACGGTCGGACCCACGCGCGGGCCGGCGTCCGGAACCCGGCGATCGCGTCGTGCTCGGGGAGCAGCCAGATCGCGACCGCCGCTGCGTGCCAGAGCAGGATCGCCGAGAGCACGACGCGACCTGCTGGGCCGTGCGCCAACGGCCGCGGGCCGCTCGTCTCCGCCGCCGCCGAACCGGGAAGCGAGACGCCTCGCCGCGGTCGCCACGCGAGCGCGGCCGCGACCTCCTCACCGCGGAAGTAGACCAGGCACAGCGCCAGCATCACCGGCTGGAACATGCCGATGTTCATCATCACGAAGATCCCGCCCATCGTCGCGACCGCCCAGGTGATCCAGATCCGACGCCCGAGCATCCACCGGCGAATCCACGCCAGGGCCCGCCAGGCGCGGGCCTGCGGCCTTGGATCGGCGTCGAGGTGCACCCGCAACACTTCGCCCACGAACACCAGCACGAACCCGATCTCACCGATGCGCACGAACCAGGTCGCGAGACGCAGCAGGTTGGTGCCGAAGATCGCGGCGATCGGCTGGGGTTCGAACCGATGGAAGTGATCGAGGTTCAACGCATAGTACACCGCGTCGCCGTGGACCCAGACGCTGCCGTGCTTGAGCAGCCCGGTGTCGAGGTAGACCACGGCGAGCTGCAGCATCATCAGGCGCCGCGGCCAAACCGGGATCGGACGGAGCACCTCGGGTTCGACCCCTCGTCGCCGCGCACGCCTGCACCGCAGCAGGTTGTCGACGGACCACGCATGCCCCGACCGCGCGCACAGCAGGTAGACGAAGAACACCCGGAACACCAGCTCGGTGCCCTCCCAGAACAGCGGATTGCGATCGAACAGGCTCAGCATGAGCACGAAGCCGAGCGCCGACGACACGCGCGTCCATAGCCCCACGATCATGGCGAGCATGCACAGCTCGAACGCGGCGATGTGGATCCACATCGCCGTGGGCGAGTCCCAGAAGTAGAGCAGCGAGAACTTCGGCCCGCGGAGGCACTCGACCACGGCGCGCGCGTCGAAGAACCCCCAGGGCTCGTCGGGGCCCACGCCATCACCGAAACCGGCGAACTGCGCCTTCGCGAACACCTGCTGCGCGACGTCGGCGGGAAAGATGCCCTCGTCGCTGAACAGGAACGAGAAGTACTCCCACAGGCCGTTGATGTTGCAGACGACCAACGTGCCGAAGACGATCCGCACCAGGGCCATCGCCCGGGGATCCTCGTGGTCGAACCAGAAGCGGCGCCACAGGCGGCGCGCGCGGAGAAGGGGCAGGCGCATGTGGCTTCGACCCTTGGGCGGGCCGTTGTCGGCAACTGCAGGAGAATCGTCGGGGCGCGCTGCGGATCTGGCCGACCCACGTGTCAAAGTCGATCGGATGCCCTCGCCGCCGGACGTGGCCCGCCTGTACGCCGATCACGCGGCGCGGGTCCAGCGATGGGTGATGCGGTTCGGCACCGTCCCGGAGCCCGAGGAGGTCGTGCACGAGATCTTCGTGCGCGTGCTCGAGCGCCTGGACTCTTTCCGCGCCGAGGCGAGCCCGACCACCTGGCTGTATCGGCTGACCACCAACTTCTGCATCAATCGCCTGCGCGACGTCGGCCGACGCGCCGAGCTCTGGCGCGAACACACCGACACGCTGTGGACCGCGCCGGTCGCCAGCGCCGACCAGGAGACCGTGACCCTCCTGCGGCAGCTGTGGAGCACGCTCGACGCCGAGCTGATCGAGGTCGGTGTCTACGCCTACCTCGACGCGATGACCCACGCCGAGATCGCCCGCGTGCTCGGCTGCTCGGAGCGCACCGTCGGCAACCGACTCGAACGCCTGCGCCGGGCCGCGACCGACGCCACACGAGGAACACCATGACCCCACCACTGTGCGATCTGTTCGGGCGCGACGGCCACCTGACGATGCTGTCGCTCGACCGCTACGACACCGGCGAGCTCGACGACGCCGCGCGCCACGGGGTCGAGCTCCACGTCGAGGGCTGCGCGGGCTGCCGCGCGCGCCTGCATGCGGTGACGCGGCCGGCGATCGTGCCCAGACCACCGGCGCAGCCCCGCGATCGTGGGCGCAACACCGGCAGCGCGACCATCGCCTACCTCGTGGCCACGAGCGCCGTTGCCCTGGCCGCGACCGCCGTGCTGTGGACCGGCGCCGCCGGCTGGCCCAGCCGTCAGACCGCACTCCACCAGCCGATCGAGCCCAGCCACACCGCGGGCTCGTACACGAGCGTGGCGCAGGAGTACAGCGACACGGCGGGCGTCGATCTCGACGTCGAGTGGAGCGACCCCGCGGTGGCGAGTCCGAGCGCCGAGGGCTGGCTCGCCGTCGTCGCGGTGGACGAGGCGCTCACGATCGTCGGGGTGCCCGCGCCCGCGCGCAGCGTCGACGACGAGGTCACGCTCGGCGTCGGTCGCCGGTGGGTGGCTCATCGGGTGATCGCGGTGCTGTGTCCGGCGCCGTTCTCCGTCGCGATCGGCGAGACGTTCGCGCCCGAGCCGACCTGCGTCACGCGCGAACGCGGGGCGCCGCGGTAGCCGTTCGTCCATGGACGGGAGGCCAGGGTCCCGCGACGCCGCACGGCGTGACGCGTGAATCCGGCCGGCACGATCCGTGCTGAGGCGCGCCCTCGATGAGCCCCCCGCACCGCGCCCCCGCATCGCGCCTCGCCGTCGCCACCACCATCGCCAGCCTCGTCAGCATGGGCGCGTGCGGGACCGATCCGACCCCGAACACGGACCCGTCGACCACGGGCGCGGCGGCCGAGTCGAGCACCACGGCCGCAGCGTCCTCCGTACCCGCCGAGTCGACCGCCGGCGTCGGCGACACGACGAGCGCCGACGTGCCCGACGACACCACCGCGGACACGGCGACGGATCTGCCCATCGACGCGTGCCTCGAGCAACGCGCGGCGCTCGAGTTCGAGATCGCGGCGGCCTTCGACCTCGCGGCCGTGGACCCGACGATCACCGCCGATCCCGACGCGACGCTGCTGGTCGCCGACCTCGACGGCGCGACCTTCGTCCACTCCCACGGCGACTCGTCGCCGACCACGATCTACGAGTCGGCCTCGACGTCGAAGTGGGTGACCGCGGCGATCATCCTCGACCGGGTCGACCGTGGGGAGCTCGGCCTCGACACCACCACGAGCGAGCTGCTCGACTTCTGGCCGCCGCCGGGCGTCCCGCTGCGCACGCTGCTGTCGTTCACCTCGGGCTTCGACGACGAGGCGCCGTGCATCAACTCGCCGTTCGCCGACTTCGCGGCATGCGTGGAGGAGATCTACGCCGCGGGCGCGCCCGATGCCACCGCGCCGGGCGAGGCGTTCCACTACTCGGGATCGCACCTGCAGATCGCGGGGCTGATGGCGATGCGCGCCGCGGGCGTCGACGACTGGTCGGCGTTGTTCACACAGTGGCAGGCCGACACGGGCCTGTTCCCGACGGGCGCGTACGACCTGCCCTCGGCCAGCAACCCACGACTCGCGGGCGGCATGCACTGGACCGGCGAGGAGTACCTCGCGTTCCTGCAGGCGCTCGGTACCGGCGCAATACTGACCGACGACATTCGCGCGGCGATGCTCGCGAACCAGCGCGGCGACGCGATCGTGGAGGCCTCGCCGTCGATCCTGAGCTGGGGCGAGGACTGGGCCTACGGGTTCGGCAACTGGCTCGAGTGCTCGACGGCGACGGCAGAGCCGGGCTCGTACGATTGCGGCGACGGCGAGCGCAACTCGAGCGCCGGCGCCTATGGGGCGTACCCCATGCTGGACGCGGAGCACGGCCTGGTCGCCGTGGTCGCGCGTCAGGGGGGCCTGGCCTCGGGCGCCGAGGGGGTCGCGCTGTACCGCGCCGTCGCCGAGCAGGTCGAGGCGTGGGCCGCCCTCGACTGCCCGGGCTGAGAGGTCGCGCGGGATCAGTCGCGCGCGGCGTCCCAGATCATCGACTCGGTCCAGCCGAGCTCGGCGAAGTCGCCCGCGCGGAACGACGCATCGTTGGCGCAGAAGAATTCGTCGAGCTGCGGGGGCGCCACGGCGGTGCCGGCCAACATCGCGTGGGCCTGCCCGCGGTGGTGGATCTGGTGCTGGAACAGATGCGCGAGCACCCGCGCCAGCGCCTCGTGGGCGACGCCCGAGCGCCACGGGATCGCCACGGTCCGTGCGAGGTCGTCGTCGCCCAACCCTCGACACAGCGCGATGAGCCGTGCGTCGACCTCACGCTGGGCGATCGCGAGGGGGCCGCAGGCATCGAAGGGCAGCTCGGGATCGAAGTAGCGTCGCCCGTCGGGATCGACGGGCAGCCCGGCCAACGCGCGCTCGATCGCCGCGACGTAGAACCAGTCCACGGTGAGGTTGTGATTGAGCGTCGCCATGATCGACGGGAAGAAGCCGGTGCGCGGCGCGACGAAGGCATCATGGTCGAGGGCCGCAGCGGCCCCGAGCAGCCGATGGTTCGCCCATGCGTTGTTGTGGGCCATCGTCACGAGGTGATGCACGAGCGGGTTCATCGTGGCGAGAGCGTACGCGCGCGCTCGCACCACGGCCAACCGGCCGCGACATCGCGCGTTCCGGCGGTATCAGTCCGGTTTCATGGGGCCGAAGGCCCGCTGACAAGCGCAGGCGCCTGCGTCATACCGGTCCTTGGGCGACCGCACCGGTCGCCTTGCAACCCCCTCACGATCGGAGTCGCGGTGAACATCAATGCCGAGCGCTTCTTTGCCCTGACCGCGATGCTGGCGGCACCGCTCATCACCGCCTGCGACGACGGCGACGACAGCACCTCGAGTTCCGGCGATCCCACCGGCGACTCCGCCGGTACGGACGACACCGCGGGGGATTCCGCGACCGAGGACGCGAGCGACACCGCCGCGAGCGATACCGCCGCGAGCGATACCGCCGCGAGCGACACCGCCGCGAGCGACACGGCGGCGGACGACACCGGCGCGGCCGGGAGCCAGGCGATCGATTGCACGTGCTCCGCGAACTGCGACGGCACGGCGGTCGCCACCCCGTGGCAGGTCTGCGGCACCGATCCCGCGGCCGCGACCGCCGACGGGCAGGCGGCGTGCGAGGCCGGACTCGGGGCGATGTGCGAGACCTTCTCGTGCGCCGAGTGCAGCTGTGTGACCGCCGAGACCGCCAGCGTCACCTGCGAGTGACGGACGCCCAGTCGCGCGAACCCGGGCGCCGGACCGCACGACGCGTTCCGGCGAAGACCAGCGATCGCGTGCGTCCATCGGCGGTGGCGGGCGTCATGGGGGGCAGAGCATGTCTGCGACCCCCTCGTTGCCCGCCCCCGACGCCGAGCTCCCCGGCGACTTCCTCGGCCCGACCCTGGCGCAGTCGCCGGACCGTTGGGTGATCGAGCTCGACGGCGCCACCCGCCGCGCCCTCGACGCGCTCGCGCTCGCGACCCCGGACGAACACTTCGATCGCCGGGTCGCCGACGCGATGCACGAGGTCACCGCGGCGTGCCGCGATCGCCTGTCGCAGGGGCCCGGGGTCGTGCTGGTGCGCGGCGTCCCCGTCGAGGGGCACGCCCCCGCCGCAGTGGCGGCCCTGTTCACGGCGATCGGCCGCGGGCTCGGGGAGCCGCAGCCGCAGAACTTGGACGGCGAGCGGATCACCGAGGTCCGCGACACCGGTGCCGACCCGAACGATCTCGAGGTCCGCCTGTATCGCACGCGCGCGGCCCAGGGCCCGCACACCGACGGCGCCGATCTCATCGGTCTGCTGTGTCTGCGCGCCGCGGCACAGGGCGGGCACAGTCGCATCGTCAGCTCGGTCCGCGTGTTCAAGGCGATCGCCGCGCGGCGTCCCGACCTCGCGCCCCTGCTGCTGCAGCCGTGGTATTTCCACCTCCCCGGCGGCGGCGCGCGCGGCCTGCCCGAGGCGATACCGCGGCCGATCGTCACCTTCGACGGCCGTACGCTCCAGACCTTCTTCATCGGCTGGTACCTCCGCAATGCGCAGGGCCGCCCCGGCGTGCCCCCGCTCGACGCCGCGCGTCGCGAGCTGCTCGCGTTGTACGAGACCACCGCCGACGATCCGGCGCTCGCCCTCGAGATGGATCTGCGCCCGGGCGATCTGCAGTGGCTGCGCAACGCGTTCGTGCTGCACGGCCGGACGGCGTACGACGATCCGCCTCCGCCGGCGCCGGGCCGCCACCTCCTGCGACTGTGGCTGGCCGCACCGGCCTTCGACGACACGACCCCGCGCTTCGACGACGCCGGCGGTGTCGCATGAGCATCGACCCCGGATGGGCCGCCACGATCTGCCTGCTCGGCTTCGCGGTGCTGTCGCTGCACGACGCGCTCGTGGTGCACCTGTGGCGTGAGCGCCTACCGCTGCGGCCCGCCTCCCGCATCGAGCACCGCATCCACACCCTGCGCGCGTGGTGCTTCGCGCCGATCCTCGTGGTCTTCTTCGCCGGACACGGGCCCGCCGCGCTCGCGTGGACCCTGGTGGCGATCGATCAGGGCCTCGAGACCGCGGACATGGCGGTCGAGCGCCGCTCGCGGGCGCACACCGCCGGCCTCCCCACCGCCGAGTACGTGGTCCACGGGTTGATCGTCACGCTGCGCGCAGCCGCCCTCGCCTTCGCGGCGATCTCCGGCCCCGCCGCGCCCCTCGTCGCGACCGCGGAGTTCCTCGCGCCCGGTGCGGTGCTCATCGCGGTCGTCCACGAGATCCTCGCCAGTCGTCCGACGTGGTTTCGCCGCTGGTATCCTGCTGTC
Organism: Nannocystaceae bacterium; assembly: GCA_044344875.1. Lineage (GTDB taxonomy): Bacteria > Myxococcota_A > Polyangia > Nannocystales > Nannocystaceae > Xiheibacterium. Next base: position 20,286 of record JBIJCC010000063.1, read on the forward strand.
CCTGCATGAGCTGCGACCTCCGCCTCGTGGCCGCCCGCATCCGCCCGTTCGTCGAGCGGCGCGTGGCCGCGGACGACGTCGACGACGTGTTGCAGGAGGTGCTCGTGCGGGTGCACCGCGAGTTCGACGCCATCGACGACGACGAGCGCTTCGCCCGGTGGCTGCATCGCGTCGCCGCGAACGCGATCGCCGATCACCACCGTCGCAACGCCCGACGCGATCGCAAGCACGACGCGGCCGCGGCCGAGCCGCGGGACACAGCGCCCCGGGGCTCCGAGCCCGAGAGCGACGACGCCGCCACGACGTTCGCCAGCTTCGTGACCTACGCGATCGACAGCCTGCCCACGCCCTACCGCGAGGCGCTGCACCTGACCGAGCTCGATGGCCTCACCATGGCCGAGGCCGCGGCCCGCGAGGGGCTGTCGGTGTCCGGCATGAAGTCGCGGGTCCAGCGGGGTCGTCGCATGCTCCGCGAGCTGTTCGAGGCCTGCTGCGAGATCGCCCTGGATGCCCGCGGGCGCATCGTCGAGTACGCGCCCCGCGGCGGTCGCTGACGGGATCCACGCCGTACGCTACCGTCGAGCGGGCATCGGTCGCGCACGCGCCGACGCCCGGGGCGCATCCATGGATCTGAACCTCCTCAGCCTGTTCGTGAGCGTGACCGAGGCCGCCAGCTTCTCGAAGACCGCGGAGAAGCTCGGGGTGCCGCGATCGTCGGTGAGCCGCGGGATCGCGGCGCTCGAGCGCTCCCTCGGGGTGCAGCTGCTGAGCCGCAGCACGCGTCACGTCGCGCTGACGACGGCGGGCACGACGCTGTACGCCAAGGTCGCGCCGCAGCTGGCGGCGCTGCGCTCGGCGATGGGCTCGCTCCCCGAGCGCGAGGAGCAGCCGTCGGGCACCCTGCGTCTGACCGCGCCCAACGACCTCGGCGCGATCGTCCTGCCCTCCGTCTTCGCCGCGTTCACGCTGCGCTACCCCGCGATCGACCTCGACGTCCGCCTCACGAACCGACAGGTCGACCTCGTCGGCGAGGGCTTCGACCTCGCGCTGCGGGTGGCGGGCACGCGGCTGAACGACTCGTCCTTGGTCGCGCGCAAGCTCGCGACCGCGCCGATGCAGGTGTTCGCCTCGCCGTCGTACCTCGCGCGGGCCGGCACGCCGCGGGGCGTCGAGGAGGCGGCGAACCACGCCTGGGTGATCTTCCCCGCGCTCGGCACACCGCCGCCCCTGGTGAAGCCCACGACCGCGCCGCGCGTGCGCGGCGACGACATCCGCTTTGTCCACGAGATGATCCGCGAGGGCGTCGGCCTCGGGCTGTTGCCCGCCGCCCTCGCCCGCGAGGACCTCGCGTCGGGCCGCCTGGTCCGGGTGCTGCCGCGCGTGGCGATCACCTCCGGTGCCTTCTACCTCGTGCATCCGCCGTCGAAGCACGTCCCGCGCAAGGTCACCGCCTTCCGCGACTTCCTCGTCGAACAGCTCGCGCGCACGCCCCTCTTCGGCTGATCGTTCGGCGGATCCTCCGCCCGATCCTCCGCCCGATCCTCTCGCGGAGGACTCGCCCGGGCCCACTCGACGCTCGCGCGCGCGGTGGGTACGATGCGACGATGTCCTCGGGTCGCGGCTGGGCGCGGATCCTCGACGGCGCGCTGCTCGGCGCGCTGCTCGCCGCGGGCCTGTTGCACCCGGAGAGCCCCGCGACGTTCTACGCCGCGCTTGCCTTCGCCTTCGCGGTGCTCGCCACCGTCGTCCTCGGCGGTGCCGCGCTCGCGAACCGGGTCGCTGGTCGCGCCACCGTGCGCATCCAGGGCCCACGCATCCGCCCCGCCCGCATCGGCGCCGAGGCGTTCGAGAGCGCCCGCGCGATGCTGGTCGCGGCATGCCTCGCCGCCTGGCCGCTCGCGCAGTGGCAGCTCGGCCACGACACCGCGATGGTGTGGTCCCTCGACGGCCACGCGTGGTGGGCGATCGCGCTGCAGACCATCGTCGGCGTCGTCGCGATCGACGGCTGGCTCTACCTCAAGCACCGTCTGCTGCACACGCGCTGGCTGTTCCCCTTCCACGCCCCCCACCACGCGTTCCGAGATCCGACCCCGTTCGCCGGCTTCGCGGTCGCGCCCCTCGAGGCGCTGATGACCTTCTGGCCGATCCTCATCCTGTGCATCCCGGCCGCGACCCACTGGGCCCCGCTCTATTTCGGCCTCGTGCTCGGCTTCATCGCGCTGAACTTCTACCTGCACTGCGGCGTCACCTGGCGCCCCCTCGAGGCGACCCTACCGCGGGCCTTCCTCAACACCTCCGCCTTCCACAACGTCCACCACTCCCACGTGAAAGTGAACTTCGGCGAGGCGATGTACCTGTGGGATCGGATCTGCGGGACGCGGCTGGCCGACCGGACGGATGTGCGCGAGGCGGCCCGCTGACGTCGATCGCCGCGCCCGCGCCGCCGCGGATGGAGCGCCGCGTCATCGCGGTCGCTGGCCGAGCCACAGCCCGCGGACGAGCACGCCTGGCACGAACTCCACGTCGACCAGGCCGGCAGCCGTGAACGCAGCGCGCAGCTCGTCGACCTCGGCGAGGAACAGCTCGTGGGTCTCGACGAAGTGCTCGACGCCCCCGGGCGTGGCCACGAGGTGGTGCATCGGCGTCACCGCGAAGCGCCCTTGGATCTCGCTCACGACCAGCCGGGCCACCTTGAGGTCGTCGCGATCGACGAGCAGGCCGCCGCGGACCTTCCTGCCCGGCTGCCACTGACCCGGCGTGAACCACGGCTCGATCGCGAGCAGACCACCCGGTTCGAGGTGACGCGCCATGGTGGCGACCGCTGCCTCCAGCTCCTCGACCGAGCGCACATAGCCGATCGCGCTGAACAGGCTGGTGACGACGTCGAACCGACGATCCAGCGCGAAGCTCCGCATGTCACCCGCATGCAGAGGCACGTCGGGGAGCTTGTGGCGCGCGACCTCGAGCATCGATTCGGACAGATCGAGCCCCTCGACCGCGATCCACTCCCGCGTGTGGATCAGATGGCCCCCGGTGCCGCAGCCGACATCGAGCAGCGTCCGCGCTCCCGGTCGCCTTCGCTCGACAATCGCGCGGAGCGTCGCGGCCTCGTCGATGAACGACTTGTCGCCGTACATGGCGTCGTAGAGGGCAGCTGAGCGTCGATAGGGGCCGGACATGCATGCGATCGTAGCCGATCCTCGGCGACGGCCGCCCGGAGCTCGCCGGGCCGCCGCCCTCGGCTTCTGGGGTATTCTGTCGCGTGGTGAAGACCGACCGACGATCGCTGGTGGCCGCGCTCATCCTCTCGTCGGCGTCGTGCGGCGACGACTCGACACAAGCCGAATCGACTGGCAGCTCGCCCGGCGAGACCACCACGACCGCGACGACGGTGGCCGAGACGACGGGCGGCGCAACGACGACGGGCACGGTCGCCGACGGCAGCGGGGAGTCGAGCGCCGCGTCCACGACCACGGGGAGTGAGACGTCGACCGGCCCCGGCTCGTCCGGCGACGAGAGTTCCACCACCGAGCCGCCGCGCGTCACCGACTTCCGCCGCTGCGCCATCGAGCTCGCCTGCGATCAAGCGATCGTCGACGAGCCCAAGCGCAGCTGCAACATCACCGTGACGGAGGCGGACGGCTACGTCGTGTACGACGGCGCGGGCGGCCTCGAGAACCGCGGTCGCTCGTCGCAGGGTTGGCCCAAGCACCAGTACGGCCTCGAGCTGTGGGAGCACGCGAACCTCGAGTTGGTCTCGCCGGGCGCGACGTGGCGCTACAACGATGGGCCGACCGCCGGCGGTGCCGACTGGAACACGCCGGCGTTCGACGACTCCGCGTGGGCCCAGGGCGAAGCGCCGCTCGGCTACGGCGTGCTCGGGCCCGAGGGCTGGGCCACCGTGGCCCAGATCCCCAACGCCACGACGATCGGCTACGGGCCGAACGCGGGGAACAAGTACATCACCTCGTGGTACCGGCACAGCTTCGAGGTCGCCGACGCGGCCACGCTCGACCCGGTCGTGCTGCACGTCCGCGCCGACGACGGCGTCGCGGTGTACGTCAACGGCAGCGAGATCGCGCGCTTCAACCTGCCGCCGGGCCCGCTCGATGCGACCACCCCGGCCTCGGCCACGATCGACAGCCTCGACGAGATCGAGTTCCTCGACGCCCGCGTCCCCGCCGGACTCCTGGTCGACGGCACCAACGTCGTCGCCGTCGAGGTCCACCAAGCGTCGGCGATGTCGTCGGACACCACGCTCGATCTCTCGCTGTCCACCGACCCGCCGTCCGCCGCGGTCGACTTCTTCGAGTTCGGCGACGAGTCCGACTGGATCCTGAGCGGGATGTACTTCGACCTCTCGTTGTACCGCAACAAGCTGATGTACGACCTGTTCGAGGCGTTCGCCCCGGACGCCAACTACGGGCCCCAGACGCAGTACTGCGATCTCACCCTCGACGGCGACTGGCGCGGCATCTACCTGCTGAGCGAGGAGATCGGCCGCGACGCCGACCGCGTCGACATCCAGGCCCAGCTGGGCAACGGCGAGTCGTTCATCTTCAAGAGCGACGTCACCCAGACGTGGATCGTGACCAACGGGATCGGCTGGCAGCTGGTCTACCCCAAGGCGGACGACCTCACGCCGGCGGTCGCCGCGGGCCTCACCGCGTCGATGACGGCCTTCGGCAACGCCACCGCCGGCGTCGGCGACATCTGGGAGCTCGTCGACATGCCGACCATGGTCGACTGGGTGCTGCTGCAGGAGTTCTCGAACAACGGCGACGCCTACTACTCGAGCATCCACATCTACAAGGATGTCGGCGGGAAGATCGTCTTCGTCCCGTGGGACTTCGACATCGGCTTGGGCGGCGGCTGCAACCCCACCGACGGCTGGCTGTACCGCTACGACGGCCACTGGTTGAACGTCATGGCCGCCGACCCCGAGTTCCGCGCCGCGTTGGTCGCCCGGTGGACGGAGCTGCGCGAGACCGTGCTCTCGCAGGACTCGTTCGACGCCCAGCTCGCCGGCTACGTCGAGACGATGACGCCCGAGACGATCGCGGACAACTTCGAGCGCTGGCCCCAAGACCAGATCATCGGCGGCGACGACTGGGTGCTGCCGTTCCGCGAGTCGTGCCCGACCGCGACGTGGGACGAGGAGCACGCGTATGTGCAGGCGTGGATCACCGCGCGGCTGGCGTGGATGGACGCGAACATCGGGACGTTCCAGTGATGCTCGACCGGATCATCCGTCGATGAAGCGCTCGCGCAGCGCCTCGCGCAGCTCGTCGCGCAGCTCGACGTAGCGGGCATACTGATCCGCGGTCAGCACCGGTTGAATCGCCGCATCTGTCTGCTCGCGCAGGCGCTGGACCTCGGGTCGGATCGCGCGGGCGGCCTCGAACTTGGCGAACCGCGTCGGCTGGCTGCGCACGTACGCGACGTGGGGCTGCAGATCGCGGGCGTAGGTCGCGAAGATGCCGCGGAGCTGCGTGGTCTGGGCGTCGTCGAGCGCGAGCGCCGTGTCGAGGCGGTCGACAAAACGCTCCGTGAGCTGGGCCAGGCCCGTGTCCGACGCCGGGGCAGGTGCGGCGACCGTCGACGCCGCCCCGGGGAGGTTCACCACCGTCGTCGCGGTGGCGACGGCCGGAGCGTCACCGGGCGTCGACGGGTTTCCAGCGCACGCGGCGAGCAGGAGCCAGGGGAGCATCGTGGTGCGATCGAGCATCGAGCACGTGAGGAGCAACGACCGTGCCGCCTGCGGGCGCCTGCGATCTTCGCGTTGGCGTGGGTCCGCCCTCGACCGCGGGACATGGACAATCGTCGAGGTCCGTCGCCGACGAGCCCCCCGCGCTGGCCGGCGGCACCCTGCCGCCGCACGGGGCTCTGCACCCCCTCGGGTGCGCGAGTTCCCTCGGCTCTCGTCACGCCGGGCCGTGGCACGCCCCCTGCTAACGACCCGGGTCGATGACCCGTCTCGCCCCTGCCCTCGCATTCGTCGGCGCCGTGATGGCGACGCGGAGCGCCGTCGCGTCGCCGATCTCCGAGCTCGCGGCGTCCATGCGCCCGGGCACGTGGGCCGAGCTCGAGACGGAGCAGCTCGACGCGACGATGGCGGCCGCGGGCGCCAGCGGGATCAAGATCCCCTACTCCGACGATCTGGTCTGGGATCCCAACACGCACCGAGCGTTCTTCGTCGGGGGTGACCACGCCGACATCGCCGATCACCTGCGCTACGACGGGGCGTCGAACACGTGGTCGACGCTGCCGCGTCCGACGTGGATCCCCGGCGGCACGAGCCACGGCTACGATCACAGCGCCCTCGATCCCACCCGCGGCCTGCTGTACCACCGGCCGTTCTACGACAACGGTCTGCACCGCTACGACACCGCGACCGAGACGTGGTCGGACATCCCATCGCCGCCGGACAACGGCGTCAGCTGCTGCGACGCGCTCGAGTACTTCCCGCCGCTCGACGCCCTGGTCTGGGCCCACCACTCCTACGGCGAGGTCTGGGCGTTCGGCGAGGCGACCGGCGAGTGGACGTTGCTCGGCACGTTACCGCCCGGGGATACCTGGCAGGTCGCGGCGTACAACCCCGTCGGCGAGTCGATGGTGTTCGTCTACGACGGACTGATGCACCGGCTCCTCGCCGACGGCACGATCGAGACGCTCGGTCCCCTGGGCGCGCCCGTCTACGACGGCAGCGGCTACAACGGGGTGTTCACGGTGGATCCGACCAGCGGCGTCTACCTGGTGTCGACCCCGGCGGGCAAAGGCAACCGAACCTTCTGGGCGTTCGATGACGCCGCCGACACCTGGTCCGTGTTGCCGGAGCAGCCCAGCGTCGATCTCGCCCAGACCGCGATGGTGGCGGCGCCGATCGCCGAGTACGGCGTCACGATGTTCACGTACTGCTACGGCAACACACCGTGCGGCGTGCTGCTCTACAAGCACTCCCCGTTCCAGGCGCCGCCCGACGACGGCGGCGAGTCCACCGGTGGCGACGGGACCACGGGCGGTTCCGGGACGTCCGACGGCCCGGGGACCACTGGCGGTGACGGGGACGACGCCGACACCTCCACCTCGGCGGATCCGGCGACGGGCGATGGCGCCGCGTCGACGACGGACGCCGGCGAACAACAGGGCGAGTCGTCGGGTTGCGGCTGCCGCGTCGACGACGACCGCTCCTCGGCGACGGTGCTCATCGCGGGACTGTTCCTGCTCGCGCTTCGGCGACGACGGTGCGAGCGCGCCCTCGCGATGACGATGGCCCTCGGCGCGTGCAACGGCGACGACGGGCAGCCGGGCGACGCTGGAGCGGCCGCGTCCACGACCTCCGCAGCGACGACGGTGGCCGACGCAGACGGCTCGTCGAGCAGCGCGCCCCCGCCGGCGGACTCGACCGGCGAGTCCGGCGGGACCACCGGCGCGGCCGACGGGGACTCCACCGGCGGCGACGAGCCGGTCGATCCCGCCGACTTCGACGGTCGGTGCGCGGCGCCGGGCGTGCTCGTGTGCGTCGGCTTCGACGACCCCGCCGATCTCGCGGGCACCTTCGGCGACAACCACGGCACGCTGCCGGGCGCCGCGATCCCCGAGATCGATCCGACGACGAAGGCCTCGGGCACAGGCGCGCTTCGCTTCACGATCCCGTCGAACTCACCGGCGAACAGCTCGGGCAGCTACTTCACCAACTTCTCCGAGGATCTCTCGGTGCAGTTCGACGGCGACGCCCGGTTCTTCGTGCAGTGGCGCCAGCGCTTCTCGCCCGAGCTGCTCTCGACGTACTACGACGGGGGCGGCGGCTGGAAGCAGGCGATCATCGGCGTCGGCGATCAGCCCGGCTGCTCGGCGAGCAGCGCGACCACGATCGACAGCGGGGGATCGTGCTCGTCGTCGTGCACGGAGCTCGAGACGGTGGTCCAGAACACCGGCCAACGCGGCTTCGCGCAGATGTACAACTCGTGCACCGGATCGACCTCGCACGGCGCCTACGATCCGTTCGAGGAGCCGTTCGGCGACTACGACTTCGCGCTGCAGAACGCGCGCCCCGATCCCCATTGCCTCTACTCGCAATCGGAGACCGGCTACTTCCCGCCCGCCGGTAACTGCCTCGGCTACGCACCCGACGAGTGGATGACGTTCCAGGTCGAGGTCAGCACGGGCCCGCGCGTGGGCGACGAGTTCGTCGACAGCGAGGTGCGCCTGTGGATCGCACGGCAGGGGGCGCCATCGGAGCTCGTACTGGACTGGGGCCCGTACAACCTCACCGCGGGCGATCCGGCAACGAACCTGCGCTTCGGCAAGGTGTGGCTGCTGCCGTACCACACCGACAAGAGCGACGCCCAGGCCCACGCGACGGCGACCACCTGGTACGACGAGCTCATCGTCTCGACGGAACGCATCGCCGACCCCGCCTGACGCCGCTCACGCGAACAGGTCGCGCCGCGCGGAGTCGCAGATCGCCTGCACCGCGGGGTGGGCCAGGCGCCGCTGGTGCGTGATCGCGTAGAAGCGCTGGCGCAGCTCGGGGAGCTCGCCGACGACGCCGACGTCGTAGCGGCGACAGATGTCGTCCGCGATGACGGCTGGCCCTGCGAAGATGCCGGCGCCGTCCTGGCCGAAGGTGTTCAACAGCGCCGCGTCGTCGAACTCGCCGACGACGTGGGGGGCGAACCCGAGTTCGGACCACCACCGCTCGATGCCGAGGCGCAGCGCCGAGCCCGTGCCCGGCAGGAGCCACGGCGCCGCGGCCACCGAGCCGGGAAATCCGCGGCGCAGCGCGGCCACCGAGCGGCGCGCGACGAACAGCGTCGTGCCGCACTCGCCGAGCAGGTGGGCGTGGGCGCCACCCCGCGTGGCCGGGGGTGGCGGAGTGTCCGAGAGCACCACGTCGACGATGTGCGACGCGAGCTCGGCGACGAACTCGGTGACCGGGCGATCCTCGCGGCAGATGAGCCGCGCGGGCGGGTCGATGCGCAGGGCCGGATCGAGGAGGCGACGCACGATCGGCTTGGGCAGCGCGTCGGTGACCCCGACGATGAGGCGGATCTGTCGGCCGCGGCCGCGGACCTCGTCGACGAGTCGACGGCCGCTCGCGAAGATCTCCTCGGCGTGGCGCCGCGCGATGATGCCGGCCTCGGTGAGCACCAGCCGTCGACCGCGTCGCTCGTACAGCGCCTGACCGAGGGCCTCCTCGAGCGCATGGATCTGCGCGCTCAAGGTCGCCTTCGCGAGGCGCAGCCGCTCCGATGCCGCCGCGATGCTGCCCTCGTGGGCGACGACCCAGAAGTAGTAGAGGTGATGGTAGTTGAGCCACTCCACGCTGTTCGGTCCTAGCGAACGATGGTAGCAATATTATCTGGCTTTCCCAGACCGTCTCGGGCCCCTACAGTGACCGGCGAACCACCGAATCGCCGCACGCACGCGCCCCCATCACGGGTTCGCCGTTGCGCGCGCCGGTGGCCGTCCGCCATGAACACCACGAACGACGACGTCCAGCTCTCCTCGACCGCCGGGCTCGCCCGCGCGTTCTGGATGATGCTCGGCAACATCCTGCTGCTGGTCCTGTGCCTGTCGATCGCACGGCAGCTGCCGTGGACCTTCACCTGGCGCGACGGCGCCTATGCCCTGGGGCTCGGCACCCTGCTCGCGGTGCGATGGATCGACATCACCCGGCTCGGGGGGCGCACCGCGGACGGCGACCCGGCGACGACCGACGACTGGCGCCGGTGGGCGCTGCGGACCTCGGCCTTCGCCGCCGCGGGTTGGTGCTTCGCCCAGGCCATCGGCCTGTGATGCGCCGGTTCGCACGGCGAGCCCTCGCGCCCATCGAGCGGTTCCTGGCGATCGAGGCCGCGAGCGGAATCCTGCTGCTCGGCGCGGCCGTCATCGCGTTGCTCTGGGCGAACTCGCCGTGGCGCGAGGGCTACGCCGCGGTCTGGCACGCGCCGATCGGCCCGCGCGACCTCCACTTCTGGATCAACGACGGGGTGATGACGATCTTCTTCTTCGTCGTCGGCCTCGAGATCCGCCGCGAGATCCACCGCGGCGAGCTCAGCGAGGTGCGTCGCGCGACGCTGCCGTTGGCCGCCGCGCTGGGCGGCATGCTCGTGCCCGCGGCGATCTTCGCGATCATCAACCGCGGCCACGGCTCGATCACGGGCTGGGGCGTCCCGATGGCGACCGACATCGCGTTCGCCGTCGGCGTGCTCACGCTGCTCGGCAGCCGCGTGCCGCCGGCGCTCCGCGTGCTCCTGCTCGCGCTCGCGGTCATCGACGACGTCGGCGCGATCGTGGTGATCGCGGTGTTCTACTCGTCGGACCTCTCCGCGTCGGGGTTCCTGGTGCTCGGCGCAGGCCTGGCTGCGATCGTCGGCATGCGCCGCCTCGGCGTGCGCAACCCCTGGGCCTACGTGCCCGCGGGTATCGTCGCGTGGGCCGGCGCCTTCGTCGCCGGCATCCACCCGACGCTCGCCGGCGTCGTGATCGGATTGATGACGCCCGTGCTCCCCGAACGCGGGCCGAGCGGTGAGGAGCGCCCCGCGCCCGTCGAGCGGATCGAGCGCGCACTGCATGGATGGGTGGCGTTCGGCGCGATGCCCCTGTTCGCCCTGGCGAACGCCGGCGTCTCCCTCGGCGACGCGGCCTTCGACGGCGAGCCGAGACTGGTGCTCCTCGGCGTCGTCCTCGGCCTGGTGTTCGGCAAGCCGATCGGCGTGGTCGCGTTCTCGTGGCTCGCCGTGCGCCTCCGCCTCGCGACCCTGCCCCGCGGCACGACGTGGTCGCAGGTCGGGCTGGTCGGCGTCGTCGCGGGCATCGGCTTCACGATGTCGATCTTCATCGCCGAGCTCGCGTTCCCGCCGGGGACCAACCTGGAGACCGGGAAGTTCGGCGTCCTCATCGCGTCGGCTGTCGCGGGGCTGCTCTCGTACGCGCTCGGAACGGTGATCCTGCGCGCGAGGTCGCCGATCGTCGGCGCGACGACGGAGAGCCTGGCCGAAGCGTCGACCGCCGACTGATCAGGGGCGCCGGTGATCGAAGCTGCCCCGAGGCCATCTACCCTCAGGCCGCAATCCCGCGGCCTTCGAGAGAGGAAGGTGACGCCATGACAAAGCATGCACCGACGCCGTCGGCATCGACGCCGGCCAAGCCCGCGCCCCGCGAGCTCGATCCCCGCGAGCTCGCCGCCGTGACCGGCGGGACGCCGTCGATCCCGATCCCGCCGCCCCGCCCGCGCGGCTAGGCGGATCGTCCCGGACACGCGCGGTGCTCCGGGACGGGGCACCGCGCGCGTCACCGCAGGGGCTCGCGCACCAGCGGCCGCCAGCGATACGGGCAGCGCGGCACGTGCAGCACGGAGTCGAGCCGCGCCGCACCGCCGCCGAGCGGCCCGGTGTCGAAGTACTCGACGTAGAGCTCGCGGACCGCGGCGAACCGGGCGTTCCACGGGCCGCGATCGATCGTCAGCGTGTACATGTGGTCGTCGGCGATGCCGAAGGCGTCGTAGCACTCGACCAGCGGCACGTGGAGTTCGTCGAGGTCACGCCAGCACGAGCCCACCGGCGGACCGTGCCCGGGCGCGGTGTCGAAGGTCCCGACCACGGCGCCGTGGGGCGACGCCGCGTCGATGGCGACCACCAGGGCGTCGCCATCGCGCACGACGGCCATCGTCGCCAGGCCGAAGCCATGGAACGAGAACTCGCGCAGGTGATTGCCGACCGCGCGCATGACCGCGTCGTTGGTCTCGGAGCGGACGAAGTAGCCGCCACGACGCTCTCGTCCGTCGCGATCGGTCCACACCACGGCGGCGCGGTAGCTGGCCTGGTAGAAGTCGACGCCGAAGGCCGCGAGCAGGCCCTGGGGTCGCATCCCCCGCAGCGACGACACGAGCAGCTGGACCCACGCGCGGCCGTGCCACAGCTCCGGACGCAGGGGGGCGGGCAGCAGCGCGGCGAGGGCGTCGGGCTCGACGCTGTAGTTGACCGACACCGCCTCGATCCACTCGGTCTGCACCGTCGTCAGCCACGGCACCGACGGACACTCGGTCGCTCCGCCGTCACCGAGGCTGTGCTCGAGCTCGGCGTAGGCGGCGACGAGCTGCTCGAGGCCGCGATCGGTGAGCGCCCAGCCGGAATCCGAGTCGCGTACGAGGCCGGCGTCGCGCAGCGGCCCGAGCTCGCCGAGGTCGGCCGCGGGCCCGACGAGCCGTCGGATCTCGCGGGTCGAAGCGGCGCCGCGGCTCGCCGCGATCGCGGTCAGCACCGCGAGCCCCTCGAGCGTCACGCCAGCCTCGCGGGCTCGCCCTCGCCGTGGCGGTTGCGCCGACGGTGCAGATACCAACCGCTCGCGATCTGGGCGGTGCCCCACACGGTGCCGAGGATCACGAACTGCCAGTCGGGGAATCGCGCCATCGCGATCGCGGTCGCGGCGAACACCCCGGCGAGCGCGTACCAGCGTCGGCCCATGAGCGAGCCCATCGACGCGAACGCAACGGCGATCAGCACACCCATCACCGGCCCGAGGAAGAACGTGCGCAGGCCCATCGCGTGGTTGAGCACCGCGAGCAGCGAGACACCCGCGATGCACGTCATCCAGATGCTCCACAGCTGGGCCTCGACGAAGGAGCGCACACCGGCCCGCCCGCGACGCAGCACGAGGCGCGCGCCGAACCCGATGCCGATCACGACCGTCCAGAGCGCGATGAACCGCGGCGGCGCGTCGCTGTCCTGCAGCATCACGTGCGTGCCGATGAAGGCGATCGCAATGGCGACGCCCTGGATGATCCAGATGAGCCCGTAGTTCTGCAGCGCGGTGTCGTCGTGCGCGCGGTCGACGACCTTGCGCAAGACGGCGAGCGCGGCCTGGGCCTCTTGCCGGTCCACACCGGAAGGTGTACCGCGCCTGCGCCGGTTTTGGCGGTACCATCCTCGGGCATGCCCACGCACGGCCCCATCGACGCCCTGCCGACCCATCGCGTCCAGAACGTGCCGGAGGTCCTCGAGGACTACGACCTGTTCGCCACCGATCCGGGGCTGCGCGCCGCGGTCGCCCGCGAGGGCGGCGAGTGGGCCCTGCAGCCTTGCGCCCAGTTGGGGGCGCGCATCGGCACCGCCGAGTGCTTCGCCCTCGGCGCGGCCGCGAACCAGCACGGCCCGCAGCTGCGCGCGTTCGATCGCTACGGCCGACGCATCGACGAGGTCGAGTTCCACCCGGCCTACCACGCGCTGATGGGCCTGGCGATCGAGCACCGCGTGCCGTCGATCGCGTGGACGGAGAAGCGCAAGGGCGCGCACGTGGCCCACGCTGCGCTCGGCTACCTCTTCACGCAGGTCGAGGCCGGCGTGCTGTGCCCGATGGCGATGACGTACGCGGCCGTGCCGGCGCTGCGCGTGCAACCCGAGCTCGCCGCGATCTGGGAGCCGAAGATGCTCTCGGGCCGCTACGACCCGCGGTGCATCCCGGTGGCCGACAAGCACGGCGCGACGTTCGGCATGGCGATGACCGAGAAGCAGGGCGGCTCGGACGTCCGCGCCAACACCACGCGCGCGCGGGCGATCGACGGCGGCGGGCCGGGTACCGCGTACCTGCTGACCGGCCACAAGTGGTTCTGCTCGGCGCCGATGTCCGACGCGTTCTTGACCCTCGCGCAGACCGACCGCGGTCTGTCGTGCTTCCTGGTCCCGCGCTTCCGCCCCGATGGCACCCGTAACAACTTCTTCATCCAGCGGCTGAAGGACAAGCTCGGCAATCGCAGCAACGCCTCGTCGGAGATCGAGTACGTCGACACCTGGGCGCAGCTCGTCGGCGAGGAGGGCCGGGGCGTCGCGACGATCATCGAGATGGTCCACCACACGCGCATCGACGCCGCGGTCGCCCCGGTGGGGATGATGCGCCAGGCGGTGGTGCAGGCCATCCACCACTGCAGCGGGCGCGCGGCGTTCGGGCGGACGCTCGTCGACCAGCCGCTGATGACCCGCGTCCTCGCCGACCTCGTGATCGAGGTCGAGGCCGCGACCGTGCTGGCGATGCGGGTGTCGCGGGCGTTCGACGAGGCCGACACCGACGACGACGCCCGGGCCTTCGCGCGGCTCGCCACCGCGGTCACCAAGTACTGGATCAACAAGCGCGCCCCCGGGCACATCGTCGAGGCGCTCGAGTGCCACGGCGGCGCGGGCTACATCGAGGAGAACCCGCTGTCGCGGCTGTACCGCGAGGCGCCGCTCAACAGCATCTGGGAGGGGTCGGGCAACGTGATCTGCCTCGACGTGCTGCGCACGCTCGCGCGCGAGCCCGCCGCGCTGCAGCTGGTGCTGGCCGAGATGCGGCCGGCCGCGGCCGTGCGCCCGGAGCTCGCGACCCACCTGCAACGAATCGAAGCGACGCTCGCCTCGGGTGCGCTCGAGATCCACGCCCGCGCGCTCGTGCAGGACCTCGCGGTGGGCCTCGAGGCGGCGCTCATGGTGATGCACGGTGAGCCCGCGATCGCGGACGCCTTCTGCCGCACGCGCCTGGGCACCGAGCCGCCCGCGGTGTACGGCAAGCTCCCGGCCGACGTCGACGCCGCCGCGATCGTGGCGCGCGCGCAGGTGCGGCCGCGCTGACGGGGATGGCCGTGGCCGACGGCGAACTCGAAGATCTCGCGCAGAGGCTCGTGGCGCCGCTTCGCCCCGGTGATGGGCTGGGTGACGCGACGCTCGTGGCCGTCACCGCCGAGCTCGCGCTGCAGTACGAGTTCACGCTCGGCGACGCGCGGGCCTGCGTCGAGGTCGTGCCGCGGGGCGGCGCCCGGGCCGAGCGCGTGCAGACCACCCACTTCGCCCTCGGTCACCGCGGCGGCACGTTGCCCGAGCCGGCCGCGCTCGCCCTGTGCATCGCGCTGGCCGAGCGCATCCAGTTCAACGAAGACGCCGCGCTCGCGGCGGTGCGCGGCCGCGACGACCACCGCGTGCGCGAGGTCCGGGGCGGCACCGCGCTGCACGACGCCGGCGGGCACTACAGCCTGGGCCCCTACCGCGGCTGCGCGATCGGCTGTCGCTTCTGCTACGCGCAGTCGCGGCTTCAGCCGCTGCGGTCCCTCCTCGGCCACGCCGCTGCGCCGTGGGGCAGCTGGGTGGACGCGCGCGTGGATCTGCCGGAGCTCCTCGCCCACGAGCTCGCGACGCGGCCGTGCGCGCCGATCAAGCTCTGCCCCGTCGTCGCCGATCCCTACCAGGCGATCGAGCGTCGCCTCCGGATCACGCGCCGCTGCGTCGAGGCGATCGCGGCCGCGGACCGAGCCTGGCCGACCCTCGTGCTGACGCGCGCACACGCGATCCTCGACGACCTCCCCCTGTGGTCCGCGTTGCCACGGGCGTGGGTCGGCGTCTCGCTGCCGACGATCGACGACGACGTGCGCCGGCACTTCGAGCCCCGCGCCGCGAGCGTGGCCGAGCGCCTCGAGATCCTCGCGCGCTTCGCCGATGCCGGAGTGCCGACCTTCGCGGTGGTGCAGCCGGTGTTCCCCGGCGATCCGGTCGCGCTGGCCGACGCGCTGACGCGGGTCACCGCCGGTGTCGTGCTCGGCCCCCTCGAGGGCGAGGAGGAGGCCGGGCCCGCATTCGACGGGTACCCCGAGGCCCGCACCTCGACATGGCAGGCCGATCGCGTCGGACAGCTCCGCGACGCCCTGGACGCCCGCGGGATCCCGCGGTGGACCGGCGAGCTGCCGCCGGGGGTGACGGCATGACCGCGACCGACGATGTCGACGTCCTGGTCGTCGGCGGGGGTCCGGCCGGGAGCACCGCCGCGGCCAAGGCGGCGCGCGAGGGCCTGCGCGTGCTGCTGCTCGAGGCCGGCGCGCATCCGCGGGCCCACGTGGGCGAGAGCCTGCTGCCCGGCATCATCCCGATCCTGGCCGACATCGGCGCGCTGCCGGCGATCGAGGCGGCGGGCTTCGGCCGCAAGACCGGCAGCACGCTCTGGCACTGGGGCCGCACGCCGCGGTGGGACCTCTGGTTCGCCGACAGCGACGCCTACGACGCAGCATGGTTGGTCGAGCGCGCGCGCTTCGACGCGATCCTCTTCGAGCACGCGCGCAGCGTCGGCGCGCGCTGCCTCGAGCGCGCGTCGGTCCGCGCCATCGCATGGGCGGGGGAGCGCGCGATCGGAGCCCACTGGACCGACGCGGACGGCCACGCGCGGTCCACCGCGGCGAAGCTCGTCGTCGATGCCAGCGGCCAGTCGGCGCTCCTGGGCCGCCACTTCGGCCTGCGCGAGCCGATCCCGGGCCTGCGCCACCAGGCGATGTGGGCCCACTTCGAGGGCGCGCGCCGGCTGCCGGCGCCGCGCTCGGCCCAGGCGCTGTTCATCGCGACCGCGCAGCAGTGGTGGTGGATGTTCCCGCTGTCCGAGCACCGCACCTCGGTCGGCGTCGTGCAGCTCGACGCCGAGCTGCGCCAGGGCCCGCCGCGACCCGACTTCGACGCCGAGCTCGCGGCGTGCGAGGAGCTCACGGCCGCGCTCGGCCCCGAGGCCGTGCGCGTGACCCCAATCCGCAACGAGCGCGACTGGAGCTACCGCCAGCGCGAGGTCACCGGCCCCGGATGGTTGCTGGTCGGTGACGCGGCGGGCTTCATCGACCCCGTGCTCTCCACCGGCGTGATGCTGGCGATGCACTCGGGCTGGCACGCGGCGCTGACGGCCGCCGCGCTCGTCGCCGGCGACGACACGGCTGCGGCTCGCTACCAAGGCCACTACCGCGGGATGTTCGACGATCTCCTGCGGATGGTCCGGTTCTACTACCAGCAGAACCTCGATCGCGACGACTATTTCTGGGAGAGCAAGCGCATCCTCGTCGACGAGGCCAACGCCCTGCGACCGCAGAAGGCGTTCGTGATCCTGACCTCGGGGCTGGTGCAGAACCTCGCCCTCGACGCGGTGGCGGCCCGGCAGCGCGGCCGCATCGAAGCCGACGGCGCCGACCTCGACGGCGCCGATCCGGATCACCTCGGCTTCGTGTGCCTGCACCTGCGCCGGGCCGCCGATGCGCTGGATCACGATGGCGGTCCCGATCGCGGCACGTCGATGTTCGTGCTCGTCGAGCCGCTCGATCCCGCGGCCCCGACCCTGTTCAAGACCCGCAACTTCCACGTCAACGCGATCGCGCCGCGCCACGGCAACGACCCAATCTCCGTCCCCGAGCTCGCCGGCCCCCTGCGGACGCTCGGGGCCTGGATCGCCGCGCTCGACACCGAGCCTGTGGAATCGCTCGCGGGGTTCTGGCGGCGCTGTCGTGGCGCCCTCGCGGCACGGCTCGCCGACGGCCTCGATGGGTTCTCGCTGGTGCGCGCCTTCGGGGAATGAGCCCGCGCGGTTCCAGCGGCGCATCGGTTTGACGAACCACCGCGCACGCGGCACCGTGCGCCAGTCATGCGCCGGTTCCCCGTGGCCCAAGTGATCGTCCTGGCGCTTCCCCTCTCGAGTGCGCTCGCGTGCTCGCGGAGTTCCGGCGCGGCGGCCGACACCGAGAGCGTCGAGTGCAGTCACCTGCGCTGCGACAACCCCAACCCGAGCAACTGCGCCTGCCCCGACGACACCGACGGCGTCATCACGAACACACCGACCGAGGTGCCCCCCGATCCCGAGACCAGCGGCTCGAGCACGACCGCGGACGCGACGACGAGCTCGACGACCTCGACGACCTCGACGGGAGTTTCGACCTCCACCGGCTCGGAGTCGACGAGCTCGACGGGCTCGACCGGCGCCGCAGAAACGAGCACGGGGACCGGCTCCGACTCGAGCAGCACAGGCACCGACACCGGCACCGAGTCCGGATCCTCCGGCCCCATGGGCTGATGCCCGCCCGCGCGCGGCACCGCCCGGGGCCTGGCGCTACACTTCGAGGCCGTGGACGTCCCCCTCGAGTTCCGCACCGCACGCCTCGAGCTGCGTCGCCTGACGCGGGCCCACCTCGACGACCTCGTCGAGCTCGACGCCGATCCCGAGGTGATGCGGTTCATCAGCGGCGGCGTCCCCAACCCGCGCTCGCTCTACGAGTCCGAGATCCTCGCGCGCATGACGGGGTGGGACGACGAGCCCTTCGGATTCCTCGCGGTGTACGAGGGCGACACGTTCCAGGGCTGGTTCCACCTGCGGCCCAGCGTCGCCGATGCCACGGTCCTCGAGCTCGGCTATCGCCTGCGCCGCGCCGCGTGGGGCCGTGGACTCGCGACCGAGGGCGCGCTGGCGTTGCTCACCCATGCGTTCGACACCCTCGACCAACCGGCGGTCGACGCCTGCGCCCACCCCGACAACGCCGCGTCGATCCACGTGCTGCAAAAGTGCGGCATGCGGTTCGTCGGGACGTTCATGCACCCGCGCGTCCCCCTCGAGGTGGTGCGCTACCTCGTCGATCGCGAGCAGTGGCGGGCGCGGGGTCCCGCGTGATCGCACCGCGGCGCGCGGCCGTGTGCCTCACGGCGGCGGCGTTGCTCGGCGCCTGCGACCCCGAGCCCCCGCCGGAGGTGCCGTCGAGTTCGACCGTGCCCGAGGTCCGCGCCCCCGCGGCGCCCGACGTCCCTCCGACGCCACCGCCCGATCCTACCCCGGTCGCGGCGTCCGACGATCCCGTCACCACGCTGCCGCTGACGCTGCTGGCGACCGAGGTGCCGGACGATCCCGCGGCGGCCCGCGCGACGATCCGCGACCAGGACGCCGGCACGATCGCGCACTACCGCGTCGGCGACCCGGTCCGCAAGACGGCGATCGTGGCCGCCATCGAACGCGGCCGCGTGATCCTGCTCCACGACGAGCTCCGCGAGCGGCTCGAGATCGGCCTCGAGCCGGCGCGCATCGACGCCCGCGACGTCTTCTACAGCGATCTGATCGACGACACCCTCGGCGACACGATGCAGGAGGGCGTGCAGCTCGAGGCAGGACCCGGATGGATGATCAAGACGCCCGCCGACGCCTGGGGCACGCCGCGCACCGTGCATCGGCTGCGCGAGGGGCTGCGCGCGTACGCCCGGGTCGCCGACGGCGGACCCGACGTGCACGTCGGTGATCTCAGCAAGGCCGGTGGCGGACCGTTCCCGCCGCACCTGTCGCACCAGTCGGGCCGCGACGTCGACATCGGCTACGTGCTGCAGGGCTCGGATGCCGACGTGCCCCGGTTCCTGCGCGCCCACGCCGGCAACCTCGATCGCGCGCGGACGTGGAAGCTCATCCGCGCCCTGCTCGAGACCCGCGCGGTGGCGTGGATCTTCATCGACTACGAGGTGCAGGCCCTGCTCTACGCGCAGGCCCGCGCCGAGGGGGCCACCGCCGAGGCCCTCGACACGTGGTTCCAGTACCCCGCGGGCGACCGGGCGATGCACGGGATCCTCCGCGACTGGCGGGGCCACGACGATCACTTCCACGTGCGATTCTCGCCGTAGGACGGCCCAGAGGCGCGTCTGCGTCATCATGCACGGCGTGCATGAATGCCATGGCGGCAATGCACTGGCCGGACCGGGCCCACCGCCCCAGACTGGCGACAACGAAGCGCCGCACCGAACCGCGACGCACAGCACACGCGCCCGCCGCCACGCGCGGCGCACAAGAACAGGAACACGTCATGACCTTCGTGATCACGGGAGTCTCGGGAAACACCGGTGGAGTCGTCGCCAACACGCTGCTCGACGCCGGCCACGCCGTGCGCGTCGTCGTGCGCGAGCGGAGCAAGGCCGACGCCCTCGCGGCGCGCGGAGCCGAGGTGAGCGTCGCCGATCTCGGGGATGCCGACGCGCTGGCGACCGCGCTGCGCGGGGCGTCGGGCGCATACCTGCTCATCCCGCCCAATGGCGCCGCGCCGGACTTCCGCGCGTACCAGCATCGCCTGCTCGATGCGATCGCCACCGCGGTCGAGCGCGCGCGCGTGCCCCATGTCGTGCTGCTGTCGTCGGTCGGGGCGCAACACCCCGCGGGCACCGGTCCGATCGCGGGGCTGTACGCCGCCGAGCAGCGCCTCGCCGCGATCGACGGCACGCGGTCCAGCTTCGTGCGCGCCGCGTACTTCATGGAGAACCTCGGCGGATCGCTGGGGATGCTCGAGCAGGGCGTGCTGCCGAGCTTCACGCCCGGCGCCACTGCGTTCGACATGGTCGCGACGCGCGACATCGGCAAGACCGCGGCGGGTCTGCTCGTCGAGGGGCCCGGCACCGCCAAGACCCAGGCCATCGAGCTGCGCGGGCCGGCGAAGGTGTCGATGAACGACGTCGCCGCGACGCTCTCGCGGATCGTCGGCAAGCCGATCGCCGTCAGCGAGGCGCCGCTCGACGCGATGGTGCCGACGCTGACCAGCTTCGGCATGTCCGCCGACGTCGCAGGCCTCTACCGCGAGATGACCGCCGCGATGCTGTCCGGTCACGTCGCGTTCGAGGGCGGGCACCGCGAGGTCGCGGGCACGACCACGGTCGAAGCGGTGCTGCGCGCGATGCTCGGCAAGACCTGAGCGCCCCACGCGGGCGTGCTACGGTCCCGCATGGCGTCCGCGCGGAGTGAGTCGTGAGCCGATCGACCGCCGAGAGGTGGCGCGATCGGCTGCGCGCGGGCGGTCGCGGCGGCCGCTACAGCCCCGCGCGCGGCATCGTGGAGCTCGCACTGTCGCACGCCTACGCGCGCGACTGGCCCGGTCGCCTGTGGCAGCGCGTCCCCGGGACCAGCCGCGTCGCGATCGTCGAGCATCGCTTCGCGCTGCTTCCCCTCGGGGTCCGCCGGCCGCTGCGGATCGCGTTCGCGTCGGATCTCCACCTCGGTCCCACGACGTCGCCGTCCGTGCTCGACGTCGCGTTCGACCAGCTCGGCGCGGTCGGGGCCGACGTGCTCCTGCTCGGCGGCGACTACGTCTACCTCGAGGCCAACGCCGCGCGCATGGCCGAGCTCCACGCGCGGGTGAGCGCCGTGCCGATCCCGATCAAGCTCGCGGTGCTCGGCAATCACGATCTGTGGACGACCCATGGCGACATCGAGGACGCGCTGGGTCGCGCCGGCGTCGACGTGCTGGTCAATCGCAGCGTCCGGCTGCCCGCGCCGTGGGCCGACGTCGCGATCGTCGGCCTGGACGAGCCGTGGACGGGCACGCCCGACGCCGACCTCGCCCTCGCGGGCACCGAGGACGCCGGGCTCCGCGTCGGTCTGTGCCACTCGCCCGATGGCGCGGTGTCCCTCGCCGACCGCGGCGTGCCGCTGATGCTGTGCGGTCACACCCACGGCGGTCAGATCGCCCTGCCGGGGCCGCGACCCGTGATCCTGCCGCCGGGTCCCTACTCGCAGCGCTTCGCGTGGGGCCTGCACCAGGCCGGCGCGATGCAGGTGCTGGTGTCGCGCGGCGTCGGCACGACCGAGCTGCCGATCCGGATGCACGCGCCGCCCGACATCCTCGTCGTCGATTTGGTGCCGCGCGCGGGCTAGCCCGCACCGAGGTAGCCGCGGCACAACGATGAGAGCTCGCGGGCGAGCGAGCCGTCCGCGAGGCACTCGGGCCGCTCGAAGATCGCCGCATGCACGGCGGCCTCGACCGCGGCGCCGAGGATCATCGCCGTGAGCGCGGGCTCGAGTCCGTCCGGCAGCTCGCGTCGCCGCACCGTGAGCAGGTCGCGGAGCAGCGCCCGCCCCGACGCCGCGATCGCGCGGACCTTGGGGTGCTGCCCCAGCTCGGGCACGTAGGTCAGCATCCACCGGTAGAGCCCCGGGTGTCGGGCGTGACGCGCGACGAGCTCGGCGGTCATGCGGTCGATCGCGGCGCCCAGGGGCAGCGCGGCGCAGTCGTCGACCACCCCGCGCATGGCGGTGAGATCGGCCTGCGCCTCGCGCTCGATCAGCGCGGCGAGCAGCGCCTGCTTGCCGGGGAAGTACTGGTACAGCGAACCCACGCTGACCCCGGCGAGCTCGGCGATGCGATTGGTCGTCGCGCGGTCGAGCCCGACCTGATCGACGATGCGCGCCGTCGCCTCGAGGATCGCGTCGACCGTCACGCGCGCGCGGCCCTGCTTCGCCGCCTTGCGCGGCCCGTGGTCGGTCATCGGTCGCCTCCGCGCGGCGCCGCGCTCACGGCAGCGCCGGCTCCTCGCAGCGGAACTGAGACGCGGGATCCGAACCCTGCGCCGCGCACACGCGTCCATCGGTGCAGATCTCGCCGAGGCACGTGCAGTCGGCCGGGCCGACGCAGCCCACGGGCGCGACGCAGCGGAATTCGGACGGCGGCGGCGGATCGCAGCAGCACGGGATCCCGGCGCCGCCGCAGAACGTCATGCGCTGGCCCGGCGGGCACATGCCGCGGGGATCCTCGAGGTTCGTGCACGTGGGCGCGATGACATCCTCGATGCACACGTCGCCCGCGGTGCACAGCAAGGCGTCGCCGCACGGCACGTCGGCGCCACCGGTGGATGCGTCGGCGCCGGTGTCGGTCGAGCCCGACCCGGAGGATCCCGACGTGCTCCCCGAGCCCGCGCCGCTCGACGCCTCGGAGTCCGCCCCGCTCGTGGACACCGTTGTCTCGGGAGCCGACGTCGGGCCGTCGGTCGGGCCCGTCGTCCCCGCGTCGTCGCCACCACACGCGACGGCGATCGCGAGCGTGCACGGGATCGCGATCGCCAGCGGTCGCCCGCTCGTGGACGGGGTCGCGAGTCGGCGCAGGTGCATCGCACGAGCATGCCCGGTCGCGGCGTGGGCGAGCAACCGCGACGCCGATGCGAGCCCCCTGCGGGGACCGGCCCGGACAATCGGGAATCCCCCAGGCGTTCCAGCAGCTTGCGCGGCCCTCGGGGTCGAGCGGATGCGAGTGCCCACCGGGTCGATCTGGGCCCATAACCAAGCCGGGCGCGACGCAGCGCCGACACGGAGACGCACGATGAAGCGCACGGTGATGATCGTCGGGGGTGGGATCGGTGGGTTGGTGCTGACGCGCGCGCTGGCGCAGCTCGGCATCGACGTGGTGTTGCTCGAGCGCGCCCCGAAGCTGCGGGCCGAGGGGGCGGGGATCACCCTGGGCGCCAATGCCATGCGCGTGCTCGCGGGCCTCGGGCTCGCCGGTGCGGTCGCGGCGGCGGGTCGCCAGCTGCGGGCGGCGTCGAACACCGACGCGCGCGGCAAGGTCCTCGTGACGAGCGACTTCACCGCCCTCGCGGCGCGAATCGGCACCGGCCATGCGATCCACCGGGGCGCGCTGCACGAGCTCCTCGCCCGCGACCTCGAGGCGGCCGGCCGCTCGACCGATGCCCGTGTGTCGGTGCGCTGCGGCACGACCGTCACCGCGATCGCGGCCCCCGACGTCGGCGCGCCCGCGGTCACGCTGTCTGACGGGAGCACCGCGCACCCCGACGCGTTGATCGGGGCCGACGGCCTGCACTCGAGCGTGCGCGCGCTCGTGCTGGGCGACCTGCCGATCCGCTACGCCGGCTACACCTGCTGGCGTTGGACCGGCACGGTCCCGGGCGCCGCGGCGGGCCTCGACACCGTCGAGATGTGGGGCGCCGGCGCGCGCGTCGGGCTCGTCGGCCTCCCGGGCGATCAGGTCTATGCGTTCTTCGTCGCCAATGCGCCGCGCGGCACGCCGCAGGATCCCACCGCGCGTTCGATCGCCAGCGTCGCGACGCGCTTCGCCGAGTTCGGCGGCGAGGTGCCCCGCGTGCTCGCGGCGATGGCCACGGGCGGAGCGATCCTCCACCACGACATCGAGGAGATCGAGGTGCGGCCGTGGTCGCGCGGCGCCGTGGGCCTGCTCGGCGACGCGGCCCACGCGATGACGCCCAACTTCGGCCAGGGCGCCGCGATGGCGATCGAGGACGCAATCGTGCTGGCGCGCGAGCTCGCGGGGCACGACGACGCCGCGGTCGCGCTGCGCAGCTACGAGGCCCGACGCCGCGCTCGCGTCGACGACCTGCAGCGCGGCGCTCGACGCCTCGGCGCCGTCGCCCA
This sequence comes from Nannocystaceae bacterium, assembly GCA_044344875.1. GTDB lineage: Bacteria > Myxococcota_A > Polyangia > Nannocystales > Nannocystaceae > Xiheibacterium. The sequence goes on from JBIJCC010000063.1 coordinate 44,223, forward strand.
GTGGCGCTCGCCCCTGGCGCGTTGGGCCCGCGACCTTGCGGTGCGCTGCACCCCGGCCTCGAGCTCGCAGCGCGCGCTCGAGAAGATCCTCGCCCACGTGCCCTGAGCCGACGACGACCCACGCGCCGTCACGCGCGCGGCAGCCCACGGTGGGTCCGCGTCGCCTCGCGTCGCAACCACGCCAACAGGCGCGCGACCCTCGGCTCCTCCGCGGGCGGCCGCTGTGTCAGGAGCACGTAGCCGAGCTCGCCGCGGACGAACCCGAACGGCGCGACCAGGCGCCCGTCGTCGAGGGCGTCCTTCACCATGGGGTACGGGCCGATCGCCGCTCCGAGCCCGGCGATCGCGGCTTGGATGCTGGTCGAGAAGTGATCGAACGTGTGCTGTCGTGCGCTCGGCAGAGTGTGCCCGCTCGCCTCGCTCCACCACGACCACGCCCCGGTCCGCGTGCGGGTGTGCAGCCGCGGCACCGCAGCGCCCCGGCCCCGCAAGCGGGCCTCCGACGCCGGCGCGCACACGGGCCCCAGCCACTCGTCCATCACCGGCGTCACGTGGTAGCCCGACAGATCGAAGTCGCGGCGGCGGAGCGCAGCGTCGACCTGCGCGCGCTCGAGGTCGATCGCGCCGCTGGCCTGGGTGAGCTGGACCTGCGGCTGTTCGAGTCGGGTCAGGCGCGGCACCAACCACGCCAGCGCGAGGCTCGGCTCGCACGACAGCACGATCGGCCCGCCCCGCGCGCGACGGAGCTCCATCAGGCCCTCGCGCACCTGCAGGAGGCCGCGCGCCACCGCGGCCGCGAGGCGCTCGCCGTCCCGCGTGAGCGCCAATCGTCGGTGACCACGGACGAACAGCGCGACCTCGAGTTCGCGCTCGAGCGCGCGGACGTGACGACTGATCGCGCCGTGGGTGAGGTGCAGCTCGCGGGCGGCCTGCGACATACTGAGCTGCCGCGCGGCCGCCTCGAAGCAGCGCAGCGCGTGCAGAGAGGGCAAGTCGTCGGTCGCCATGCTGTGAGATAATCTCACAGATATCGTGCGAACGAATCGTTCGACGACCGCCGCGAACCGAGCCATCGTCGGGCCGCGATGATCGTCGATCTGCGCAGCGACACCGTGACCCGTCCCACGCTAGCGATGCTCGATGCGGCCTGCCGCGCCGAGTTGGGCGACGACGTCTACCGCGAGGATCCCACGGTGCGTCGCCTCGAGCAGCGCGTCGCGGCGCTCCTCGGGCACGAGGCCGGCCTGTTCCTGCCAACGGCGACGATGGCCAACCTGTGCGCCCTACTCACGCACTGCCCCCGCGGCCGCCGGGTGCTGTGCGGCGCCGACAGCCACGTCTTCCGCTACGAGTCCGGCGGCGCGGCGGCGCTCGGGGGTCTGGCGTATCACACGATCCGCAACCTCGAGGACGGCGGCCTCGACCTCGACGAGCTCGTCGCGGCGCTCCCGAGCCCCGACGATCCCCACGTCGCCCCCGCGGGCGTGCTCGCCCTGGAGAACACCCACGCGCGCCGCGGCGGCAAGGCCCTGGGCGTCGCGGCGATGCGCGCCCACGTGGCGCTGGCCCGCGCCGAGGGCGTGCCCGTCCACCTCGACGGCGCGCGGCTCTTCAACGCGGCGGCCGCCCTGGGGGTCCCGATCGACGCCCTCGTCGCGGGAGCCGACAGCGCGCAGCTGTGCCTGTCCAAGGGCCTCGCGGCGCCGATAGGCGCGGTCCTGACGGGCACCGCGGAGTTCATCGAGCGCGCCCGCCACGTGCGCAAGCAGCTCGGCGGCGGGATGCGTCAGGTCGGGGTCGTCGCGGCGATGGGCCTCGTTGCCCTCGACACGATGCCCGCGCGCCTCACCGAGGATCACGCGCGCGCGCGCCGGCTCGCCACCGCGTTGGTCGAGCGCGCGGGCGATCGTCTGGAGGTCGTGGCGCCACAGACCAACATCGTCCTGGTCCAGCACCGCGAGCTCGCGACGCGCTCGCTCCTCGCCGCCGCGCGCGACCGCGGCGTGCTGCTGTCGCAGGCCGACGATCGGTGGGCCCGCGCGGTCACCCACGTCGACGTCGATGACCGCGGGATCGCAGCGGCCATCGACGCGCTCGCGGCCGCGTGAACTCAGCCGGTCGTGAACGCCGCGGCGCGGCGTGGCCGGGTGTCGTGGCGCTCGACGGGGCCGCCGTCGATCTGCACCGACCAGTACGTCTCGGAGCCGCCGCGCGCCACCGGCTCGCAGCGCAGCTCGACCTGGATCGTGGCGCCCGCCTTCACCTCGATCGTGCGGTGGAGCGGGAAGATCGATCGGCCCCAGTGCGTCGCCGGGGCGCCCACGGCGTTGGTCAGGCTGGTCTGCTCGGACAGGCGCGCGTCGAACCACGCGGCGAGGCCCGAGAACTTCCCCGAGCGCGTCGCCGTGAAGCACAGCGTGGCCTCGAACGTGCGGTCGGCCTCCTCGAGGCTGCATGTGTACGCGTCGTGGCTCCACATCGGCTGCGGGGGCGCGAGCAGGTCCTCGGTCGTCACCGGCCACTGCCGCATCACGACCTCGTTGGCAGTGAGGTCCGCGACCACGTCCATGTCGACGCCGTGGGGCCGTGAGCGCCAGTGCGCGAGCTCCTCGTCGAGCTCGACGATCCACATCGGGGCGAGCATCGCGGTGACGCGATCGGGGATGATCTTTCCGCCGGGGCGGAGCCACCGATCGCGGGCGATCACCAGGGGGGCGAGCATGTTCTCGTCGACGCCGTAGCCGCCCATCCACTCCGACATCAGCACGTCGACGCGGCCGGGCAGATCGACGTCCTCGAGGTTCTCCTGGATCACGCGGATGCGATCCGACATGCCGTTGCGCTCGATGATCGTGCGCGCGACCGCGGCGATGTCCGTGCGCTCGACGGCGTAGACCGTCGTCGCACCGGCAGCAGCTGCGAACATGCTGAGGATTCCGCTGCCGGCGCCCATGTCGAGCACGGCATCGCCGGGGCGGACGACCTCGTTGATCGCCTTGCGGTACGCCTCGTTGCGGACCTCGTCACTGAGCATCCAACGGTGCATCGAGAGCCGGGCATATTCTTCGACCATGGGCAACGCACTTCCGGTTCGGGGACGCCGAACCGCCGAATGATGCCAGCATTGGCCGGGCGAAACCGGGCCCGCGGCGTGAGCTTCACCAGCGCACCTGCGCGCGCCGCGGGCGTCCGGCCGACGCGCTCAGCTGCGCGTCTCGACCCAGAGCCGCTGGGTGTCCGTGCTGCCGCCGCGGGCCTCGACGCGCACCAGGCGGAACTTGCCGCCCGCCTCGATGTCGTCGTGGAGCGCCCGGATCGCCGCGGGATCATCGGCGTCCACGATCCGATCGCCGCCGGTGGTGTCGCGCTTCCAGCCGGGTCGCAGCGGCGCGACCAACCGGTCGGCGTCGACGTCGATGCGGTACGTGAACGACTCTTCGTGGGTGTGCGCCGGCGTGAACGCGTTCAGCAGGTGCATGTCGCCGAGCGACAGGTGCAGGCCGAGGCTGTTGCTCGCCCACTGCGTCGCGCCGTACTGCTTGACGACGCGGGCCAGTCGCACGCCGTAGACCTTCGTCACGGTCCCGAGCCCGGGCAGGGCCTCGCCGCCCTCGGCGACGCTCGGCACGTAGTTGCACGACGACAGGTTGTGACCGAACCACGCCCCGTCCTCGGCGCAGCGGATCGCGACCCACATCGAGAGCGGCACGTAGACGTCGTCGTGGATCGCCCCGTCGACGTGGTAGGCGCGGCGCAGCTCGGGGCCGAGTTCGCGCGCTGGTCGACCGAAGCCGAACACGATGCCCGGGAATTCACCGCAGTCGAACAGCACCCACCGCGGCATCAGCATCTCCTGGCCGCCGAAGGAGAACGCGTCGAGGTAGTGCAGCCCGTCGATGACGTGCCGGCTGCGCAGGCGCGTCGGATCGAAGAGCTGCTCGGGGGCGATCCGGCGCCCGAACGGCGCCAAATCGAGGTCCGGCAGGTTGCCGGGATACGTGACGAGGAACGGCGTGCAGTCGCGGACGATGGCGCCGTAGCGGGGACTGAGCTCCTCGGGCTTCAGCTCCACGACGCGCCCCCGAGCAACAGCAACAACACGGCTTTCTGGGCGTGAAGGCGGTTCTCGGCCTCGTCGAACACGACCGACCAGCGGCCGTCCATGACCTCCGCGTCGACCTCCTCGCCGCGGTGGGCGGGCAGGCAGTGGAGGAACAGCGCGTCCTTGCCGGTGGCGTCCATGAGCTTGCGGGTGACGCGGAAGCCGTCGAGCTTGGCGATGAGCTCCTTGGCCTGCTCCTCCTCGCCCATGCTGACCCAGGTGTCGGCGTAGATCGCATCGGCGCCCTTCACCGCGCGCACGGGATCATTGTCGAACGCGACGATCGTGCCGGCCGCCTTCGCGTCGGCCTGCGCGCGCGCGAGCACCTCGGGGTTGACCGGCAGGCTCGGCGGCGTCGCGACGATGACGTCCATCCCCGCGCGCGGTCCGGCGAGCATCAGCGAGTTCGACACGTTGTTCGCCGCGCCGACGTAGACCAGCTTCTTACCCTTGGTCGTGCCGAGCTTCTCGCGCAGGGTCAGCAGATCGGCGAGCGCCTGACACGGGTGGAACATGTCGGTCAGCGCGTTGATGATCGGGATGCTGCCGTGGGCAGCGAGGCCGTCGACCTGGTCCTGACCGAAGGTGCGGATGACCACCGCGTGGACGAAGCGCGAGAGCACCTTGGCGGTGTCCTCGACCGTCTCGCCGCGGCCCATCTGCATGCCCGTGCCGCCCGAGGTCGAGAGCGAGAGCGCCTGGCCGCCGAGCTGGTGGATGCCGACCTCGAACGAGATGCGCGTGCGCGTCGACTGCTTGGCGAAGATCATCGCCACGGAGCGACCGGCGAGGCGCGTCGCGTAGGCGCCGGGCGTGCGCTTCACGTCGGCGGCGAGGTCGATCACACGGCTGACGTCGTCGGCCGAGAAGTCCATCAGACTGCGGAGGTGTCGGGTCATGGCGCGCGTATGCTCGACCAAACCCGAGCGCCTGGCGTGGGCGGCACCGCGGCAGCGTCGTGCGAAGCGTCACGCCTCGCGCGGCCGGTCAGCTCGGCGACGGCGGCGACGCCGGCGGCTCGTCCTCGACCGGCGGCGGCGGCTCGATCTCGGACAGCGCGGGCGCGTCGGCCGGGGGCGTGTCGGACGGGGGCGGCGCGGGCAGGGCGCTGAAGCTCGGCGGCGCATCGCCGCGGTGGTTGCCGCTCGGGTGGGCCGGTCGCTCGGTCACCGCGGGCTCGGCCGTCCGCGGCCGACGGGCGCCGCTCGCGGGCGTCGCGGTCGGCGTCGGCTTCGTCGGGCGCCGCGAGACCCGGGCCAGGGGTCGATCGGTGTTGCGGATGAACTCCGCCGTCATCGACTCGAGGCGGATGGTCTCCATCCCGATGACGAGCGTCTGCAGCGGCTCGCGCAGCTGCGGCTCGAGCCGCGGCACGTCGCTCGACGCGGCGACCGTGCCCGCGTCGGGCGGGGAATCATCGGTGGCGCGGACGATGCCGACGATCGCCAGCAGCACCACCGCGACGCCGGCCATCGCGGCGCCGAGCCACCGCATCGATCGATCGGGACGCAGCGCCTCGCCGGTGGCATGCGGCCGCTCGGTCGACAGATCGATCGAGAGGTCCACCGCGGTGTCGCCCGAGATCTTCGCGGTCGTGCGACCGGTGGGATCGGGCGACTCGAAGGCGGCGACGTGACGCTCGTCGGGTTCCATGGCGGGACTCCTCGTCCGAACGCTCGAGCGCGACAGACGATTCCGGCCGGGCCGGTCGGCGCAATGTAGCCCGGCACGCCGGGGTGTCAAGGCAACGGCCAAATCGGAGCCGGTGCGGCGCGGAGCCCCGCGACAAGCGGATTGCAGCGCACCGATCGTGCTATCGATCCGCCGATGTCGACGCCTCGACGTGGCCCCCTCGTCGCCGCCTTGGTGTTCACGCTCGCGCTGCCGTCGACGGGCCGCGCCGAGGATCCGATCGCGCCCGCCGCGGCGCCGACCATCGCGCCGTCGACCGCGCCCACGCCCCAAGCCGCCCTCGGACCCGACGAAGTCCTGCTGCGCAACGGCGGATTCGTGCGTGGCACCATCGTCGAGGTCGTCCCCGACACGCGCGTGGTGATCCTCGTCGACGGCAGCGGCGAGCGCCGCGAGATCCCGTGGGATGAGGTCGCCGAGGTCGAGCGCGACAAGCATGCCCCGCCCTTCGCCGAGCCCACGCCACCGCCGACCGCAGCACCGGCCGATGGTCCGACCGAGGGCCGCGGTCGACCGCGCGTCCACCTCGAGCTCACCCGCGATCGCCCGGTGACGCTCTTCGAGATCGACAGCGAGATCGTCGCAAGCGGGTACAACGCGTCGATGTACGGCATGAAGTTCCGCAGCGTCTGTGCGGCGCCCTGCGATGCGGTGGTCGACGGTTCCCGCGGCCAAGAGTTCTTCCTCGGTACGGGCGAGGGCGCCGTGTGGACCGCGTCGCGCAAGTTCACACTGGCCGAGCGCGAGGGCCCGCTCGACATCCGCGTGAAGCCCGGCAGCCGCGCGCTCCGGATCATCGGCGCCGTCGTCCTCGGCATCGGCATCGGCGCGACGATCGGCGGAGGCGTCCTGGCCGTGCCGAAGTCGACGCGCACACCCGGCCTCATCCTGCTCGCCGTCGGTGTGCCGGGCCTGCTCGCTGGAATCCCGATGATCGTCTTCGGCCGCACACGCTACGAGCTCGGCGCCCGCGACACGACCGACGAGCCGTGAGCCTTTGCCGCGCCGCCGCGGCTACGCTACGCTGCAGGAGTCATGCGCTCGTCCACGAACTTCGCCGACCCGGCCTTCGAGCCCACGGACGAGGAACTGGCCTCCCTCGCGGCGGAAGCGTTCTGCGGCGTCGCGGCCGCGAACCGGGACGCACAGCGGCGCCTACGCGACCAGATCGCCACCCTCCGAGCGGAGTCCATCCTCCGCTCGTCCGAGATGCTCGAGCGCCTCTTCGCGGGGAACGAGTGAGGCCCGTTCTTCTCGTCGTCGCTGGTCCGAATGGCGCGGGCAAGACGACGGTGACAGTTCGCTTGAGAGACGAGAAGTGGAGCGACGGAGTCGAATATCTCAACCCTGATGACGTGGCCCGAGACCGGTTTGGTGACTGGAACTCGCCCGAGGCAACCCTCGCAGCCGCGCGCTGGACGACTGAACGCCGCGAGCAGCTGCTCGCCATCGGTGCCTCGATTGCTTTCGAGACGGTGTTCTCGGCACCGGACAAGCTCGAATTCGTCGCGCGAGCGCGGAGCCGCGGTTACTTCACTCGGATCTTCTTCGTGGGCACATCCGATCCCAGGATCAACGCATGGCGCGTGGCGAGCCGCGTGATGCGAGGCGGGCATAGCGTTCCCATCGACAAGATCGTGGGACGCTATGCGAAGGCCATGGCAAACCTCGCCGGTGCGCTGCGAGTCGCCGATCGGGTGTACGTCTATGACAACTCCATCGACGACGCGGACGCGAGGCTCTGCGCCCGAACCACCGACGGCCAGCTCCGAAAGGTCTACGGCCATCTGCCCGAATGGGTTTCGGACGCCGTGGAGAGCCTCCCACGCCATCACGAGTTCGTCGATCTGCGAGGCGGGTAGCAGGCGAAGTCCGAATTGCGCACACCGCGTCCGCGCTCTGCTACGCTCCACCGCGGTCGCATCGTGCGGCCCCCGACGAGACGCGCCGTACCGGGTGAGGACAAGACGGCACGACCGGAGGCAACATGTCCTGGATCGTCCTCGTCATCGCAGGTCTGCTCGAGACCGTGTGGGCCGTCGGCCTGAAGGCCACGCACGGCTTCACCCGCCCCCTGCCCACGCTGGTGGTCGCGCTGGCGATGATCGGCAGCATGTGGCTGCTGTCGATCGCGACGCGCACGGTGCCGGTCGGCACGGCGTACGCGATCTGGGTCGGGATCGGCGTCGTCGGCACCGCGGTCGTCGGGATCGTCGCGCAGGGGGAGCCCATCTCGTGGCTGCGGGGCCTGTGCCTCGTCGGCCTGCTCGCGTCGATCGTGGGGCTCGAGCTGACGTCGACGGCGCACCGGTAGCGCGCCGCCGCTGGCAAGGCCGCGCGGGTCCGGTTACCTTCGCCCCGCCATGACCATCGCCGTCTCCGAGCGCATCCCGTCCGTCAAGTTCAAGCACATCCAGGCCGACGGCACGACCGTCGAGCTCGACACCGCCGAGGTGTTCAAGGGCAAGAAGATGATCCTCTTCGGCCTGCCCGGCGCGTTCACGCCGACCTGCCACAACCAGCACGTGCCGAGCTACGTCGCGCGCGCCGAGGAGCTCCGCGCCAAGGGGATCCAGGGCGTCGTGTGCATGGCGATCGGCGACCAATGGCTGATGCGCGCGTGGGCCGACTCGCTCGGCACGGGAGACAAGGTGATGATGCTCGCCGACGGCAACGGCGAGCTCACCCGTGGCCTCGGCGTCGAGCTCGATCTGACCGGCGCGAAGATGGGCATTCGCACCCGCCGCTTCGTCGCAGTGGTGAACGACGGCGTGATCGAGTCGATCGACATCGAGCCGGCCGGCGGCATCGAGGTCACCGGCGCCGACGCCTGCCTCGCTCGTCTGTAGGGCTGCTCACTCGCCCCCCCGCGGCGCGGCGCCGTCCGTCGCGGGGGTGGCTGGACGGCGCAGACCGTGTCAGCCTGATCCCATGGCGTCACGTGTGGCAGTTGGTTTCGCGGTGGTGCTCGCCGCAGGCGCGTGCTGGGGCTGCGGCGATGCGACGCCCGGGGCCATCGCGGGCGAATCGTCGTCGAGCGCCGACGGTGACAGCGGCACGACGTCGTCGGGCACGGTTGCCAGCGCGACCGATGGCAGCGCGGGTACGACGACGGGCGGCGAGCCTGCGGACAGCTCCACGGGCCGCCCCACGACCTCCGACGACACCGGCGACTTCGCGATCGACTGCCACACCGCGCTCGTCGACGGGGCGCTCGCGCTCGAGTGCAACCTGCCCGCCGCGCTCGCGGCCTGCCTCGAGCTCGCGGGTGCGCCGTGCGAGGACGCGGACGGCGATGGGCTCACCGATGCCTGGGAGGACCTCGCCCTCGAGCGCCTGCGGCCGCTGCGTCGCCTCGACGAGGCCGAGTCGCTGGTCGACGATCCCGATGCCGTGCTCGGCGACGTGGGTCGGGTCTTCGGTGTCGGCGATCGCGTGCGCATGTTCGTGATGCTCGGCTACAGCACCGACTACGGGAGCTGCGGCGGCTTCACCAGCCACAACGGCGACAGTGAGCGCGTCGCCCTGGACCTCGCGGCCCATCCCGAAGGTGGTCCGGGTGGGGTCATCGTCGCGCAGGCATACACCGCCGCGCACGAGGGCACGATCAACGATCACTCGCGTCGCTTCGGCAGCGACGAGCTCGGCCTGCTCACCCACGACGCCGACCCCGAGTCGGGTGAGCCGCGGTGGGTCGTGTTCCCCTCCGCGGACAAGCACGGCACCTACGCGAGCCTCGGGATCTGCGAGGGCATCTCGATTCTCCCCTGCGTCGACGAGGACTGCGGTCCCGACGACGTCGACGACCCGAGCGTGTTCGACCGGCTCCCCGCGGTGGTCAACGCCGGCGAGCCGACCTCGCCGCGGGTGACATCGCTCGACGCGCTCGGCTTCGTCGGCGACGACGCGTGGGCCGAGCAGGACTTCTGCGGCGGCCTCGGCGGAGACGCGTGCTCGGCCCCGGTCCGCGAAAAGCTGGTGATGGATCCGTTCTGAGTTGCGGATGAACGCGAAGCGTTCACCCGCGACGAAGGCAAGGAGCGAAGCGATGGAGGGATGGGAGGCTCCGGCGGGCTCTGCCCGACGGAGGGAAGGGACGGGCCGTCCCTTCCCATTTGCTTGGTAGCGGCGCACCGCACGGATCGGACACCGGTGGGCGCCGTGCTAGACTGCGCGCGTGTCCTCCCCGCCGAAACGGGCCGTGTGGTTCCGCTACACCGACGCCGCCTCCGTCGGCATCGAGATGGTCGTGGCGATCACGGTCTGCGCCCTCGGGGCGCAGTGGCTCGAGCGCAACGTGACGCACTGGGCGCCCTGGACCTCGCTCATCGGCATCGCGATCGGGCTCGGCGCGGCGAGCAAGGCGATCGTCCGCGCGGCGCGGAGCTACCGGCGACAGCTCGCCGAGTCCGCCCAGGAGGACGCCGCGGCGCCGCCCATCGACCCGCCGCCCGGCGCCTGAGCGCGTCCCCTGCAAGGACGCGAGCCCCTCGGCTACCCTGCGGTGCGTGCTGATCCCCTGCCCCGAGTGCGAGCGCTCGGTCTCCGACCGCGCGCCGACCTGCCCCACCTGTGGCTTTCCGATCGCGGCGCACGTCGCCGAGCTCGCCGCCGCCGCGGCCCGCGACCGCGACCGCTCGACCCGCGAGGCCGTCGGTGAGGTCGACTGCCAGGGCTGTGAGGCGCGGGGCTTCATCCACGGCGCCGAGGGCTTCGAATGGTGCCGCACCTGCGAGCACACAGGCCGCGTCGTGCTGTGCAAGAGCACGCGCGGTTACTTCGCGGTCGCGCGGCTCCACGTGGATGCGTTCCTTGCCGGAGACCGCGACGACGGCGATCCAATTGTCGTGTTCCTCGGGATCGAGGCGCCGGCGGGCCACCGCTACCCGGCCGCCGGCCGCCGCGTCGTGGACGAATGAGCAGTCCCGACCAAGGCCTCCCGTGCTCCGCTACGGATGGCGCTCGAAGTTGTACACGTGGATCTTCTGCTTGAAGGGCGCGAGGTACTCGTCGGCGTAGCTCCGGTGCACGGGATCGAGGCGGTAGCGCTCCACCGCCTCGATGTCGTCGAGCACCACCTCGATGCAGACATCCCACTCGCGACGCGTGCGGCTGTCCGCGGCGACCGCGACCCGCAGCGCGCGCACGCCCTCGGCGCCCGGAAGCATCGTCGCCGTGGACTGGGCGATCGCCCGACGGTGCTCGTCGGTGGCGTACTCGGGCTTCAGCTTGATCAACACCACGCGCTCGATCATTGGTAGACCCTACCTTCCTTCTCTCTTGGATTGAATTCCGGTAGGGCCCCCGTTCAAACCGTGCGTGCGAATTTCCCGCACACGGCTTACCGGTGGTCTCTCGGTGTCGCGGTACTGCACG
>JBIJCC010000158.1:0-19525 GCA_044344875.1 Nannocystaceae bacterium
CTGCGACGCGCGCAGGACGTAGAGTCTTGGTTGAGGATGGCTTGGGCAAGGTGAGGCGATCGTTCTCCGCCACTCGGCACTGAGATATCGAGAACTGACTGTCTCACACTACGTTGGCACAGAGGGTGTTGTGTCATGGCCGCGTGCTGCGAGCCCTTCGATCCCGCGGACCCGTGTTGCTTCGACATGGGTGGCCTTGGCTGTTGAGCCGATCGATTTCGTGCGGCGCGAGTGTTAGCGCTGCGCGGGTCGGCACAATCTGTCTCGTGCGTCGATGACGAGTGCGCGCGGCGAGTGGTTCGCTGCTGCACGGTTCATCTCCGCCTCACAACCGGACCCGTTCGTCGGGCCCGACAACCGGAGAATCGTGATGACGAAACAGTTCCTGTTCCGTACTGCAACCGTCGGCGCGTCGTGGATCGTCGCGGCGCTCACCCTTGCCGCCTGTGATCCGCAGCTTCCAACCGATGACGCTGGCGAGGGCGAAGACGACGGCCAGGCCGACGACGGCATGGATCCGGGCGACGACGGAATGGACCCCGGGAACGAGGGCGGACACGGTGGTGACGACTGTGGCTGCGACGAGCCTCCACCGCCGCCGTGCGATGATCCGCAGGATCCGTGCATCGCGTCCTTCGAGCAGTGCCTGCAGTGGTCCGAGGATCCGTCGATCTGCGAGGAACTGCTGCAGCAGTGCTTCCCGCAGCCCGAGCCCGATCCGTGCGTGGAGCAGTACAACGCGTGTATCGAAGTGTTCGGGCCGATGGCGCCCGAGTGCGACGCCATCGTGCAGGAGTGCTGGGGCGAGCCGCCGACGGACCCTTGCACGGACGAGTACTTCGCGTGCATCGACTCGGGCGCCGACCCGGCCGAGTGCGAGTGGATTCTCGAGCAGTGCTACCCGCAGCCGGAGCCCGACCCGTGCGCCGATGCCTACTACGCGTGTCTCGACGCGGGCATCGATCCGCAGGAGTGCGAGGCGGAGCTGTGGGCCTGCTATCCGCAGCCGGAGCCCGATCCGTGCGCCGACGCCTACTACGGGTGCCTCGAGCAGGGTATCGATCCGCAGGTGTGCGAGGCGGAGCTGTGGGCCTGCTATCCGCAGCCGGAGCCCGACCCGTGCGCCGACGCCTATTACGGGTGCCTCGAGCAGGGCATCGATCCGCAGGAGTGCGAGGCGGAGCTGTGGGCCTGCTATCCGCAGCCGGAGCCCGATCCGTGCGTCGACGAGTACTACGCGTGCCTCGATGCCGGTATCGATCCGGCGGCTTGCGGAGAAGCGCTGATCGCCTGCTGGCCGCAACCGGAGCCCGATCCGTGCAGCGACGCGTACAACGCGTGCCTCGAGGAGGGGATCGATCCCGCCGCGTGCGAGGCCGACCTGCTGATCTGCTGGTGCGGGCCCGAGGATCCGATGTGCACGGGCGAACCCGGCTGACCCCGGGAGCGGATGACCCAGGAATGGGCCAGCCTGTCGCGCCCTAGTTCGCCCCGGACCCGGGGCCGCGGTGCACGGCCCGATGCGTCGACCCGAATGGTCGCGCATCGGGCGTGCTCCCGCGTCGCTCGACGCTCGTGTCGGCCCGTGACACCCTCGGTCATGACGTGGTCGGACCGTTGATGCTCGCGCTGGCGCTCGCTGCGGTCACCGCGGCGCCGCCCCAGCTGCCCGATGCACCGGTCGTCGAGAGCACCGCCACGCATCGACTCATCGTGCGCTGCAGCGCGGCCGAGTTCGAGACGCTGCGCGCCGAGCTCCGGACGCGGTGGCCCGACGCCGAGGTCCTGCCCTACGGCCCCGCCGCGTTCGAGCGCGTCGAGGGCCAACCATTTTCCTACCTCGAGATCGTGGGCGAGCGCGTCGGGGATGCACCGGTGGCGATCACCCTGGTGCTCTCGGACGGTCGCGCGTACCTACGCCGTGTCGTGCTGAGCGACGCCGAGCGGGCGCGCGTGCTCGCGGTGGCGATCGCCAACCTGCTGGGCGCCGTCGAGGACGAGGACGTACCCCCGGATCGGATCAACGTCGAGGTGCCGACGCCGCTCGACGTGCCGGGGCCCGCGGTCGAGCCCGAGCCCGAGCCGCCGGTCGCGGTCGAGCCGACGCCGACGCCGACGCCGACACCGCCGCTGCCGCTGGCGATCCTCGACGACGAGCCGGAGCCGACGCCCGAGCGCGGAGCGACGCGACGGGTGCGTCGCCCCGCGTCCGATCCGTGGCGTCTCGGCGCGCGGGCGGGCCTGGGCCTGCTGGTCGGCCTCGGTCCGCGCGCGCGCTGGGGACGGCCGGCGTTCGGTGGTGAGCTCGCGGTGGACGCCCGGGCGCCGCGCGGCCTGGCGCTCGGCGCAGCGCTGCGCGTCGTCGGTGACGGGGCGCAGGATTTCGCCCTGGTCCGGACGCGGCTCGCTCCGTCCATCGGCTATGTCGGGCGCGTGCGGCAGTTCGAGTACGCCGTCGGTGCGGGCCCGACCCTGGAGCCGTGGCGCCTGCGCAGCGGCGGGGACGGTCGCACGCTCGCGAGCCGCAGCGGCCGGAGCTGGACGGTGCTCTACGGCGGGGCGATCCACGCCGCGGCCGGCTGGTGGACGCGCCTGCGGACGCGTGCCCCGTCGTCGCTGCGGTTGGGCGTGCGCGCCGACGTGGCCGTCAGCGGCCACGCCTCGGGCAAGGCGGTCGTGATCCGCACGGTGCCGATGGGGCCCAAGCTCTTCGCGCTCGGCGGATTCGAGCTCGCGCTCACCGCCGAGGCCACGTGGTGGTTCGACCTGCGCCCGCGCGGAGCGAAGCCACGGCCGAGCGGATCCCCGACGCAGTGACCTCGCCCCGGGCCTCGGGCGAATTCCATCGACACCGGCGCCCGAGGTGTTCTAACCGGGCCTCAAGGTCGAGGCCCGAGCATGACTGCGCGCGTTCATCTCATCGAGCACCCCCTCATCCTCCACAAGCTGACGCTCATGCGCTGCAAGGAGACGAGCACGTCGAAGTTCCGCGCGCTGCTCGAGGAGATCTCGTTGCTCATGGGCTACGAGGTCACCCGCGATCTACCCACGGAGTTGGTCGACATCGAGACCCCGTTGACGTCGATGCGCGCGCCCATGGTCGCGGGCAAGAAGATCGTCGTCGTCTCGGTGCTGCGCGCCGGAGGCGGGATGCTCGACGGCATCGTCAAGGTGCTGCCGGCGGCGCGCATCGGCCACATCGGTCTGTACCGCGATCCAAAGACGCTCGAGCCGGTCGAGTACTACTTCAAGGTCCCGCAGCAGATGGACACCCGCCAGGTGATCCTCGTCGACCCGATGCTCGCGACCGGCAACTCGATCGTCGCGGCGGTGTCGCGGATCAAGCAGGCCGGCGCCAAGTCGATCAAGTTCGTGTGCCTGCTCGCCGCGCCCGAGGGCATCCGTCGCCTGCACGAGGTGCACCCAGATGTGCCGATCTACACGCCGGCGATCGACGAGCGCTTGAACGACCACGGCTACATCGTCCCGGGGCTCGGCGACGCCGGCGATCGGCTGTTCGGCACCAAGTAGGGCGATCTCCCGGGCGTCCCGACGGCGCGCCCCCGGGACGCCGTGCGCCGCTGCGATCGCGGCGTCACCACGCTGGGCAACCAGCGCAGACATGCCGGGCTCCATCGCGCAGTTCGCCAACCCGTCGCCGCGTGATTCCCCGCCGCTTCGCGCAGTTCGTCCACCCGACGATCCGCGCGTCCCTGCGTGCGCGTCGATGCTTGCGCCCATCGTGACACACGGTCTCTGATGATCGTCATGACGTGTCGCTGCACCGCGATCGGTCGTGCGTTCGTGCTCGCGTCCCTGGCCTCGCTCGCGGCGTCGACCGGCACGTACGCCCGTGGCCTCGCGGCGGAGCCCGACGCGCAGCACATCTACGGCGGAGGCCCGGTCGACGCCTGCGAGTGGCCGACCACCGTATCGCTCGGCGGCTGCACGGGAACGCTCGTGCACCCCGAGGTCGTCATCTACGCGGCGCACTGCGGCAGCATCGGTGAGGTCTTCCTCGGCGACTCGACATACCAGGTCGGGCGGACGGTCTACCCGGAGTTCTGCGAGGTCTACCCGGGCGGTGGTCCCGGCGGCGGCAACGACTGGGCGGTGTGCAAGCTCTCCGAGGCCGTCGACGACATCCCGATCGTCCCGCCGCTGATGGGCTGCGAGACCGAGGTCCTGGTGTCCGGGCGCACCGTGTGGATCGTCGGCTTCGGCAATACCGACGATGGCAACTTCGGGGTCAAGTACGAGGCCGAGACGACCTTCGATCGCATCGAGAACGACGAGGCGTTCGTCGGGGGCGGCGGCGTCGACACCTGCCAGGGCGACTCGGGCGGCCCGGTGTTCGTGCAGCTCGACGACGGATCGTGGCGCGCCTTCGGCATCACGTCGTACGGCGACGGCTGCGGCGGCGGCGGTTGGTACTCGATGATGCACACGGGGATGCCGTGGTTCGAGCAGACCACGGGCATCGATCTCACCCCGTGCCACGACGCCGACGGGACCTGGAACCCGGGGCCTGAGTGCGGCGAGTTCCCGCTGGCGCCGGGCACCGGCCTCGGCGCGTGGCCGTCGTGTCAGCCCGGCGAGCGCTCGGGTTGGTCGTCGAGCTGCGGTCGTCCCTTTGCGAGCGAGGACGACGTCGAGGGGCCGAGCGTGTCGATCGCGGCGCCGGTCGACGGTGCGATGTTCGAGTCGGATCCGACGACGGGACGGGCCAGCATCGTGGTCGACATCGACGCCGACGACGGGCAGGGGAGCGGCGTCGACGAGGTGCGGTTGGTCATCGACGGCAGTCCCCTGGCGCAGGGCGATCTCGACGCGCCCTACCAGTTCGCAGTGAACCTCGAGCCGGGGGTGTACACGCTGTCGGCGATCGCGATCGATGCCGCGGGCAACGAGGCGGAGTCGACCGCGGTGGACGTCGGCGTCGACGAGCGGCCACCGGCGTCGGACGACGGCGACGCGGGCGGGGACGAGGTCGGCAGCGACGGGGCCGTCGGCTCCGGCGGCCCGCTCGACGGGGGGAGCGACGCGGGCCCCGATCCGGCGCTGCCCCCCGGCTTCGGCCTCGACGCCGCCGACGGTGGCTGCGGCTGCACCGGCCCCGGGCGATCGTGGCACCCGCTCGCGTGGCTGCTCGCGCTCGGCGTGCGGGGCGGTGCGCGGCGCCGACGTTCCCGCGGGTGATCGACCGGGTCGCGCCTGGTACCGTCGCGGCGCGTGTCGATGTCGGACCTCCGTCGTGCCCTCGCGTCGCTCCGCGGGAGCGTCCCGATCGCGATCGTGCTGGGGTGCCAAGGCCCGCAGCCGGCCGCTTCCACGCGGGGGATGTCGCCGACGCCCGCACCCCCGTCGACGACGGCCGTGCCGCCCGAGGTGGTCGCGTCGCCCGAGGTGGTCGCGTCGCCCGAGGTGGTCGCGTCGCCCGAGGTGGTCGCGTCGCCCCAGGTGGCCGAGGTCGATGTCACCGTGCGCGAGCGCGTGGTTCCGCGGGCCGACGCCGTCACGCTCGAGACCGCCGGCGCCGAGCCGCGCGCGCCCCTGTCGCTCGGCGGCGCGGTCGGGGACGTGCGGAGCGTGCAGCTGCGCCTGGGCATGGCGGTGGCGATGCAGATGGGGACACGCGACGTCCCGGACACGGCGGTGCCGACCCTGACGATCGCGCTGCGCGTCGAGACCACCGCGGTCGATGCCGAGGGCGTGACGCTGTCGCTCGCGGTGACGGCGGTCGACGCCGCGGAGACGGCCGGGGCCACGGCGCGGGTGCGCGACGCCATGGCGCGGACGGCCGAGCGCATGCGTTCGACCCGCGGATCGCTGCGACTCGCCCCCGACGGGCGCGTACTCGCGTTCGATCTGCAGGGGCAGCCGACGTCCGCAGCCGGCCCTGCGGCCCTCGAGCCCGAGCTCGGCGGTCTGGTGGCCGCGCTGCAGGAGTTGCTGCCCGCGGTGCCGCCGGGCGACGCCGTCGGCGACGGCGCCCGCTGGACGTCGATCCGCCACGTGCGGCGCGACGCGGTGCGGCTCGAGCAGGTCGGCGCGTGGACGCTGTCGCGCAGCGATCCCGCAGGCGACGTGGTGCTCTCGCTGCGGTCCGAGCACGCCGCCACCACCGACGCCGCGGCCACGCCGGGGATGATCGAAGCGACCAGCGGCACGACCGTCGCCGAGCTGGTCCTCGGCGCCGGCCCGCTGCCGCGGCGCGCGACGGCGACGGTGCAGACGCAGACCCGGGCGAACCTCGAGCTCATCGGCGCCGCGCAGGTCGTGACGATGCGGACGACGCTGACGCTGGAGCTGCAGGACGCGGCACCGTGAGTCCGGCGCCGCGCCCCACAGGGTGACGCTTCACTCCCAGGTCGAGGCGAACTCCTGGGCATCGACCACGTCGGGCTGGTTCGGATCGTAGACGTGGCACTCGACGATGCCGTTGGGGTCGCAGGTCCCGTTGACGGCGCAGTGGTGCCACAGATTGCGGAAGTGCTGCTCGACGCTCGCGTAGCCGAAGCTCACCACTTGGTTGTTCGGGTACGACGTGTCGATCTCGCACCACTGCAGGGGGTCGCCGGCCGTCCCATAGCGGCCGTCGACCGGGATGAAGAAGTCGTAGCCCGCCGAGAAGCCGGAGAACGAGTGCGGAAGGCACCAGTGCACGTACCCTGCGCCAGGGATCGTGCTGACGTGTCCGTCATTGCACTGGTCCGCCTGGCCGTCGTTCGTCCACGCGAAGAACGACACCACCACGATCAACGATCGCAACCATCGAGTTCCATCCAAACGAGTTCTATCCACGCACACCTCCTACGCCCCGAATCATGGCAGTCGCCCGCAGTGTCGCAACGCGGTGGGCCGCGACGGCGTTGTCGGCTTGAGCATGCGAGTGCACGACCCGTCGGCCGAGGTCGTGGCGATCCGAGCACACGACGCTCGCCGACCGAACCCACGACGTGGCCATCGGGACCGGGCCTCACGGCTTCGACACCTACATCGCGCCCGCCGCCGAGGGCGCGCCGCGGTTGTGAAATTCCCGTGCCGGCCCTCGCGGGTTCGTGCAGGGGGCCCCGCGAAAACCGTCACGAAGGGGTGCTTTTCGGGGTGGAAACGGTTTCCCGCTCGCCACTGCTTGGGTATCTTGGCGACGTTGAGGCGTCTGCGCGCACTGCTGTCGATCCTCGCCGTCGGGGCGCTCGCGTCCGTCGCGGCATCGCTCGAGCCGTCGATGGCGTCGCCCCACCGGGGCTACGCGCCGGCGTCGTTGTTCGCGGTGAAGAGCGCGGCCGCCCACTCGACGCCCATGGTCGAGCCGCCGGTCGAGGGGCCGTCGACCCAGCCCGTGCCGGCGGTGACGCTCGCGCCCGAGCCGGTCCTCGCCGCCGTCGGCGACCCGATGACGGCGCCGACCCTCGACGCGCCCATCGAGGATCCCCTCGAGCAGCCGGCCGTCGACGCGGTGGCCATCGACGCCGGCGAGCTCGACGAGGTGCGCTGGAGCGTCGAGCGTCGCATGCGGCTCGACGAGATGGCCACCAACTGGGGCATGTGGGTCGACGACCTGCGCGAGCTGAACCCCGAACTCGAGGGCGTCGAGTGGGTCGAAGCGGCGTCGTCGTACGTGGTGTATCGCCGCGATCCACGGCGGCCGACGCAGTCCGTCGGCGCGCCCAACCGGGGGCACCTGCTCGCTGGCATCCCGATGCCGGAGGGGCCGCACTGGCGGCTCCGGGAGCATCGTCCGCGCGCGTTCGGATCGACGACGACGATCGCCGCGTTGCTCGAGGCGATGCGGGCCTACGGCGCCGCCGATCCCGACGCGCCGCCGCTGCGCGTCGGCGAGATCTCGCGCCGCGGCGGTGGCCGCATCGCTCCGCACGTGTCGCACCGCAGCGGCCGGGACGTCGACATCGGCTACGTGATGAAGGTGAACCCCAGCGAGAACGAGCGGTTCTGGCGGACGGCCGACGCGAAGAACGTCGATGCACCGCGGACCTGGGCGTTCCTTCAAGCGCTCATCGCGACCGGCGAAGTCCAGCAGATCTTCATCAGCGCGAAGCTCCAGCCGATCCTCGCCCGCGAGGCGGCCAAGACCCTCTCGCGCGACGAGGTCGCCCTCATCTTCAGCGCGATGAACCCCGATCCGAACGTGCACACGATCGTGAAGCACGAGTCCGGGCACCGGGATCACATGCACGTCCGGTTCGAGTGCGAGCGGGGCAACGTCCGCTGCCGCGCCCAGTCACGGTGATGGGTCAGTAGCCGGACGGGATCCGTCCGTGCAGGAACGAGATCGTGTTCGGGGCCCGTGCCTTCGACCACGCGGCGCGCTTGGGATCGGCGGGGGTGCCCTCGAGCAGGCCCTCGTCGGGGGACCAGTTCGGTTGCTGGCCGGGCAGCACGCTGTGCAGGCCGCTCTGCCAGTGCCCGATGATGTACGTGTGACCGGCGGCGCGGCAGCGGATCGTGTCCGCGAAGGCGCGCGCGAACTCGAGGCCGGCGTCGGCGCCGAACGTCTCGCAGGTGCGGAACCAGAAGAGCCCCTGGTCGCCCTCGAGCATCCGCGCTGCGACCCGCTCGAGGGCGGCGCGACGCGGGTGGGCGCGCAGGAGCATCTCGGTATCGAGGATCTGTCCGGCGACGCGTGGCGAGCCCCAGCGTCCGTGACCCCAGTACTGGACCTCCGCGATGCGGCGCTCCGGCTGGACGTCGGCGAGCCAAGCCAGCGCCTCGTCCCATGTCTCCACGCCGCGGGTCGCGTCGAGTCGACCCAGGGCGCGGTACAGGACGGCACCGCTCGCCCACGCGTGCGAGAGTCCGGGGAGGAACGGGCGACCGCGGCACGTGCGGTCGTAGATCATCAGCCGCAGCGGGCGCTCGGACTCAGGCGCCACGGTCCCCCCGCACGCAGATGACCGCGGAGCTCTTCTGGCGCGTGGCGGCCTGTCGCTTGGCGCCGCTCCACGCCATGCGGGAATCGCCGAACGTGTCCGCGGGCGTGCCCGACCAGTAGTAGCCGCCGCCGACGAGACCGGCGTCGGTCAGCGACGCGAGCTCGCCGACCTCCGGCAGGCGCCACTGCGCGAGTCCGGCGATGTCGAGCCCATCGCAGTGCGCCACCGCGGCGCTCTGGCTCATCGGCTTGGTCGGACGTCGCGTCACCAGCAGCACATCGAGGGCGCGGATCGTCCGATCGCGCAGCGCCTTGAGCACGCGCGTGCGCGGGGGCGTCGGCGGGGCGGCGCGCGCCACTGGGCGCAGGGGCTTGGCGGCGGCGGCGACGGGCGGCGCCGCGGGCTCGGGTTTCGCGGAGGGCTCGGGCTGCGCGGAGGGCTCGGGCATCGCGGAGGGCTCGGGCATCGCGGAGGGCTCGGGCATCGCGGAGGGCTCGGGTTTCGCGGAGGGCTCGGGTTTCGCGGAGGGCTCGGGCTGCGCGGAGGGCTCGGGCTCCGCGGCGGGCTCGGGCTTCGCGGCGGGCTCCGGCGGTTCGGAGGGCTCGGGCTTCGCGGAGGCCCCGGGCGCTTCCGAGGTCTCGGGCGGCGCCTTCGGCTCGTCGGGTTGCGTCTTCGCCGAGGCTTCCGCGGTGCCCTCGGCGACGAGCGTCGCGTCGTCGTCGTCGCGGGTCAGCATCACGGTCGCGAGGAGTCCGAGCGCGAGGGCGCCGACCGCCGCGGCGATGCCGAGGCGCAGACGCGACGGGCCGTCGTCGTGGACGACCGTGGCGACGACGGTCGCGCGCTGGGGGGACGCCGATGCGCGCGGGAGCGTCGGCGGATCGAGCGTCGCGGCGACCACCGCCGCGGAGGGCAACGCCGCGGCGACGAGCGTCCGATCGCCGGGCTCGGGCTCGTCGTCCGCGTAGCCCTCGAACGGAATCGCCTCCGCCACGAGCGTGCCGGTGCGCGTGGGCGCGGGCGCGACGACGGTGGCGTCACCCGTGCCCAACTGCACGGGGGCGACGACGGTGTCGCCGATGCCGTCGAGCACCCCGTCGAGATCGACGCGGGCCTCGAGCTCCTCCTCGATCGGGCCACGCGATCGCACCGAGGGATCCTCGACGAGCAGGTCGGCGTCGAGCTCGACGGCCGTCGATGCGGTGTCGACCCGTGTCGGGAGGTCGCCGTCGTCGAAGTCGGAGGGAGGCGCGGGCGGATCGAACGGACTCGGGGCGGCTGGAGCCGCCGGGGGACGCGGCGGAGTCGGGCGCGACGCGACGCTGGGCGGAGAGGGTGGGGCGACGCGGGCCGGCGGCGGCGGAGCCGGCCGCGGCGCCACCGAGGCCGGTGGTGTCACCGAGGCCGGTGGTGTCACCGAGGCCGGTGGTGTCACCGAGGCCGGTGGTGTCGTCACCGAGGCCGGTGGTGTCACCGAGGCCGGTGGTGTCACCATCAATGTCGCGCGACGGGCCCGCGGCCCCGGATCGGCGTCGGCCCCGGGCTTCGCCTCGGTGCCGCGCGGGCTCGGGGGGAGGTGGGCGACCATGCGGCGCAGGCTCTGATCGATCCGCTCGAGCAGCTCGATCGGATCGGCGGCCGGCAGCGTGAGCGTGCGACCGAACGGAACCCGATGCGCGAGCAGGACCTCGCGGACGGCGTCGATCTTGTCGCGATCGAAGGCGCCACCGCGGCACAGCACGTACAGGCCGCCGCCGCGCCAGGTCTCGATGACCGAGGCGAGCGCGCGGGGCTCGAGCTCCACGCCCTCGAGCAGCTCGACGACATGGCCGCGCTCGCGCAACGTCGTGACGATCGACGCCAGGCGATCGGCCTCGCCGTGGGCACAACAGAGCACGATGGGGGCGCCACCGGCGGGATCATTGGGCCGAGATCGGTCGACCATGCAGCCTGGCCGAGCAGGCTAGCACGGCGACGGCCAGGGCCCGGTTGGGCGATCCGTCCGGGTGATTCTCCGTTCAGTGCGGGTCGGCCTGCAGCGCCGCGAGCGACGCCGCGACCAGGCGGGCGTGCTCGAGGTCGGCGTCGCGGACCCCGAGCCCGAGCGCCACGCTGCGCCGGAGCAATCGCGCGGCATCGAGCAGGCGATGCATCGCGCGGGCGCGGTCGTCCTCGAGGCCCCGGAGCCGGACGAGCCCGACGCGCAGGCGGTCGGTGTCTGCGGCGGGCTCGCCCCGCGCCTCGCTCCGGGCGATCGCGCGGACGAGGTCGCCTTCGTCGAGCTCGCGCAGCTGGTTGTCGAGGGCGGAGATCGTCGCGACCTCGCGCTCGACGAGGCCGACGAGCGCCTCGACCGGCTCGGTGACGAGGTCGATCTCCGCGCGCTCGCGGAGGTGCTCGACGCGGTGATCGACGAGGCGCTGGACCGCGAGCGCGAGCTCGCCGATCTGCTCGCGCACGTCCGCCGCGGTCGAGGGGCCGAGCAGCGCGCCGAGCCGCGCGACCCAGGGATCCGAGGCGGGCAACGCCGCGGTGGCGGGCCGCAGACGCAGCAGGGGATCCTTCGCCGGCGGCGTGCGCCGCCCCAGGGTCGCGACGATCGCCGTGCCGATGAGGCCGATCGCGAACACGATCCCCGCGGCCACCTTCGCGCCGACCAGCAGGAGACCGCCGGTCAGGAGCGCGGAGACGATGGCCACCAAGGCGGCGGCAACCCGCGCCGGTCGCCGCCGGCTGCGTCGGTGCGCCACGATCTTCGTCTTGATCCCCGCGCGCGCCAGGTGGGCCGACAGGGCGTCCGCCGTCGCGGGCGCGAGGCCGTCGAACAGCCGCAACGGCAGGCGCAGCATCTGCTCGCGCTCGCGCTTGGAGTACATCCGCTCGTCGCCGACGAGGATGTTGAGCGGCGGCACGGCACCGTCGGCGACCGCCGCCAACGACGTCCGCAACGCGACGAGGAACGCAGCGTCCTCGGCCGCCTTGGTGAGGACCAGGGCCTTGGCGTCCTCTGCCGTGCTCGGCGATCGCTCGAACTGCACGACGGTCTTGCCGCACGCGGTGCACAGCCGTTGCCCGAGGCGCATCGACGCGCCGCAGGCCTGGCACACCGCGCGGCGTAGCTCGGCGTCTCCGCCGCGGCGGCCCTGGAGCGCGTCGACGAGGGCGTCGGCGCCATCGGGGCGGGCCGCCGGATCCTCCGCCAGGCACGCGCTCACGATGGCCTCGAGCTCGACCGGGATCTCGGGCCGCAGGGTCCGTACCCCCGGTGGCTCGCCCGGCGGTCGCAGCACTGCCCCGCGATCGCCCCACGGCGTCACCCCGGTGAGCGCGACGTGGGCGATGACGCCGAGGCTGTAGACATCGACGCGGCGATCGACGCTCGTGCGACGCAGCAGCTCGGGGGCGGTGTACGGCGAGTCCTCGACGAGCAGGCTCGCGGCGGTGCGGCTCGACAGCACGTCGGTGCGCGAGAGCCCGATGTCGACCAGCCACACGGTGTCGCCGTCGAGGATGATGTTGCGCGGCCCGAGGTCGCGGAGCACCGCGCCGGCGCCGTGGACCTGCGCCACCGCGACGGCGATCCGCAGCATCAAGCGCACGACCTCGTCGGCGGGCGCCGGGGCGTGCGCGTCCAACCACGACTCGAGCGACGTGCCCGCGGGCTGCGGACGCGCGCGCCAGGGTGGCGCGTCGCGATCGGCCTGGGTCGCGTCGGGTCCGGTGCGTGTGGGCCCGCAGTGGCACGGCACTGCGAGCGCGGCCATGCGTGCGGTGTCGCCGATCCACCGCTCGCGGATCGATGGATCGGCGGCGAGCTCGGGGGCGAGCTGCGCGAGCACGGCGGGGGCGCCGTCGAGCACGACGTTCCAGCGCAGCTCGCTGCCGCAGCGCCGCGCACCATCGACGACGACGATGTCGTTCGGAACCCCGATCGGGCGGATCATCGCTGGATCTCCTCGAGGGCCTCGACGTGGGCCGACAGCACGGCGAGCTCGTCCTCGGCCCCGCGGGCGTGGGCGTGGCTGCGCGCCGCCGCCAGTCGATCGCGGATCGCATCGAGCTCGGCGAGCACGGCCTGCAGCCGCGCGGCCCACAGATCGCGGGTCCGCAGGGTGTCGCGCGTCGTCGAGGTCTCGCCGCCGAGCTGGGGCCCGAGCAGCGCGCGATCGAGGCGCTCCAGGCTGGCCGCGGCCACCGTCGCGGCGTCGACCGCCCGCGCGAGCTCGTCCGCGCTGCCGGCATCGGGCCCGAGCGCCGGATCGGTCGCGAGCTCGGTCGCCCGCTCGATCACGGCCCGCAGCGCATCGCGATGCCGCTCGCTGACGATCTCGGGCAGCGCGACGACGGTGCGGCCCAGCGCCGCGCGCAGGGCCGCCGGCAACGCCTCGGGCGCAGCGCTGCGGCGCGTCACGCCGCGGGCCGAGACGAACGTCGTGCCGACGACGAGCGCCACGGTCGCGACCAGCGCGGTCACGAGGCCCACGCCCGAGCTGATGATCCCCGCGCTGCTGGTGAGCGCGACGAGGCCGACGCGGGCGCTCATCGTCGCGGCCTTCTTGCGCATCGGGGCGAGGGTCAGTGGGTGTCGATCGCTGGTCGTCGCCTGGATGCCGAGCACGGCGAGGGCCTCGACGATCGCGTCGGCCTGCGCGCGTCCGAGGCCGCGCGCGAGCGTGAACGGCAACCGGGGGATCCGCCCGGCGAGTGCCTTGCTCGGGGTCATCGCCAGATCGGGCTGGCCGGCGAGCCAGCGGACCAGGCGCTCGCGCAGCTCGCCGTCGATCTTGTCGCCGACGTCGCCGGGCCCGACGACGACCACCGTGCACGCGCCGGGCTCGTGGCGCATCAACGCCTGACCGCAGGACAGGCACGCGCCGACGCCCGGGACGATCGATCGCCCGCACACCATGCAGCGGACGACCTCACCGCTGCGGACGGCGAGCGCCGTCGCGTCGCCGCGGGCGATCCGATCGAGCGCCGCGATCACGGCGGTCGCCGCCTGCGGTCGCTGGCCGGGCGACTTGGCGAGCAGACCGCGGATGAGGCCGTGCAGCGCCGACGACAGGACCGGGGGCAGAGGCGGCACGTCGTCGTCCCGGTGGGCGCGCAGCACCGCGTGGGCCGTGGCGCCGACGAACGGCGGTCGGCCGGTCGCCATCTCGAACAGGATGCACCCCAAGGCGTAGAGATCGGCGCGGGCGTCGACGGCGAGCGGGTCGAGGCACTCGGGCGCCATGTAGTCGGGCGTGCCGAGCACGGTGAACGCCGACTGGCGCTCGGCCGCACCGGCGTCATCGCCCACCGAACTGCCGCGGGCCATGCCGAAGTCGGCGATCTTCGCGACGGGCTCGCGGTCGCCGACGCCGGCGGCGAGCAGGATGTTCGCCGGCTTGAGGTCGCGGTGGACCACGCCGCGCCCGTGGGCGTGGGCGAGGCCCGCGGCGATCTGCCGCGCCAGCGCGAGGATCGAGCGCTCGTCGAGCGGCGCGTGCCGTGCGAGGTGCTGCGCGAGCGTGGGCCCGTCGACGAACTCCATCAGCAGGACGTCCTCGCCCTCGATCGACTCGATGCCGAGGACGCCGACGATGTTCGGGTGCGAGAGGCCCGCGGCGATGCGCGCCTCCTGGACGAAGCGCGCCGACGCGGCGGGGTCGGCCCGGTGCGACGCGTGGAGGATCTTGCCGGCGAGCGGCGCCGTCGCGCCGTCGTCTCGATGCACGCGCACGACGCGGCCGACGGCGCCCTGGCCGAGCGAGTCCCCGATGCGCCAGGCCGTCACGTCGCGACGATAGCCGACCCCGGCGTCCATGGCGGCGGCGAACCGCGGGCCTGCGCCGCGGATTCCCGACGCCGGCGGCGCGGTCCCCGTGGCGTATGCTCGGCGCGCGCCCGTCCGGCGCCGCGAACCCGATGCCGTTGCTCCGTCTCCGCCGCCACGCCGGTGCCCTCGTCGTCGACAACCTCTGGCGCTCGCTGGCGGCCGCCGGTCGCCTCGCCCCGAACGCGAAGCCCGAGCGTCACGGCGTCGAGTGTGTGCGCGACGTGGCCTACGTCGACGATGGACGACGCGAGCACCTGCTCGACGTCTATCGCCCGCGCGATCGTCCGATCGGCGCGCGCCTGCCGGTGGTCCTGTACGTGCACGGCGGCGGGTTCCGCATCCTCTCGAAGGACTCGCACTGGGTGATGGGCCTGGTGTTCGCGCGCGCCGGCTACGTGGTGTTCAACATCAGCTATCGCCTCGCGCCCCGCGACCCGTTTCCCGCCGGGCTGCAGGACGTGACGACCGCGTACGCGTGGGTGCTCGAGCACGCCCACGCCTGGGGCGGCGACGCGTCGCGGATCGTGCTCGCGGGCGAGTCGGCGGGGGCCAACCTCGTCACCGCCGCGACGATCGCCACGGTGCAGCGCCGCGCCGAGCCCTGGGCCCGCGCTGTCTTCGATCTGGGCGTGGTGCCGAAGGCGGTGATGCCTGCGTGTGGCGTGCTGCAGGTCAGCGACCCCGAACGCTACGGTCGCGCGCCGCGGCCAGTGTCGTGGTTCGTGCTCGATCGCTTGACCGAGGTCGCCGACGCGTACCTCGGCCACGGCCACGTCGCCGCCAGCGCCCGCGAGCTGGCCGACCCGCTGTGCGTCCTCGAGGGGGACGCGACCTTCGAGCGGCCGCTGCCACCCTTCTTCGCGCCGGTCGGTACGCGCGATCCCGTGATCGCCGATCACCGTCGGCTCGCCGCCGCCCTCGCCCGTCGCGGCGTCGACCACGACGTCCCCGAGTACGCGGGCGAGCCGCATGCGTTCCACGCGTTGATGTTCCGGGCCAATGCGCGCCGATGCTGGCGCGACACGCTGCGATTCCTCGCGGCGCGGGTCTGACGACGCAGGTGCATGTCGCAGAGCGACAGGTGCGGCCCGCTCGCGGTGTGTGGACGCACTTGCGCGAGGGCCGACTTCGGGGCGCCCGAGGGCCCGGTCGGCCCGCCGGCCGGTCGACGACACCCAGCGGGTATGGTAAGTGCCCGTCGGGATGAACGACACTTCCGCCGCCGCGCCCGGGCGAGCGAAACCCACCACAGGGGCCGGTTCTGTGCGGCCCCAAACTGCAGTGGGCCCGGTGGGCCCGCTTGCGGGGCTGCGCAGCACCATCGGCCTCAAGCTGTTGATGGCCGTCAGCGGCCTCGCGTTGGTCGGTTTCGCCGTCGTGCACATGCTCGGCCACCTGCAGGTGTTCGCCGGGCGTGACGCCTACAACACCTACGCCGCGACGCTGCAGGGCCTCGGGGCGATCAAGTGGGTCGCACGGCTCGGGCTGCTCGCGGCGGTCGGGCTCCACATCGCCTGTGGCGTCACCCTCGCGCAGCGCAACCGCGAGGCGCGGCCGGTCGCGTACACGCAGCGCCGAATGCAGCGCTCGACCAGCTACGGCCGGGCGATGCTGCTCACCGGCATCACGTTCGTGGCGTTCCTGCTGTACCACCTCGCCCACTTCACCCTGGGCTGGGTGCACCCCGCGTACTTCGACGCCCTCGACGCCCTGGGCCGACCCGACGTCTACGGCAACTTCGTGCGCAGCTTCGGCAACCCGATCATCGTCGCGGTCTACACCGTCGCGGTCGTCGCGGTCTCGCTGCACGCCACGCATGCGACCAGCAGCATGCTGCGCACGCTCGGCCTGTCGCAGCGCGGCGCTCGGCACCTGTGCGAGCGCGCCGGTGCCGTCGTCGGCGTCGCGCTGCTCGCCGGCTTCGCCTGCGTTCCGCTGGCCTGCCTCTTCGGCCTGGTGACACCATGAAGCTCGATGCTCGGATTCCCCCGGGGCCGGTGACGGAGAAGTGGGATCGCGCCCGCTTCGAGCTCAAGCTGGTCAACCCCGCCAACAAGCGCCGCTATCGCATCGCCGTGGTCGGCACCGGCCTCGCCGGGGCCTCGGCCGCCGCGAGCCTCGCGGAGCTCGGCTACGACGTCGACTGCTTCTGCATCCAAGACAGCCCGCGGCGCGCCCACTCGATCGCCGCGCAGGGTGGCATCAACGCGGCGAAGAACTACCAGAACGACGGCGACAGTGTCTGGCGGCTCTTCTACGACACGGTGAAGGGTGGGGACTTCCGCGCCCGCGAGGCCAACGTCTATCGCCTCGCGCAGGTGTCGGTCGACATCATCGATCACTGCGTCGCGCAGGGCGTTCCGTTCGCCCGCGAGTACGGCGGGACGCTCGACAACCGCAGCTTCGGCGGCGCCCAGGTGTCGCGCACGTTCTACGCCCGCGGCCAGACCGGCCAGCAGCTCCTGCTCGGCGCCTACTCGGCGCTGATGCGGCAGGTCGACGCCGGCAAGGTCACGCTCTACCCGCGCCACGAGATGCTCGACCTGGTCGTCGTCGACGGCCACGCCCGCGGGCTCATCACGCGCAATCTGACCACCGGCGCGATCGGGCGCTTCGCCGCCGACGCCGTGGTGCTGTGCACCGGCGGCTACGGCAACGTCTTTTATCTCTCGACCAACGCCAAGGCGTCGAACGTGACGGCGGCGTACCGCTGCTACAAGCGCGGCGCCGGCTTCGGCAACCCCTGCTTCACGCAGATCCACCCGACCTGCATCCCGCAGGGCGGGCAGTACCAGTCGAAGCTGACGTTGATGTCGGAGTCGCTGCGCAACGACGGCCGCGTCTGGGTCCCGAGGTCCGCCGGCGGCGGCGGTCGGTCGCCGAGCGACATCCCCGAGGCCGATCGCTACTACTACCTCGAGGAGCGCTACCCGAGCTTCGGCAACCTGGTGCCGCGCGACGTGGCCTCCCGCGCCGCGAAGAAGGTCTGCGACGACGGCCTCGGCGTCGGCCCCGAGGTCCTCGGCCACCGCAACGCGGTGTACCTCGACTTCGCCGCCGCGATCGCTCGCCTCGGCGAGTCGGTCATCAAGGAGCGCTACGGCAACCTCTTCGACATGTACGAGCGCATCACGGGCGAGAGCCCGTACAAGGTGCCGATGCGCATCTACCCGGCGGTCCACTACACGATGGGTGGCCTCTGGGTGGACTACAACCTGATGAGCACGATCCCCGGGCTGCACGTCCTCGGCGAGGCGAACTTCTCCGATCACGGCGCCAACCGCCTCGGCGCCAGCGCGCTGATGCAGGGCCTCGCCGACGGCTACTTCGTCATCCCGTACACCCTCGGCCACTTCCTCGCGACCGAGCACCGCGGCAAGGTCACGACCGACCACCCGGCGTTCGCCGAGACCGAGGCCCATGCCCGGGCCCAGACCACGCGCCTGCTCGGCCTCAAGGGCAAGCGCCCGGTCGACGACCTGCACCGCGAGCTCGGCCGCATCATGTGGGATCACTGCGGCATGGCCCGCAACGCCGCCGGCCTGCAGCAGGCGATCGGCGAGATCGCCGAGCTGCGCGAGCGCTTCTGGCACGAGGCCTGTGTCCCAGGTTCGGCCTCCGAGCTCAACCCGTGGCTCGAGCACGCCGGCCGCGTCGTCGACTTCCTCGAGTTCGGCGAGCTGATGTGCCGCGACGCGCTCGTCCGCGACGAGTCCTGCGGCGGCCACTTCCGCGAGGAGCACCAGACGCCCGAGGGCGAGGCCATCCGCGACGACGAGCGCTTCTGCCACGCGGCGGTGTGGGAGTACCAAGGCCCCGAGGTCACGCCGATCCGCCATACCGAGCCGCTGGCGTTCGAGAACGTCCATCTGGCGACGCGGAGCTACAAGTGAGGAGGATGCCGCCGTGCGCGTGAAGCTCAGGATCTGGCGACAGAGTGGCCCCAACGACGGCAGCGCGGGCCTCCGCGACTACGCGGTCGAGACCGACGAGCACATGTCGTTGCTCGAGACGCTCGACGTCCTCAACGCCGACCTCATCCGCAAGGGTGAGGCGCCGGTGGCGTTCGATCACGACTGCCGCGAGGGCATCTGTGGCGCGTGCTCCCTGGTCATCGACGGCGTGCCCCACGGTCCGCGTGGTGCGACCACGACGTGCCAGATCCACATGCGCGAGTTCAAGGACGGGGCCTCGATCACCCTCGAGCCGTGGCGTGCCCGCGCGTTCCCGGTCATCAAGGACCTCGTCGTCGACCGCTCTGCGTTCGATCGCATCATCGCCGCCGGCGGCTACGTTTCGGTGCGCACCGGCTCGGCGCCCGAGGCGAACTCGATCGCCATCGGCAAGCGAACGGCCGAGCGCGCCTTCGACTTTGCGGCGTGCATCGGCTGCGGCGCGTGCGTGGCCGCGTGCCCGAACGCCAGCGCGATGCTGTTCGTCGGCGCCAAGGTCTCCCAGCTCGCCTTGCTGCCGCAGGGCCAGGTCGAGCGCGCGTCCCGGGCCGAGCGCATGGTCGCGCAGATGGATGCCGAGGGCTTCGGCGGCTGCTCGAACCACGGCGAGTGCGAGGCCGTGTGTCCCAAGGAGATCAGTCTCGATGGGATCGCGATGCTGAACGTCGAGACGATTCGCGCCACCATCGGTGCGTGAACGGGCGGCGCGTGAATCACCAGCGCGCCGCCTAGTGTCCTGGAAACGAAAAAGCTAGCAAAAGTTCGACGGGTGTGATCTACCGTTGAGGTGCAGCAGCGAACAGGACGCCCATCGAGCGCGGTCGTGTTGTTGGAGGACGAGCGCGAAGAGCTAC
>JBIJCC010000064.1:0-54907 GCA_044344875.1 Nannocystaceae bacterium
AAGGAGGTCTGGATCAACAAGCCCACCAACGAACCGAACGCCCATCCTCAACCCACGCCAGTCATCCACTGAACTCCGAACCAACTGGCTTCAAACTTGTTGACACGTTCCGCGAGCGCAGGCCCTTCGACTTCGCGACCGTGGACTTCCCCGCGGGGGAGTGGGAGATCGTGGCGCAGGGCCGCGATCTCTGGGGGAACGTCGGTATGTCGCCGCCCGTGCGGCTGTATGTCGGCGTCGAGCCGCCGGGCGCGACGACGGGAAGCGCGGACACCTCGGGCGCAGCGTCGAGCGAGGGCGGTGCGATGAATGATTCGACCGCGACCGACGACGGGGTCGGCACGACGGGCGACACGTCGATGGGCGACGCGCCGGCGAGCGATGACGGCGCGGCCGGGGGCTGCGGCTGCGGTGCGGCGAGGCCGGCCGACGCCGCGCCGCTGGTCCTGCTGGTCGGCGCGTGGCGGCGGCGACGCTCCCGTCGGTAGGCGTCGTCCCAGATCCTGCTCAAGGTTCGGCGAGGACGAACAGTGCCTGGTCGAGCTGCGCGGCCTCGTTCAGCATGTGATGGCTCGTGCTCGTGCCGAGGTACTCCGAGAACCACAGGCGTTGAACGCCCGTCTCGCTGTCGAGCGTCTGGTACGCGACCGCGCGGCCATTGGGAGCGGCCACGGGGTTGAACGCCGTGTCGGTGGATGCTTCGCCCATCTGCACGACCCCGGGATCGTCGCCCAGGCCGCAGCGCAGTACGGCCAGCGGCGGAGCCACGCCGTCGTCGAGCTCGGCCACGAAGTATGCCGCGCTGTCGTCGGACGAGACCACGAACGCCGACACGATCGACGACGGAGACTCGAGCGAGGCGATCACCTCGAGCTCGCCAGGTCGGTCGAGGCCGAGGTCCACGCGGCCGAACACCGGGGCCGGGAGGTTCGAGGTCACGTAGATCGCCGACTCGCCCGGTGCGACCGACGCCTGGATCACCGCGCGCCCATCGTGGTCGGGACCCGACAGCATGGTCGTCGTGGGACCTGTCGCGCCATCGAGATCGACCAGCACCGCCGACTGACGCGTCGGGTCGTCGAAGAAGCCCGTGACGAGCACGCGCGAGCCGTCGGCGAGCAGGGTGAAGTCGGTGAACAGGGCGTCGGCGTCGAGTGGAGGCGGTGTGACGAACATCGGTGGGGAGACCTCGTCTTCGGCCAAGTCGACCACCCACAGTGGATTGGCGCGCCGTTGGCCGAGCGCGGCACAGACGATTCGCGTGCGCGTCGGCGACATCCTGCAGGTCTCGAGCCCGCCTTCGGAGGGCGCCACGTCGATCGGTGTGAACGTGTCCTGAGCTGGCGCGACCCACCAGCGCTGGGGATTCGCGCCCTGCTCCGCTCCGTACGCGGTCTGTCCGCTCGGAGACAGATACGCGTGGCCGAGCGTGTCGTCGTCCTCGGCGGAGAAGCTCGCGACGGACACCCAATCGCCCGGCGTCGCAGCGGCGGGGACGGACCACAGCGAGAACGGTGCGCCCGAGTTCGACAGACCGAACAGCACCCGGCCGTCGTCGTCGACCGCACGGGGATCACCCATCAGTGTGAACGTACCCGTCTGTTCGGGCCCGATGATCACCGCGTCGGCGGGGCCGTCGTCGTCGAGTGGTCGCGCGAGGATGCGCGAGGCTCCTGCTGTGCTCGTGGCGTATACCAAGCCGGACGAATCGGAGAAGAACCGGCCCATGCGGAAGCCGAGGCTGATGTCCAGTGGCTCGTCCGTGATCGGCCACGCGCGCGCGCCTTCGGCATCGAACGTCGCCGCCTCCAGGACCCAGCCCCTCGAGCTCGATCCCACGGTCTCGGCGACTGCCAGCCACCGTCGGTCTGACGAGGGGACGACCTGCATTGCTGCGCCGTCGGGGAGCAACGGCATCGCGGATGTGGCGGTGTCATCATCGATCTCGGTCCACTCGAACTCGCCGAGATCGCGGCGAACCACGACACGGTAGCGGCCGGGCATCAACGGTTCGGGCTCGCCCGTCGTTCCGCTGCTGGTGTCGTCGACGCCCGACCCCGTGGTGCTGGTGTCCGCGGTGTCCGCGGTCGTCGAAGTCGGCGCTGTCCCGGAGCCGCCGGTGGTGTCCCCGCCGGTGCCCGAGCTCTCCTGCGTGTCCGTATCGCCATCGCCGCCTGTCGAGGTGCACGCGAGCACAGCGGCGAAACACCACAGCCAGCGATGAGGGCGAGCAGGCATCCAATTCAATCCATGACAAGACATGCACGAACTCTATCCCGCTCTCACGCTGCGACAACCGAGGCGACGCGCATCCACGCGACAACGCGACGACGTGGTGTTCGACGCCACACGCGGTTTGCGAGCTTCGCCGTTGGCCTCGGGTCTCCGACCCCCAACCGGCGTCGCGAATGGGCGGAACCCTCGGCCACCCCGGGGCACCGGCGGGGTACCGTGGTCGCGATGCGTGCCTCCTGCTTCGGCCTCCTCTGCTTCGTCGTCGCGTGCCGGTCCGAGTCGGGCTTCGCCGCGCCGCCGGGGGGCGAGGGACGGTCGAAGGCGCTGCGTTGCGGCGAGGGAGCGTGCCCGTCGGTCGACGCCGAGCTCGCCGCCCGGTGTGCCGAGGCGGGCACGACCGTGACGTTGACCGACGTCGGCGGCTACACGGTGCTCCGGGCCCAGACCGATCCGCGGAGCTACGTGTACACGTCGTTCACGCTGGTGTACGCGGCCGACGGCACGCTGGTCGGCCGCGACATCTTCGTCAACGAGTACGCACGGCACGAGCGCGAGGGCGTCGCACCGCGGGGTGAGCCCCGCAATCAACGAGATGGTTGCGTCGGTCGACGCTCGGCCCCGGGTCCAGCGTCGGACGTCGAAGGGCCGAACGAGGAGTGACCCTGCAACCGCGCATCGCTCTGCACGTCCCCCAAGCGTGGCCCGCTCCCCTTCCGATCACTTCGCCAAGGTTCGCAGCCTCGGCGGCACCCTCATCGCCATGCTTGCGCTGCGCGCCTCGATGCGCGCCGTCACGTACGTGGTCCATCGGGTGACGAGGCCACCGGCCGGGGAGATCGACGGCCAGCAGCTCACCGCGATGCGCATGGTGGAGGGGGGTCTGCTGGGCATCGAGAACCTCGTCACGCTGGTGGCGATGATCACGTTCCTGGTGTGGATCCACGGCGTATTCGTGGCGATCCGCGCGAGCGGGAGAACGACGAGCTGGTCGCCGGGCTGGGCGGTGGGCGGGTGGTTCATACCGCTGGCGAACGCAGTCCTGCCGTGGCTCACGGTGCGCGACGCCCTCAAGTCGCTCGGCAAGCCGACGGCGCTCGCAGGGGTGTGGTGGATCGCGTGGCTGTTGGTCATCCCGCTGACGATGCTCCAGACCTTCATGCGCCAGCTGATGATCCTGCCGGAGCTCGGCGCCGCGCTGCGGGACCTGCCGCCGGATGTGACGAACAGGATCTTCGAGCTCTCGAGCTCCCTGTTCTGGCCGCACTTCCTCCTCGACACCGGCGTCTGGGTGCTGTTGCTGCTGATCGTGTCCACGGTGCGGAACGCCGCGGCACGCCGGTGAGCGGCGCGGTCGATCCCTACCCGAGCAACGCGTCCACCGTCGCGGTCACCTCACCGAGCGTCTCCGCCACCCCCACGGCCGAGAGCGCCGTGTTGAGCACCGCGGTCGGATGCACCCCCGGCGCCCGCACATGTCCACCGGCCTTCGTGTGCAACCCACCCGCGCGCCCGCCCACGAGCACCACCATGTTCTCCGTCGAGTGCGGGCTGAGCAGCGCGCCGACCTGCGGATCGAAGCCCCAACCCCCCTCGAACGCCAGCACCAACGCGGTGTCGTCGAGCAGCGAGGTGCCCAAAGGGGACTCGGTGTCGCGGAGCTTCTCGACCAGCCGCGCGAAGTGGCCCACGTGCCAGCCCGCGGCGTCGGCGAGCGCGTCCTGGACCACGGCCTCGTCGTCGCCGAGCGAGCCGTGGGTGATGCCGTGCAGGTCGCTCGCGATGCCCAAGAGCGGGAACATGTTCATGCTGCAGGTCGCGTACGACAGCATGAACGAGGCCACGCGCGACAGGTCGCACGCGAACGCCATGTGGATCAGATCGACCATGATCGACGCGCGCAGCTCCTCGTCGGAGTAGCCGTTGGCGTTCATGTAGAAGCCGTCGTAGTCCTCGGCGGTGGGGTCGATGCCAGGATCGATGGCGTCGCCGATCGGCGGATCGTCGCCGGGATGCGGTGGCATCGGACACGTCGGCGCGTCGGTCGGCTCGAGCGCGTCGATCTGGTGCTCGAGAGTGCGCAGCTCGTCGAAGTGCCGCTGCATCCGGATCTTGTCCTCGGTGCCGAGGCGGTCGACGAGGGCCTTGGCGTCCTCGGCGACGCGATCGACGACGCTCTTGCGCATCGCCCACGCGCGCTTGGCCGCGATCGCATCGACGGCGCCGGGCGGCAGCGCGCCGCCGAACAGGCTCTCGAACGCGACGCGCGGGCTGGTCACCGGCGGGACCTGCTCGAGCGTGCCCTGGGCGCCGATGCGCGCGGAGATCGTGCCGTTGATGGCGCCGTTGGAATCGAGCCGATAGAAGGCCGGCTGCGCGCCGTAGGTCAGCACCGGGAACGGCGTCGTCCCGGCGATCGTGCCGGCCGCGACCCAGTCCGACGACGGCGCGTGCAGGGTGCCGTCGATCATGCCCGAGAAGCGCTGGCCGGTCGCGAGCACGGGGTGCGACGTCGCGTGGAAGTTCGGCGGGCGACCGCCTGGGGGCGGCATCATCCCCACGGGCATCGAGAGCCCCGACACGAGGCTCACCACGTCGGCCACGCCGTGATCGGCGAGCGGCTGCAGCGCGCGCGTCATCGGCCCGACCCACGGGCCCTCGGCCGCGGGCGCGATCCGATCGTTGCCGTAGGCGCCGATCGACATGCCGCCGAACAGGAACGCATAGCGCGAGATGGTCGGGCGCCCACCCGCGCGCGCCGGCGCGAACATCTCGAGGAACGGCAGCGCCAGCGCGCTCGCGCCGGCGCCCCGCAGGAACCGACGCCGCGGCAGCGCGCGTTGGGCACGATCGGACAAGCTCGCGCAGGATACCCCGGTGAAGGGGCCCGTGGCACACTCGCGCGGCTCCGTGGACCCGTCCTTTGCCGAGCGTGCCGATCCCGAGCTGCTCGCGGCGTGGCGCGCCGGGGATCGCGGCGCTGGCGGCGAGCTCATCGCCCGACACCATCGGCTGCTGTACCGGTTCTTCCGCAACAAGGCCGACGACGCGCTCGAGGATCTCGTGCAGCGCACGTTCCTCACGATCATCGAGCACCGGGAGGAGATCCGCGACGCGGGGGCCTTCCGCGGCTACCTGCTCGCGGTCGCCAAGCGCGAGCTCGTCGGGCACTTTCGCCGCAACGGTCGGCTGCGCGATCGCTTCGATCCGCTGACCGGCTCGGTCGAGGACGCCGCGACGAGCCCGAGTCGCGCCGTCGCCGAGGACCAGGAGCGCGCGCGACTGCTCACGGCGCTGCGGCGGATCCCGCTGTCGTTCCAGGTCGCGCTCGAGCTGCACTACTGGGAGGGCGCGACCGCGGGCGAGCTCGCGGCGGTGCTCGAGATCCCCGAGGGCACCGCGCGCAGTCGATTGCGCCGCGGCAAGGAGCTGGTGCGCGCCGAGCTCGCGAAGGTCGGCGCCGCGGCCGTGCCCGACGACGCCGCGCTCGACGCGATGGTGCGCCGCGCCGCGCCCGACGACGGGCCCGACCGCCTGCAGTGAGCCCTCTCACCGCACGTCGAGCGATCGCGGATGATCGATCGGTCGCGCTCGCGCCTCCGCACCTGGGCACGACGGAGCACCGATGACCCACGAGAAGATCACCCGCATCCAGACCCTCGCCGCGAGCTGCGGTGTCCCCTGCAACACCCTGATCTACGTCCCCGACTTCGACGCAGTACCGACCGACGACAGCCTGAACCGGGTCTGGGGCGCGCCGCTGGGCATCGATGGCGACACATGGCCGCGCTACGACGGGCTGCGCGACCTGTTCGAGGAGTCGTCGATGCCGGAGGGCTGGGATGGCAGCGACACGCGCATGGAGCACGTGTTCACGATCGATCTGCGCGGCCTCGAGGGGGTGCGGGCGCCCGCGGGCGCCCGCGTGATGATGCTGTTCCTCTCGAACGCGTCCTACAACGAGGCGTGGGAAGCCGGCACCTCGCAGACCGAGGTCGTGTTCCTCGACGACGCCGCGGTCGCGCGCGGCCTGTGCCGCGAACCGCTGCCGCCGCGCGAGGACTCGCGGACCGAGAAGCGCTTCACGCTCGTGCCGATCCGTGTGCCCGCGGCGGTGTTCGCCGCGTCGGGGGATGACCCTGTGCTCGGCGAGCTGCGCAAGGCGATCTGGCAGGCCCCGGCGCGGCTCGGCGGCGCGCCGATCTGGCTGCAGGGCGAGGAGGGCGGAGACGACGACTGGGGCGGCGACGACGACGGCGAGGGCGGCGACGACGAGGGCGGCGACGACGAGGGCGGTGCCTCCGCGCCGATCCAAGCGGCGCCGATCCCCGGGCGCCTCGCGGGTGGTGGCTTCATGATGCAGTTCGACGAGGCGTTCGCCGACGTGAACCTCGGTGACTGCGGCGTCATGTACGTCATGGGGCACGGCGCGTGGTTCCAGTGCTATTGACCGCCCGCGCGGCCGACACGGGGTACGCTCCGGCTCCGTGAACCACCTCCGCCGCAGCCTCGCGATCCTCGTGCTCCTCACCGCGGCGTGCGACAAGTCGGCGGCGCCACAGACCTCCGCGCCGTCCGACGGGCCCGCGCCCGCGCCCGGCACGACGTCGACCGCGAGCGCCAGCGTGTCGAGCACCGATGCGCCGCCCGTCGCCGCCGCGCCGCTCACCGGGGAGGCGGTGCTCGAGGGCCTCGAGCTCGGCGATCGGGCCTGCTACGTGCAGCTCGCGACCGACGCGGGGTCGACCTCGCGCGAGGGGGACTTCGAGCTGTGCCCCGGCGCGGCGCGTGACGCCAGCAAGCTCGTCGGCAAGCGGGTCGTGTACACGGCCGAGCGGGCGAACGTGCTCGCGGCTTCGTGCGCCGGCGACGTCGACTGCGGCAAGTCCGACGTCGTCGACATCATCACGACCCTCGTGCTCGCCGGGGCGACGGCGCAGGCGATCGCCCTCGACGATCTCGACGCCGACGGGGCGATGGGCCTGCTCGGCAAGCCCGCGCGCAAGACCAGCGAGGAGTGGGCGATGGATGGCCAGGTCTACACGACGTGGACGTGGCCGAGCCACGGCGTCGTGCTGATCACCGGCGCCATGCGCTCGGTCTTCTCGGTCACGTGCGAGGGGTCGTGCGCGTTGAAGACCAAGGCCGGCATCGGGATCGGCAGCACCGTCGACGAGGTGAAGACGGCTTACGGCAAGCAGATCAACAAGCGCGAGTCGAGCGCGACGGACCTGGTGATCGGCGACGCGTACGGCGGGACGTTCTTCGCGATCGACGGCGGCAAGGTGGTGCGGATCTTCATCGGCACCGCTGCGGAGTGACGCTCGGGGAGGTGGCG
This sequence comes from Nannocystaceae bacterium, assembly GCA_044344875.1. Classification (GTDB taxonomy): domain Bacteria; phylum Myxococcota_A; class Polyangia; order Nannocystales; family Nannocystaceae; genus Xiheibacterium. Next base: position 7,571 of record JBIJCC010000064.1, read on the forward strand.
CCGGGGGGCCCGGACGAGGGCGCGCGCGAGGTCGGCGTGGCCGGCGGGCGCCCGCACGGCCCCCACGCGCGGCTTGCGGTACACTGAGGGCCGATGCGGCTCCTGCGACTCGAGCTCGAGAACATCGGCGGCTTCGCGGCCCTGACGATGGAGCTCGACGCGCGGCTGACCGTGCTCGTCGGGGTCAACGGCAGCGGCAAGAGCACGATCCTGGCTGCGATCGCGCAGACGCTCCGGTCGACGCTGGACTCGTCCGAGGGCGAGACCCTCAGCTACCGGCTGCGCAACGGCGCAACGGCAGGTCGAGTGCTCCTCAGCGGCGTGCACGCCGGTGAGGAGCGCCAGGCTTCGCTGGTCGTCGTCACGCGCCCCGATGGTCGAGTCGTGGCCGAGGCCGAGGGCGGACTCCTCGGGTCGGCCGTCCCGCCGCTGCCGATCGCGTGTCTGTTTCCCGATCGTCGGATCCCGATCGACCGCACCCCGGGGTCGGTCGATCCTGCGGAGTGGGGCGCGTACTCCACGTACGCGCACGCCTTCGAGGCAACGGCCGACTTCGAGTCCCTCTTCCACTGGTTCCGCGAGCGTGAGGATGTCGAGAATGCGCTGTGGCGTCGCGACGGCTCGCACTCGGATGCGCAGCTCGACGCCGTCCGCAGCGCGGTCGAGCGGATCCTCGGCGGGGCTGACGAAGGCAGTCCCCGATTTCGCGATCTCCACGTGCGCCGACCGATGAACTCGCCGGACGAGCCCCCGGCCCGCCGCAAGCCGATCCTCGAGATCGAGAAGGACGGCACGCAGCTCGCGTTCGATCAGCTCAGCGAAGGCGAGCGCACCATCCTGACGATGGCGGCCGACATCGCCCGTCGCCTCGCGATCGCGAACCCCGGTCGACCCGATCCGCTCGACGGGACGGGCGTGGTGCTCATCGACGAGATCGAGATCCATCTGCACCCGAAGTGGCAGTCGGAGGTCCTCGATCGACTGCAGCGGGTCTTCCCGAACCTCCAGTTCGTGGTTTCGACCCACTCCCCCGTGGTGTTGGCCGGCGTGCGCGCCGGGCAGATCCGCGTCCTGCGGGACTTCGAGCTCCACTCACCCGCGCATCCGACCCGGGGACGAGACGCCGACGCGATCCTCAGTGAGGTCTTCGAGACGCCGGCGCGACCCCAGTGGGTGCTCGACAGCGTCTCGGCGATCGCGGTGCTCCTCGACGCCGAGCAGTTCGACGAGGCGCGGGCCAAGCTCGAGGCCCTCGCGAAAGAGCTCGGAGACGTCGACGCCGAGGTCACGCGGCTGGGCATGGTCCTCGAGCTCCGGGCGGGCTGATGCGGGCCTTCACGAAGGGCGCAGAGCCGACGGAGCTGCGGGAGCATCGCTCGCGCAGCGACGACCCCAATCGCTACTCGATCGATGCGTTCCCCGCCAAGGAGCGATTGCGGGCGCGTCTGCTCGAAGACCAACAGTATCTTTGCTGCTACTGCATGGGTCGCATCGACGACGCGCGGATGAAGATCGAGCACCTACGCCCTCAGTCTGCGGGCGACGAGCGTGACCGCGTCGCCTGGGACAACCTCCTCGCCGCATGTCCAGGCAACCAGGGGCGGCCGCCGTCGGAGCAGCACTGCGACACACGCAAGGGCGACCGCACGTTGCGGTTGCACCCATTCTCTCCGGCGGTGGGGAAGTTGCGCTACCTGTCCGACGGTAGGATCCGCATCGACGACCCCGACCTCCAACGGGATCTCGACGACGTCCTGAACCTCAACCAGCGGGATCTCGTGGCGAACCGCAATCACGCCCTCGCGGCGTTGTTGCACGAGCTCGTCGAACGCAGCGGAGCCACCTGGTCGGCGGCCACGCTGCAGCGCAAGCTCGAGGCGCTGCGGGCCACGCCGCGTGCGCAGCCGTACCTCGGGATGCTCGAGTTCTGGCTCGCGGATCGCATTCGTCGGCGTTCGGCACGCTGATCCGGGGCGGGGGGCCCGGACTCAGCCGGCCTCGACGACCACGTCGTCGACATAGGCGACGCAACCGTTGGGAAACGGCGCGTCGAAGGCGTACACCCCGAGCACCAGCGGCGCCGCCTGCCCCGGCGGAACGTCGACGTTGGGCATCATGCCGTCGTCGATCGCCACGCCGTCGAGGGCCAGCGCGGCGCTGGGCGGGTTCGCTGCATTCCAGGACCGCCAGGCACGGATCGACCGGCTCGCCGGTCGAGGTGCTCGCGTCGCCGCTGCTGCTCTCGGTCGTGCCGGTGTCCATGGTCGCGACCGTCGTGTCGGCGGAGCCCGCATCGCTCGAGCTCGCGTCGGTCGTGGCCGTCGACGCGGTCCCCGAGCCGCTCGTCGACGCGGTGGGGTCGACATTGCCTGTGTCCTCGCCGCCGCTGCCCGCTTCGTTGAAGCACGCGCCGAGGACCAAGACTGCGAGGGCCAGGCTACGGGTCGAGTCGGGGACGTCGATCACACCCGGGAGCTTCGCACGGAAGGCGTCGGTCCGTCGTGGGGGCGGAGGCCACTCACGGGCTGGCCTCCCAGTCGTCCGTGCCGGTGATGTTCCCCTCCTTCCAGATCGTCTCGACCTTCTTGCGGAAGCCAGCCGAGGCGGCGGCGCGCAGCTCGAGCCGACCGATGGTGCTCGTGCCCCCATCAGCTCGAGCGGCGCGGAGCTCGAAGACATCGCCGTCCTCGAGATCCGGCGTCGTCGCGGCCATGCCGTCGTCGAGATCCACGTCGGCATCCTCGCCGTCATGCGTCACGACCGCCCGATAGCCGTTGCCGCCGATCACCTCCCGCATCTCGTCCTGCACCGCCGGCGCGAAGGTGAGCTCGCCCGACTCCACGTCGTAGGTGCCCGCGCCGTGCTCCAGCCCATCGGCGGTGACGAGCACGACCGCGAGGCGAGCCGCGTCGTGGTCCTCGGGCCCTTGGTCGCATGCGCTGGCGAACAGGGTCGTGATCAGGGCGAATCCGAGGCCGAGCGGCCGGTTGGGGATCGTCATGGGGAGCTAGACGGGCGACTCGGAGCTTTGATCACGCCCTCGCACGGTGCCGTGACGGCTACGGCACCAGCTCCCGCCACGGCCGCCCATCGAGCAGCAGCTCGCCGACTGCGAGCTCGCGCTGGGGCGTGGCCGTCACGCGCAGCGCGGCGTCGCGGGTGCGCAGCTCCTGCTCGAGGGCCCGCGCGCTGGCCTCGGGCACGAAGTAGCGCTGCGGCGGGAGCATCCCGTCCGCACGCACGATCGACTCGCACCGCGGCTCGGGGGTGTCGCAGTCGATCTGCTGGGCGAAGGGATCCACGCCGTCGGCCCCGCTGCGGGTCAGGCACACGCAGCACCCCGGCGTCGGCCGCGGCCCGTCGGGCGCGCCGCAGGTGTCCGTCGCGACCCAACGCAGTCGGTACTGGTACTCGAGGTACTGGCCGTGCAGCAGGTCGCGTGGGTCGACGCCTGTGATCGGGATCGTCCACACGGGCGCGTTGCGGGTCGCGACCTCGGCGCGTCCGACGAGCACGCCGAGGCCGAGCAGCGGCACCAGCACGGCGATCATCGTCCACCGCGACGCGGCGCGCGGGCTCGGTGTGCTCATCGGCCACCTCCGAGCTCGCGCTCGAACTGCCGGCGCTTGCGGGTCCACAGCCACACCAGCCCGAGGGTCAGCAGGCCGCCGCTCACCAGGCCCAGCCCGGTGTCGAGCAGCGTGCCGAACACCTCGAAGTAGATCGCGACGATGCGCAGCCCGATCATCGCCGTCGCGACGTTGAGCATGCGAGGGTCGCGGGCGTGGTGGGCGGTCCAGGCGACCAGCAGCCACAGCCCGACGAAGCTCGCCGCGGCCGCGAGCTCGAGATCGCCGGTCGAGACGAACAGCGGGACGTGGGCCAACGCCGTGCACGTGACGAGCAGCAGCCGCTCGGGCAGCTCGGCGAGGATGCCGAGGGCGATCGCCACCGTCAGGGCGATCGACACTGCCACCGCCGGATAGGCCTCGGCCCACGGCTCGGTCGCCGTGTTCTCGTAGAACGCGAACGTGCCGAGCGTCGCGCACAGCAGCAGCTCCGTCGATCCGATCGACTCGAGCGTCGCGGCGAGGCCGGGCCGCACCCGACGGATCCACGGGAGGCGCCCGAGTCCGAGGCACAGCAGCGGCGCCCAGTACACCGTGCCGAGCGCCAGGGTCGGCGCGTGGTGTTGGTCCGCGAGCCACACCGCCCAGGTCACCCACGTGACCTGCAGCCCGAGGATCCACACCGTCGCCGCGAACCCCGAGTGGGCCCGCGTCATGAGGAGCGCCGTGAGGATCGACCACGCCAGCAGCGCCTCGTGGGCCTCGCCGCCGAGCTGGTACACCTGGCCGATCAACGCGATCGAGGCCAGCACGAGACCGTAGAGGATCACGATCGCGGTCTCGCGGGCCCAGCCGATGCCGCGGCGATCCCAGTGCCACACCCCGAAGCCGATCGTGGCGACCAGCGCGAGGTCGAGGCCGATCTTGGTCGCCGGTCCGATGTCGTCCCAGTTGGCGGCGACGATCGAGATGAGACCCAGGGCGATCGCCAGGGCGCCGAGCCCCGCGATCGCGTAGAGGAACATCGGCCGCGGCTCGGCGGGCGCCGGGCGCGATGTGCCATCGTGCAGCGCCGCGAGCTCGAAGGCCGCGATGCGCTCGGCCTGCTCGGCGCTGATGATGCCGGCGCTGACCCACCGCGCGAGCCGACCGTCGAACGACACCGACCAGAGCGTAGCACGGGCGCGGGATCTGCCGTCGCGCGAAACGGTCGGCGTTTCACCGCGTTTCGCCGCCGCGCTCGTGCGCCCGATCGCAGGGCCTTTCCCGCGGTGGCACGGGCCGTGCTCATGGACCTCCGCATGCTCGCGCTCGCCACGTTGCTCGCCGTCGCCATCGGCATCGCGCTCGGTCTGCTCGGCGGCGGCGGGTCGATCCTGACGGTGCCGATCCTGCGCTACACGCTGCACATGCCGGCGCACACGGCCGTCGCCGGTTCGCTGTTCGTCGTGGCGGTCACCAGCGCCGTGGCGCTCGTCTCGCACGCGCGCGGTGGCCGGGTCCGCTGGCGCACGGGCCTGCTGTTCGGCACGACGGGGATGATCGGCGCGTACGCGGCGGGCCGCGTCGCGCACCTCATCCCCGGCTCGATCCTCCTGCTCTCGCTCGCGGCGATGATGATCGCCACGTCGATCGCGATGCTGCGGCCACGCAAGGCCGGCGTCGCGGTCCACGTCGGCGAGCTCCCGATCGGCAAGGTCCTCGCCGAGGGGCTCGTCGTGGGCGCGGTGACCGGACTCGTCGGTGCCGGCGGTGGCTTCCTCGTGGTGCCCGCGCTCGCGGTGCTGGGCGGCCTGCCGCTACCGATCGCGATCGGCACGTCGCTCCTCGTGATCGCGATGAAGTCCACGGCGGGGTTGCTCGGCTACCTCGGCACCACGGACGTGCCCTGGACACCGGTGCTCGCGGTGACGGCGGCGGCCGTCGTCGGCAGCCTGTTGGGCGGCCGATGGGTGGGCCGCATCGACGAGCGCGTGCTGCGTCGCGGCTTCGGGTTGTTCGTGCTCGCGATGGCGGGCGTGGTGCTCTGGCAGGAACTCGCGGCGTCGATGTGACCGCCGACAAGGAACACGCATGGTCGAATTCTCGTGGTTGCCCCTCGCGGGCGGTGCACTCATCGGCGCGGCGGCCTCGCTGCTGCTGCTCACCCACGGCCGCGTCGCGGGTGTCAGCGGGCTCCTGGCGGGGCTGCTCTTCGTCCGCGATCGCGACACCCGCTGTCGCGCCGGCTTCCTCGGCGGGCTCGTCCTCGTCGGAGCGCTCGCGGCCTCCGCCGGGGCGACCACGATCGCGGCCCCCGTCGCGCCGTGGCCCCTCGTGATCCTCGCGGGGCTGCTCGTCGGCTTCGGCACGCGCCTGGGCAACGGGTGCACCAGCGGTCACGGCGTCTGCGGCGTCGCTCGGCTGTCGCGACGATCGCTGGTCGCGACCGCGGCGTTCGTCGGCAGCGGCATGATCACCGCGACCGCGGTCGGACTGCTCGGAGGTGGTCCGTGAGCCGCCATCTCGATCCCACCGTCGCGGCACTCCTCGCCGGCATGCTCTTCGGCCTCGGCCTCGTGCTCTCGGGCATGACCGATCCCGAGGTCGTCCTCGGGTTCCTCGATCTCGGCGCGTGGCGACCCGATCTGCTCCTCGTCATGCTCGGGGCGACGGGCGTGCACCTCGTCAGCTACCGCGTGATCCGACACCGCAGCTCGCCGCTGCTGCGCGACGTGTTCCACCTCCCGGCGCGCGGCGATCTCGATCGACCGCTGGTCGCCGGCGCGGTGGTGTTCGGTGTGGGCTGGGGCCTCGTCGGCGTGTGCCCCGGACCCGCGCTCGTGGGGATGCTCGCCGGCGCACCGACGCTGCTGTTCGTGGCCGCGCTGGTCGGCGGGATGGTGCTCCACGATCGCACCGCCCTGGGCGTATGGGCGCGCGGCCGAGCGTCGGGCAGGTCGCGCTGGTAGAACCGACGGCGATGCCCCGCACGACGCCGCGTGAACCACCGATCGATCGCCTGATCGACGCTGCACTCGCGGCGACGTCGGGCCCGTGCATGGTCCTCGACGAGGGGCTGCGCGTGCGGTTCGCCACCGCCTCCGCGGCGACGCTGCTCGGCTGCGCGGTGCCCCGCGGTGTTTCGGCGCCGGCGCTGCTGTGCGGCGACAAGCCCAAGCGCCCGGTCGCCGAGGCGCTCGCGGCGGGCGAGCCCGTCCACGCCCTCGTCCCCCGACCCGGCGGCGACGACGAGCACCTGGTCCGCATCCGCTCGGTGCCGCTGGGCGCCGGCAAGAAGCCGCTGGGATGGCTGCTCACGCTGCAGGATGCGGGCGCCATCGGCTCGGATCGCATCGTCGAGTTCCATGGCATGTGGACCCGCGACGCCGGGATGAAGCACGTCTTCACCGTCGTACAGAAGGTCGCCCGCAGCGACGCGACGGTGCTGGTGCGCGGCGAGACCGGTACGGGCAAGGAGCTCGTGGCCCAGGCGATCCACCGCCTGTCGGATCGCAAGGACGGTCCGCTGCGCGTGATCAACTGCGCGGCCCTGCCGGCCAACCTGCTCGAGAGCGAGCTGTTCGGCCACCTCAAGGGGGCGTTCACCGGGGCGCTGCGCGACACGCCGGGACACGTCCAGCTCGCCGATCACGGCACGTTGTTCCTCGACGAGGTCGCCGAGCTCCCGCTCGAGCTGCAGGCGAAGCTGCTGCGCATGCTCGAGACCCGCACGGTGATCCCGGTCGGCGGCCGCGATCCGATCGCGGTCGACGTCCGCGTGATCTCGGCGACCCACCGCGCGCTGCGGCAGGAGGTCGAGGCCGGCCGCTTCCGTGCCGATCTCATGTATCGGCTGCGCGTGATCCCGGTGTTCCTGCCGCCGCTGCGGGCGCGCCCCGGGGACATCGAGGTGCTCACGCAGCGCTTCGTCGACGAGCAGAACGCCCGGGGCAAGCGGCGCGTCGACACGGTCGCGCCCGCGGCCCTCGCCGCGCTCGAGCACCACGACTGGCCCGGCAACGTCCGCGAGCTCCGCAACACGCTCGAGTACGCGTTCGCGATCGGCGAGGGCCCCGAGCTCGTCGCGGCCGATCTGCCGCCCGAGCTCGTCGAGCCGGGCCTCGACGCCGAGCCCATGCGCGCCTCCGCCGAGGTCCGACCGACGCCGACCAGCGAGGCCGCCCCGGAGGCGCGTCGCATCGCCGCCGCCCTCACTCGCACCGCGGGCAACCGGGATCAGGCGGCGAAGCTGCTCGGCCTGTCGCGCGTGACGCTGTGGCGACGCATGCGGCAGCACGGCCTGGTCTGAGGCCCTGGTTTCACCGCGTTTCACCGCGTTTCATCCGCGGTGCGATCGGGCGGTGTGCCCACGTCGTCGCGCGAGATCACGGGTTGGCATCTGCGATGCAACCTGGGAGGCCATGCTGCTGCGGCAACTGTTCGACCCCGAGAGCTCGACCTACTCGTACCTGGTCGCCGACCCGGCGAGCGGCGAGGCGGCGCTCATCGATCCGGTGCGCGAGCAGCTCGAGCGCGACCTCGGGCTCGTCGCCGAGCTCGGTCTGCGCCTGCGCTGGGTACTCGAGACCCACGTACACGCCGACCACGTCACGGCCGCAGGTGCGCTGCGCGAGCGCACGGGGGCCCGCACGGTGGCGAGCACAGCCGGTGCGCCCTGCATCGACGTGCGGCTCTCGCACGGCGATCGCCTGCCGCTGGGTACCCTCGAGATCGTCGCCCTCGAGACGCCGGGCCACACCGACGATGGCCTGAGCTACCGCGTCGACGGGCATGTCTTCACCGGCGACACGCTGCTGGTCCGCGGCTGTGGGCGCGCCGACTTCCAGAGCGGCGACGCCGGTGCGCTCTACGACTCGATCACCCGCACGCTCTTCGCCCTGCCCGACGACACCGTGGTGTGGCCCGGCCACGACTACCGCGGCTTCACGTCGAGCACGATCGGCGAGGAGCGGCGGAGCAACCCACGCCTGGCCGGTCGCACGCGCGACGAGTTCATCGCGTTGATGGCAGGCCTGCGCCTGCCGCCGCCGAAGCGACTGGCCGAGTCGGTCCCGGCCAACCGCGCCTGCGGCCTCGCACCGTCCGCTGTCTGAGCCCCGAGGAGACCACCATGTTGCACGCATCCACCGAACCCACCCCCAAGAACCTCTCCGTCCACGCGCTCGCGGCGTGGCACGGGCGCGCCCGCCTCGTCGATGTCCGCGAGCCCGCCGAGTTCGTCGGCGAGCTCGGCCACGTCCCCCACGCGGAGCTCGTTCCGCTGTCGAGCCTGCCGCGCGTCGCCGAATCGTGGGACCGCGGTGCGCTGGTGGTCGTGATCTGTCGCTCGGGTGGACGGTCCGCCGCGGCCGCACGCACGCTCGAGCAGATGGGCTTTCGCGCGGTGATGAACCTCGACGGCGGCATGCTGGCGGTCAACGCCGCCGGTCTTGCGACCACGCGACGCTGACGCGACCCGGGTGTCAGCTCCCGGTTTGGGCGCGCGGCGGTCGTAGCAACCGCGTCGCCTCCTGCAGCAGGCGCTTGGCGTCGAGCTTGCCCGCGCCCCACTGATCCGCCGGCGTCCGCGGATCGACCGTGCCCTGCAGGAAGAGCTTGGCGTCCGCGGGCGTGAGCGCCGGATCGAGCTGCAGCAGCGCTGCGACGGCCCCCGCGACGTACGGCGACGAGAAGCTCGTGCCGCGGTTGACGAGGTACGCCGACTGGCCGATCTGGTACAGCGGCTTGGGGCCCGAGCGGCTCGACTTGGCCATGCCGACGTACTCGCCCGGCGCACAGAGGTCGGGCTTCAGCCGCTGATCGCGGGTCGGTCCCTGACTCGAGAAGCCGCTCGCCTCGCCGAGCTCGATGCCCTCGGCCTTGTAGATCTTCGACGTCGAGGTCACCCACTCGTTGCGCGTGGCGTACGAGCCGACCGTCACGGCGCTGTGCGCCGCGCCCGGCGAGCCGACCTTGTAGCCCGGCGACGCACCGGCGCTGATGTAGCCGCGCTGCGCGTTGTAGGTCCACGCGTGCACGCGCAGCGGATCGGGCAGCTTGGTCCCCGAGCGGAGCTTGACGTGCATCGTCCACGGGCCGCGCAGGTTCTCGTCGTCGGACGAGATCGCGACCTGCAGCACGTAGAAGATGTCACCGGTGACCGCCTCGCGATCCTTGTCCCAGTGGCCTTGGTAGCCCTGCGCGGTCACGTCGTCCTGCTCGGCGACGTTGATCGGCGCCGGGTAGGCGAAGCCGCGGGGATCCTCGAGCGTCAGCTGCAGGTGGTCGTGGCGCTTGCCCCACACCGAGAGCCTCAGCACGCCCTCGCGGATGTTCGGGTCGACGGCGTTCGGCGACAGCACCGGCTGGACCTCGAACGCCCAAAGCGGCGCGTCGTCGCTGAAGTCGTGCATGGCGTGGATGTCGTCGTCGCCCTCGTTGCCGGCAGACACAACCACGATGCGGCCCTTGCCCGAGATCTCGTCGACGTGCTGCGAGAGCGCGTCGTAGCCGTCGTGTCCGTCGCTGTGCTTTCCGAGGCTCAGGTTGATGACCAAGGGCAGGCCGAGCTTGTCGGCGCGCTCGCACAGCCAGTCCATCCCGCGGATGACATCCGCGTCGGTGAACGTGGTCTTGACCATCGCGATCTTGGCCTGCGGCGCGACGCCGACCATGGCGCCGTCCGGGGAGCCGCGGCCGTTGCCGGCGGCGGCGCTGGCCACCGCGGTGCCGTGGCCGTTGGTGTCGGGGGCGTCCTTGGCCGCGTCGACGATCGGCTTGAACCCATCGCCGAACTTCTCGTCCGTGGTCTGATCCCAGTAGGCGACGATGCGGGTCGACTTGTCGACCTCGGCGAACGCGGGGTGCAGCACATCGATGCCGGTGTCGACGATGCCGACGAGCACGCCCTCGCCGAGCAGCGCCGGGAAGAACCGCTCGCCGCTGTCGTTCGTCAGCGCGCTGGCCTCGTTCGCGAGGTTGAGCGACGGTGACAGCTCGGCGGCCAGCGACATGCCCACGATGCTGAGGTCGTCGGCCACCTCGAGCAGCTTCTCGATGAGGACGCGTGCCGTGATCACGCGCGCCCCGGGGGCGGCATGGACGATCCCGCCGAGCTTCTCGATGTGCTTGGTCGCCCGCGCCGCGTCATTGGTGCGGATGACGACGTCGAGCTTGCCGTCGCGCGAGACGTGACGCGCCAGCTCGGGGCTGCTGAAGAACCCCGCGACCAGCTCCGAGCGATCCGGTGCGCCTCGCTGCTTGGTGTCCTTGTCGTGGTGGTGCGAGGTCGCGACCCGGTGGACGATGTGACGCAGCGCGTGGTCGAGCTTGCTGTGGGTGCTCATGGGTCATTCTTTCCGGTGGTCTTTTTGGTCGTGGGCCGGCGCGTAGTCGTTGAGCCACGCGCGCAGGTTGTCGATGTCGGCCGCCGACAGCGGCAGCGTCTCGTTGAGGTTGGTGGTGCCGACGACCGGCTGCGTGCCGGGCAGCGGGTTGGGCAGCTGCACGCGGACGTTGGCCAGGCTCACCGTGAAGAAGAAGGGACCGGTCTTGCCGGCGCGCGCCCCCGTGCCGTTCGGTGACACCCCCAGACAGATCCGCAGGCCGGTGCGGTGCTCGGCCTCGTCATGGCCGCTGAAGCACACTAGAAACGTGGTCGTGGCGTCCTTGTCGGTCATCGGTCGGTCCCCTGCGTGTGTCGGCCACGGCCATCCGCGCCGAAGGTGTGCTCGAGTGAATGCATGATCGTGCCGAGCGACCGGTCGAGCGCGGTCATGCTGCGGGTGAGGAGATCGGTGTAGGGCGTCGGTCTGGGCGGCCCGGCGGAGCTCGGCGACTCCATCTGCAGGAGCATGTCGCGGAGCGCTCGCTGCTGATCGCGGAGCAGTCGGCGCTGCGTGTACAGCACCTGCATCGGATCGAAGCGCGGTGGCGGCGGGATCTCGAACGGCGGGGGCTCGGGGGCGGCGTCGACCGGCACGAGCCCTTCGGGCGGATCGTGCTCGTAGGCCTCGACGTCGATGATGGGTCGATTCGACATGGTCGGCTCCTTCCTGTGGATGAACTTCAGTTCGAGGGCTTGCTGGCGCCGGAGGGGAACGCGGACAGCACGGTCGCGGCGTTCTGGCCGATGGTGAGGAAGTCGCCTGCGGCGGTCTGGATGAGACCCTGCGCGGTGTCGATGATCTGTTTGTAGAGCACCATCTCCGGGGTCTCGATCCACTTGGCCGCGGCCACGCCCATCGCGGTGGTCGCGATGGTGGAGACGTTGCGGAGCATGTCGGTGGCGTCCTGGATCGCGATCGCCATCGACTGCGCGACCGATTGCACGGCCATGCCGCTGGCCTGCTGCGCGGGATACGTCGCATCGTTGGACGTCGTGGCGTTGCTCGGCGGCCCGCCCGAGCTCGGATCGGTGGTCGCGATCACGGCCCGGCCGGTCACCGCGGTACTGATGAACGAGACGGTCTGCTCGGTCGGATCGTCCATGCTCGGCTCCTGGTTCGCGGGCGTCAGTCATCGATCAATGCGAGGAGCATCGCCACGGCCGAGGTGGTGGCCGCCTGGTGGGCGATGAATGCCTGCTGCTGGGCGAACACCGCGTTCATCGCGGCCATCGCCGCCGAATTCGCGAGGTTCTGGGCGAGCGCCGCCATCGCCATCGCGGGGGCCATGCCGACGACGGTGGCATCGACGGTGGTGACCGCGTCGACGACCGCACTCGAGACTGTCCGCGGGGTGGTCATGGCCGGCTTCGTTTGGCGCGGGGGCGATCCGCGCGGCGCCGGTCGACCGCAATCGCAGGGGCACGAACCCCTGCGATTGTGACCACCGGAGCCGCCGGATCATCGGCGTCAGGAGCCGCTCACCAGGTGGGCGACCGCGATGGTGCTGGCGGTCTGATACGTCACGTTGGCCTGCTGCTGGGCGTAGACCGCGTTGGCCGCGGCCATGGCCACCGAGTTGCCGACGGTCTGGTAGAGGCTGCCCATCGCCGTCGAGGGCGATTGTCCGAGTACGGTCGCATTGGTGGTGCTGAGCTCGTCAGTCACCTGCGGGTTGAGGGTGGTGTTCGCGAAGGTCGAGGTGGTGCCGTTTGCCATGGGAGATCACTGTTTCGTTCCCGCGGACCCTTTCGGGGCCCGCGGGCATGGGTTGGAGGGTTGAACGATCGATTCGAGCGGGACGACTACGTCCCGATGAGCTTCTTCACCGCGACCGTGGTCGCGGTCTGGTAGGTCACGTTGGCCTGCTGCTGGGCGTAGACCGCGTTCGCCGCGGCCATGGCCACCGAGTTGCCGATGGTCTGGTACAGGCTGCCCATCGCCATCGCCGGGGCTTCGCCGAGCACCGTCGCGTTGGTCGTCGTGACCTGATCGGTGACCTGCGGGTTGAGGACGGGGTTCGCGAAATTGCTGGTGGAGGTGCTGTCTGCCATTTTGCTGTTGCCTTTTGCATTGGGGTCGAACTACAGAGGGAACTTCGAATCACGGCTGCAGGATCGCCAGCACGTCCGCGACGGAGGCGGTCTGCGCGGTGATGTAGGCCTGCTGCTGGGCGAATACCGCGTTGTAGGCCGCGAGGGATTGGGCATAGCCCAGGGTCATGAACTGCGAGCCGCTGGCCATCGAAGGCGATATGCCGACGACCATGGCGTTGATGGTGGTCAGGGCGTCGGCGACCTGGGGATCGAGGGTCGGATGTGGGGTCGACATTGGTTCTCCTTCGGGCTCTCGCCACAAAACCTGTTCAGGGGCGGCTGCCCGAGCCGACGCCGGCGCGGACGATCTGGCTGCACACCGCGGCCACGGCCGCGACCTCGATCTGCTTGGCGCCGAACTGCGTCTGCGCGGCGTTGTGCATGAGTAACGTCAACGAATGCGCGAGCGATTCGTAGGTGATCGCCTGGGCCTCGGAGGGCGCGGTGCCGACGACGCCCTTGTTGACGTCGTTGACGCTGCGCGTCGCTGCGGCCAGGCCGGGGCTCTGGGGCGTGGTCATCCGCATCCCTCGCTCGCCGCCAGCCACACCAGGCGATCGCCGTCGGCGTCGTACGCCGCCACGTCGGGATCGATCGACAGGCCCTCGACCACGACGGTGCGGCCCTGCACGAGCTGGAAGCCGCGCGGCGTCGGCCAGGCCACGCGGCTCGCCGACTTCCAGTAGGAGGTGAACGCGAGATCCCCGAGCTGCTCGCCGTCGAGCGGGACGTTGGGGCCGATGTAGAGCCCGGCGCGCAGGCCCGCGTCGACGACCGCGTCGTGCCATGCGTTCGCGTAGGCGATCGTCGCGCTCGGATCGGGCGACACATCGGGTGACCACTCGAGGTCGCACCAGATCGTCACGCCGGTGGGGATGCCCAGGGCGAAGGCGTTGATCGCCGCGGCCTCACCGACCTCGGACCCCGCCGCGGCGGAGGGGACGAGGGAGCTCGATCCGTACTGCACGGGGATGATCGCCAGGCCGCACGCGAGCAGGTCTTGGGCCTCGGCGATGGTCAGCGACGGGCCGGTGCTCGGCGGTTGTTCGGACGCGGTGCGCTTGAGGTAGCGGGCGCAGAAGCCGAAGCCGCACGCGCGCAGGGCCTGGGCCTGCGCGAGCGAGACGGTCGACGCGGTGTCGAAGCCGAGGATCGCCGAGGCGGTGCTTGCGGTGCCGAGGAGTTCGACCATCGGTGCCGCTTCGGTGCACCGCCCGTGCCACCTGTCCTGCCGTGTGTGGTTCGGCCTCGTGCCGGCGCCGTCGTTCGCAGCGTGGTCGGCCGCGACCACCGACGCGTCCACCGTGGTCGAGCACGACCATCGAGCGCGGTGGCCGGCGGCGATCAGTCCGGCTCGAGCGCGACGTCGTCGTCCTCCACCGTGATCGCGTGTGTCGTGTCGCGGACGAGCCGACGCTCGAGCACCTTGCGGTGCACGCCCAGGGCCCGCGCCGCAGCGCTCTTGTTGCCACCGTACTCGCGCATCGCGGCGTCGATGAGCAGGGTCTCGACGGCGGCGAGCTTGTCGTGACCGTCGACGCGGAGCAGCGCGGTCGCGAGATCGGGGGCCGACACGGGCCCGGGGTTCGTCGCGGGCTCGGGGACCGCCGTCCGCGTCGGCTCGTCGTCGCCGCGGACCTCGAGGTGCTCGTGGAGATCCGCGACATCGATCGGGTCGGCGTCGCAGGTCACGGCCAGTCGGTCGATCGCGTTGCGGAGCTGGCGGATGTTGCCCGGCCACGGCCGCCGCGCGAGCTCGGCCACGGCCGCGGCGGTGAAGCGCAGCGGACGGCGCTGGCCCGCGGCGAAGTGGGCGACGAGCAGCGGGATGTCCTCGCGCCGCTCGGCGAGCGCGGGCACCTCGATCCCGAGGACCGCGAGCCGATAGTAGAGATCCTCGCGGAAGCGCCGCTCGGCGCAGGCGCGGCGCAGGTCGGCGTGGGTCGCCGCCACGACGCGGCCATGGAAGGTGCGCTCCTCGGTCGAGCCGACGCGACGGAAGCGTCGGGTCTCGAGCACGCGCAGCAGCTTGGCCTGCAGCAGCAGCGGGAGCTCGGCGACCTCGTCGAGGAACAGCGTGCCGTGCCCGACCGCCGTGAGGTATCCGTCCTGCGCCGCGTCGGCGCCGGTGAACGCCCCGCGCACGTGACCGAACAGCAACGATTCCATCAGCGCCTCCGGGATCGCTCCGCAGTTCACGTCGACGAGCGGCGCGTCGGGATGCAGCCCGAGCTGGTGGAGCGCTTGGACCACGAGCTCCTTGCCGGTGCCGGTGGGACCATGCACGAGCACGGCGCGCTCCGACGGCGCGACGCGCTCGATCATCCGGTGCAGGCGCAGCGTCGCCGGGGCTCGGCCGATGATCGCCGCGACGCCGCGCGCATGCTCGGCCGGGCTGCGCGGCCGCGGCGAAGCGGTCTCGGGTCGCGCCCGCCCCAGCGCCAGCCCGCACACGAGGTCGTCCGCGAGGGCCGAATCGGTGGTGACCAGCAGCGGTCGTCGCGGGCTGCGACGCAGCCAGCGCGCGATCGAGGCCGCACCGACGGCGTCGGGCTCAGCCTGCTCGGGGACGATGAGCACCACGAGATCGATCCCCGCGTCGCTGGCCATGCGGCCAGCCACGACGTCGTCGGTCACGTGGTGCAGGGCGGTCTGTGGCGTCCGCAGTCGCGCGACCGCGTCGGCCGACAGCGCGGCAAACGGATCGACGACGAGGACCTGGGATACGCGCGGCACGGTCGCGGGATCCGGAAGTGATGCGACGAACGCCCGCGATCACCGAAAGTCGCGCGACGCCGGAGGTGCTCGCTCGGCCACCCGCGCGAACGGTGATATCGTGCGGCGGCCGTGGAGCGAGACGACCTCGAGTTGCTCGACGCGTGGCGCCGCGGAGATCGACGCGCGGGTGGCGAGCTGTTCGCGCGCCACTTCCCCGCGCTGCGTCGGTTCTTCCGCAGCAAGGTCGGCGACGACTACGAGGAGTTGGTGCAGAGCACCTTCGCCCGCTGCGTCGAGGGACAGGCCCGCTTCGAGGGCCGCGGATCGTTCCGCAGCTATCTCTTCGCGACCGCGTACAACGTCGTGCGCGAGCACCTGCGCGAGCTGTATCGCGAGTCGGATCCGTGGACGCTCGCGCTCGCGCAGGCCCAGGCCGAGCCGGAGGTCGTCGGGCTTGCGACGATGCTCGCCGCGCAGCGCGAGCGCGCGATCCTCGTGCGTGCGCTACGACGGCTGCCGCTGGGCGACCAGGTGGTGCTCGAGCTCTTCTACGACGAGCAGATGACCTCGGTGGAGATCGGCGCGGTGGTCGGGGTCCCCGACGCGACGGTCCGCAGCCGGCTGCGACTCGCGCGCGAGCGGCTGCGCGGTCACGTCGACGAGATTGCGCGGACCACGGGCGAGCTGCGGACCACCCTCGACAGCTTCGGGCGATGGGCCGACGATCTGCGGGCCGCGGCGGGGCGCGGGCGCCCGGACTGACCCCGACCCCGACCCCGCGGCGGGCGCCGGAACTTTCGGTGATCAGCGGGCGCGCGGGCGTCACTACTCGGGTTCGAGACACGGAAGCGATGCCAGACGACCAGTCAGGGGACCCGGAGACGCCCGACGAGGGCGTGCCGGCCGATCGTCCTCGCCTGCTGCGCGATCCCAACGTCGCGACCGTGATGACCCGCAGCGAGGTCGAGCCCCTGGACGTCGGGCTGTTCCCGTCCGGGATCCCCTGGCCGAGCGGCGCCATGGAGGAGCCGCTCGACCTGGTCGAGCGCCAGCGCCAGGCGCGGCTGCACGCGCAGATCGTCGGTGAGGAGCCGCCCGCGCTCCGCGTCGGTCGCTTCACCATCCTCGAGAAGCTCGGCGAGGGCGGCATGGGCACGGTGTACGCCGCCTACGACGACGAGCTCGATCGTCGCGTCGCGCTGAAGTTCCTCCACCCCACGCGGGCGATGGACGAGCGCGCGACCCATCGATTGCTGCGCGAGGCGCAGGCCCTCGCCAAGCTCTCGCACCCCAACCTCGTGCCGGTGTTCGACGTCGGCCGCTTCGAGGGGCAGGTCTACCTCGCGATGGAGCTGGTGCCGGGCATCACGATGCGGCACTGGCTCGACACCATGCCCCGGCCGTGGCGCGAGGTCCTGCGCCACGGACTCGATGTCGCCCGGGCCGTCGCCGCGGTGCATCGGATCGGCCTGGTGCACCGCGACATCAAGCCCGACAACATCATCATCGGCGACGACGGGCGCGCGCGCCTGCTCGACTTCGGTCTGGCACGCGCGCCGCGGGGTGGCGGCACGAGCACGCCGAAGTCCGAGGACTCGGGGGCGAGCGCGCCGGTGCGATCGCGGCTCGGCGTCGTGGTCACGCACACGCACACGTTCGCCGGGACGCCGGCCTACATGGCGCCCGAGGCCCGGCTCGGGGAGTCGGCGGGGCCGAAGGCCGATCAATACAGTCTGTGTGTGGCGCTGGCCGAGGCGCTGTACGGCGCGCGGCCGACCGGTGCCGTGCAGGGCACCGACCTGTTGAAGGTGCCGACGAAGACCGCCGTCCCCGTGGCGCTCCGGCGGATCCTGTCGCGGGGCCTCGCGCAGCACCCGGGTGATCGTTTCGCCGACGTCGCGGAGCTCGCCGACGCGCTCGAACGCGTCGAGGGTCGCCGTCGCCGCCTGATCGGCGCTGGTGTGGTGGGGCTCGGGCTCGTCGCGGCCGTGGGGATCGGGGCCGCGGGCTCGGGGGCGTGGCGGGGATCCGACGCTGCGCTCGATCCGTGCGCCGAGGTGCGCTCCGCCCTCGACACGACCTGGAACCCCACGCGTCGCGCCGCGCTGAGCGGTGCCCTCGGGGCGACCAAGCTGCCGTACGCCGCCGCCCTCGGCGAGGTCGTCGGCGATCGCCTCGACGCCTACGCGTCGACGTGGCTCGAGGCGCGCGGTCAGGTCTGCGAGGCGACGTGGCGCCGCGGCGAGCAATCGGGCGCGCTGCTCGATCGCCGGATGGCCTGCCTCGACGCCGGACGCGACGCGATGGCGGCGCTGCTCTCCGCGATCGCGGAGATCGACGCCGAGCAGGTGCCGCGGCTGCCGATCGCCGTCGAGGAGCTGCGCGACCCGGGCGAGTGTGTCATCGCGGACTCACCCCCCGGGGGGACGCTGTCGGTGCCTGCGCGTCACGTCGAGGCGGTCGCGGCCAGTCGGGCGCGCTTGGCTCGGCTGCGGACCGCGGCGATCCTCGAGGGGCCGGCGTCGCGCATCGTCCTGCTCGAGGAGGAGCTCGCCCACGCCGAGCAGCTCGAGGTCGCGCCGCTCGTCGCCGAGGCCACGCTCGTGCTCGGGCAGGTCCACCTCGCGGCGCGGGATCCCCGGGCCGCGCCCTACCTCGAGCGCGCGGCGAACCTCGCGGAGGAGCTCGGTGACGATTGGCTGCGCGAGGAGGCGGTGCGTAGCGCGGCGCGCCTCGCCATCGACGTCGACGGCGACGCAGCGCGGGCCCGCGCGCTGGTCGAGCGCGACGCGGCGCTGCTCGAGCGCCTCGACGCGCCCCCGCGCCGACGGGCTGCGGCCGCAGAGGTGCGTGCCCTGCTGCTCGTGCTCGAGGGCGATGCGGTCGAGGCCGAGGTCACGCTGCGCGGTGCCCTGACGATCTGGGAGGCCGCCGGCGATCGCTTCGCCGGCGAACACGCCAGCTGCTGGCGCAACCTCGGCCTGCTGCTCGGCGGGCGCGGGCGCACCGACGAGGCGCTCGAGGCCTTCGATCACGCCGCGCGCATCGAGGCCCGCTGGGGCGGCGTGCCGGCGACCCTCTCGCCCAACACCCTGCCGGGCGCGGCCGAGCGACTGCGCGGCGAGGCGCTGATGGACGCCGGTCGTCTCGACGAGGCCGCGGTCGCCTTCGACGCCGCGCGACAGGCCAGCGCGCGCGCGTTCGGTGGCGACAGCGTGCCGGTGGCGATCGTCGACGTCGCCCGCGCGTCGCTGGCGATGCGCAATGGCGATCTCGATGCGGTGCTCGAGCGCGCGAGCGCGGCCGATGCGAACCTCACCCGCTGGCTGGGGCGCGACCACGTGATGCGGGCGTCACCGCTGTCGGCGCTGGGCACCGCGGCGTTCCACCTCGGCCGCACCGACGCGTCGATCGCCGCCTTCGCGGAGGCCCTGCGGCTGTGGCAGCGATCGTTCGCCGACGACAGCCTGCGGATCGCCGAGGCCCGCAGCAACCTCGGCGAGGCGCTCGCGCAGGCCGGGCGCGACGGCGAGGCGGCGGTGCACCTGCAGGCGGCGCTCGAGGCCATGACGTCGCAGCTCCCCGACGGCCACCAGGATCTCGCGTACCCGTTGCTCGGCCTCGCACAGCTCGAGCAGCGCCGCGGCGACGCGACGGCGGCCGTCGCCCACGCCGAGCGTGCGGTGGCGATCCGTGAGGCCCACGGCAACGATCCCCCGGAACTCGCGCGCGCGCGGTGGCTGCTCGCGCGCGCCCTCCTCGACCTCGACGAGCGCGACCGGGCGCGGTCGGTGGCCGTTCGGGCGCGCGACGGCTTCGCATCGCTCGGGCCGGCGTTCGCCGCGGACGTCGCTGCGATCGATGCGTGGATGACCGAACACGGCGCGGATGTGCGAGGCTCGACTGCCCCTCTTGCGGTGACGAAGAAGGACCGACCATGAAGAAGACCATCTGGATCCCCATGGCCCTCGCGGGCGCCCTCGGTTACGCGATGCTCGACGACGAGTCCGGCGCGACGACCTGCTACACGTCGGTCACCGTCAACTCGACGATCGACAGCAGCAACAACATCTCGGTCAGCGTGAGCAGCGGAAGCACGACGCTCTGCCGCGGCCTGGAGGCGGGGAGCACGTGCTCCGTGCCGGTCGAGCCGGGCACGAGGCTGAGCGCGACGTTCGACAACAACCAGAGTCAGTTCGTGTACGTGCGGGCGGCGGGCACCAACCAGGCCGCGACGATCCTCGGGACGCAGACGATCACGAGCAGTCTAGGCTTCGCGGTGGTCGGCGTGCAGGGGACGACGATCGCCGTCGAAGGCGATCCGAAGATCCAGCTGGTCAGCACCAGCTGCAACTGACGCGCGATCGGCCAGCGCCGGGCTCGCCCAGCCGGCCCCGGATCCCCCGATCCGGAGCCAGCCAGGCGAGCCCGCGCTCGCACACCTCACACAGGCTCACCCACCGGACCGGCCGAGCGGCGCGTCTCGGCCGTGCCCTCCTCCTCGGGCTCCGGATCGCCATCGCAGGCGGTCAGCCACAGCACCAACGAACACAACCGCGTACGAAACCTCCCCATCACGCAAGAGCTATCGCCCGAGGGGATCGGATCCGTCAGACGACAGCTCGAAAAAGTGACGGGTGCGGCGCCTCGGGCCTGCGATCGCGATCGGAACGTCAGCGGGGCCACGGGAGCCGCCGCTTCCGCGCGAGTCCTCTCGCCGGAGGCCACCCGCGACCTCGCTGCGTGCACCATCCGAGTGCTACGATCGAAATCCGTGATCGCGTGGCTCCGGACCTCCTGTCTCCTCGCGGCACTGCTCGCATCGTCCTGTGAAACCCCGACCCCCGACGAGCGCGAAGGCGAGGCCCCCCTCGCCATGCGCTTCGATCTCGAGTCCAGCCAAGCTCCGGCGACGACCCACGCCGAGATCGACGCCGTGCTCGCATCTCTGCCCAGCGTCCGCTACCGCGATCTCCCTCGCGCGTACCTCGAGCGCACCGGCTCGAACCGCAAGCCGTTCACGCGTCGCCTCCGCAACGCGCACTACCTCCTGGTCTCCGGTTCCGATCGCTTCCGCTTCCTGGTCGGCAACCACCGCATCGCGGACTTCATGGCCCACGACGCGGACTACCTCGCCCACGCCGAGGACTACCACCACACCGACGCTCGACCGCTGCTCCTCGACCCCCGCGTCCCCCACAAGATCCTCGACCTGCAGCGCGCACTCACCAAGCTCGGCCACGACGCGAACGCCTTCTCCATCCGCGAAGCCTACCGCCACCCGCAGCTCAACGAAGAAGACGGCGGCGTTTCCCGCAGTCGCCACGTGTACGGTGAAGCCGTCGACCTCGTGATCGGCGACATCGATCTCGACGGCGACACGGACGATGCCGACAAGGCGATCGTCATCGACGTCCTCGATCGCGAGATCATCGGCGACAAGGGCGGCATCGGCCGCTATCCGGGCTACCAGACCGTCCACTTCGACCTCCGTGGTCGACGCGCGCGCTGGGACACGTACTGACGAGCCTGAGGCTCGCCCGGCACGCAGGTCCGCGAGGAGAAGCACACCGCTGGTCGGGAACCGACGCCGGCCGCGGTTGTCGTCACACCGATGTGGCCGGTCCTCGGGCTGCTCTCGTTCGTCACCTGCGCCTATGTCGCGGTCGTGGCCGCGATGTCCTCGTGGTCCAAACGGCAGCGCTGGATCGCGGGTGCGAGTGATCGACGGATCTGGGCTGCTCGACGCAGCAGCGCGTTCGTCGGCGTCGCGTCGCGTCGCGAGCTCGTCCACCTACCGCTGGAACTCGAGGAGCTGGTGGTGGACGCGCAGCGGATCCGTCGAACTCTCGTGCCGCTCGACGAGCTTCGTCCCGACTCGCGGCGCGCGCTGTGGGAGTGGTTGGCAGCCCTCGCGCGTCTCGAGCGGCAACACGCCGCGTGCATCGAGCGACTCGACATTCGTCATGCCGCGATCGCCGGCCGGCTCGAATCGGTGTGGGGTGCCCCGCTGCAGCGCGCCGTGAAGACCGATGGCGCGCTTGTTCGTGGCTGGCTTCACCAGCTGATCATCGTCGACCAGGAGCTGTGGTCCTTCATCCGCGCTGCCCGCGGCCCCGGTGTGCGTGCCTATCGTTGATCGGCGGATCCTCGCCGTCGACGGCATTCTGCCTCCGGGACTGGGCCGCGGCGAGGGTGCGGGCGGCGGATGTAGCAGCGACGGGGTCGCGGGCGGTGCGTGGTGGTGGCTCGTCGTGCTCGTGCGGCGCCGAGGATCGTCGCGACCGCGGTGCCGGCGCGTCGGATCCCACGAATCCGCAGCGTCGCTGCGGCGTCCAAGGTAATCTCGACGGGACCACCGCATGCGGCGCGCTGATTCGACCCCCGGCTCCTCGGGGTGGGCGTGGGGATCGTCGGCGCCGCCGGCCCGCGTGCCACCGCCGCATCGTCCGCAGGGTGGCGGCGGCATGGCGGGGGTCTGGCTCGCCGTGGGACTCTTCCTGGCCATGGTCGCCGGCGGAGCCGCGTTCATCGTGTTCGTGGTGGGCAGCGACGACGAGCCCGCGGTCGAGGAGGCCTCGACGCCCGTCGTCGACGCCGCTGGATCGGTGTCCGTCGCCGGCTCGGCGACCGCGCCGGTCGTGACCACTGCCCCCGTCGCCGAGCCGGCGCAGCCGTCCGAGCAGCCTACCGCCCCCGCGCCCGCGAGCGATCCGGCGCGAACGCTGGACCGAATCACGTGGACGGTCGCGACGCCATCGACGCTCGACGAGCTCGTGCAGGCGTGGTCGATCCCCCGCGACACGCTGGTCGCATTGAACCCCTCGCTGTCGACGACCGAGCGCCTCGCCGCGGGCACCACGGTCGTCGTGCACACCGGCGCGATCAACCGCAGCGAGTCGGTGGGTCCGCCGAACGACGGGCGCTTGATCGACGCCGTGCCGTTCCCCGAGGGTCGAACGTGGTTGCTCGCGCCGGACCGCACCCGGGCGTTCGGCACCGGTGAGACGATTGTCGCCGTCCTCGCGGCGTTGGACACCTATGCCGTGCAATACCCCGACGCCGCACCGATCAAGCTCGGCGAGATCTCGGCGCGGCGCGGCGGCCCGATCTACGGCCACCAGTCCCACCAGGCCGGCCGCGACATCGACATCCGCCTGGTGGTCGACACCGAGGGCAACCGCTTCGACCCCGAGCGCAACTGGTTCCTGGTCAAGACGCTGATCGATGGCGGGCAGGTCGTCGCGATCTTCCTCAACCGCACACAGCAGGTGTGGCTGCGTGCCGCCGCCGAGGCCGATGTCGGCGCGCCCGAGGCCGATCGCTACTTTGCGTTCATCAAACACGAGCCCGGCCACACGATCCACATCCACGTCCGCTTCCGCTGCCCCGACTCCGACTACCGCTGCATCTCGTACTCGCTGGGCGAGATCGACGAAGAGATCGCCAAGGTCGTCAGCAAGCTGCCGGGCGGTGGTGGCGGCGCGCTGCCGCGCAAGAACGGCAAGCTACCGACCCTCAAGCCGAAGAAGCCCGCGAAGCCGACTCCGACGAAGCCGACTCCGGCGAAGCCCAAGCCCGGGAAGCTGCCACGATCGCCGTCCAAGTGACGGTGATCGGAGCGCCCTCGGGCGCCCGGAGTGTCAGTTCATTCGCGGCGAGAAGTCCGCCGACATCTCTACCGGCGCGACCGTCAGTCCGCGGATGATCGCCCGCTTCGGCTTCGCATCCACCGCGCGCAGGCCCGCGCCGTGGAGCAGCGTCGCGAGGACGATGCGCATCTCGAAGCGTGCGAAGGCCATGCCGATGCAGGTGCGTCGGCCGCCGCCGAAGGGGAAGTAGCGATCGGTCGAGACCTTGTCGCCGTCCAGGAAGCGCTCGGGGCGGAACGCATCCGGCTCGGACCACAGGTCGGCCCTTCGATGGGTGACGTAGGTGCACGGGAACAGGATCGTGCCCGCCGGCAGTGTCCAGTCGCCCAGCGGATAGTCGTGGGCGACGACGCGCGGCACCGCGGGCGCGATCGGGGTCATGCGCATCGACTCCTTGATGCACGCCTCGAGGTACGGCAGCTCGCCGCAGCGCCGCGGGTCCACGCCGCCGTCGCCGAAGACGCGATGGAGCTCGGCGTGGAGCGCCGTCATGACGTCGGGCCGCGGCAGGATGTGCGAGAGCGTCCACGTGAGCGTGTTCGCGGTGGTCTCGTGGCCGCCGACGAGCATCGTCACGAGCTCGTCCATCGCGTGATCGATCGCCATCGGCTGGCCGTCCTCGTCGCGCGCTTGGGCGAGCATCGCGAGGATGTCGGTGCGGTCGCCGATGCCGTGGGCGCGGCAGTGCTCGAGATCGTCGCGCAGGTAGGCGAGCACCTCGGCCTTGGCCGCGCCGAGGCGGTTCCACGGCAGGCGCCGCGCGATCGCCCCGGTACGACCCTGCAGCGCGCGCAGGGCCGCGCGATCGAGCAGATCGCGGACGCGACCCCAGCCCATCACCATCCCCGCGAAGAACGTCGCCGGCACGAACGTGCCCTCGAGCCAGCGCACGAGCGGTCCCTCGATGCGCGCGCGTTGGGCCGGGTCGCGGACCCCGAACACACAGCGCACGATGATCTCGAGGGTGATGTCCTGCAGGAGGCGGTGCAGATCGACGCGCGCGCCCGGCTCGAGCGTGGCGATCCCGGCGCGCGTCACCTCGTGCATCGTCGTCGCGTAGCCGTCGAGGCGGCCGCCGTGCAGCGGTGGGGTCAGCAGCGCGCGGTCACGGCGGTGCGGCTCGCCGTCGAGGAACAGCAGCGTGTGCTTCCCGAGGTTCACCGGAATCCCCTCGGGGCTGGCCCGGATCTCGTCCTGCTTCATCGCGAAGATCTGCCGGATCAGCGCCGGCTCGCACACCACCACGCGCGGTGGATCGCCGGGCAGCCGCAGCGTGAACACGGGCCCGTGCGCCGCCGCGGCGCGCTCGAGGTAGCCGTACGGGTCGCGCCCGAAGTGGATCGCCTGCAGCAGCGGGGACTCGCTCGGGCCGGGCGGGAGCTCGGTTCGCACGTGGGGCACGATACGCGGATTCTGTGACCGCGGCCGCGGTATGATCCCCTCCACCGATGCCGCCCGGGTCCCGCCAGATCGAGATGACGTGGCGCTGCTCGAGCTGCAGCCACCAGAACCTCGGGCGGCACACGGTGTGTCAGCAGTGCGGCAATCCCAAGGACGCCTCCGAGAAATACGAGATGCCGTCGGACACCGCGGCGGCGCCGAGCGTGCAGGAGCCCGAGCTGCTGCGGATGGCGACCGCGGGGCCGAACTGGCGCTGTGCGTACTGCGGGAGCAACCAACGCAAGCTCGACGACTCGTGCGCGCAGTGTGGCGCGGCGCCCGAGCAGCCGCGACCGAAGCGAGCCGAGCCGCCCAAGCCACCGCCGGTGTGGTGGCTGCGCGTGCGCGCGTGGATCGTCCGGCACCCGTACCTCACCGGGGCGATCGGCCTGGCGACCCTCGGGTTGTCGATCTATCTGTGGGTCAACCGCACCCGCAACTTCGACGCCGAGGTGCTGGCGGTGAAGTGGCAGCAGGACGTCGTCGTCGAGCGCTACAAGATCTGGGATCGCGAGGGTTGGCGGCAGGATCTCGCGGCCTCGGCGTTCGAGGTGCAGTCGCTCGGCCAGGCGATCCACCACTACGAGCAGGTGCTCGACGGCTACGACACGCAGCACTACACCGAGCGGGTGGCGTGCGGCGAGGACTGCCGCGACGTGCCCGAGCGCTGCACCGAGAGCTGCTCGGCCAACGACAACGGCTTCGCGACCTGCCGCACCACGTGCACCGGCGGCGGGCGCTCGTGCACGACGCGGTACTGCACCGAGTCGCGGACGCGGCAGGTGCCGCGGTACCGGCAAGAGCCGCGCTACGCCGAGAAGGTCCGCTATCGCATCTGGGATTGGGGTCACCACCGCACGGTGCCGGCGTCGGGGAGCTCGACCGCCGATCTGCGCTGGCCGATCGAGGAGGCCAGGGTCGGCCTCGCGTTGGCCGAGGGCGAGCAGGAACGCGAACGACGGGAGGGCCACTACTTCGTCACGCTCGGCTATGACGAATCCGAGCGCGTGGAGGTCGAGGTCGGCGCCGAGGCGTTCGCGGGCTTCGCCGTGGGCACGTCGCACCAGCTCACGCTGCAGGGCAGCAACGTCGCGACCGATGGCGTCTCGGTGAAGCGCGTCGGCGACGACGGATAGGCGTCGCCGCGATCACTGCAGGGGTCGCTGGGCTCGGCGCTTGCACGATTGGGGGCCTGCGTTCGGCGTCGAGAGTCGCCGAACGGGACGCAACCCCATGCACCGCAGCGGCGTCATCCACCGCGACGTCGAGCCCGACAACACGATGCTCGTCGAGGACCGCAGCGGTCGTGCATGCGTCAAGCTGCTCGACTTCGGGATCTCGAGCCCGGTCACCGATCCCAACGCGCGCGCCCCGACCTGCGACGCTGGGATCGCGATCCCTCCGGCGTTGGCGGCCGAGGTCATGCGTTGCCTCGCGGAGGATCCCGAGGATCGAGGATCACTGCAGCGCGATCGGCCGCGACCGGCACGACGCCGTAGTTGACCGTCGACGCCGCGCAGGCCGCGGCGAAGAAGCAGACGCGGCGTGTCGGCGACCGATTCGCGCGCCCCTGGGCCAACCTCGTAGGTACGCCCACGCGCCCGACATCAGCCCCACACCGACGCCCACGCGGACCAAGCTCGACGATCGCATGGCCGGCGGACAACCCGGTGCGGCCAAAGGTTCCGGCCCGCCGAAACTCACTTCGCGCGGGGACGAACGCCCCCGTGGATTCTGCGACCATGCCTGCGTGCCCCCCTCCGGCCACACCACGCTGGACTCGGTCGGCGCGCGGGTCCGGCGGGCGGGGGCCCGCGACGCGCTCGCCGAGCATGCGGCGCGGGCCGAGCTGCAGCGGCGGTTGTTCGGCGCGGCGCCGCGGGCCGTCGCGCTCGACCGCTACGTCATCGTGTCGCGCCTCGGGCAAGGTGGCGATGGCGTCGTCTACGGCGCGTGGGATCCCGAGCTCGATCGCCGTGTCGCGATCAAGGCGCTGCGGAGGCGCGGCGCCGGGGCCGAGGCCCAGCTGCTCCGCGAGGCGCGGCTGCTGGCGCGGCTGCGGCACCCGAACATCGTGCAGATCCACGCGATCGAGCGCGACGACAGCGAAGGGGCCGAGGCCGGCGTGTTCTTCGTGATGGAGTTCGTGCCCGGCGGCGACGTGGTCGCGTGGCTGGCCCGCGCGCCGCGATCGTGGCGCATGATCGTGCGCATGTACGCAGCGGTGGCCCGCGCGCTGGGGGCTGCGCATCGGATCGGCGTCGTGCACCGCGATGTGAAGCCCACCAACGTGCTGGTCGGTGACGATGGGGCGCCGCGGGTCGTCGACTTCGGCCTCGCCCGGGGACGCGAGGCGAGCGGATCGGGCCTCGACATCGCCGGCACCCTGCCCTACATGGCACCGGAGCAGCACCGCGGCGAGGTGCCGGATGGTCGCGCCGATCAGTACGCGCTCGGCGTTTCGCTGTACGAGGGCCTCGTGGGGCAGCGGCCGTTCGTCGGCAACGCGAGCGTGCTGCTGCGATCCAAGGAGCTCGCCGCGTATCCGAAGGTGACCTGCGTGCCGCGCCGCGTGGCCCGGATCCTCGCGCGCGCCCTCGATCCCGAGCCGTCGCGTCGCTTCCTCGACATGGACGCGTTCGCGGCCGCACTCGAGTCGGCCGCGCGGGAGCGCAGCGTGCAGACGTGGGCGTTCGTCGCCGGGGCGGTCGCGCTGGCGGTCGGGGTCGGCATGGTGCGGCGCAACGAACCCTGCCCGCTGCCCGAGCGCTCGCCGGCGGAGCTCGCCCGCGAGCGCCCCGTCGCGGAGGCGTACGCCGCCGAGTGGTCGGCCGCGTGGACGAACGCGTGCACCCACGCGCGCGTCGACGCCGAGGTCTCGCCGACCGTCCACGAGGCGCAGCTGGAGTGCTTCGATCGCCAGGCCGAGGCCCTCGCGGGCGCGCTCGACGAGCTCGATCACCAGCGCGGCCTCGGCGGCGCGACGAGCCCCGTGATCGAGGCGATGGCGCTCGCTGCCGCGGTCGAGTCGCCGGCGCGTTGCGACGCCGATGCGATGACGGCGATCGATCCCGAGGCCGCGCGCGACTGGGGCCCGAGCGCCGCATGGCGCGGCCTCGCACGGGCCCGGGTGCTGCACGAGCTCGGCCGCGACGTCGATGCGCTCGCGGTGCTCGGCGGCGTCGAGGCGGAGCTCGGCGACCCAGTGGAGGCGCCGCTGCTCCGCGCGCGCCTCCACTGGGTCGCGTCGTCGGCCCACGCCAGCGCGGGGGAGTTCGAGCAGGCCAAGCAGAGCGCGTTGCAGTCGCTGTGGGCGGCCGAGGCGATCCGCGACCACGCCATCGCGGCGCGGGCGTGGATCGATCTCGCGTGGCTGGAAGGCGTCGAGCGTCAGGATCCCGAGGCCCAGCGGTGGTTGGCGTTCGCGACCGCCGCGGTGGCGCGCGCAGGGGACGACCCGTGGTTGCTCGCCGAGCTCCACCACCTGCGCGCGGGCCTCGACTACCGCGCCGGCGATCTCGAGGGCGCGCGGGTCGAGTACACCGCCGCGCTCGTGGGTCAGCGCGCGCTGGTCGGTGAGCAACACCCGTGGACTGCGCGGACCCGCAATCACCTCGGCAACGTCGCCTTCGAGGCCGGCGATCTCGAGCTCGCGATCGCCCACAGCACCGCGGCGCTCGTCGTGCGTCGGCAGACGTTGCCGCCGTCGCACCCGCTCGTCGCCGCCGCGCTCAACAACCTCGCGGGCATGCACCTGGCGCGCGGCGAGCTGCGGCGCGCGCGTGGCTTCGTCGAGGATGCGCTCGCGCTGACCGCCGGCCAGGGTGGTCCACCCGAGCTGTTCGCCCGCGTGCTGCAGGGCCGCATCGCCGCGGCCTCGGGCGAGCGCGGGGCCGCGGTCGAGGGCTTCCGCGCGGCGCTCGGCGTGCGGATGGCCCAGCTCGAGCGCAGTCATCCGGCGGTGCAAGACGCCCGCGCCGCGCTCGCCGGACTGCGGCCGACCGAGGCACGCGCCGAAGGTCGCCCATGACCGACGCCGAGCTGCTCGCGGCGTGGAGTCGTGGTGACGCCGAGGCCGGCAATCGCCTGGTCGAGCGTCACTTCGCCAGCATCTTCCGCTTCGTGCGGGCCAAGATCGACGTCGGCGTCGATGATCTCGTGCAGCAGATCTTCCTCGCGCTGGTGGAATCCGCGGCGGCCCTGCGCGAACCGGATCACTTCAAGTCGTTCGTCTTCGGCATCGCACGGCGGCAGATGCTGCTGCACTGGCGGGCCCTGCGACGCCGCGATCGCGTGATCGACCCGGACGTCGCCTCGGTGCACTCCCTCGCGCTGGCATCCGAGGGCGGCTCCCCCAGCGCCGTGGTCGGCCGCGTCGACGATCGCGAGCGCGTGCTCGCGGCCATGCGCGCGCTCCCGATCGACTTCCAGATCGTGATCGAGCTGCACTACTGGGAGACGATGGGCGTGCGCGAGATCGCCGAGGTGATCGAAGCGCCGGTGGGCACGGTGAAGAGCCGCCTGTCGCGGGCGCGTGCCCTGCTCGCGGTGAGCCTCGGCGCGGATTTCAGTACGGAGCTCGAGGCGGTCGAGGTCTCGATCTCCGCGGGCGGGTGAGGCCGTCGCGCGGGTCAGGGGGTCGCGAGCTTCTTCGCCAGGAGCTCCTGGTCGGTCACGACGCGCGCCTCCGATAGCGATCCAAGATCGGCAACAGATCGAAGTAGTCGTTGCGGGCACGGACCTCGAACGCGATGCGCTTGCTGCGGTCGCGATCGCACACCAGCACGCCGTCGCGCAGGACGCGATGAACGAGGTCGACGGGGGCGAGGTGGAGGGCGACGACTTGGACGGGCCGACCCAGGAGTCGCTCGATCGCGTCCTCGACGTCGAGGTGGATCGACTCGAGCGTACCGGTGGTGGGGTGCGCGGGCAGGACGGCGACGTCGACATCGCTGTCGGGGCCGGCGGTCCTGCGGGCGGTGCTGCCGAAGAGGTAGGCGGCGGCGATCTCCGGGGCGTGTTCGTCGAAGTAGCGGCGCAGCGCGGCGGCGATTTCGCTGTCCACCGCACCATCGTAGCACGCAGCCCGGGGCCCGTCGCCGTCAGGTGCCGCGGCCGTCGCGGGCCCGCAGCGCGTCGGCGTGCTCGGCGATCGCGGTCAGCTCGGCGGCGTCGATGCGCGCGAGGTTCTTTACCTGCAGCGACATGCGCTGGTTCTTGGCCAAGGTGGCGCGGTGGCGGGCGAGGAAGTCCCAGTACAGCGTGGTGTACGGGCACGCCCGCGGGCCGGTGCGCTTGCCGGGATCGTAGCGACAGCCCGCGCAGTAGTTGCTCATGCGATCGATGTACTTGCCCGTGGCCGCGTACGGCTTGCTGGCCATGACGCCGCCGTCGGCGTACTGGCTCATGCCGATGACGTTGGGCAGCTCGACCCACTCGACGGCGTCGACGTACACCGCGAGGTACCACGCGTGGATCTGCCGCGGCTCGACGCCGTACAGCAGCGCGAACAGGCCCGTGACCATCAGGCGCTGGATGTGGTGCGCGTAGCCGAGATCCAAGGTCTGCGTGAGGGTCTCCCGCAGGCACCGCATGTCGATGTCGCCGGTCCAGAACCACGCGGGCAGATCGTGCGTGGCGGCCAGCGCGTTGCCCTCGGCGTAGGCGGGCATCTTCAGCCAGTACAGACCGCGCACGTACTCGCGCCAGCCGAGCACCTGGCGGATGAAGCCCTCGGCGGCGGGCAGCGGCGCGCGACCGAGGGCGTAGGCCTGCTCGGCGGCGCGGATCACCTCGCGGGGGTTCAGCAGCCCGAGGTTCATCGCCGCCGAGAGGTGCGCGTGGTAGAGCCATGGTTGGCCGGTCCACATCGCGTCCTGCCAGCGGCCGAAGTGTACGAGGCGCTCGGCGACGAAGCGATCGAGCGCGACCAGGGCCTGCGCGCGCGTGACCGGCCAGCCGAAGTTCGCCGCGCTGCCGGGGTGGTTCGCGAAGCGCGTGTCCACCAGCGCGATCACCTCGCGCGTCGTCGCGTCGGGCTCGACGTGCACGGGATCGGGGACCGCACCCGGCCCGGCCGCGGGGAAGCTCTCGCGGTTCTCGGCGTCGAGGTTCCACGCGTCGCCCACCGGCGTCTCGCCGTCGGCCTGCATCAGCACGCCGTGGCGCCGCCGCATCTCGCGGTAGAAGTACTCCATGCGCAGCTGCTTGCGCCCGCGGGCGTGCGCGGCGAACTCGGCCGTCGTGCACAGGAAGTGCGTGTTCGGCCGCAGCT
Organism: Nannocystaceae bacterium; assembly: GCA_044344875.1. Lineage (GTDB taxonomy): Bacteria > Myxococcota_A > Polyangia > Nannocystales > Nannocystaceae > Xiheibacterium. Next base: position 38,687 of record JBIJCC010000064.1, read on the forward strand.
GCACCGCGACGCCGCTTGCCTCCGCGACGGCGAGGAGCGACGCACGCACGCGGAAATCCCCGGGCTCGACGATCACGACGGCGTCCACGGTGTGCTGCGTCAGCGTGGCCCGCAGCTCGTCGGCCAGCGTGCTGTCGGGCGAGCCCGCGACGTCGGCGGTGAGCGCTCGATAGAGCACCGGCATGCCCGCCTCGCGCAGCGCCTGGGCGAAGTGCCGCATCGCGGAGAGGAACAGCACCGTGCGCGACTTCGCCGACCACACGTGCGTCGACTCGTCCGTGACCTCGGCCATCCACACGGCGTCCTGCGAGGGATCGAAATTGTCGAAGGCGGGGGAGTCGCGGTCGAGTTGATCGCCGAGCACGACCACGAGGTGCCGCAGCGCTCGCGGGACGGTGGGTCGCTGGGACTTGGGAGATCGGGGCATTCGGGGCGACGGGCCCCACGGTACCTCAGGGCGCCGGCGTTGCGTGGTCGGCAGCCCGCGGTAGACTCGCTCGGAGGTCACGGTGGGGAACAGCTGGTGCATCGTCAACATCGCTCGGGCCGAGCGAATCGACCCTGGCGACTTCGGCTTGCAGTACCGCCACTCCCCGACGGATTGCGGCGGTGTGCTCTGGGGGCGCGACTCCTGGGCGACCCGTGCGCTCGAGTGGCTCTTGCTGACGGGTCGGTGGCAGGGCCGCGACGTCTGCTTCGCCTCGGAGCAGGGTGGCCTCGAATGGGCGGACGAGACCCGAGCCGCGGAACCCGACGTGCGCGACCTGGACTTCGAGGATCTCGACCTTCGCTTCGGCCGGGCGTTCCGCGACATCGCCTGTGAGACGCGCGACGCGATGGCGACGGAGCCGATCTCGGTCCCGGGCCGAATCACCATGACGTGCGTTCCCGGGGGCGTGACGCTCGAGACCTTCGACCGACGCGGCCGCTCGATGTTCGTGCGCCGCGAAGGCCCCGTGGAGTACGCAGATCTGCCCGCCATCGGCGTGTGCGGCTGGTCGCTCGTGCCCCGCATCGACCATCTGATCGACACAGCGATGTTCATGAACTCGTCTTGTATCGTCGCGGACCTGGAGGATCTCCAAGCTCGCGCACACTCATCGGCCCATCTCGACGTGCCGGCGAAGGTCGTGCTGGAGTGTTCGACCGATGGCTGGGAGTGGAGGGTCTACGCCGCGTCTTCGGCCCTGCTCGGTCGTCAATTCGGGATCGCGGAGGATCCCGATCTCGGCGAACTGGTGGCGCAACTCGTGGATTTTCCCGAACTCGTGCTCACCCTCGCGAGAACCGTGAAGCAGCCCTCGCCGCGTGATGTCGTCGAGCATCTGAGGGGGGCGGTTTCGTTGCTCGATCCACCCTGAGGTGTCGGGCTAGCCAGGTTCGCGTCGGCGAGCGACGACCTCAGCCCGCCGCGCACACGCCGAAGTTCGGCGCCTCGACGAGCGCGACACACGTCGCGCCGTCCGGACACACCGGCGCGGTCGGATCGCAGTACGACGCGCAGCACGCCAGATCCGAGCAGTCGAGCGCCGCCGCGCCGTCGATGCACACCGATCCGGCCGCGCACGCATCGACCGCACAGGCCTCGCCCGGTCCGGCCGGGCCTGCGGGCGCGCAGAAGAACCCGCCGAGCTCCGGCGCGCAGGCCTGGCCGTCGCCGCAGTCCTGCGCGAGGGGATCGCAGCCGTCGACGCACAGCGGCAGCGCCTCGGTGATCATGGTGCACTGCAGCGCCCCCGGGCAGCCGGGGTTCGCCTCGGCGCCGGTGCACAGCGCCGCGCACACGCCCGTGTTCTGGGCATCGACGTTCCAGCACATCAGGCCGATGTCGCAGTCGTCGATGCCGCTGACGCCCGAGCCCTCGACGAGGCAGGCCTCGCCGAGCTGCGTCGGGTTCGGGTCGACTGGGCTGCAACGCGCGGCGTTCCACGCGTCGCCGCCGTCGTTCGCCCACGGCATGCACTTCTCACCGTCGGCGCAGTCCTGGGACCAGAGGTCGCAATCGAAGAAGCCGCCGCCACCACCACCACCGGGCGCGCCCGGGCAGGTGAACGCGCAGCCCGTGCCGGAGTCCTCCTCGTAGGCGTCCGCCTCGGCCTCGGCGTCGGAGGCCTCGTCCGCGGAGGCGTCGGTCGGCGCGCTCGGGTCGACGCCCATCGTCGTGCTGGCCGACGCGATGCCGGTCGATGCGACGCCGGTGCTCGCGTCGACGGTGTCGGCCTCGTCGCCGGTGCCCGTGTCGCCCAGCGGCACCGCCGGGTTGCACGCGCCCACCAGCGCGAGCGCTGCGATGCGGACCCTCATCGTCGCCGCCTCCACGCGAGGACCACGAGGCCGCCGAGCCACGCGGTCGCGTCGATCGGCGACGATCCGGCCGCGCACGCGCAGCCGCCCGCGCCCTCGCCGTCCGACGGCGCCCCGGGGCCACCGCTGCCCGCGTCGGCCACCGTCGCGCTCGAGTCCGAGTCGTCGCCGCCGGGCAGGCCCGATCCCTCGCTCGGACCCGAGCCCTCGCTGCCGCCCGTGCCGGTCCCCCCGCCCGCGCACGGCAGGCCCGCGTTGTGGGCGTCGATGAGCGCGTCGATCTCGTTCGAGACGTTGACGAGCTCCGCAGGTGGTCCACCCTGCGGTGGCACGCTCTCGATCCGCTCGGCCCACGGCATCTCGTCGGGCCAGGTCGGCCAGCTCCCGCTGTCACCGAGTTCGATCTCGCGGCCGCCGGGCAATCGCACGACGGTGCCGCAGCAGTCGTCGCTGCGCTGGGCCCCGAGGCGGTTGGGCACGTCGCCGAGCCCGTCGACGCGGACGAACGTCGGGTCGGTGATCATCTCGTGGGGCGACACGCGGGTGTACAGGCGCGTGAGGTACGGCCAGGTCTCGAGCAGCGCCTGGCCGTGGAGCATCGGCGCGACGATGCGCTCGTCGAAGGCCGCGACGAACCCGGCGGCGTCCCATGCCGCGGGATCGATCTGCTCGGCGTAGCACGACAGGCAGCCATAGAAGGCGGTCTCGTCGACGCCGTCCGGCACCGGGATGAACTCGTGCAGCAGCGACGGCACCAGCTCGTGGCCCCACGTGCAGCCGTCCTCGCCGCACGTCGCCAGGCCCATCTCCGCCAGCGCGTCGACGATCCCGGTGACCGGCAACAGCATGAACGCCGAGGGATCGAAACCGGTGGTGTCGAGCGCCGCGGGGCTCACCACCGAGGTCGTGCCCGCGTACTCGGTGACGAAGCCGCGGCCGTCGGAGCCCACCGCGTCGATCGCCATCGTGACGAGGTCGTCGTAGTTGTCGCCCAGGCCGATCCAGTCGAGCCGCGCGCGGTTGAGCAGCACGTGCCGCCAGTTCGACGGGAACACGCGGGCGTCGCTCAGCACCAGCGCGCGGATCGGCATGTCCTCGACCGCGGCGATCTTCGTCAGCCGCAGCGGGATGCACGGCTCGTCGCCGGCGTAGCGCAGCACGACGGGGTGCAGATCCTCGATGCCGGCGGCGTGGCGCAGCTTGAACGCGACGAACACGTGGCCCTCGTCGATGTACGCGTCGAGGAGATCGGGGGCCTCGTCGTCGGGCGCGTAGCCGTTGTCGGCGAGCCAGTCGCCGATCGACTCGGAGGTGCCGCCCTGCAGCACCACGTAGTCGAACACGCCGACGGTGTCCTGCACGAGGATCTCGGGCCCGCCGCTGCCGGAAGAGCCGCCGTCGGGGTCCTGGATGAAGCCGACCGAGGCGTTGCCCCCACTGTCGTCGCATGCGCCGGTCTGGCCCAGCCCGTAGACCGGCACGGTGGCATCGAGGGCGCTCTGGATCAGCCGGAACGATCCGACCTCGACCTCCGGCACCGCGAGCACCGGGACGATCCATGCGAACTGCGACGCATCGCCGCCGTCGTACTGGATCTGCGCGTGGGCCTCGACGAACCCGTCGCCGAACGCGAACAGGATCACCTCGCCGGTCTGATCGACCTGCATCGACGCGGGCCCACTGTCACAGAATGTGCCACCGCAGGCCTCGGCCGGACGGGGATGCATTGCCACGGCGAGGGCGGCGGCGAGGGGGATCGCGGCGAGACCAAGGGGGGCAAGGCGGCGCATGGGGGCAGTCTACCTAAACTAAAATAAATTACATAGTTACTTCAATGCTGCTGGATGAGAGTAATCTCTAATACAAAGTTAGCTCGATTTCGGTCGGCCCTGGGTGAGTGCGACGTCGTCGACACCGCGACGGTCGCGCCGTGGCCGTCGACCAGCGCTACGGGGCAGGACTCGTGGGGGCGTCGGCCGTCGCCGTCGTCCGCCGCGCGGCGGCGGCCCACTCGCAGGACGCCTCGTTCCCGCGCCCGCACGCCTCGTCGAGCGTCAGGTACAGCGCGTCGCGGTGGCACTCCGAAAGCGCCGGGCGGTCCATCTTGCCGGCCTCGATCATCTCGTACTCGTGCCGGATCGCGACCTTGCGGCACTGCTCGACGTCGATCGATTCGGGGCATCCCGGCGCCCCGACGGAGGCGCACGTCTGCGATTCGAGCGTCGCACCGGTGCGGTCCCCGGCCGTGTCGGGCGGGGCGGTCGAGGCACCCCGGGACTCGCATGCGAGACAGAGCGTGGCGACGAGTGCGGCTGCGGCAAGTCTGTGCATCATCGCCGGGGCACACGTTCGCACACACCAGGAGGTTCCCTGCGATTGCCGACGACCAAGCAACGGCCCGCATCGCTCGGCCCCTCAGGCACGACGCGGCGTGTCTCAGCCCCAATTCAACAGACCGGGCAGCCGCAGCTCAGCCCCTCGTCGATGTCGTTGCAGATGTCGAACGGGGCCAGGCACACCTCGGCGCCCATGCACGCGCACGACGGCTGACCGTCGCAGGCCTGTGGGATCGGCGAGCACTCGGTGACCGGGAGCTGCGAGACGTACGCGATGCACACCTGATCGTCCGGGCAGTCGGAACAGCTGGGGACGACGTCACAGATCTCGGCGGGGACGCACAGCCCGGTCCAGCACGACTCCTGCTCGTTGACGCTCGGCAGCGTGCCCGCCGGGCACTTGGGCGGCAACGAGTCGCACGCGACGCTGGGGTTGCACGGCACTGGCACGAACTCGCAGCTGCCCAACTCGCACTGCAGCTCGGGGACCACGCCGATGGCATCGCACGCGGTCTGGTCGCACTCGACCTGTTCGCACGGCGGCGGCTCGGCCCCCACCGAGATGGTGGTGCAGTTGCAGCAATCCTCGACGAGCATGCAGTCGCTCGCGTCCTCGCACGTCGCGGGCGGGCCGCCGGTGGAAGAATCAGAGCCCGTGCCCGAGCTGTCGACGCCCGTGCTGCCCTCGGAGGACCCGGTGTCCGTCGAGCTCGAGCTCGAACTCGCACCGCTGGTCGACGACGGATCGGTCGACGCGGTCACGCTGCTCGTCTCGCTGGCGGACGTCGTCTCCGCCACGCCGGACGATCCGGAGCCCATGTCGGTCGTCGCGGGCACGCCGTCATCCGAGCAACCGACCGCCGGCCACAGGAGCATCAGAGACCAACCCAAGGGCCTTGCAGCAAGGATCATGGGCCCACGATAGGCACGGACGGACGTCCGGTCGCGAGCAAAGTCTGCGCCCGTCACACCGGTCTCGACCCGCCTCTCCCCTTCGGGCGCCGCGAGAGGCGTCCGCACAGGAGTCCTCGACATGCGTGCCCTCCCCCTCGGTCTACTCGTCTTGCTCCCCCTGTTTCCCATGGCCGACGCTGATGCGGCGCCGTCGATGCCGAGCGCATCGAAGGCCAAGCCGGACGCGAAGGCCAAGCCGGCCGTCTTCCCACGGCCGCTGCTGTCGGCCGACGACGAGCGGGCGCTCGAGATCACCGACGGTCGCAAGAAGTTCGAGGCGGCCAAGGCCGCCGACGTGAAGCGGGCGAAGCGGCGCCACGACTTCGTGAAGGCGAACGGCGATCTCGAGATCACCGTAGCGAAGCCGCCCAAGGTCGTGAAGTGGTTGGGCAAGCGCTTCAGCTGGCTCGACGAGGGGATCATGACGCCGATCAAGAACCAAGGTGGGTATGGGACCTGCTGGGCGTTCGCCACGGTCGGGCTGATGGAGGCGATGTGGCGCAAGGATCAGGGCGAGACGGTCGATCTGGCGGAGCAGGACCTGATCAACTGCAACTGCCGGTGCGACGACGCGCCCAAGGAGCACGCGATCAAGCGCCGCGCCGGCGTGGCGCTCGAGACCGCGAACCCGTACCAGGGCGACGGCGCGGGCAAGCAGTGCAACGCGGCGCCGAACTGCGGCACGTGCGAGAAGACGGTCACCACGCCGTACCACTTCGACCCCGACTTCACGCCGGTGAACCCCGACTACTCGGGCCAGGACGCGATCCACAAGGACGTGCCGGTGCCCACGCCGGAGATCAAGCGCGCGCTCGTCGAGCGCGGGCCCATCTACGTCAAGATGCACATCCCGCACGGCTCGAGCTTCGGTGGCCTCGACGCCGGCGAGATCCACGACGAGTCCGTCCCGCTCGTGTACGACGACCTGTCGACGAGCGCGAACGAGGACAACAACGGCGCGCACATGGTGCTCATCGTCGGCTGGGACGACGACCGCGGCGCGTGGCTGATGCGCAACTCGTGGGGCACCAACTGGGGCGACGGCGGCTACGGCTGGATCGCCTACGGCAGCAACAAGATCGGGATGGGTGCGGCGTGGGCCCGCATGGCCACGCCGTCGTACGACTTCACCGCCGTGTGGCGCAAGGTCGACCTCATCCCGCAGATCCAGGGCCACGGCTGGAGCGTCGCGGACACCGAGTCGCGCAGCGGTGACCTCGCGCCCAAGGGCTACCGCATCGAGACGCTCGACGTCGAGGTCGACGACGGCAAGGCGCAGTACAGCGTGGTGTGGAACAAGGTCGGCGACGTGCCCGAGAAGCGGGTGTTCGGCGTCGGCGAGACGGACTACCTCGCCCAGTACGAGGCGCTGCACAAGGCCGGGTGGCGCGTGCACCTGCTCGAGCCCTACGTCGTGGGCGGCAAGGTGAAGTACAGCGCGGTGTTCCGCAAGGCGCCCAAGGTCGAGGAGCAGCAGGCGCTCTCGCTCGAGCCCAAGGCCTACGCGACGAAAAACGCCGCGATGCGCAAGGACGGCTGGCACCTGCACGTGCTCGAGCCACGCATCGTCGGCAAGGGGCTCGCGTACACGGCGGTGTGGCGCAAGGGGAAGGTCGATCAGGAGGAGCTCTACGACGCGAGCGTCAAGGCGTACCGCGCCAAGGACACCGAGCTGCGGGCGAAGGGCTGGCGGTTGTTCCGGCTCGAGAGCTACACGCAGGCGGGCGAGCTGCGCCACGCCGCGATCTGGCAGCAGGGCGGCCCGCAGGAGAAGACGATCGAGGGCCTGACCTACGCGGAGCTCCGCACGCAGGACGCCGCGCTGCGCAAGGATGGTTGGGCGCTCGCGATCGTCGACGGGTACTGACGCGCGCGGTCGATCACTCGGGCCCGGCCGCGGCGAGCCACGCCTCGACCGCGGCGGCCTGGCGGCGAGGCCCTCGCCGAAGCCGCGATAGATCTCGAGCGATCGCCTCGCGGCCTCGCGGCCCTCGGTCGAGCTCCGCCCGAGGGCGCGGGCGAGGAGGAAGCTGGACTCGGCGAGCAGCACGGTCGACTCGCCTGGGGACGCGGCGGACTCGTCCGGGGAGACGATCGCGAGGACGCCCCGGGCCAGCGCCAGGGCGCGCGCGCGATCACCCTGGGCGAGCGAGGTCAGGCCGAGCTCGACCTCCGCGTTGAGGCGCGCCGGGTCGGTGGCCGCCAGGTTGCGGTGCGCCAGCTCGACGGCGCGCGTCAACGAGACCAGCGATGCGTCGAGCTCGCCGAGCTCGCGCTGCAGGTTCCCGATGTTGACGAACACCTTCACCAGGCTCGGGTCGTCGCTCCCGAGCGCGGCGACGAAGATGTCGCGGGAGCGCAGGGCGTACTCGAGCGCGCGCACCGAGTCGCCGCGCATGCCGTGGGCGAAGGCCAGGTTGCTGACCAGCTCGCCGAGCGTCCTCGAGGGCGGTCTCGACTCCGCCTGTGCGCGGGCCCACGTTTGCTCGAGCAGCGCGATCGCCTCGTCGAACCGGCCCTGCCGGACGCGCAGGACGCCGAGCTGGACCACGCTCGACTCGCGGAGCTCGCCGTCGACATCGTCGAGCGCAGCGATCGCAGCGCTCAACGACCGCTCGGCGCACTCGTCGTCGCCCAGGAGCGTGCACGCGACGCCGAGCTGACCCTGGCTCTTCGCGAACAGGGGATGCTGCTCGCCCACGGCGGTGCCGAGGATCGCCAACGCGGTCTCGAACTCGGCTCGGGCCTCGGCGTAGCGACCGGCGTCGTTCAGCGCCATCGCCAAGCCCTCGTGGTGCGTGGCCACGCTGATGTGCGCAGGGCCATGGTGCTCGGTGTTCAGCGCGATCGCCCGTCGATACGAGGCAATCGCCTCATCCGTGCGATACATGAGGGAGAACACGAGCGCGGCGTTGTTGGCCACGCTCGCCTGGGTCACGTTGGGGGCGTCCCGTGCCGCACCCTCGGCGAGCTCGAGCTGCGCGGTCGCCTCGTCGAACCGACCGAGCGCGGCGAGTGCCGTCGCCAACAGGCTCCACGCGATCGCCATGTCGCTTCGATCTCCGCCGTTGACCGCCATGGACACCGCGCGTCGCAGGAGCGGCTCCGCTTGCCGGTCGTCGACGAGGCGCCCCGCGAGGGCGAGGGCCTGCGACGCGACGCGGTACTCCTTCGCCGCCTCGGCCTCCCGCGCCACGCGCTCGAGCTCGGCGAGGTCGCCCGGATCGCGGCCGGCCTCGAAGCGCAGGGTGAGATCGGCGAGCTGCTCGGCGAGCTGTGTTCGGCCGTCCGCCTCGTTGCCATCGCTGTCGCTCGCGCCCGCGCAATCGACGGGGTCGGGCAGCTGCGGCACCGCGTTCGGGGCGAACACCAGCGCGCGCGGACCCGCGTGCTCGAGGAACTGCAGCAGGGCGCTCAAGCGGCCGCGCGCGGACACCAGGCAGGTGCGCACCGCGGGGCGCGAGCAGCCCTGTTGCCACTCGGCGCCCCAACGCGCCGCGTAGTCGTCGATCGCGGTGGCGATCGCGTCGAAGCGCTCGGGGCTGGCGGTCGCGTCGCCGGCCAGCATCGCGGTGGCGATCGCGTCGCGGCGGCTCGGATCCCAGACGCCGACCATCTCGGCCGTCGGATCCCCGCACTCGTCCCCGGATCGACCTGCGCTCCACGTCGAGGCCTGCCACGCGCCTGCGGCGACGAGACCGACGACACCGATCGCCGCGGCGGCGCGCCGTCGCGTGCGACCCGGATCGCGCTCGAGCTCGGCGACGAGCGCGGCCATGTCGGGGAAGCGCTTGGCGTCGTCGATGGCCATGCCGCGGCGCAGCGCAGCGCGGATGTGGGCCGGGGCGTGCTGGGGCGGCAGGTCGCGGGCCGGACCGGTGCAGATGGCCGCGGCCACGGCCTCGACGCTGTCGCCGTCGAAGGGGCGCGCACCCGAGAGGGCCTCGAACAGCGACACGCAGAAGCCGAATTGATCGGCGGCCGCGGTGACGGCTGCGGTCCGATACTGCTCGGGGGCCATGTACGCGGGCGAGCCGACGAGGCCCGCGGTCGCGGCCGGTGTGGACGTCTCGGTGCTCGAGATCGCATCGGCCGAGCGCGCGCGCACCTCGGCGCTTTCGACGTCGATGCGGGCGAGACCGAAGTCGGCCACGCGGACCCGTCCATCGCGGCCGACCAGGATGTTGTCGGGCTTGAAGTCGCGGTGGATCAACCCGCGCTCGTGGGCCGCCTGCAGACCACGGCCGGCCTTGCAGTAGAGGGCGACGATCTCCCGCCAGGATCTGGGCTCGAGCTCGGCCCATTGTCGTGCGGTCCAACCATCGACGTACTCCATGGCGATGAGGACCTGGTCCTCCCATGCGCCGGCCTCGTGGACGATGATGACGTGCTCGTGCTCGACGCGGGCGAGGGCCCTGGCCTCGCGCAGGAGGCGATCGGCGGCGAAGGCCGAGCGGGCGCGGTGGATCTTGATGGCGACCTTGCGATCGAGGACGAGGTGATGGGCGAGGAAGACGACGCCCATCGCGCCGCGGCCGAGCTCGCGCTCGATGCGGAAGGAGGTGCCGACCGACGCGCCCGGGGCGAGGGCGAGCGGGACCTCGGGCGCGGCGGCGAGCTGGACCAACCACGACTCGACGTCGCCGTCGGCGTCGAGCGTCGCCGCATGGGCGATCTCGGCGTCCGAGTCACCACCGGAGCCACGACCCACGTCCGCCAAGTCCGCTACGACATCCTCCATCGCGCATCGCGACGATATCACGGCACGTAGTTCGCCCCGTCCGGCATCCCCTGGTCGAACCACGGGATCAGCACCTCGGCGAGCTCCGGCGGGCGCGGGCAGCTCCCGACCGGCATCCGGTAGCCGCGGACCTCGGACTCGATCGCCTGACCGAGCGTGCCGCTCTCGAACGGCCGCGACAGGTCGGCGTACTGGAGGAAGAGCGTGCCGCCGGGCGCCTGGAAGTTCTCCCACTCGAGGTTCTGGCCGCCGTTCATCAGGGTGTGGCAGCCGCAGTTGTCCTCGAGCACGTCGGCGATCACGGCCGGGAACACGCCGGCCTCCTCGCCGCGCGGCAGCGGATCGAAGAGCTCGTCGTGGGTCACGTTCTGCACGCTGCAGTACGGACCCGTGGGCACGAAGCCGGTGCTCGAGCTCTCCTCGGCCGACGACGTCGTGAAGCTCGTCGCAGTCGTCGCAGAGGTCGTCGTGATGGACCCGGTCGACGAGGTCGAATCGCCACTCGAGCTGTCGACGCCGGTGTCACCGGTGGAGCCCGTGTCGCCGTCGTTCGCCTCGGTCGCGCACGACGCCGACGCCGACGCGGTGACGAGGACACCCGTGCACAGGAGAGCTCGCAGCGCTCGCATCGACGGGCATCGTACCGCGGGCGCGCGCGCGACGAGGGGGGCGCGAAGCCCCAGCGCTCGGTGTCGGCCGCAGGCCGCGGTGGAGATCCAAACGGATCGAGGATCGAAGTTCGCCACGAAGCGCCGTCGCCGACGCACGGCGTCGCGCGGGTGGAGCGGGGGTCGTGCGCCGCGGCGGCGGCCGGCTCCACCCCGCCAGGCGAGAGGGAGCTCGCGCGTCGTCGCCCGCGATCCGACGGTGGCATGCCCGTTGCGTTGACGCGCAGCATGATCCCGCGATGCCCCCTTCGCCGCTCCACCCTCGCGTTGCTCGGCGCCCTGGCGTCGGCCTGCGCCGCCGATGACGACGCGCCTGCGCAGGACGACACCGCAGTCTCCGGCGTGACCTGGGTCGACGACGACACGACCGGCTCGGTGACCGACGCGGGGCCGTCGAGCGCCCCTGAAGATGCCGACAGCGGTGTGTCGACGGCGACGGGCGACGACGGCAGCACGACCGCCGACACCGGCGTCCCGACCGGCGGTTGCTTCGGCCCCGACGTGCTCCCGCCGTCGGTGCCGGTGAGCGGCTTCGCGGTGCCCAGCCTCGACGACGAGCGCGCGACCTACGAGCGCTGGGGCCTCGGCTGGGCGCCCGGGGCCGAGCCGAACCTGCCGGGCGAACCGACGTTCAGCGTCGCGGACGTCGACATCCACGGCAACACCGAGGGCGACGATCTGTGGACCTCGCTGATGCAGAGCCAGCGGACCGGGCAACCCGGTTACCTCGATCGCGCCAACGCATGGCGACGCTACTTCGTCGAGGACTACAACGCGTGCATCGGCGGCGAGTCGGCGAACTTCTGCTACGACAAGGACGCGTTCGGTGCCGACCACCTGTGGGGGTGGGGTCTGCTCGCGTGGGCCGAGGCCAACGACGACGACGCCGCGCTCGCGGCCGCGGTCGAGATCGGCGGCACGGTCGCGGTGCTGTGGGCCCCGGACAGCCCCTTCGGCTGTCTGCCGAGCGGCGGTTGCCTCGAGTACGGCGCGCGTCAGCTCGGTCGACACCTGCTCTTCATGACGCGACTCGCCGAGGTCACCGGCGATCCGCAGTGGGCGGCGCTGCGCGACCAGATGATCGACGTGCTCCTCGCCGCGCCCGAGTGGGACGCGGGCTACGGGATGTACTTCGAAGGCCAGTGGGCGACCGATCAGGCCCTCGGCGAAGGGGCGTGGGCGGCGGGGGCCCGCGTGCAGTCGCCGTTCATGGTCGGCGTGCTCGGCGAGGGCATGGATCACGCCTATCGCACCACCGGCAACCCCGAGCTGCGTGCGCGCATGGTCGCGATGGCCGACTTCGTCGACGAGCACGGACTCGACGCCGAGTACGACTACAGCGGCTCGCTCTTCGGCATCGTCGACGGCGCGACGTGGCACAACTACGGCGATGCGTCGCCCGTCGACTTCTGGGATCCCGTCTACACGACGTCGCTGGTGAACGTGCTGGTCCGGGGTTGGCGCTACACCTGCGAGCCGCACTACTACGAGCGGGCGCGGCACTTCTTCGAGCGGGGCAACCGCGGCATCTACGGCGAGCCGACGACGACCGCGGCGCCCGAGGGGCAGATCCACCACTTCGTCGACACCGTGCTCGACAGCTCGAGCGGCAACTTCTTCTACGGCTACAACAAGGGCGAGTTGCAGTACACGTATCTGCTGTTCGATTCGGAGGCGCCGTAGCGGGGAGGACAACGCGCGAGAAAGAGTTTCGAAGTGGAGCGTCCGCCGCTCGGTGCCTAAGGGCTGACCCACGCGCAGACCGACCGTTGGAGGTCGAGGTTGTCGACGCATTGCATGCCGTCGGGACAGATCGCTCCGTCATCGCAGGTCAGGTAGCACGAAGGTTGCGGCGACAGGCATTCGGGCTGCGCGGTGCCCGAGGTCGGCAGGGGGCACAGCGAAGCATCGGGCTCGGACGTGCCGAGCGGCTGACAGCTCGCGTAGCACACGCACGTGTTGCACTCCTCGGCCTCGCAGTAGCTCGACGTGTCGCCGTCGACCTGCCACGTCATGAACCCCTGGCCTCCCCACGTCGGCGGGCAGTATGGTGCGAAGTCGCCGTCGTTCAACTCGCAATACGGATAGGGCGCGTCGGGCCCCGGAAGCGGAATCGAGGCCGAATCGCCATCGGCACCGCCGTCGACTGCGTCTGCGGCAGTGCTCTCGCCGGCGGGATCCTCGAGCGCTCGATCCGCGACGCAGCTCGCGGCCAGGAAGACCGTTGCCGCGAAGCTTCTGGCGAGCGCAGCGCTCGTGCTCGGAGTTGGGGTGCGTGGTGAGTGCGGCATGTCAGAGAGCACGGTGTGGCGCGGCCCGAGTTCCCACCCCCACGAATTCGACTCGCCTGGAATGCGCCCACGAGGGCCCGACGCAGCGGCCACGCGATGGGTCACGGCCGCGGCCGCAGGAGGATCTCCGTGTCCGCGACCACCAGCGACGCTGCGTCGGCGACGTTCACCCCCTCGGACTCCGGCGTGTGCAACGCGGCGAAGTTGCGGAAGTACCCGATGCGGTCCGCCAACCCGCCGTCGGGACAATTGCCCTCGCTCGAGTTGTACTCGGGTCGCTCGCGGTTGCCCGGGATCGCTGTGCCCCGTGCTCCGGCTGACCGGTCGCCACGGCGAGGCTTGGGTCCCGCGCCGCTCAGCGCGTGGTGAACCACAGCCGGTCGAAGCCGGTGGTGCGTTTGGCGATGAAGTCGCCCCAGGTCTGCGCGGGGTCGACGGCGATCGCCGCCGCGCGATCGAGCACGATGGCGTCGGCCTCGAGCACCGGGGCGTCCACGGCGGTCAGCTTCTGGACCAGGCTGGTGAGCTCCGGGGCCCGCTCGCAGTCGCACTCGACGATTGCCGCGGGCATCTTCGTGGTGAGGATCTCGCAACGTTCGCCGGCGCCGACGTGTGCGAGTTCGGTGAAGAGCACGCGCGCCGCTTCGCAGTCGTCGACGGCCTCGAGGGCGGCGTCGGCTGTCTGTTTCACGTGCACGTCGGCGAGCTCCGAGCTCGCCTTGTCGCGGAGCCGCGCGAAGGCCTCGGGGTACACCGGCGGTGGGGCGGGCGGTTGTGTCCCCGACGCCAGCACGAGCGCGCCGTTGCGGTGCCCCGCGGTCTCGAGCATGTCCAAGACCTCGGCGATACGGCCGAGCGGGGCGTCCTTCGCGATGAGCAGGATGAACTTCGGCGGCGTCTTGTCGCCCTTCCCCTCGTTGAGCTCCCGCAGCTTCCCGAACTCCTCCTCCACGATGGGGCGCAGCTCGGACAACGGCACCGTCGCGTGCTGCTCCATGCCCATGGAGGCGCCCGCCTCGGTGATCGCCACTGGGATTGCATCGGGCAGCGGATCCGTCGACGACCACGGCGAGGTCGGCAGCGCCACCGTCGTCGTCGGACCGCCCTCGACCGCGCACGCCCTTCCCAGGGTGGCCGCGAGATCGGTCGCGAACGCGGCGTCGCACGTGGTCGGCCCCTCCTGGTTCGCCGGGCGTCGTTGGCAGGCGGCCAGGAGCACGAGGGTGAGGGTGCGGGCGCGGACCATCGCTACGCGGAACGTGACACAGCGGTGCCTTCGGTTCCGACCTCCAGGCCGATGCGCCAGAGGCCAGAGGCTGCGCCCGTCACGGCCGGCGGGCCGCCAGCCCGCTGCCGCCGCCACGGTCATGAGATGCTCTTTCGTCGCGGCGCCGATCACCTCTTCGAGTTGCGCGTGAGCGAGCGCGAGCTGTGACCTCCGATGGAGCGCACGGTATACGTCCACCGCTTGCCCGTCTTGCGATCACGCGCCTCGAAGGTCGCCCCCGTCCCCGCGTCCCCCTCGTCGTTGGTGAGGTGTTTGACGACCAAGGGTTCCTTGTCGACGTCGAGGGCTCGGAGGGTCCGATCGAAGGCTTGTTCGTCGACCTCGCGCCCGTCGATCGTCGAGTCCGTCCTCCTCGCGGGCTCGGCCGAAGGCGACACTGTCGGCTTGCCGTCGCCGCGCCCCGTATTCGCATCGTCCTTGGCAATACGCTCGTCGGTCCCGGGCTGGCTCGTCGGGCCGGTGTTGCCGCCGGTACCACCACACGCGCAGAAGACGACCGCCAGCGCGAGCAAGCTTCGCTCGCTGCGCGGCGTCGGCGGTCCATCGCGATGGTCTCGATCAGCCTCGGCGGAACGGTCCCGTGGAATCATCTCGCCATGGTAGCCCGCCATGCATCGAACCGCGACGGGGGCGCGCGGCCCGAGAACGAGCGGTCGGCCGCGCGCCTTGCCACGAGACCCGACAGCGCTAGCGCAAGCACCTCGGAGCCGGTGGTTGCTCCGAGTCCGTCGCCGCAGGCGCTCCGAGCGGGAGCATGAGGCGTCGCGTGCCGAGCACCGCGGCCGTCTTCCGCCGCAGGTCTTCGTGAGTGAGGGCCTCTCCATTGACCAGATTCATGGTCTGCACAATGAACGCTGGCGACTGCACCGCTCGTCGCGGATCCAATCGGACACCGCGCACACGAACACGCGATCGCCAGCTCGGCGTCTTCGAAGCCGAGCTGGGGCACATCGACCTCGCCCTGCGATGGCAGTAGGTGTCAGGTCTCCGCGGGCGGCGCCCGACGGTTTTTCTCGTTCGTGGCGGAAAATGTCGGCGCCGGGGAGTGTCAGCCGGGCGTGGACACCACGAACCGGGCCGTTGGCGTTGTTTGTCTGCTCGCGGCGATGGGGTGCAGCCCGTCCGGCGACGCACCCGAATCCGGCGGCGCCGAGACGGTGTTTGCGCCCACGGACGGATCCGGGCCAGGCCAGCCCGGCGGTGGTCCCGGCACCGGGCCGGACAACGACGACAGCCCAACGTCCGGCGACGACAGCCCGACGTCCGGCCACGACACCCCGAGTGGAGGCGGCGGCGCATCCTGTGAAGGCCAGTGTGTCGCGCTTCCCGACGGCTGGTCGGGCCCCGTGCAGGTCAGCGCAGGGGTGTGCGGCGGCGAGTTCTCCGAGCCGTTGTTCCAGGCGCATCGCGGGCTCACCGCTGCGCCAGCGAGCTGCGGGTGTGAGTGTGGCGATGCCGCGGGCTTCGGCTGTGGCAATGCTCAGGAGCTCGAGTACGACACCGCCGCTGGCTTTGTTGACGCCGGCGAGGAAGCGCGTGAATTCGCCGGCGAGAGTCGGACGAGGGGCCGCGGGGGTCACCGAGGCTTTGGCGAGCGGCGTTGGTCGCGGCGGAGCTTGGCGCGGAGTTCGGCCTCCTT
>JBIJCC010000008.1:0-167954 GCA_044344875.1 Nannocystaceae bacterium
TCAGGAACCTCGATCATGATCGCTGCCACGGGACATCCTCCGAAGGGGTGTGTAGACAGCAACTTGACGGTCAGGCTCTGTCCCGAATTCACTTCAAACTTCAGCTCAGGCAGAGATCCAGACCCGAAACGGCCGACGGTAACGCGTGGTTGAGAAAGTACTCCAAAGATGGCGATGAGTTGTGGACCGTCACGCCGATGGTCGACGATCAAGGTTCTATCCAACTCGCTCGCGGCGTTGCGATTGATAGCAGGGACTACGTACTCGTCGCCGGCCTCGACGTCGCAGAGGGCGAGAACCACGGCTGGGTTCAGCAGTACTCCCCTTAAGGTTGCGCGTGCTTCGCGCCGTCCTCGTGGCTTGACGTTGCCCTCGCGTCGACGCCGAACGCCGCCGTAGAGCTGAGTCACGAATTCTCTGACCTCGAGCGCTGAACCCCTGGGCCCCAGGGATCCGAAATCGGGCCACAAGAGCGAGTCACAAGGCGGACGTGCACCCTGTCTTGCACATCCCGCGTCCGGCGCCGCACCCGCGCCGCGCCCATCCGGCCCGTCGTCGGGCGATGGGCCGCTGGGCATGTGCGCCGGCGCCCGTGCGAGCGGCTGGGCGCCGACGGCGGGCCGCATCGCCCCAAATGCTTCGATTCCCCGCTGGCACGCCGCGTGAACAAGGGGCCGGCAGGAGTCACTCAATGTTCCATTCTCGAATCCTCGTCGCGTCGTCCGTCCTCGCCCTCGTCCCCGCCTGCGCGAGCACGGTGCTCCCGCAGCAGCAGCTCATGGACACGCAGGGGGCCATCACGTCGGCGGAGGAACTCAAGGGCGACGAGAACCCCGACGCCAAGCTGCACCTGCAGTTCGCCCGCGAGCAGCTCACCGCCGCCAAGGAGCTCATGGCCAACGGCGATGACGAAGAGGCCGAGCGCATGCTCGACCGCGCCACGGCCGACGCCGAGCTCGCGCTGACCCTCGCTCGCACCGAGCAGCTGCGCGCCGAGAGCCGCGAGGCCCGATCGGACGTGAACGAGCTGCGCACCGAGGGCGCCGCCGCCGGCACCCCGGCGACGTCGGCCACCACCACCGCCTCGTCCAAGTGAGCCAACCCTTTTGGAGGACATCACCATGAACCGCACGATCCCCACGACCATCTTCGCCGCTTCCCTGCTGAGCCTCGCCTGCGCCCACGACCCCTCGAAGGAGCTGGTCAACGCGCGCCAGACCTACGAGACCGCCGCGAACGGCCCAGCGGCCGCGACTGCCAAGACCGAGGTCTACGACGCCAAGAAGGCGCTCGCCCGCGCCGAGAAGGCCCACGACCGCAAGTCGGGCTCCGAGGAAGAGATCGATCTCGCCTACGTCGCGATGCGCAAGGCCGACTATGCGATCGCCTACAGCACGTATCTGCAGTACCAGAGCAACACCGAGAAGGCCAAGGCGGAGTACCTGACGACGCTCGAGTCGCAGAAGAACAACGCGCAGGATCAGCTCGCCGACACCAAGGAGGAGCTCGAGGCCAAGGAGAAGGCGCTGATGGCCGCCCAGTCCGCGCGCAAGGCCCTGGAGCTCCAGCTGGTGTCCGCGCTCGGGAGCCTCTCCGAGATGGCGAAGATCAAGCAGGAGGAGCAGCGCACGGTGATCACGCTCAACGGCGCCGTGCTGTTCAAGAGCGACGAGACCCAGCTGCTCCCGATCGCCAAGGAGAAGCTCGGTCAGGTCGCCGACGTGCTCAAGCAGTACGGCGACGAGTACAGCATCACCGTGAACGGCTACACCGACTCGCGCGGCAGCGACGTGCACAACCAGCAGCTCTCGCAAGGCCGTGCAGAATCGGTTCGGGCCTTCCTCGTCTCGCGTGGCGTCGCCGAGGGCGTCGTCAGTGCCATCGGTCAGGGCGAGGCCCAGCCCGTCGCCGACAACAAGAGCGCCGAGGGCCGCGCCAACAACCGTCGCGTCGAGATCGTGGTCGATCGCATCGGCACCCCCGAAGCCAAGTGATTCGGCCGTGATCACCCCGCGGTGATCGACCGCTGACCACGTGCGAGACGAGCGGCGGCCCCCGAAACCCGGGGGGCGTCGCTCGTCTTGCGTCGTGGATCCCGAGCCGTGCGTCCACGCGATCGGCCGGGGTTGCGCCTCTCGTGTTGCGGCTTGCGGGCGCTCGCCCGTGGTCCACCCTGTCTCGCCGGATGTCCGGCAGGAGTTCTCGACCATGGTTCATCCCCGCACTTCCTTCGCGCCCGCCGCGTTCGTCGCGCCCGTCGCGTTCGCCACCGCCCTGCTCGCCGCTTGCCGCACGCCGACGGAGGTCCAGGTCGACGAGCACGTCGCCGCCCGCGACGACGTCACCAAGGCCGGTGCGATCGCCGGGGAGCGCGGCGAGGCCGCTCGCGAGGCGCTCGAGAAGGCCGAGCGCGAGTTCGGGGAAGAGGTCGCCAAGGCGCAGATCGGGATCGGCGAGGCGGTCAGCAAGGCCGACCAGCGCGTCGGGACCGCGGACGCGACGGCCGCCGGCGCGCGGGCGAGCGATCGCTACCCTCGCTTCGCCGACCTCACCACCGAGTCGGAGGTCGAGTTCGACAGCCGCGCCCAGGCGGCCCTCGATCGCGTGGCGCTCGACCTCGAGGTGGCCGGCCATCGGGGCGGCGCCGCGAGCGATGCGACGCTCACCGCCGCGATGCGCGAGGCCGCAGCCGACCTCGCCATCGCGCGGCAGGATCTCGCGACCCTGCGGAGCAAGACGGGCGCCGTCCTCGACGACGGCCGGGTCGGCGTGAAGATGGCTGTCGACCGCGTCGGCGTCGGCGTCGCGATCAACCGCGCCCAGCGCTCGAGCGAGGCGACCTATGGTCGACTCGCCGTGCTGGAGATGTGAAGCAGGGCGGAGCGCGGCATCGGCCGCGGTCCGCCCCGGTGGCGGTAGGCGGCCGCTGGCGGCCGCAACATCAGGCCTGCGTCGTGCGACGGATGCGTCGGCCGCCGAGGCCGAGCAGGATGAGCATCCCGAACGACAACGCGGTGCTCGGGGTGCCGACGGCGCACGACAGGATCCCATCGTCGTCGTTCTTCGCGTCGGTGGTCCCGACGTCGACGTCGACGTCGAACTCCACGTCGAGCTCGACCGAGAACTGGGCCTTCAGCTCCGCGGCACAGGCCTCCAGGTCGCCGGACGTCGCGAGGAAGTGGCCATCGCAGAAGATCGCGGCGCCCGTGGTCTCGCACTCCTCGTTGCACTCCTGCACGACCGTGTCGGTGCAGGTCTCGAACTGCGCGGCCTGACACTCGATCTGGCAGTCGACGTTCGCGCGGGCGTCGCAGGAGCCGGTGCACGCGGTCATGCACACCGGTGTACACTCGACCTCGGTCGTCGCGGAGCAGCTGATGTCGCAGCGCGCCGAGCAGCACGAGGTGCCGGACTCACCGCACTCGCTGTGCTCGGCCTCGCCGCACGAGTCGGTCACGCCGCCCTGACAGTCGGCCACGCACAGCGCCGAGCAGTCGACGCTCGCCGATGCCGAGCACGACGTGCCGCAGCTCTCGACACAGACCGGCTCGCAGTCGACGTCGGCGACCAGCGTGCAGTCGACGTCGCAGGTCTCGTACAATCGAGTCGCGCAGACGCGCTCGACGCTCGGCGGATCGCACCGCTGCTCGCACGACTCCTTGGGCACGACCTCGCAGTTCGCAGCGGCGTCGGCGTCGAGCCAGAGCCCTCCGCACGCATCGAGGTGGCTGGCGTGGGCCTCACCCGCGACGGCGAGCAAGGCGACCGCGACACAGGAAGGGATCAACAGGGGCAGGCTTTGGGACAACATCCCGGGGATCCAACGCAACAAGCGTGCCCCCCGCGCCGTCCACCAGATGACTCGCGATTCGTCGCGCCCACCGGCGGCGTTGCCAGGACCGCCGAGCGCACCTGCGCGGGCACGCCGGGACGCCACAGGCGCTCGACGATGGCTCGGCGCAGCGTCAGCGACGCAGGTCGCTGCCGCTCGCGCTGCCCCGACGCTCCTCGCGCTCCTTGCGGATCGCCTCGAGTCGGTCGGCGTCGCCCTGGCCACGCTTCTGCAGCGCGTGGAACTCCCGCTCGAGCCGGAGGAGCTCCTCGTCGGAGAGCGCCTCGAGATCGATGAGGCTGTCGCGTGCGCCCTCGACCCCGCGCAGCAGCTCGTCGAGCTTGAGGTGCAGCGTCCGCATGTCGCGGTTCTGGGTGTTCTGGATCATGAACACCATGAGGAAGGTGACGATGGTGGTCCCGGTGTTGATCACCAGCTGCCAGGTCTCCGAGAAGCCGAACAGCGGCCCGGTGAGCCCCCAGAGCACGATCACGAGCAGCGCCGCGGCGAAGGCCCACGGGGAGCCCATCGCCTCCGAGGCGCGGTGGGCGAACTTGCGGAAGGCGTCGTGGATGGGCACGGGACTCTTCGTGTTCCGGTCGCCGGCGCGCTAGCTCGCGGCGAGCAGCTCGGCGATCACGGCCAGCAGCTCGCGGGGGCCGATCGGCTTGGCGAGGTGGAGCTGGAATCCGGCGACCACCGCGTCGTCGTGGGCGTCGGTGCCGGCGTGGGCGCTGAGCGCCGCGGCGGGCATCGTCCGCACCTGCGGATCGTCGTCGGCCCGCATCCTGCGGATGAGCGACAGTCCGTCTTCGTGGGGCATCGCGATGTCCGAGAGCACCGCGTCGAAGCGCTCGGCGTGGAGCAGCGCCCACGCGCAGGCCGCCGACTCGGCCGGGACCGCGGCCGCGCCGTGCAGGGTGAGCGTGCTGCACAGGTAGTCGCGGCTCGCAGGATCGTCCTCGACGACGAGCAGACGCAGCCCCGCGAGCACGTGCAGGGCCGGTCGCTCCGGCGCCGAGGGGACCCACGCCTCGGCCGCGTCGAGCGGCGTCAGCGGCAGGGACACCGTGAACATCGAGCCCTTGTCCGGGCCGTCGCTGCTCGCGGTGATCGTGCCGCCGTGCAGACCGACGAGGTGGTGCACGATCGCCAGCCCGATCCCGAGGCCCCGTGGGCGCGCGTCGTCGGCGGCGCGCCGCGGCGGAACCGATCGAACAGCCGCGGCAGTAGCTCCGAGGCGATCCCCGAGCCGGAGTCCAGCACGGTCAGACGCGCCTGACCGTCGCGCACGCCGAGCACCACGTCGACGAAACCGCCGCGGGGCGTGAACTTCAGCGCGTTGCCCACCAGGCCGCGCACGATCTGCTGCAGCCGCGCCGGGTCACCGAGCAGCGGCGGCGCGGTCGTGTCCACCGCACAGCGCAGCTCCACGCCGCCGCGGACCGCCGGGCCCCGGAGCTCCTCGCACACCGCCGCCACGAGCGCGCCCAGGGCCACCGGCCGCTTCGCCAAGGTGAGCGTGCCGTCGAGCAGGTGGGTCACGTCGATCAGCTGTTCGATGATCAGGGCCTGCGCCTGGCCGCTGCGCACGATCGCCTCGAGCCCGCGGCTCGCCGTCGCGGCGTCGAGTCCCCCGTCGCGCAGCAGCTGACCCCAGCCCAACATCGCGTTCAGCGGCGTGCGGAGCTCGTGCGCGAGCGTGGCGAGGAACTCGTCCTTGGCCCGGTGCAGCCACTCGGCCCGGGCGCGCGCGAGCTGATCGCGGACGTGGGCGATGCGGTGGATCTCGAGCCGACGCTCGTTGGCGCCGCGGCGGATCGATCGTCGCAGCCGCGCGGGCGTGAGGTCGGCCAGCGACATCGAGTCCGAGGCCCCGGCCTGTCGCGCCCGTCGACCGTGGTCGGCGTCGACGCCCGCGGTGAGGAGGATGAACGCGGCCTCGTTGCCGCGCTCGACCGCGCGCTGCACCCCCTCGAGGTGGATGTGCTCCTCGAGCCCGCAACAGATGAGGAACACGTCGTCGCTGGCGGCGCCGTCCGCCCCGAGCGCCTGCTCGAGCGTCGCGGCCCGTCGGAGCTCGAAGTGACCGCGGCCGGGGCCACCGAGCAACTGCAACACGCGCGCGGCCGCGGCATCTTCTCCAGCAACCAGGGTCAATCGCGTCGGTTGCATCGGGTCGATTCATGCACCGTCGGTGCCACGGGGGAGCGCTGGCATCACCGGAGGAGGCGGCGCCTCGGTCCGGAGTTGCGCGTGACAGGAGCGCCCACTGTGGCGATCGTGTCGACCGTGCGGCCTGCCTCACTCGGGTTGTTCGAGCACACGACTTGCAGTCGGGGACCGGACGCATGCTGATCGCCCTCTCGAACGCCGCGGTCCGCCATGCCAAGCCAATCGTCGTGTTCGCCGTCCTGCTCGCCGTCGCGGCGGGCATCTACGGCTCGGGCGTCGCGCGGGCGCTCGCGCCCGGTGGGTTCGAGGTCCGTGCCGGCGAGGCCCAGGAGGTCGCGCGCGTGGTCGAGCGCCGCTTCGGGCAGGGCTCGCCGGATCTCATCGCGCTCGTATCGGGGATGACCGCCGCGGGTCCCGAGATCCAGGCCGAGCTCGCGGCCCTCGTCGCTGCTGTGGAGGCCGACCCCGCGGTCGCCTCGGTCGCGAGCCCGGTCGGCCTCGGCGGCGCGGCGCTCATGTCCATCGATGGCGACACCGCGATGCTCGCGATCACCCTGCGCGGCGACGCCCGCACCAAGGAGACCGCGTATGACGGCGTCGCCGAGCGGCTCCACGGCACCTCGCTGACGGTCGAGATCGGCGGACCGCTCGCCGTCGCCGTGGTGGGTCAGCAGACCGCCGAGCACGACCTCGTCCGCGCCGAGCTCGTCGCCTTCCCGCTGGTCGCGTTGCTGCTCGCGGTGTTCTTCGGCGGGCGGATCGCCGCGTTGCTCCCGCTCGCGGTCGGGGGCCTGTCGATCGTCTTCGCGATGGCGATGCTCCGCGGCCTCGCCGAGCTGGGCAACATCTCGGTGTTCGCCCTCAACATCGTCACGCTGCTCGGGCTGGGTCTGGCGATCGACTACTCGCTGTTCATGGTCCAGCGATTCCGCGAGGAGCTGGGCTTCGGCGACGTCGCCGAGGCCGTGGTGCGCACGGTGACGAGCGCGGGCAAGACGATGCTGTTCTCCGGGGTCGCGGTGGCTGTCAGCCTGCTCGCCCTTCTCGTGTTCCCGATCGCCTTGCTGCACAGCATCGCGATCGCCGGCGCGCTCATCGTGACGCTGACCGTGTTCGCCGCCCTGGTGGTGTTGCCGGCGATGCTGGCGTGGATGGGCCACGGCGTGAACTGGCCGCGCAAGGCGGCGCCGGCGACTCCGGCCCCCGAGGGCCGCGGCTGGGCGCGGCTCGCCCAGGCCGTGATGCGGCGCCCCGGGCTGTTCGCGTTCGGCACCACCGCGCTGCTCGTGGTCGTCGGCGCGCCGTTGCTGCGACTCGAGACCGAGCTGTCGGACGCCCGCATCTTCCCGCCCTCGTTCGAGGTCCGCGCGGTGCAAGAGCGGCTCGAGGCGCCCGCCGGCTTCGCGATCGCCGGCACCGTGCAGTACGCCGTGCTCCTGCGGGGCGAGGGCGCGGCGTGGCAGGGCGAGCAGCTCGCCCATCTCGAGGCGACCCACGCCGCGATCGCGGCGCTGCCGGGCGTCCTCCGCGTCGAGAGTTACGCCGGGATCCCGCGGCCCGACCTCGTCGACGGGGACACGACCTTGATGCAGGTGCTCACCCAGCGACCCCACGACGCCCCGGGTCGCGCGGCGCAGGTCGATGCGCTCCACGCAGCGACCGCCGACTGGCGCTCGGCGATGGTCGGGGGCGCGCCCGCCGTCGCGCACGAGGTCGACACCGCCCTCGAGGGCGGCGGTATCCCGGCGGCGATCATCGTCGTGGTCGTCACGCTCGTCGTGCTCACCCTGGCGTTCGGGGCGATCGTCGTCGCCGTGAAGGCCGTCGTCATGAACGTGCTGTCGTTGTCGGCGAGCTTCGGCGCCCTGGTCTGGATCTTCCAGGACGGCCGCCTCGAGGGGCTGCTGGGCTACCAGAGCACGGGGAGCATCGATCCCCTGGTGTTGCTCGTGATGTTCGCGATCGTCTTCGGCCTGTCGATGGACTACGAGCTGTTCCTGCTCAGCCGCATCCGCGAGGACTACAGCGAGACCGGGGACGCCCGCGAGAGCGTCGCGCGGGGGCTGGCCGCCACTGGCCGCTTGATCACGATGGCGGGCCTGATGCTCATCGTGGTGCTCATCGGTTTCGCCAGCGCCGAGGTGCTGTTCGTCAAGCAGCTCGGCGTCGGCATGGCGATCGCGGTCGCCGTCGACGCGACGATCGTGAGGGGCCTCCTGGTCCCCGCGACGATGCGGCTGCTCGGACGGTGGAATTGGTGGGCCGCGGGTTGGTTCTCGCGGTGGTGGATCAAGTCCAACATCGGCGTGCACGAACTGCCGCCAGGCAGCCCGCTCGGTCGCTAGCGCTGCATGCTCACACCGATTGACGGGCCCGGCCCGAGGGCCGACTCTCGGGGATGCCCTCCATGACGACCGAGCACCCGCCAGGGTCGATCGCGATCGTCATGGTCCACGACGACTCGCGCAGCCTCTCGGCGCTCGAGTCGGCGCTCGAGGGGCTCGGCCTGTCGGTCATCGGGGTGGGCTCGGCCGCCGACGCGCTGGTGCAGCTCCCGCTGCACGATCCGGCGCTGTTGGTCCTCGACATCCCGGCCGAGACACGGTCCGCGAGCGCGGCGGAGATCCGCGCGCACTCCCACGGGCGCACGGTGCCGCTGCTGTTCGTCAGTCCGCGGCACGGCGACGGGGCGTCGATCGCCAAGGCCGAGCCGCACGGCGAGCCGGACGATTTCGTCGGTGCCGCGATCCCGGCGGAGCTGCGGGCCAAGATCCTCGGCTTCGTCGAGCTGCACCGGCACACCCGCGCGCTCGAGCGCGAGTGCGAGTTGCAGGGCGCGGCGGACGACGGCCAGGATCCGCCGGATCGCAGCGACTGCCGGGTGAGGGTCGAGGCCTCGGCGCTCCGCGGCGAGATGGCGGCCGACAAGCGCATGAACGTGCGCCTACAGCTCCTCACCGGCGTGGCGAGTGAGCTGCTCCGCCGCACCGCGCCGATCGAGCCCAGCGACATCATCGCGACGCGCTTCGTCCAGCGCCTCGGCTACGACGTGTGCGTCAGTTACCTGCGCGAACCGGACGGTGGGTCCGTCTCGATCGCCGAGGCCGTCGGGATCGAGGGGCCGCCGTGGTCGCATCCACGGGCCGCGCTCGACGACTCGCCGGCGGTGCGCGCCGTCTTCGGCGCCCAGGGCCGCTACGTTCGCGGCAGCGGCGACACCGACGCGTTGCCGGACTGGCTGCGCGATCTGGATCTGCCGTCCCTCGCCGTGTTCCCGATCCTGCGGACGGGTGCGACGATCGGCGCGTTGGTCTGCGGTCGACGCGACGGGACCGAGCCGGCGGCCGAGGACATCGCCGCGATCCAACTCGTCTGCGATCAGATCGCGATGGCCAACGAGCGCGACCACCTGACCCACGCGCTGGTCGAGCACGCGGACGCCCTCGCCCTGGCCGATCGGCGCAAGGACGAGTTCTTGGCCATGCTCGCGCACGAGCTGCGCAACCCGCTGGCGCCGATGAGCTACGCCCTCGAGCTCCTCCACCAGCTCGACCGCGCGCCCGCCTCTGCGGCGCTACACGACGTGCTCCACCGGCAGCTGTCGCACCTGTCGCGGATGGTCGACGATCTCCTCGACGTCTCGCGGATCACCAACGGCAAGCTCACCCTGGTCCTCGCGCCGGTCACCGTCCAGCAGGCGATCGCCCACGCCCTCGAGACCAGTCGCCCGCAGCTGGACAAGCGCGGCCACCACGTCGTCGTCGAGGTGCCGGGTCGCGAGCTGAAGCTGAACGCCGACGCCGAGCGGATCGTCCAGGTCATCGCCAACCTGCTGAACAACGCTGCGCGTTACACCGATCCCGGCGGCCACATCGTGGTCGCGGCCCGCCAAGACGGTGGCTTCGCGGTCGTCGATGTCCGCGACGACGGCCACGGGCTCGCGCCCGAGATGTTGCCCCGAGTGTTCGATCTGTTCGTGCAGGCCAGCGCACCGGCGAGCGCGCCGCGACCGGTGGGCTCGGGCTGGGCCTGACGCTCGTGCGTCGCCTGGTGGAGCTCCACGGCGGCACGGTGTCCGCCGCGAGCGCCGGGCTCGGACGCGGCAGCACGTTCACGATCCGCCTGCCGCTGCTCGTCGAGCCCGCGGCCACCGCCGCGTCTTCGGCCAAGGACACGTCGCGGTCTCCGGCCCGTGACCGGGGGTTGTCGGTGCTGGTCGTCGAGGACGACGAGGACAGCCGCGAGATGCTGCAGCTGCTCCTCGAGTCGCGCGGCCACCGGGTGGCGACGGCCCGTGACGGCGAGGGCGGGCTCGCGCGGCTGCTCGCCGACGCGCACGACGTCGCCCTGCTCGACATCGGGTTGCCGGGCATCGACGGCTACGAGACGGCGCGTAGGGTCCGCGCTGCGCGACCGCGGTGTGCCACGCGCCTGGTCGCGATCACCGGGTATGGCCAGGGCGAGGATCGGGCGCGAGCGCTCGCGGCGGGCTTCGACGATCACCTGGTCAAGCCCGTCAGCATCGCGGACCTCGAGCGCGTCCTCGGCGGCTGAGCACGGGCGCAGTCGCACGGGTGGGCGGTGGAGCGGCGACGGGGTCGCCGGCGCACGGCGAACGCCGTGCTCCACTCCTACGAAGGCGCTTGGTATGCGCCGTGCACGACCTGGGGCGAGGTGTCCATGCGCGTACTCATCGTCGACGACAATCGCGAGCTCGCCGACAACCTCTTCGAGGTCTTGGACCACGAGGGACTGGGGTGCGCCGTCGCGTACGAGGCGGCGGTCGCGATCACGAAGATCGGCCGCGCCGACCGGGCGCCGTTCGACCTCGTGATCACCGACTGGTCGATGGGCGCGATGGGCGGGCTCGCCGTGATCGCGGCCGTCCGGCGCCGCTCGGCGTGGACGCCGGTGTTGGTGGTCACCGCGCTGCCCGAGCTGCTCCGCCTCGGTCGCGAGCACGCCGCGGTCGTCGAGGTCCTCGGAAAGCCCTTCGACACCGGTGCGCTGGTCGCCCTGGTGCACCGCTGCCTCGTGCGTCACGGCGGCGCTTCCTCGCCGCCGGCGGCCCTCGACCTCGAGCAACCCCGCTTGCGCTCCGAGTTCCGCGACCTAGGGTGCGCCCCATGAACGCCACCACCCCCACGCACCCCGCCAAGCTCCTCGTCCTCGCGTTCGACTCGTCGATCCGGGCGCAGGAGGCGTTCCTCGCCGCCACCCGCATGTCCAGCGATGGGCAGCTGCTCGTGCAGGACGCGGTGTTCCTGCAGAAGCGCGCCGACGGCAAGGTCCGCGTCACCGAGACCCTCGACATCAGCCCCGGCGATGCGGCGTTCAACGGATCGATGTGGGGCGCGCTCATCGGCACGATCGTCGCCGGCCCGGTCGGCTTCCTCGCCGGTGGAGCACTGCTCGCCGGCATCGGGGCGCTGGTCGCCAAGCTCACCGACCTGGGCATCCCCGACGCCACCGTCGAAGAGCTGGGCAAGGCTCTCGAGCCCAGCTCGACCGCGCTGGCCCTGCTCGTGAGTCACGTCGACGAGGACGCCCTCGCCGCCGAGCTGCGCCGCTTCGCCGGCGCGAAGATCGTCCAGACGACGCTCAGCCCCGAGAGCGTCGCGAACCTCCGCAACGCCCTGACGCCGAGCTGACGGGCGGCGGGCTCGCCCACGGGTGGCGGGGTGCCGATTCACACGCAGGCGCGGCTTGCCAAGGCGGCGCTGCTCGGGCTTGTCTTCGCCCATGCGCAGCCCCTCTCGCGTCGCCGTGCTCGCCCGCGCCACCATGCTCGCAGGCCTCGGCCTCGGTTGTCCCGCCCCCGATCGCACCGCCTCCACCACGCCCCCGGTCGTGACGCCGACCGATGCGGCCGACGGCGACGCCGAGCGGGCCGACGATTTCAAGGTGCAGACCGAGCAGTTCGGCGACGTCCGGATCCTCCGCTACCGCGTGCCGGGCTTCGAGGCGCTGCCGCTGCAGCAGAAGCAGCTGGTCTACTACCTCTACCGCGCCGCGCTCGCGGGCCGCGACATCATCTGGGACCAGAACTACCGCAACAACCTCCGGGTGCGCCGCACGCTGGAGGCGGTGTGGCGCAACCCCGCCACGCACGCGATGCCGGGCTGGGACGCGGTCGCGAACTACACCAAGCGCGTGTGGTTCAGCAACGGCATCCACCACCACTACTCGATGAAGAAGCTCGCGCCGGAGTTCACCGCCGAGCAGCTCGCCGCGATGGTGAAGGCCTGCGATCCGAAGACCCTGCCGCTCGACGCTGGCCAGGATGCCGACGCGCTGCTCGCCGCGCTGCAGCCGGTGATCTTCGATCCCACCGTCGACGCCAAGCGCGTCAACCTCGACCCCAAGGCCGACCTCATCGCGACCTCGGCGACCAACTACTACGGCCAGGGAGTCAAGCAAAAGGACGTCGAGCGCTTCTACAAGGGGAAGATCAAGAAGTCCGACAAGCAGCCGATCTCCGTCGGCCTCAACTCCAAGCTCGTGAAGGAGAAGGGCAAGCTGGTCGAGAAGGTGTGGAAGGTCGGCGGCATGTACGACCCGGCGATCCGCGAGATCGTGAAGTGGCTCAGGCTCGCGTCCGAGGTCGCCGAGAACGACAAGCAGAAGCTCGCCCTCGACAAGCTCGCCGCCTACTACGAGACCGGCGACCTGCGGACGTTCGACGAGTACTCGATCGCGTGGGTCGCCGACACCGACTCGCGCGTGGACGTGGTCAACGGTTTCATCGAGGTCTACGGCGATCCGCTCGGCTATCGCGGCGCGTGGGAGTCGGTGGTGTCGATCAAGGACCTCGAGGCCAGCAAGCGCATCGCTGCGATCGGGGCCCAGGCGCAGTGGTTCGAGGACCACTCGCCGCTGATGCCGGCGCATCGCAAGCCCAGCGTCACTGGCATCTCGGCCAAGGTCATCACCGTGGTGGTCGAGGCCGGCGACTCGGCCCCGTCGACGCCGATCGGCATCAACCTGCCCAACGCCAACTGGGTCCGCGCCGAGCACGGCAGCAAGTCGGTCAACCTCGGCAACATCGTCGCGTCGAACGAGCGGGCCAAGAAGGTCAGCGGCGTGCTCGAGGCGTTCGCGGCGTCGCCCGAGGAGATCGCCCGGGCCAAGAAGTGGGCCGACCTCGCCGACACGCTGCACACCGACATGCACGAGGTCATCGGTCACGCCTCCGGGCAGCTCGAGCCCGGCGTCGGCCAGCCCAACGAGACCCTCAAGAACTACGGCAACACGCTCGAGGAGGCCCGTGCCGATCTCGTCGCGCTCTACTACATGCTCGATCCGAAGCTCATCGAGATCGGCGTGATGACGGATCTCGAGGCCGGCAAGGCCGCGTACGACAACTACATCCGCAACGGCTTGATGGTCCAGCTCGCGCGGCTCGAGCCGGGCGAGGACATCGAGGAGGCCCACATGCGCAACCGCCAGATGATCGCGGCGTGGGCCTTCGAGAAGGGCAAGGCCGACAAGGTCATCGAGCGGGTCGAGCGCGACGGCAACACCTACTTCGTCGTCCGCGACTACGACAAGCTGCGGGCGCTGTTCGGCCAGCTGCTCGCCGAGGTCCAGCGCATCAAGAGCCAGGGTGACTTCGAGGCGGGCAAGGCCCTCGTCGAGACCTACGGCGTGAAGGTCGACCCGGCCCTGCACGCCCAGGTGCGCAAGCGCTACGAGGCCCTCGGCATCGCGCCGTATGTCGGCTTCATCCAGCCGCGCCTCGTGCCGGTGATGAAGGGCGAGGCGATCGTCGACGTGACGATCGAGTACCCCGACGACTTCGCGGCGCAGATGCTCGAGTACGCCGAGACGGCATCGCTGCTGCCGACCGTGAACTGATCCGCGGGGCGGGAGGTCCGGGCGGCGCCCGGGCCGCCTCCTCGACAGGGACCGGGCCCCCCTGGTATGGGAGCGGTCGGCATGGACACCGCGCGCGACCTCTTCGGCTACCGCCGGTACTGGGCCCATCGGTTCGGAATCGCACCGGTGCTGCCCACGACGCGCGCCGAGATGGACGAGCTCGGCTGGGACAGCTGCGACATCATCATCGTCTCGGGCGACGCGTACGTCGACCACCCGAGCTTCGGGATGGCGCTCGTCGGTCGCCTGCTCGAGGCCCAGGGCTTCCGCGTCGGCATCCTCGCGCAGCCCGACTGGCACGACGCCACCGCGTTCGAGTCGCTGGGGCGGCCCAACCTCTTCTTCGGGGTCACGGGCGGCAACATGGACTCGATGGTGAACCGCTACACCAGCGATCGTAAGCCGCGCAGCGACGACGCCTATACGCCCGGCGGCATGGCGGGGCTGCGGCCCGATCGATCGGTGATCGTCTACGCGGCGCGCTGCCGCGAGGCGTTCGGCGACGTTCCGATCATCATCGGTGGCATCGAGGCGAGCCTGCGCCGCATCGCCCACTACGACTACTGGTCCGACGTCGTGCGCCGGTCGATCCTGCTCGACGCCAAGGCCGACCTGCTGATCTACGGCAACGCGGAGCGGGCGATCGTCGAGGTCGCGCATCGCCTCGCGACGGGGGCGTCGATCGACACCGTCCGCGACGTCCGCGGCACGGCGTTCGTCACCCGCGGCGCGCCCGAGGGTTGGGGCGAGATCGACTCGCGCGAGGTCGACACGCCCGGCCCCCTCGCCCCGAAGGTGGATCCGTACGCGGCCGAACCGGCGAGCATGGCGGGGCCGGCGGGCGCGGCCGGGCCGAGCGCCCTGGTCACGCTGCGCCGGCGCAATCTCGACGCCAAGCGCCACGATCGCAGCAAGACGGTGATCCGCCTGCCGTCGTTCGAGCAGGTCGTCGCCGACCCGGTGCTGTACGCCCACGCCTCGCGACTGCTCCACCACGAGGCCAACCCCGGCAACGCCCGTGCGCTGGTCCAGGGCCACGGCGATCGCGACGTCTGGCTCAATCCGCCGCCCATCCCGCTGACCACGGCCGAGATGGATCGGGTCTACGAGCTGCCCTACAACCGCCTGCCGCACCCGCGCTACGGCAACGCCAAGCTGCCGGCGTACGAGATGATCCGGTTCTCGGTCACGATCCAGCGCGGCTGCTTCGGCGGGTGCTCGTTCTGCTCGATCACCGAGCACGAGGGCCGCATCATCCAGAGCCGCTCCGAGGACTCGATCGTCGGCGAGGTCGAGCGCATCCGCGACATGGTGCCCGGGTTCACCGGCGTCATCTCCGATCTCGGTGGGCCGACGGCGAACATGTATCGCCTCGCCTGCAAGAGCCGCGAGATCGAGTCGGCGTGTCGCAAGCCGTCGTGCGTGTTCCCGGACGTGTGCCCGAACCTCGGCACCGACCACGGCCCGCTCATCCAGCTGTATCGCCGAGCGCGCGAGCTGCCGGGCATCAAGAAGATCCTCATCGCGTCGGGCGTGCGCTACGACCTCGCGGTGCGATCGCCGGCGTACGTCAAGGAACTCGCGACCCACCACACCGGCGGCTACTTGAAGATCGCCCCGGAGCACGTCGCCGAGGGCCCCCTGGCCGCGATGATGAAGCCGGGCATCGGCACCTACGATCGCTTCAAGGAGCTGTTCGATCGCTTCTCGAAGCAGGCCGGCAAGGAGCAGTACCTCATCCCGTACTTCATCGCCGCGCACCCCGGCACGCGCGACGAGGACATGCTCGAGCTGGCGCTGTGGCTGAAGCGCAACCGCTTCCGTCCCGATCAGGTGCAGGCGTTCCTGCCGTCACCGATGGCGAGCGCGACGGCGATGTATCACAGCGGCAAGAACCCGCTGGGCAAGGTCACGCGCGAGGGCGGCGACGTCAGCGTGCCCAAGGGGCTCAAGATCCGACGGCTGCACAAGGCCTTCCTGCGCTACCACGATCCGAACAACTGGCCGATGCTCCGCGCCGCGCTGCACCGCATGGGTCGCGACGACTTGATCGGGCCGGGCCGCGATCAGCTGGTGCCTCGGTGGCAGCCCGCCGGCACCGGGGCGATGCCCGAGGGCCAGCGCCGCAAGGTGCCCAAGCGGGGGACGGCCCTGACCCAGCACACCGGACTGCCGCCGGCCCCCGTGGGCACGCGGCCCGCCGCCCCAGCCGCCGCGGGCAGGGGGGCCGCCCCCGAGGCCCGATCGCGCCGCCGTCGACCCGGCTCGCCTTGACGACCCGGGGACCCGGCCGTATATAGTTGACCAGTCAGTCAACTATGACTCCGAGGGCCCATGGGACGGTGTAGCGACGCGCGGGGACGGCTCGTCGCGACGGCCGTCGCGCTGTTCCGCGAGCGGGGCTACACGGCCGTGTCCGTCGCGGACATCTGCGACGCCGCGGGCCTCAAGAAGGGCAGCTTCTATCATTTCTACGCGTCGAAGCTGGACCTCGCCCTCGACGCGATCGACGAATACGCCAAGGGTTACGCGGCGCTCGCCCAGGTCGGCGCCCGCGAGGGCCTGAGCGCCGCGATGCAGCTGCGGACGATGATCGGGGCCCTCAAGAGCTCCGTGACCCAGCGCTGCGCCGAGGACGGCTGCGCGCGGGGCTGCCCCATCGGCAACCTCGCGATGGAAATGGCCGATCGCGAGGAGGCCATCCGTCGAAAGATCGCCGCGGTGTTCGACCAACTCCGGGAGGCCCTCGAGGCCATCGTCGCCCGGGGTGTCGCCTCCGGCGAGCTGCCCGCCGTCGACCCCCGCCGTGCCGCCGAGACCCTCGTCGCCCAGATCCAGGGGGCGATGGTCCTGACCAAGACCGCCAATGACCCGCAGGTGTTCGACCGCCTCATGACCAGCGCCGTCCAGGCCCTGGCCCCCCACGTCGAGACCGCCGCGCCCATCCCCGCAGCGGTCGCCCCCTAGGCCGTTTTTTTCGTCGTCAGATTAGACGACCAGTCAACTATTCCACCAGGAAGCCACCGTCATGTCGCACGCCGAACCCGAGACCTCCGCCGTTGTTCCGACCCCGTCCGAGGGCCGACTGCACATGCTCATGTCGCGATACGTCGCGAACGCGCCGGGGGCGTTCGAGCCCCTGCACGCGGCGCTCGCCCCGAGGATCCGGGCGCGCCTCGGCCGGCTCGTCCACGATGCGGCGCTGGTCGAGGATCTCCTGCAGCTCACCTTCCTGCGTGGGCACCTCGCCCGCGACCGCTTCGAGTCGCTGCCCTCGGCGGCGGATCGCGCCGTCGAGGGTTGGTACCTCTCGATCGCCCGCAACGTGGCGCTCGATCACCTCCGCGAGAACTATCGCCGTCAGCGTCGACACGCCGCCGTCTATGCGCGCGGCGATGGGGCCTCGATCGGCGCGCCCGAGTCGGACGAGAGCCCGGAGGACGTCGAGATCTCGCGGGAGGAGAGCCGCGAGATCGCCGAGCGCGTCGCCCGTGCACTCGATCAGCTCCCACCCGGTCAGCGCGAGGTCGTGAAGCTGCACAAGCTCCAGGGCATGAGCATGGCCGAGGTCGCCGACACGCTGCGGGTGCGCCAGGGAGCGGTCCGCGTCCGCGCGCACCGGGCCTACAAGGCGCTCGCCGAGATCCTCGGCGCGCCGTTCATGATGCCGCAGCCGGCGTGAGCGCTACGGTCGCGGCGAGGCGGTGAGGCGCTCCACGATGCGCGCCCGCTCGGCGGCGAGCGGACTCTCGGGGTAGCGCTGCAGGTGGCCGTCGACGAGTCGACGCGCGCCGTCGAGATCACCACGGTCGATGGCCTGCCACGCGCGCGCGAGCTCCTCGGCACCGAGCAGCGGGAGCCCAGGAGCGGGGAGGTCGCGGGGCGCCGGTTCGCGGCGCGCGCTCGGTCGTTGCAGCGGCGGCGCGCTCGGCTCCATCGTCGTCGCGATGGCCGGGGCGCTCTCGATGGTCGTCGGGACCTCGGCGGGTGCCGGCGCGGTGACTTCGGCTTCGACGACGCTCGGCGTGCTCATCGAGTGGATCGTCGGACTGGGGCGCGGCGTCGTCGTCGGCGCTACCGCCACGGCGGTGGCGACGAGCGCCGCGGTGCCGATCGCCCAGATCGACGCCTGCGCGGCCGGCCACCACGTGCCCGTGACGAGCCGCGGCCACAGCAGCAACCAACCTCGGGCGAACGCCGCGCGCGACGGCGGGGCCGCGCGCCGACGACCGGGCGTGTCGATGAGCGCCCGCTCGAGCTCGTGCCTCGCGGCGCGCAGCCGCGTCGCGACGGTGTTGGGGTTGAGGCCGAGCTGGGTCGCGGCCTCCATCGCGGTGTAGCCGAGGACCTCGCAGCGCTCGAACGCCTCGTGTTGCTCGCGACCGAGTCGACCCGCGAGCTCGCGCAGCAGCAGTCGAGCCTCGGGGGCCTGCCACGGCCGATCGACGGGCGCGAGCCCGAGCCACAGCCGCAGCGCATCGAGCTTGCGACGCTGTCGCAGCGCGGTGCGGCGGTGACGGAACGCCACCCGCCGCGCGATCACCAACAGCCAGCCGTCGTGGCGATCGCCGCTGAAGTCGCGGAGGTGGCGGTGGGCGACGACGAAGACGTCCTGGACCGCGTCCTCCTCGAGCCACGACGGGACACCGAGGCGTCGGACCACGCCGCGCACGAACGACACGTGCTCGCGGTAGATCTCCGAGAACCGAGGGGCGGGCAGGGGCGATGCGAGGGCTTGCACGAGGGGCGAGTCCTACGGCTCGTAGCGGGCAATGAACGGCCCGACGGTGATCGGCACGCCGGCGTCGTAGACGCTGGCCTGACCGACGACGACGAGCGTGCCGTCCTCGGCGACCTTCACGGTGACGGCCGGCGAGTCTGCGTCGAGGCTGTCGCTCCACACGACGCCGCCCGCGTCGAGCTCGGCGACCCATGCTTGGAAGGTCGCGGGATCGCCACCGACCGCGAACAGCTCTCCGCATGGGCCGGCGACCGCGTCGACGACGTTGCCGAAACCCGCAGTCGTACCGCTGCTGTACGCGCGGACGATCGAGCCGTCGTCGGGATCGACGATCTGCAGGCGGGTCGTGATCGGCGTCGCTGGGTCGACATAGGCGTCCTGCGACACGGCGAGGAGCTGGCCCTCGCCGTCGACATCGAGCGAGGTGAGCCACTGGCCGGTGAGCGTGAGCGTCTGGGCGGGGGCGGCGAACGACCCGCCGGCGAAGCGCAGGAGCGAGGTGTCCTGACCCGCGGCCTGTCCGACCCACACGTCCCCGCTCGGCGCCTGGACGATCCCGCGGAATCCGGGGCCTGCGACCTCGTAGTGGTCCAACTCGAGGCCAGCGGCATCGAAGTGGGCGAGCCGCGCGTACTGCTCCTCGCCGCCGACCCAGTACATGTGCACGACGCTCGAGCCGTCTGCGAGGACCACGACATCGTCGACGAGCGTGTTGAACGGCCCGCCATTGTCGAACTGCGCGGCGTTCCACACCACGCTGCCATCGGCCTCGACCATCTGCAGCCAGTCGGTCGCGCCGACGAAGTAGTCCAAGGCGACGACGCGACGGCCACCCGAGGCGTCGTCGAAATAGCCCACGTGACCGACGGTCCCCGGCGCGTCGCCCGAGAAGCTGCGCGCCCCCTCGGCGTCGACCTCGACCCAGATGTTGTCGCCTTGGATGAACGCGACGGTGACCGAGCCGTCGTCGGAGATGACGATGTCCTGGAAACCGGAGAGCGTCGGGCTTGCGGCTGGGCCGCCGAACAGCTCGAAGCTGGTGTGGGTCACGGCTGTCGTGGCGCAGGTGCCCTCGCCGGTGGTGCTCGTCGCGGAGACCGAGCTCGCGCCGCCGTCACTGCCGGTGCTCGAGCCGCCGTCGGTGGCGGTCATCAGCGCTGCGGGGTCGGAGAGATCCTCCGTCTGCACGCAGGCGCCGAGCGTGGTCATCGCGGTGAGGCCGAGGCCGGTCCAGTGGGGGAGGCGCGTCATCGTCATGGTCACCCGCCTAGATCTCCGGTCTTCGGAGTTTTCGTTGTCGCGATCGAAGCGGCTACACTCCGGTCGCCATGGCGCTCGCGCAGCTCGTCTGGTGCGCGATCGTTTCGGCACCGGCTTCGGATGGGTCGCTCCGCTGGGACGCACCGGTGCAGTGTCCCACGGCCGACACGGTCGCCGCGCGCGCACGGGCGCTCGGCGCACGCGACCGGCCGGTCGAGGTGCGGATCACCGCGGTCGCGGGCGGTTTCGCTGCTGAGGTCGTGCTCGACGGGGACCGGCGGGCGCTGCGGAGCCCGAGCTGCGACGAACTCGCGACCGCGGTCGCGCTCCTCGTCGCGGCGGGGATCGACGGACCAGCGTCCCCTGGGCCCGGCGGGACCGCGGGCGCACCCGGGGATGCCGGCGCCGTCGTACCGCCGCCGGTCGAGGACGCGACGAGTCCCGCGACGCCGACGCCCCCTGACCGCCCGAGGCCGGCACCCGCCCGCGCGACGCGGATCCGCCGACCGGAGCGCGCCGACATCCTCGGCCCGACGCTCGGCGTGTTCGGGACCGCGGGCGTCGGTCTGTTGCCGCGCGTCGACGGGGGCGGAGGCCTCGCGCTCGGCTGGACCTGGCGCCGCGTCGGCGTCGAGCTCGGCGGTTGGGTGCTCGCCCCCAACGCGCGCGCCCTGGGCAACGGCGTTCGCGGCAGCATGCTGCTCGGGGCCGCCACCGCGACGGTGTGCGGACGGATCCGTCGCGCGTGGTTCGAGCTGCGCCCGTGCGGATCGTTCGAAGCCGGGGCCACCCGGGTGCGCACCACCGGCGCGGAGGTCGAGCCCGGCGCCCGCAACACCTGGCTGGGCGTGCGCGGGGCCGTGCGCGGGCTTGCGTGGGTGCATCCGCGCGTCGCCCCGGTGCTCTCCGTCGGCGCGGTGGTGCCGATGTTCCGCACCGACTATCGCGTGGGTGACGACCTCCTCATCTCCACGGCGCCCGTCGCGTTCTCGGCGACCCTCGGCCTCGAGCTCGCGCTCGGACGTCAGCCCTCGGAGTAGGTCCAGTCGCGCTTCGTCGCGTTGTCGCAGTTCATCGATCGGCTGGTCGCGCGCTTGGGGCAGCTCCGCGCCTTGCGACCGCCCTTCGCATACGCACCGGCGGCGAACTTCGTGGCTCGCAGATCGCCGTGGGCGAAGTGACACGGGTTGCCGGCGGCGTCGTAGTACTCGATGACGCAGGTGAACCCCGCGGCGCGGAGCTTCTCGCCGGTGCCGCGCGTGTCGAGGCCGCAGATCACCGCGTCGATGGCCAGCGCCTGGTTGTGCATGCTGTCGTCGGGATCGCCGGTGCGCGCGCCCGAGTTGATCCACATCACCGGCTCGTCGACGGCGGGCGCGGGGAGACCCGCGACGATCGACCCGAGGCGACGCAGCACCTCGACGTGCAGGCCCGCGGCCTTGGGCCCGACCCGCAAGGTCTCGCAGCCCTCGCAGCCGTCGATCGGCCCCGGCAACGACGGGCCGGTCGCGCCGTCGGCCGGCGGTGTGCCGAACTCCCGCTCCCAGCAACCGACCGTGCGCGGCGGCGCCGGTTCGACGGGCGTTGGGGTTGGTGTTGCCGATGCTGCGGGCGCTGGCGTCGGTGGGGCGCTCGGCGTGGCGGCGGCCGCTGCCGTCGGTTCGCGGGTGGCCGCATCGGGGCTGCAGGCCAACAGTGCGGCGACGATGGGCCCCAGGTGCGCGGCCGGTACGATCAGTGCTCGCGCAACCATGTCTCGATCGACTCCAGGTGTTTCTGTTCGTGGGCGGGGGCGCCGCGCAGTGACGTTGCTGCGGCCTCGGCGAGCGCGCGTGCCCGCGGCCGATCGCGGCCGCGCGAAGCGTCCCACAGTGCACGCGCCAGCAGGAACTTCGACTCGGCCACGGCGTAGGGGTTGACCCCCGGGGAGCTTCCGATGGCGACGGCGCGCTCGAGGGCGGCCACCGCTCCGTCGAAGTCGGACCGGCGCAGCAAGACCTCACCGACGCCGCCGAGCAGCGCCGCGAGCTCGGGGTGGCCATCGGGGAACGCGGCGTCGTAGATCGCCACCGCCTCCTGATAGCGCGCCAGCGCCTCGTCGAGCCGGCCGAGGGCCATCAGCGAGATCGCTTGGTTGTTGAGCGACGTGGCGATCTTCGGACTACGCGGTCCGAGGACCCGCCGACGGCTCTCGATCACTCGCTGTGACACCTCGATGGCCTGCTCGTAGCGCCCAGCCCGGTACGCGAACGCGGAGAGATTGGTCAGGGTCGTGGCGATGTCGGGGTGATCGGGCGGAAGTACGGCCTCGAACAGCGCGAGGGATTCCTCGAGTGCCGCGCCGGCCCCGTCGAGGTCGCCCATGCCGTGGCGAGCCGCGGCGATGTTCGAGAGCAGCTTGGCGTTCTCCGGGTGGCTCGGGCCCCACGCCTCCTTCGCGGCATCGCGCGCCCGCTCGAAGTCGGCGAGGGCGGTCTCGAAATCCTGGGCGCGATAGGCGACGCGACCGAGGTTGCCGAGCGCCATGGCCCGGTCGGGCCCCGCTCGATCGATCCGGCTCCACTGCTCGACGGCCGCCTCGGCCCAGCGACGGGCGTCGGCGTAGCGCCCCGCCTCGTCGGCGACCGTGGCGCGGACCGTCAGCAAGCGGGCCTCGATGCGGTCGTCGCCGCCGATGCGGCGGAGCTTCGCCGCGCAGGCCTCGGCCCAGCGCTCACCCTCGGCGGGGCGCGCCAGCTTGGCGCCGACGACATCGACCAGCTCGGCCTCGCCGCGGGCGACGAGCGCGTCCATGCCCTGGGTCTCCGCGAGGTCGACCGCGGCGACCAACTCGCTCGCGCCGGGTTCCAGCTCTCCCTGGGCGGCCAGCACCGACCCCACCTCCATGCGCGCCTCGGCGAGCAACGGTGCGTGGTCGATCTGCAGGGCGGCGTCGCGGGTCGCCTGGGCGAGGGCGGCCGCGTCGTCGAAACGAGCGGTGATCCGCAGCGAGCGTGCGCGCGCGAGGTCACCGCGCAGTCGCTACCGCGCAGTCGCTCGACCTCCGCGGCGACCTCGGGCGACGGCGTCTGCAGGTCGGGGCCGAGCGCCGCGGGACTCGAACACGTCGAGGGTGCGTCGAGCCCGGACGCAGCCGCCACCGCGCGCTCGACCACGCCAGCATCCGCGGACGCGAACACCTCGAGCAGCGCGTCCAGCTGGGTGCGACGCCGATCCAGGCACGCGCTGCGGGGGTCCACCACCGCTTCGCCCTGCTCTCGTCGCGGGCGGCTCGCCTCGCACGCATCCATCCGCTCCGTCGTCCACGTCGCGACGTATCCTGCGAGCGACGTCTCGACGCGGGTCCACGTGTCGGCGGCGTACCCGAGACCGGTCGCCGCGAACTGGGCCGCGATGGCGGCGCGCCGCTGGTCGCTCCACACCTCCGCGAGGTCCTCGGCGTGGCCCAGACACGGCGAATCTGCAGAGGCGCTGCGTCCGTAGGCGAAGCCCGCAGCGACGGCGACCGCGGCGGTGGTGACGACCAGCGCGCCGATCCGCACGGGTCCGCGGCGGTCGCGGTCGAGCTCGAGCCGCAGCGCGTCCAGGCTCGGCCAGCGATCGGCGGGATCGGGCGCGAGGCCGCGGAGGACCACGCGGCGCAACCATCGCGGCACGGCGGAGTTGCGGGGAGCGGGACGCACCGCGCGGCCGGTCACCGCCGCCAGGACCTCGCTGGCACTGCGGCCTGGGAACGGTCGCTCGCCGTAGAGCGCCTCGTAGAGCGACACGCAGAAGGCGAACTGATCGGCGCGCGCGTCGAGGACGGCACCGCGGTGCTGCTCCGGGGCCATGTATGCCGGCGTGCCGAGGACGAACCCGGTCTTGGTCAGGTTCGACGCGTCGACGACGTCCGCCGTGCGTCCTTCGGTCGTCGTCGAATCACCGCCGCCGCTGTCGAGCTCGCTCGCAGCGCGGGCC
The DNA here is from genome assembly GCA_044344875.1 of Nannocystaceae bacterium. Taxonomy (GTDB): domain Bacteria; phylum Myxococcota_A; class Polyangia; order Nannocystales; family Nannocystaceae; genus Xiheibacterium. The sequence goes on from JBIJCC010000008.1 coordinate 23,847, forward strand.
AGGCCGAAGTCCATCACCCGGACGTCGCCGCGGCGGCCGAGCAGCACGTTCTCGGGCTTGAAGTCGCGATGGACGAGGCCCTCGGCGTGGGCCGCCGACAGGCCCCGCGCCGCCGCGGACATCACCTCGAGCACGCGTTGCCAACCCGGACGGGTCCGGTCGATCCACGCGCGCATGGTCTCGCCGTCGATGAACTCGAGCGCGATGAACACTGCCGACTCGTACGTGCCGACGTCGAACACCGGCAGCACGTTGGGGTGCGAGAGCTTCGCCATCGCCTGCGCCTCGCGCAGCAGGCGGTCGCGCGCGCGTACACGGCCGGCGTCGATCCGAGCCTCGGGACGCAGCAGCTTCAGCGCGACCTTGCGGTCGAGCTCCGGGTCGAACGCGCTGTAGACCACGCCCATGCCCCCCGCACCGACGACGTCGATGATCACGTAGCGGCCGACGGTGGTGCCACGGTCCAGGCGGGCCGGTGGGGCGGGCGCCCCGGGGCTGGTGCCGTCGACGATCGTCGTCTCGGCGAGATCCGGATCGTCACCAAGCGCGTTCGCGTCGCCGAAGCTCGAGGAGCTCACCCTTCGCCAAGGGTATCCGGTTTCGGACCACGTCGAGTGTCACGCCGCCTCGCCGCTGCGCACCCGGTGGTGCAGTCGTCGCTCGAATTCGCCGAGCGTCCGCAGCACGCTCGCCGCGGTGCCGGGCACCGGTTGCACGCTTCGGGGGCCCGAGGCCTCCGGACGCTGGCAGAGTGCCACGGCAGACTCGGTGCACGCGAGCACGTCGAGTCCGCACCGGGTCAGGACGAACTCGAGGGTCGCGGCGGTGAAGTGGAAGTTGTGGGCGTTCTGCAGGTACGACAGCAGGTCACCGCGGTACCCAGGGCCGATGCTGGCGATCCCCGGGACCTCCACCAGGAGGATGCCGCCGGGTCGCACCAGGCGCATCGTCTGCTCGATGCTCGCGCGCAGATCGAGGTAGTGCTCGAGCACGTGCATCAGCAGCACGAGGTCCGCGGGCTCGCCGGCCTCGCGCAGGAGATCGTCGGCGTTGCCGTGCACGAGCTCCAGGCCATGGGCGCGCCCCACCTCGAGGTACTCGTCGCCGAGATCGACCCCGCGCACGCGCTTGCCGATCTCCTTGAACGGCACGAGCAACCCGCCGGCGCCGCAGCCGACCTCGTAGACGGTGTCGATGCTCGGCAGCAGCTTGGCGAGCAGCGCGACGAGGCCTCGGCCCCGCGCGACCTGGCTCTCGAACAGCGGCGCGGCGTTGCCGGCCCCGGTGTAGAGGTCGCGGTAGTCGTCCTGGTAGAAGCGCGCGGTGGAGTCGGCGTCCATCCGCGGATCCGATCGGAGCAGCCCGCAGGCCTGGCACAGCACGGTGCGCACCGGCAGGCCGTAGCGATCGCGACCGGCGATCTCGAGGTCCAAACCCGACGTGGGATCCGGCCGCGCGCCGCAGAAGCACGGCGCCGCCTCGAGGCGATAGGTGCCGTCCTCGATCTTGGCGAGCACGCGCGCGCGGGCCTGGAGTTGCTGGGGAGTCAGCCGCAGCCACGGACGATCCTGGGCGCGGAGCCGGGCGGAGAGGGCCATGCTGCTTGCGTAGCGCGCTCCAGCCGCACCGCCACGGATCGGCCGTGATCGGGCCGCGGTCATGGGCGTGGATCGGGCGCGGGCGGGCCGATCCGGTCCGGGTATCCCGCGATCGACCGCGGGCTCTTGCCGCCGTGCTAACCCCAGGGCCGTGCACTGCCTCGTCGTGGGAATCGCCGGCGCGACCGGCTCGGGGAAGTCGACGGTGGCGTCGCGCCTCGCCGACGCGGTCGCGACCAATGTCGCGTTGCTGCAACACGACAGCTACTACCGCGATCGGCCGGAGCTCACCTACGAGCAGTGCTCGGCGCTGAACTTCGATCACCCCGACGCCCTCGAGACCGAGCTGCTCGTCACGCACCTCACCGCGCTCAAGCGCGGCGAGCCGGTGTCGGTCCCGGTCTACGACTTCACGACCCATCGCCGCGCCGAGGACACCCTGCGCATCGCGCCGGCGCGGGTCATCATCGTCGAGGGCATCCTGGTGCTCGCCGACGCTCGGCTGCGCGAGCTGTTCGACATCAAGCTGTTCGTCGACACCGACGCCGACATCCGCGTGTTCCGCCGCATCCGCCGCGACATCGAGCAGCGCGGCCGCAGCTTCGACTCGGGGCGTCAGCAGTACTACTCCACGGTACGCCCGATGACGCTGGAGTTCGTCGAGCCGTCGAAGCGCTGGGCCGACATGATCATCCCCGAGGGCGGCCGCAACGAGGTCGCCCTCGACATCCTGTGCACCAAGCTGAGGACGTTCGCCCATGGCTGACACGTCGGCACCCTCCGGGTTCGCCCGCGCGCGGGCGTGGTGGACACGTCAGAGCCAGAAGCTGAAGGACCACTTCGCCGAGTACGGCGGGATCGCGATCGCGACGTACTTCGTGATCTTCGCCCTGACGTGGACGGGCTTCGCGGTCGCGATCGGTCAGGGCGTCGCGGTGGACGGCGCCGCGACCGATGGCACGACGATCGGCACCGCGTGGCTGGCGACGAAGGCCACGCAGCCCCTGCGCATCCTCGCGACGCTGGCGATCACGCCGTTTGTCGCGGCGATCTGGCACCGCATCCGCCCGCCGGCGCCCAAGTCCGCCCCCGAGTCGCAGGGCCCGAGCGCGCCCGAGTGATCACGTCGCCGGCGAGCCGGTGACCGAGAATTCCCACCGCGCCGGTTTGGCGCCCAGATCGAACATCGTCATGTCGAAGCGCGCCGTGGCCCCCGGCTGCAGCACCTCGACGTCGGCGTAGGTGTCGTCGATGCCCAGCAGCGTGCCCGCGGCGTCGAAGGCCAGCGCGCGGACGTGGACGAAGCGGGCCGGCACCGTGCCGCCGTGGACGACCTTGCCCTTGACCGAGAAGCCGCTGCCGAAGCTCCCCGGCCCGACCGGGCCCGGCTCGATCTTCAGGCCCTCGACGCGCGGGGGGATGTAGGTCGCTTTGCGCGGCGCGATCTCGAAGCTGATCGTCGCGAAGGGCGGCGGGTTCATCACGAGGACCTCGGCGGCATCCTTCGCGCCCGCGTCGAGGACGTCATCGGCGAAGCCGAACGCAGTGCCGACCTCCGCGCCCGAGGCGTCCTTCAGCACGGCGATGATCTTCGGCTTGTCGATCGGATACGGCGAGTCGTTGGTCACCCAGCCGGCCGCGTAGAACGTGCTGCCCGAGCTCGGGCGGCGGTGCGTGAGCTCGAAGTGCGCGGCCGCGGGCGGCTCGGGCACGACGGCGACGGACACGGGCGCGTCGACGCTCGCCACGGGGTTCGGCGGCGTGATCGCAGCGTTCGGCGTGATCGCGGTCGGCGGCGCGGCGGCCGAGACCTCCCGCGTCGTCGCGTCGCTGGCCACCGCGATCGGGGTGCTCGAGGGGGTCGGCTTGGAGCCGACGAAGGCGAGCGCGCCCGCGACGAGGAGGCCGACACCGACGACGGCCACGGCGCCGATCACTGCGGCGCCGGGCTTCGGCTTGGCGCCGCCGGGCGCGGCGAGCGGACGCGGTGTGCCGCCGGTGAGGCGATAGCGGACGCCGCAGTAGACGCACGTGTGGATGCCGTGCGCGTCGGGGCGCGAGCTGTCGTTGGCGCTACACGTCGGGCAGCTCAGGGCTTCGGTGGGCATGGGACCGCATCTACGATGGTAACGCGGGCGGCGCGGCCGCGGGATCCATCCCGTGACGCGGCCCGGTTACGCGGTGCGGACTGCATCGGCGCAGAGGCGGGCTGCGACGGCCGTTGCGGCGCCGCGGCGGGTTCGGGTGCACAACCACGCCATGGTTCGCGCCGATGATGTCCAGATCCCCGCGCAGGATGGCCGCCCGATCGGGGCCGTGCTCGTGCACCCGAACGTGACCCCGCGCGCGCAGGTCATCATCCACGGCGCGACCGCGGTCCCGCAGCGGTTCTACCGGGAGTGGGCGGTGCACCTCGCCGAGCGCGGCCTCGCGGTGCTCACCTACGACTATCGCGGCATCGGCCGCTCGCGCACGCGGCCGCTCCGCGACGAGCCCGTGACGATGTCGGGGTGGATCGACGACGCGCAGGCGGTGCAGCGGTGGTTCGCCGCGCGCGCGCCGGACCTCCCGCTGATCGCGGTCGGGCACAGCTTCGGCGGGCAGATCGCCACTTCGCTGCTTCCCGAGGCCGACGCGATCATCACCGTGGGCGCCCAGGGCGGCTACGTCGGTCGCTTCGACGGGGCGCGCCGGCACTGGTACGCGCTGGTGATGCGGGGCCTCATCCCGGCGATGTCGGCCGCGTTCGGTCACCTGCCGGGCTGGGCCGGCCTCGGCGAGGATCTACCCCGCGGCGTCGCGCGACAGTGGGCGCGGTGGTGCAGCCACCCCGAGTACCTGTTCTCCGAGCTGCCGCACCTGCGCGAGCGCATGGCGAGCTGGCGCGGCCCGCTGTACGCCCTGTCCTTCGACGACGACGCGTTCGCGTCCCTGCGCAACGTGCAGTGGCTGCTCGACCGCTTCGAGAGCGCGACCATCGAGCACGATCACCTGCGCATCGCCGAGCTCGAGGCGCGCGAGGTCGGGCACTTCGGGTTCTTCCGTCGCAGCGCGGAGGCGGAGCTGTGGCCGCGGGTGGACGAGTTCCTCGCGCGGGTGGGGGCGACGCCGATCGTGTCGGAGCCCGAGCGCGTGCTCGCGGATCTCTGGTACGGGACGGGGTGACCGCTACTCGATCACGGTGCCCAGATCCACCCAGAACGCGCGCGTCTGGTCCTGCCCGAGCTCGACCTCGAGCAACGTCTGCTCGCGGCGCGGATCCACGTCGACCCACGGCTGGATCGCCGCCGCGATCGCGTCGATCTCCGTCTGCGCGTCCAAGCCCGCGAGCACCTGGTCCACCTCCGCGATCGCCTGGTCGTAGCGGTCCAGGCACTGCGGATCCGCCAGACACCGATCGAACAGCACGCCCCGATTCTCCACCGGGATCGAGTCCCCGTGGACGTCGACGAGGAATTGCTGGGTCTGGTCGAACCCCGACGGGATGAAGTCGAACATGCCCGCGTCGTCGCTGTGGATCGAGTAGTTGTTCCGCGCCGTCGCGTAGCCGTCGCCGTGGGACAGGCGCAGCGACGCCGCCCAGACCCGGAGCACCGCGTCGAGGTGGACGTGGGCGTCGAGGCCGGCGAAGAACATGTCGTCCGGCAGCACCGTGGTCGCCATGAGCGCGGTGAGGTCGCTGGTGTCGAGCGGGTCGCCCTCGTCGACGGCGAACTCGTCCTCGCGCCCGGGGTTCACGTCGAGGTCAGCGGTGCCCTCGTAGAGGTGCTGCGTCTCCTCGAAGAACCGCGACAGCCACACGTCGTCGACGCGCTCGATGGTCGCGTGCAGGCCGTAGCTGTCGCCGTTCAGCCGGACCTCGGCGTAGCCCGAGCGCGGCACCGGCACCGCGAGCTCGCCGAGCACCCAATACGCCATCGCCTCGTGCAGCTGCGACGGATCCTCGCGCATGTTGTTGAGCTTGAGCCCCTCGAGGCCGAGGAAGCGCGTGTCCGCGTCGACGAAGTCGAACTTGAGCTTGAACGCGGCCTTGCCCGACAGGTCGGCGAAGCTGCCCGCGATGCTGCCCTTCAGTGCGATGCCGATCGCGATCGGATCGGTGGTCGCCCCGTCGGTCGTCACAGAGAACGTGCCCTCGACGTAGCTGCGCGGATCGACCTCGAGCGCCGCGATGCCGGCGGCGTCGATCGTCAGATCGATCTCGATCGGATCGAGCCTGTCGAACAGGATGTCGCCCGGATCGACGTACGCCAGGTTGGCCTCGCCGAGCGTCGGGGTGCACAGCGCGAACGGATCGGCCGAGACCCCCGCGCACCACGTGGTGCCCTTGAACGATCCGGGGAAGGCGGGGAACGTCGCCGTGTCGAGCGTCACGCCGTCGAGGACGAGCGCGACGGTGTCGTCGCTGCAGCCGATGTTCGCGGCGAGCCCCGGGTCGGCGCCCTGGGCCTCGCGGACCACGAGGAGCCCCTCGGAGATCGTGCCGGCGGGGATCGTGTAATCCGTCGCGCCGTTGATCACGATCTCGAGGCCCCCGAGATCGGTCCCCGCCGCCGCGGCGATCTCGACGCCGTCGCGGCCGTGACAGTCGACCTCGGAGAGGCTCGCGGTGATCTCGACCCCCGCCGTCGTTCCGCCGCTCCCCGTGCTCTCACCGGGGGACGCGGTGGTGTCGGCGTCGTCGCCGCTGCTGCCGTGACCGCCGGTCGTCGTGTCTCCGACGGAGGCCGAGGAGGACGACCCCGGGCCCGACGTGTCCGAATCCGCGGTTCCCACCGGCGTCACGGCGTCCTCGCCCTGGCACCCCGAGAGGGGGTTGGCCCCGAGGAGGGCACCGACGAACGGGAATCTCCGACGCGAACGGACCGAGACCACGTCCCAGCCTACCACGGTGCCCCGGACGCCCTCGGGGAGACCGCGGGCTCCTGCGGCCAGCGCGCGCCTCCGGGCCGCCGGGGAAAAACCTTGCCCAGCCCCGCCTAGCGTGGCAAAACCGCGGAGCCCGATTGACTGACACTCGTGTCACTGACGCATGTGTCATCGCTCGGCCCCACTGAGGACACCCCCATGAGCGACCGCCAGTTCCGCATCGGCTTCGACCTCGGTTCCACCACGGTGAAGGCAGTCGTCGTCGACGCTGCCACCGACGAGATCGTCTGGAAGGACTATCGCCGTCACGACAGCAAGCAGCCCGAGAAGGCGCTCGAGATGCTCCGCGACATCGAGCGCGACACCGGCGTCACCACGCACAACTCCCGCGTGTTCATGACCGGCTCGGGCGGCGGCAACGTCGGTCGCTTCATCGGGGCGAAGTTCGTGCAGGAGGTCAACGCGGTCTCGCTCGCCGTCGAGAAGCAGCACCCCGAGGTGAACTCGGTGATCGAGCTCGGTGGTCAGGACGCGAAGATCATCGTCTTCAAGGCCGACGCCGAGAGCGGCCGCAAGAAGAAGATCCCGTCGATGAACGACAAGTGTGCCGGCGGCACCGGTGCGGTCATCGACAAGATCAACGCCAAGCTCAAGCTGCCCCCGCAGGAACTCTGCAACGCGGGCCACGCCGGCCTCAAGCTCCACCCCGTCGCCGGCAAGTGCGGCGTGTTCGCCGAGACCGACATCAACTCGCTGCAGAAGATGGGCGTCCCGGCCGACGAGCTGATGGCGTCGCTGTTCGAGTCGATCATCCAGCAGAACCTGTCGGTGCTCACGCGCGGGCACACGCTGATGCCGTGGGTCATGCTGCTCGGCGGCCCCAACACGTACATCAAGGGGATGGTCGAGGCGTGGCGCGCGAACATTCCCCCGCTCTGGGCCGAGCGCAACGTCGCGCTGCCCGAGGGCTTCGGCCCCGGTGGGCGCGATCCGGCGGAGCTCATCATCGTCCCCGACAACGCCCAGTACTACGCGGCGCTCGGCGCCGCCGAGTTCGGCAAGGACGAGGACGAGCACGTCGGCCGCTACAAGGGCACCGAGGGCCTCGAGTGGTACATCACCGTCGGCCGCACCGAAGAGAAGCGCAAGGCGGGCGGCCGCGGCCTCGCCAACAGCGACGCCGAGCTGCAGGACTTCCTCGATCGCTACAAGCCCGAGCGGTTCGTCGCCCCGCCCGTCGTCGCCGGCTCGGTCGTCGAGGCGTACATGGGCATCGACGGCGGCTCGACCTCGAGCAAGGCCGTGCTGATGGACGCCCACGGCGTCATCCTGGCCAAGGTCTACCAGCTGTCGAAGGGCAACCCGATCGAGGACACCAAGGATCTGTTCGCGGATCTCCAGGCCCAGATCGAGGGTCAGGGCGCCACGCTGCGCATCCTCGGCATCGGCACCACCGGCTACGCCAAGGACATCCTGCGCGACGTGCTGCGCGCCGATGCGGCGATCGTCGAGACGGTCGCCCACTGCGAGAGCGCGCTGCACTTCTATGACGACGTCGACGTGGTCTGCGACGTCGGCGGCCAGGACATCAAGATCATCATCTTGAAGAATGGCAAGGTCAAAGACTTCAAGCTCAACACGCAGTGCTCGGCCGGCAACGGCTACTTCCTGCAGGGCACCGCGGTTGGCTTCGGGTACGACGTCAAGCAGTACGCCGACGTCGCGTTCAAGGCCGAGAGCATGCCGATGTTCGGCTACGGCTGCGCCGTGTTCATGCAGTCGGACATCGTCGACTTCCAGCGCCAGGGCTGGTCGCCGGAGGAGATCATGGCGGGCCTCGCCAACGTGCTGCCGAAGAACATCTGGCTGTACGTGTCGCAGATCCCCAACCTCGCCAAGCTCGGCAAGCGCTTCGTGCTGCAGGGCGGCACCCAGCACAACATGGCCGCCGTGAAGTCACAGGTCGACTTCATCCAGGAGCGCTTCCGGCAGAAGGGCGTCGAGGCCGACGTCATCGTGCACAAGCACTGCGGCGAGTCGGGGGCCATCGGCGCCGCCAAGGAGGCCCGCCGCCTCCACCTCGAGCAGGGCAAGGTCACCGAGTGGATCGGCCTCGAGAAGGTCCCGACCATCGGCTACCGGCAGAAGCGCGACGAGAGCACGCGCTGCTACTTCTGCAAGAACAAGTGCCTGCGCACCTTCATCGACGTCGATCTCGAGCTCGGCAACGCCGAGGCCGAGCAGCGCATGGCCCAGGGCCAGCTGGTGCAGATCAAGAAGCACACCGACGACACGCAGATCGCGACCAAGCGCCTCATCATCGCCACCTGCGAGAAGGGCGAGGTCGAAGACGTCGAGAAGATGCGCAAGATCAAGTCGGGGCTCGACCAGGCCAAGAAGTCGTTCCCGAACTTCGCGGCGACGGCGGCCAAGGACATCTGGCGCGCGGTGCATCCGCCGTCGGTCGCCGACGATCCGGACGCGGTCGAGGGCGGCCTGGGCCTGCCCGAGCACGTCGACCTGCCGCCGCAGTTCGCCGGGATCCAAGGCCGCTTCGACGGCCTGCTGACCCGCATCAACCGCAGCCCGCGTGTGGCCGAGCTGGTCGCGAAGACCCAGGAGCGCATCGCGCTGTCCAAGGTCGTGGCCGAGAAGCGCGCCGCGGTCCTCGCCCGCGCCGAGAAGATCCGCGCCCGCAAGAAGCTGCGCATCGGCATCCCGCGCGTGCTCAACCAGTACTCGCAGAACCCGTTCTTCTCCGCGTACTTCGAGTCGCTCGGAATCCCCGCGAACAACCTCGTCTACTCGGACTTCACCTCCGAGGAGCTCTACAAGGAGGGCGCCAAGCGGGGCGCGATCGACCCGTGCTTCCCGAGCAAGGTGTGCATCGCCCATATGCACAACCTCGTCGAGGTGAAGCACAAGAAGAAGAAGCTCGACCTCATCGTGTTCCCGCAGGTCGACTCCATGGACACCTGGCTGACGAACAACGTCGGCTCGCGCGCGTGCCCCACGGTCGTCGGCTCGGCCGACACCACGCGCGCGGCGTTCATGAAGGAGAAGGACATCTTCAAGGAGAAGGGCATCGAGCTGGTCGTGCCGTTCCTGCACATGCGCGAGCCCAAGCTGTGCAAGCGCGAGATGCTCGGCTACTTCGGTGACCTGCTGGGCCTCTCGGAGGAGGAGAACAGCCGGGCGATCGACCTCGGCTACAAGGCGCTCGAGGACTTCTACGTCGAGCTCCGGGCCGAGGGGCGCAAGACGCTCGAGCAGCTCGAGCGCGAGGATCGGATCGGCATCGTGCTGCTGGCGCGGCCGTACCACAACGATCCCGGCATGAACCACGAGATTCCCGACGAGCTGCAGAAGCTCGGCTACCCGATCTTCACCATCCACTCGCTGCCGATCGACGACGACATCGTCCGCCCGCTGTTCCAGGCCGACATCGACGCCGGGTTCATCCAGACCCCGTTCGACGTCTACGACGTGTGGAAGAACAGCTACTCCGAGAACACGAACCAGAAGGTGTGGGCGGCCAAGTACACCGCCCGGCACCCCAACCTGGTGGCGCTCGAGCTGTCGAGCTTCAAGTGCGGCCACGATGCGCCGATCTACTCGGTCATCGAGGAGATCATCGAGAGCTCGGGCACGCCGTACTTCTCGTTCAAGGACATCGACGAGAACAAGCCGACCGGCTCGATCAAGATCCGCGTCGAGACCATCGGATACTTCCTCAAGCGCTACCAGGAGGACATGCGGCGCGAGAAGGGCAAGCGCGCCCGCGTGGCCGAGCGCGTGAAGGAGGCGCAGGCCGAGCTGCTCGCGCGCATCGACGCCGCGCAGAAGCGCCTGACCGCCGAGCAGGCCGCGCGTCCCGACGTGGTGCTCGCCGAGGCCGGCATCGCGCGCAACGTCGATGGTCGCTACGAGCGGCTGCACCACGGCAAGCAGGTCAACGCGAGCCAGGCCAAGGTGCTGGCGAAGACCGCCGGTGCCCACCGCGGCGTCGAGGGTGGACCGGGCGCACCGCCGGCGGCCGGTCAGCGACCGGCGAGCGCGCCCGCGAGCGCGCCCGCGGCCGAGCGCGACGACGAGCCGGCCTGAACCCCGCGGCGGCGTTCGTCGCCGCTCATCGCTCCTCTTGGTGAAGCAGCGCCTGTTCCAGTTGGAGCAGGCGCTGTTTTTCCTTGGCCTCGAAGGCGCGGAGTTCGGTCTCTTGCTCGGCCGTCCATTGCATCTTGGGTGCCGAGGACTCGTGCGGGCGGAACCACATGCCGAGCTCGTCGATGCGCAAGCTCGCGGCGATCCGCAGCGCGTCGTTACCGGGGCCGCGCGACGGGTCCGCGAGGTAGGCCTCGAAGGCCGAGCGCGCGCGGCGGTACGGCTCGACGCGGAAATGGCCGGCGGTGCGCTCGGCCTCCGGGCCGATGCCATCCATCTGGAGCCGTCCGATCGCGAAGTGGATGCGAGGATCGACTCGGTCGTCGAGCGCGAGCAGCACTCGCTCGGCGCCCTCGAGGTCGCCGAGGCGTTGCCGCACATGCGCCAGCGCGATCGTGGCGTCGGGATCGCCGACGAACGCTCCGGCGCCGAGGCCAGCGTCGAGCGCGACCTCGGCCCGCGCGTCGTCGCCGACGTGCGCCGCGAGCACGCCGAGGTTGAGCTGCGCCGGGGCGTAGCTGGGGTCACGGGCGATCGCGGCCTCGAATCGCCCGCGGGCCGCCGGCATGTCGCCCTCGGCGAGCGCCAGGATTCCGGCTGTGTTCTCGAGCGCCGCCCACGTCGCCGCATCGGCGCCGAGCTCCGTCGCGAGCTCCAGCGCGCGTTCGAGGCTCCAGCGCGCCTGCCACAGCCATCGCGGCTCGCCCATCGAAGCGCGCCCGATCTGCAGCAGCACGAGCTCGCCCCAGACGTCGAGGCGTGAGGCATCGTCGGCGAGCATCGCGAGGATGCGCTCGAGGGCGGGATCGAGGTTCGCGGAGGTCCCGGAGCGCAGCACCGTCAGCCTCAGGCTACGGGCGAGGTGCAGGGCCGCGACGTCGTCGGTGGGATCCGCCTCGACCGCGCGCGTGAACGCTGCGATCGCGCCGCCTTCGTCCCCATGGTTCCACAGCCGCAGACCCTCGGCGTCGGGTGACTCCCCGTGCGGCGCAGCGCCGACCGACGCGGGCGTGCCGTCGTTGGGCGTCGACGAGGCGCCGCGCGGTGCTCGGTGGCAGGCGACGAGCAGGAGCGAGGCGACCCAGACTCCACGCATGCACCGTGCAACGCACGAGCGCCGCGCGGGTTCCCAGCTACCGCGATTCCCAGACCACGAGTCCCGGGAGCTCCAGCGCCGTCAGGAACCCACCCTTGCCCGCGCCGGTGTCGATCGCGACGACCGATTCGCCGGCCCAGAGATCCGTGGGATCGCTCGGCGTGTACGAGGACAGCTCGGGCGGCAGCGTCTCGGTCACCGTGTGGCCCACCACGACTCGCTTGCCGCGATAGCTGCGGAAGAACGACGCGCTGCGGGTCCACAGCAGGGCGATCCTCGGCTCGACGTCGCGCGGGTGGGGGAACGCCCCGTCCTTCTCGACCAGGCCGGCGTGCACGTAGATGCCGTGGTCGTCCTCGTGGAAGTAGGCGAGGCCGCGCATCCACGCGACGACGTCGGCGGGGAAGAACGTGCCGGCGAACAGCGCCTCGAAGTCGACCGGCGCCGCGGGCTCGCCGTCGGCGGGCGGCGGTGCGCCGACGAAGCTCCGCATCGTCGCCTGGCAGCCGTTGCCGGGCGGGAACACGAACTCGTCCCAGCGGTGATCGATGACCCGCAGCCACGCGTCCTCGTGGTTGCCGCGCAAGCACACCACCGTCGCGCTCGACGACTCCTCGAGCGCACGCACGCGGGCGACGACGCCCGCGGAATCCGGCCCGCGATCGAGGTAGTCGCCGAGGAACACGAGGGTGTCGTCGGCGCCGAGGTCGGGGAGCCGCGAGAGCAGGACGTCGAGCGCCGCGAGGTCGCCGTGGATGTCACCGACGACGAAGGTCCGAGCGGGCATCGTCGGGAGTATCCCCCGCGTGTGGACCGATCGCCACGCGGGGCCGCGGTGTCACTTCGACTCGGCGCGCTCGGGCGCCCGGGCCATCGTCCGCACGCACACCACCCGGCCGCCCTTCCACGCGACCGGTGCGGTGCCCATCTTCTCGGTCTGGGTGTTCCACACGACGCGGGTGCGGCCGAAGGTGTCGCCCTCGGTCTGCGACCAGAACTTGCCGTCGGCGATCAGGGCCCCGCGGGTGATCGAGCCCAGCTCACCGACCCGCGGCAGTCGCCAACCCGTGACGCCGCCGATCTCGAGGGCCTCGCAGTAGGCGTTCGCGCCGGACCAGCTGAGGCGCGCCGGCGACTTGGTGATGCGCTTGCGGACCTTCTTGCGCGGCTCGGGGGCGATCAACACGATGTCGAGGGCGCGGAACTTCTGCGCGGTGAGGCCGGCGTAGATCGTGCGCATCTCGGCCTCGTCGATCTCGGGTTCGGCCACGATCTCGACCTCCTCGGGGGCGGGCGTCGGCGCCGTCGGCATCGGCGTCGCAATGGTGGGCGCGGGCGCGACGACGGGCGCGGGCGTGACGATGGGCGCGGGCGTGACGATGGGCGCAGGGCTCGGTGTCGCCGCGGGCTGCGGTGTGGTCACGGCCGACATCGGTGGGGCGACCGGCTCGGTCTCCCGCGTCGACGCCGTGCCGCCCACGATGCCCGCCACGCGGACCTCCGGGGGGACACTCGCGGTGCTTGCCGCGGCGAACTGCGACCACGGGCCGTCGCCGCGGCTGGAGCGTCCGGCTCGCCCGAGGTCGCGATGGCGATGGCCGCGGTGAGCAGCACTGCGCCGAGGGCCGCGGCGCCGGCGAGCCGCGTGCGGCGGCGGTTCCGTGACCACGCGTCGTCGAGGCCGTCGCCCTGCTCGAGGACCGGCACCGATTGCGAGTGCAGGGGAACCCGTGGGGACGCGGTGGTGCCCGCGGCCGCCGCTGCGGCCCCGATCGTCATCGGTGGCGGGAAGGACACGACCGTGCCGGTGGCCGGCAGGTTCGCGCCGGTCGATCGCCGCGGGCCGCGGGGCATCGGCACGCCCATGCGCTCGATCGCCGCGGCGACGTCGAGGGGTCCTCGCCATTCGAGCGGCATGATCGCGACGCGCTGATCGGGGATGCCCGCCTGGCGGAGCTTCTCCGTCGCCCGATCGACGACGTGGGGCAGCGGATCCGAGAACAGCACGTACACCGCGTCGCGCTGCCGCTGCGCCGTCACCAGCAATCCGTCGTCGCGCTGCTCGAGCCCCGACACCACCTCGACCGAGAAGCCGCGGCTGGTCAGCAGCTCGAGCACCGGCGCGAGGAGGTGACGCGTGTCCCTCGGGCAGCACAGCACGACCGTCGGGAGGGCGTCGGGGATCGAGTTCACTGCGTCCATGGGAAGCGTTTCAGCTTACCTTTGTTGCATGTGCTGTAAAGCGGACGCTGGATCCGGGGGAGAACGGCGTTCGTGGCCGTTCGGCCGCGATCGGCCTCGGGGTGGGTCCGCCATCAGTGGCGGGCCGCGACGTCCACCCGGTGCCGGGCGGTGTTGCCGCGGAGCTCCGGCGTGTACATGGCGTGGACCTCGGCTGGGTGCATCTCGTACGAGCCCGCCGCGATCGCCCGCAGGAAGATCGTCGTGCGGTGCTCGCCCGGCCGCAGCGCGTCCGCGAAGATCACCGCCCGATCGCGGCGCAGCTCCTGGTGACTCACCCACCAGCCCTGGCTGCCGCTGATGACCCGCGCGCGACCACCCTTGCCCAACGACGTGTCGACCGCCTCGAGGCCCGGCGGCAGGGGGACGTCGATCGCGACGTAGCGCTGCATCCGATCGACCGTGACGACGACGTCCATCGCGACGAGATCACCCGCGGCGATCGTCGCGTCCTTGTCCGCCGTGGTCCGCAGCGCGCGGGAGATCGCGAAGCCGTGCTGTCCGGCGGTCTTGCCGGCGTCGGCGTCCGTCCACGACATCCCGACACGGTAGTAGAGGCGGCCCTTGCCGCGCCGCTCGATCGTGATGCGCGGCTCGGTGTCGCCGATCGGTACGGCCGCGGTGCGGTGCACGGGTGCCGCGCTGCGGCCCTCCAGCGTCGCTGCGGCCGTGCGTGCGCCCGCCATCCACACCGTCGCGCCGAGCTTCGGTACGTCCTTCTCGCGGTGTCGAGCGAACTCAGCCAGGGCCAACATGGTGTACGCGCGCTCCTGGGTGTTCGCGATCGCAGCGTCCCCGCGGTGGATCATCAGGCCGCGCGCGAGCTTCTCGATCACGGTGTCGTCGGGGGCGACCCGCTGCAGCGCCAGCATGACCATCGCATCGGTGCGCGCTGGCGAGTCGAAGTACTCCCCGTACTGGGTGTGGTCGCGGCGCACGAAGGCCGCGCCCGCGCGCTCGTCGAGCTGCGCGCGGAGCTCCGTGAACAGGGTCGTTGCCGCCGCGCCCGACGGATCGACGGCGTGGGCGGACATCAACAACAACGCACGTGCGAAGGTCGGCAGCGCCTTGCGGGCGAGGAACAGCCGCTCGATCGTCGCGGTCGGGCGGGCGCCTGCGGCGACGAGCGCCTGGACCACCATCGTGGCTGCGACGTCGTCGAGTCCGGCGATCGCGGTGTCTTCTCCCTCGGCGGTCCCGATGCGTCGCGAGAGATCGTCGCGCAGGCCGTTGCGCAGCGACGCGGGCACTTCGTGCCCCGCATCCGCCAGGGCCTCGAGGACCCACAGTGCATAGGCGCTCCCCCACAGGTGGGCCTGTCGACCGCCGGGCCAGTAGGCCAGGCCGCCGCCGTCGACCTGCATCGATCGCAGCCGTGCGATGCCGACATCGATGTGCTCGCGGACGTCGACGTCGAGGTAGCCCTGGGCCCCGAGGTCGCGCAGGGCGACCAGGGGGAGCAGGCCGCTCGTGGTCTGCTCCACGCAGCCGTACGGGTAGCGGACCAGGTCGCGCGCGATCGACTGCAGATCGCCGAGCATCGTGCCGTTGAGCTCGACGTCGACGGCGACCGCGTCCTTGGGCGCGAGTTCGGGTCGCTCGAGCGCGACCGCGAACGCGCCGTCCTCGGTGAGCGACCCGTACGCGGCCGCATGATGGCGCAGCGTGGCGGCGGCCTCGATCGTCAGGCTCGCCTTCATCGCGTCGCGCACCTCGGTCTTGCCGGACAGCCGCGCGCGCAGCTCGAACTCCACCTTGCCCGGCGCCAGGGCGCGCACGGTGAAGCCGAAGCGCTGCTGGGCCCCCGCGGCAAGCTCGGTGCGGGCGAGCGGTGCCTTCAGGATCTCGATCCGGTCGGCGCCGCGCACGACATCGACCTCGAGCGCGAGCTCGCCGTCACCACCGGCGAGGTTGTCGACCAGCACGGCGAGCTCGGCCTCGTCGCCGGGCCGGAGCATGCGCGGCATCGCGGGGCGCACGACCAGCGGCGCGGTCAGCATGATGCGCGCGTCGTTGTGACCGAAGCGCCCGAGCCCGGGCCCGGCCTCGACCTCGGCCGAGGCGATCGCGGTCAACCGGAAGGTCGAGAGGTTCTCGGGCATCCGACCGCGGATCGTCGCGACGCCGTCCTCGACCGGCGCGTCGCCGACGAAGATGGGCGTGGTCTCGAAGCGCCGTCGCGTCGTCACGCTCGGGGCCTTCGCGGAGCGGCCGCCGAAGCCCGCGCCGGATCCCGAGCCGTACCCGGCCCCGTACCCGGTGTTGTACGCCCCGCCCTCGAACGGATCGGCCCGCACCGTGTACGGCCACAGCACGTCGGTGAACGTCTCGAACAGCACGCTGTCGATCCGACGGCCCGCAGCGAAGGTGCGCACGAAGTCGGGGATCCGCGGCGGGACCATCGCGTGCACCGCCTCGTCCACGGCCCACAGCGCGACGCGGCCGTCGACCGGCGCGCCGTCCTTGCCCTCGACCTTCACCTGGATCGTCACGTCGTCGCCTGCGCCGGCCGTCGCGGGGGCCTGGACGGTGACGCCGAGGCGGCGGTGCTCGGCGCCGACGTCGACGCGCGCACGGTCCCGCCACGTGCGCGGCGGCGCCTTCTCGGTGTCGCCCTTGGTCACGACGAAGGCCTCGAACTCGACGGACGGCACCCATGCGTCGGTGACGGGCAGCTCGATCGACGCAGCGCCGGACTCGAGCGCGAACGGGATGAGCCGGCGCAGGCCGCCGTGCGAGAACGACAGCACGCCGGGTCCGCTGACCTTGGGCGCGACCATCGTGAGCGTGACGCGTTGGCCCGGCTCCGCCGTGGGCTTGTCGACCGACAGCTCGAGCGACGTCGGCTCGGCCCGCGGCGTCACCACCTTCGGCTCGACGGCGAGGATCCACCACTGTTCGTCGAACGACACCTTGCGGCCGTCGATCGTCGCCGAGACCGTGGTCTGGTACCGGCCGGGCGGCAGCTTGCCCGTGGCGCAGCGTGCGTCCGCGCCCGTGGTCGTGGTCTCGAGCGCGCAACGGTGCACGCGGACCGCCCGCTCCTCGACGTTGCCCTCCGTGTCGCGTCGCTGCTCGAACCTCGCGATCTCGACGGCCACGCGCTCGGCAAGCCGGACCTTGCCGTCTTCGTCCACCGTGCGCGCGTCGAGCTGGTACGACTGCGGCAGGGTCTGCGAGAGCACGGTGACGTACCGACTGGGGTGCACGTACCAGCGCTCGCCCGCGCCGACCTCGGTGAAGGCCGCATCCTGGATCGAGAGATCGGTGTCGCAGACGACGTCGAGGCCCGCCGTCAACGCGGCGGTCGGGACACGCACGCGCACCTCGCCGGGCGGACCATCGGCGACCTCGGCGGTGAGGGACCAACCGGTCTGCTCCTCGGGGATCGGGACCGGCCGAAGCACATCCCAGCGCGCGTCGAGGCCGGGCACCGAGGGCGAGGTGGTGTAGCAGCGCGTGTCGGTGCGCTTCTGCCCGATCGGCACCGGCCCACCGAAGTAGTAGCCGGCGTGCGCCACGATCTCGGCGACCGCGGGGCGCACGAGCGCCGCGTCGGCGATGATCGTGCGGACCTCGAACTCCGGGATCACCACATCGCGGACCTCGAAGTGCGCACGGACCTCGGCTGCGGCCATGTGCGCCAAGCCGCTGCCGCGCTCGGGGAGCTTGGCCCGCACCGTGTAGCCGCCCAGCGCCGTCGTGGCCGGGAGCGCGAGCTGGGCCCAGTACTTGCCGTGCCGCGTGATGGCGACCCGCCGGCGCGCGACGACCTCGTCGTTGCGATCGACGAGTTCGACCTCGACCGGCGCGCCGGCCTTCGGGCGCAGCAGGCCGTGCGCATTGCGAGTCGTGCTGATGGCGGCCCAGCCCACGACCGAGACGGTCTCACCCGGTTGGTAGAGCGCACGCTCGGTGACGACCTCGCTGAGCCAGCGATCCTCTCCATCATCGCGCCAGTTCTCGTGCGCCTCCGGCTTCGGCTCCCCGACCTCGAGCAGGGCCACGCCGTTCCGACTGCGCGCGACGAGGGCGGCGCGGGGCGGCAGGGCGCGCGCGGGCAGCAGCTCGGCGACGCCCTGCGCATCGGTGGTTCGACGCTGCACGATCTTGCCCGCCGTGTCGCGGACCTCGAGCTCGACGCCGGCCGATGGGACGAGCGTCGCGTTGTCGCGGACCTGCACCCGTGTGGCCGAGGCCGAGCGCCACACCGCGAGGCCGTGGCCGGTGACCTGGAACAGGCCCCGCGTCGGCTTGGGCGCGCGGCGGTGCGCGGCGACGTCGAGGACCTCGAGTGGCACCACCTCGACGAGCAACGGACGCTGACCGCCGGCGAGCGCGGCGACGTCGAGGGCGATCGACGACCACGCATAGCGGCCGCTCGGGTCGAGGTCGATCTCCCGCTCGGTCAGCTGGGTCACGTCGCTGGGGAAGGGCACCGTGGTGAGGTCGTGGCCCTGCAGCTCGATCCAGGCCCGCTCGCTCGGTACCGCCGCGCGCAGCAGCGCCTTGCGCACCCATCGCGATTCGAGGCCCACGGTCGCCGGGAGGCTGGGGCGCAGCACGCCGCCGGATACGACGAGATCGACGGCCGGCGGCGGGGGCACGAACGCCAGCGTGTGCCGCGTGCCGCCGAGCACGGCTTGACCGAGACGGTCGCGCAGCTTCGCGGGGAGCTCGACGCGGTAGCTCCGATCGATCTCGAAGTCGCCGACGATGGATACGCCCTGACTGCCGTCCGTGTGGATCCGGAGGTGGGCCGGGCGCGGCGAGACCTTCACGCGGGCCAGATCCTTGGCCGCGATCGGAGCGGAGTACCGCACCTCGATGCCGCCCGGTCCGCAGCCGTCCTCGAAGTCGGTCGCGCAGCTCACCGCGACCGTGGTGCCCTCGGTCACCTGGAACCGACGCTGCACCGGTGCGCCGATCGGACCGCCGCCCTGCGGCGCCAAGTCGCCGGCCACGGTGACCTCGACGATGTGGTTGGCCGGCCAGCGCGACGCGGGGTGGATGTGGATCGAGTGGGGGCCGGCCGACCACTCGACCTCCGCGGGGAGTCTGTGTCCGCGGGGCCCACGGATGACCTCGACTGGGACGGGGCGTGAGAGCTCGGGACTGCCGCCGACCGGCCATGCGCGGGCGCTGACGTGTCGACGCAGCGCGTCGGGGCGGACCTCGAGCTCTGCCTGCACGTCGAGCCCGGCGCGCCAGTGCGTGATGGGCTCGACGGGGGCGGTGCCCTCGGGTGCGTCGTCGCCCTCGGTGCCCGACCACCAACGCGATGGGCCCTCGTCGAGCTCGAGCGTCAACCGCGGCGGTCGGGTGTCGAACGCCCAGCGCTCGTCGATTTCGACCGGTGTTCCATCGTCGCGCTCGACCGTTCCGCGCACGCGGATCTCGTAGTGCCGTCCGAGATCGAAGTTGGCGCCCGCGAGGTAGGCTCGGTACGGATCGACCCACACCGTCTCGCCGCCGACGCGCGGCTCGACCTCGAAGTGGAGTCGCGCCGCGTCCGGCGTCATCGGCCGTGTGAAGTAGACGAAGGGCTGCGCGTACGGATCGACCGGTCCACGCCCCGCGCTGGACTGGGGGCCGACCGCTGCGATCGCGGCGGATCGGCCGACGTCCTCCGTGTCGATCGCCGGCGGTGGTCCGTCCAGCTCGACGCGTGCGACGACGGGGGCCTCGGGGACGCGCGCGTCGGTCTCGAGCGCCGCGTGGGGACGATGGCAGGAGGCGACCAGCAGCGGGGCAAACCAACGGATGCGCATGGGGAAGACCGTCGCGGGACAACCCTTGCCCACCGGAGTTCCCGGGCACGCGGCGGCCCTGTCGTGCTCAGGCCAACAGCTCGACGCCCAGGAGGTGCTCGGCAATCGAGGCGACGTCGCCGTGGGCGGTGCCGGTGGCCTCGCGCGTGCGGATCCAATCCCGCGCCCACTCGGCCTGGGGCTCGAGGATCGCGTCGGCGTCGATGTCCGTGACGCCGCGGAAGTTGAGGACGCAGGTCGTGACCTCGTGCGGGCGGTCGGGGTGCCAGAGCGGGATGCCGTACTTCCGGCACAGCCGAGGGCGGTGCTCATAGAGCACGCATCGCGCGTCGTCGCCGAGGGCGGGGCAGGGCATCCGGCGATCGGGTACGTAGGCGCGGGCGCGCGCCAGGACCTGATCGCGCGACGCCGGGTCGAGCGCGGTGAGGCCCTCGCGCAGGAGCTCGCCCTCGAGCGTGGAGACGCGGAAGCTCTGGTGGCAGCAGTCGCCGCAGCCGGGCTTGCACTGGATGTGCTCGCGGTGGCGGTCGACGACCGGCGCGACGTCGCGATCGATGAGCCGCAGGTGGACGCGCAGCCGCGCCAGTCGGCCCGCGCGATCGTTCGCCGTCACCATCGCGGCTTCGTCTCAGTGGACGTGGACGACGGTGTCGAGGCGCCACACGGCCTCGATCTCGCCGGCATCGACGCGGCGCACGACGTCGGCCGCGACCTCGGGCATGGTCGCGACCGGCTGTTCGCCACCCATGTAGAAGAACCGCTCGACGCCGGACTTGTCGCGCTCGAACCACGCGTCGAGATCGTCGACGCACAGGATGTGGCCGAGGTCCCAGCGGGCAAGGATGTTCTCGACGGTGATCGCGTCGGAGTAGCTCTCGTGGACCTTGCCGATGCGCCGTGCCTCGGGGCCGATCTCGTCCAGACGGTGGGCGACCACGGCGGGCAGGTCACCGGTCGCGGCGAGCGCGACGATCTCGTACTGCGCCCCCCAGTAGCGTCCGTTGATGAACACGTACGGCGGCACCATCACGTCGGTCAGCTTCGCGAGCTGTCGCTTGGTCTGCGGTTCGCGATCGAGATCCATCACGCGCACCGTCGTGTCGATCCCCTCGAAGCAGCGGACGATCTCCTCGACGGCCTCGGTCTCGAGCGCCGTGGCATAGACGACGACCAGCGTGTCCTCTGGCTTGAGCCCGTGCTCGGCGCGCTCCTTGACGCGGCGCAGCACGTCGTCGCGATCATTGGCGTGGGCCGGCTCGGCCGCGGGAGCGCGCGGAGGGATCGCAGTGTCGACCTCGCTCGGCGTCGTCGCGGGGGAGGCGGGGGCGGTCGGTGCCGCCGCCGCGGCCACGTCGGGACCCGACACAGCGCGCGTCGGCTCGGCGACCACGGCGGTGATCCGCTCGATCGCGGCCGCGATCGGGGCCGGCGCTGACTCACGTACGCGATCCGCCAGGCGCCGTCCCGCCGCCAGCACGTCCTCCGGCACCGCCTGCTCGGCATAGGCGCGCGCACGGTTCAGCAGTCGTTTGAGGGTTGCCATCGCCGTGCGCGAGCATAGGGAGGCAGCCAGGAGTTTTCCAGCGCAAGCCACGACGACGGGCCCGGTGCGCTTGGCGGCCCGGTGACCCCGCGAAATCGGGGGGGCTTTCGCGACACCGTCGGGTTTGGCATGGTCCGGCCATGGCGGCCGACGACCGCACCATGTTCGAGATCTTCCGGGAGAGCGACTACAACCGGTCGTTCCACTACATCTTCTATACCGACCTGGACGAGCACGCGCGTGAGCACGAGATCGCCCGGGCGGCGAACGGTGACACCGTGTTCACCGGGTTCCTGCACGACGCGAGCAAGGAGCGTGCGCGTGCGATCGTCGAGGCGATCGTCGACCAACTCAACGAGATGGACGAGGACACCGCCGGCATCTCCGCGGAGGAGATCCAGGCGCGCCTCGGTGAGTGCCTCGCGCCGGCGCCGTCCTGAGCCTGCGCCATCGCCCTCGGCACCGCGCACCCGTCAGCCGACGGGCGACGGCGGCGGCGTCATGCCGCGCAGGAAGAACGCCATGAGCTCGTCGGCGACGCCCTCGGCCTGACCGAACGCGCGCTCGCGGGCCCGGATCGCCGGGTCGTCGCCGTGCGCCATCAGCATGTGGACCAGGGCCAGGCGGAGGCCGCCGAGGGCGGTCACGGCGACCATGTGCACGTCGCACTGTCGCACCAGCCGCAGGCCCTGACCGACGCGCAGCGCGTCCTCGATCATGTTGAGGACCTGCTCGAAGAAGTGATTCACGCGGGCGCGACTCTCCTCGTCGAAGCTGATGGGGTCGCGCAGGATGATCGTCGCCAAGTCGTCGTGCTCGATGACGGTGGCGACGACGCGGCGGAAGTTGGCGCGGAGCTGGTCGAGCGGGGCGTCGGCGCCGGGCTCGAGGGAGATGCGACGCACCTGGGTGCGGATCAGCCGCAGGAACTCGTCCACCAGCTGGCTGAAGACCTCCTGCTTGCTCGCGAAGTACAGGTAGAACGTTCCGCGGGCGATGCGAGCGTCGTCGATGATGTCGTGCACCGACGCCTGGTGATAGCCCTTGTCGCGGAAGACGCGGCGCGCGGCAATGAGGATCGCTTCGCGGCGCTCGGTTCGGCGGCGCTCGGCCCGAATGGCACGCCCGTCGGGCGCCAGATCATCGCCGGCATCGGGGCCGGCGATGTCGCCATCGTCTTCGGGCACGTCGGGGTCGCGGATCACGTCGCGGCGCAGTCTAGCAGCCTGCGGCCCCCGCGACGGAGCGCTTGGTCAGCCCGGCGGGTGGGCCGGGAAGTTCGCGCGGACCTGGCGCGGCTTCACGAGCTCGTGCGTCAACGCCCAGAGGGTGGTCGCGAAGGTCAGGACGATGGCGACGTTCAGCAGCCCGGTGACCGCCATGACGAGCCACGCGAACACGTAGTAGTCACGCCGCGAGAGGAACTCGATGCGGGCGTACAGCCGCAGCAGCAGCCGCGGGTCGTTCGGGTTCACGTCCCACTTCAAGGCGTAGTGCGAGCCCGAGCCGGTGCGGAGCAGCTTGCGGTACAGCGTCAGCGAGAGCGCGAGCTGGATGGCCACCGCGACACCACAGATCTGCAACCAGATCGGCTGGCCGGTGACGGCGCTGAAGCCGATGCCGGAGCCGATGAAGAACATGAACTTGCCGACATCGTCGGTGAGCGTGTCGAACCACTCGCCGAACTTGCTCTCGGCGAACTTGAGGCGGGCGAGCTCGCCGTCGATCCCGTCGAGCATCGATGCGAGCTGCCACAGCACGGCGCCGACGATCAGCCAACCCGGCGAGGCGACCGTGGCCATCGCCGCGGTGACTGCGGCTGCGATGCTGACCATCAGCGAGAACGCCGTGACGTGGTTGGGGCGGACCGGGAAGTGCATCAGCACCCGGGTCGCCGCCAGGCTGAAGCGGCGGTTGATGTGGCGAGAGATGAGCCCGTCGACCGACTTGCGCAGCGAGCGAACGAGGGCGCCCTGGGCCCGCTTGCGCTCGAACTCGTTGCGGGCCGGGTGCCACCAGCCGTCGCCGATGTCGGCGGCACGGACCCCGCCGCGCGCCGCGAGATCGGCCAGGGCCTGGGTCAGGTTGCGGGTCTGGCCGTGGGCGTCGACGCGGTCGAGGGCATCGAACAACGCCCGCGAGGCGACGAAGATCCCCGTCGACCACACGTCACCGCGCCCACCGAGGTCGGCCACCGGGCCGGCATTGGCGCTGGCGTCGACGAGGGCCACGGCGTGGGCGTCGGCCGGGATCGTCGCGGCCTGTTCACCGGCCGGCAGAGCGGCCATCGGTGCACGGCCGACCGCGAGGGTGACGGCATCGAGGGGCTCGGCGATGAGCGCCTTCACGACGGCGGGGTTGAAGATGCGATCGCACGGGGCGACGAAGAACTCGCCGCGGACGTGCGGACGCGCGCGCCACAGCGAGTAGGCGTCGTCCTCGGGCCGTTCGGCATTGAACACCCACGTGATCTCGAGGTGCGCCAGCTGCGGATCCGCGAGCGTCGCCCGGCGGACCTCGGCGTCGGCGATGACGACCACGAACCGCCGCACGCCGTTGCGGGAGAGGACCATCAAGGCCCGCTTCACGAGGGTCACGCCGCCGCAGCGCGTCAGCGCCGTGGGAATCTCGCGGCCACGGCGGGTGCTCGTGGAGGTCGCGAACAGGACGGCCTGCTGAATGGGTGTCTTGACCATGGGGCTGGGCGAGGCGACGGAGAGTCGGTACGGCGCGGGGGAATGTGACGGAGCGGCGCCGCGATCGTGAAATTTCTCGACCGCGCCGGCGGAGGTAGTCCCACAGCTCGGCGGTCGGACGCATCGGCCCCAGGCGGTTTTTCCGTTGGATATCTCACAGATTCGCGGGATTTCTCCAGGTCCGAAGGCCTGGAGATCCCCGCGAACTGCGTCAGCGGGTCAGATCGTCGAGCGCCGACGAGATGTTGGCCAGGGCAGGCTCCAGGCTCTCCGCGTCGATCCCGTAGGAGATGCGGACGAAGCCCGGCATTTCGAACATCGTGCCGGGCACGAGCTGGGTGTCGTAGCGCTGGCGCAGGTGGTCGCAGAAGGCCACGTCCTGCATGAAGTTCGGCAACCGGACGAAGCCCGTGAGGCCCGCCGCGGGGGGGACCCAGGCGACCCGTGGGTCGGCGGCGATCCAGGCGTCCACGAGGCGCCGGCCCTCGGCGGCGCAGGCCGCGGAACGGGCGAGCAGTGGTTCGGCGTGCTCGAGGACCCGGGCGCCCAGGCGGCTGGTCGCCACCGGCGGCGTCACGTGGAGATAATCCGAGGCCGCACGGATCGCGCGCGCCGCATCCGCGTCGGGGGTGACGATCCAACCGGCACGGATGGCGGAGACGCCGAAGGCCTTGGTCGTCGAGCTCCAGCTCACCGCGTTGCGGGCGACGATCGCGGCGGGCGCCGCGATCGCGTCGGGAGCCGGCCACACGTGATCGAGGTAGACCTCGTCGACCAGCACCATCGCGCCGACCCGTGATGCGAGCTCGGCTACCGCGTGGAGTGTCTTCGGATCGATCGCGACGCCGCTCGGGTTGTGGAGGTTGGTGAGGATCACCGCGCGCGTCCGCGGCGTCAGCAATTGTGCCAGTCGTTCGGGCACCACCGACCAGCCCTCGTCGAAGCGGCGCTCGAGTCGAGACACCATCGCGCCGAGGATCTCCGGTGCGCGTCGCAGCGCCTCGTAGGTCGGGCGCTCGACGACGACGTGATCACCCGCGCGGATGAGCGCGATGAGCACGTGCGTGATCGCCGTGCTCGCCGCGAGCGTGACCGTCACGCAGGCAGGATCGAGATCGTAGCGACGCGCGACCGACTCCGTGAACTCGCGGGCCGCGGCCTCGCCGTCGCTCTGCCGACACAGCGAGGCGACGTCCACATCGCGACCCCACGACGCGAGGGCCTCGGCGTCGAACGTGCCGTCGTCGGTGGCGAACACGTCGGAAACGCCGCTCGCCGTGAGATTGTAGCGCGCGCCTCGCGGGACCGACTTCGCCCACGCCATATACTCGAAGGGTCGGAGCGGCGCCTTCACGGGCTGCGGATGTTTTCAGATCTGCGCCGGGGTCGCAAGCACGCGCGGGGCGCGGCCACAGTGGCGATCACGCTGCGAAGTCGTCGAGGGGTGACCCGCGTGGATCCGGATCCGACCAGCTATCGCCCAACAGATCCCCATTCAAGGGATCGGCCGCACCCACGTCCCCGCGAACCTCCGGCTCCGCAAGACCCTCGACGACCGTCGCCGGATCACCCACGCCCTCGCTCTCCACACGCGTCCCCGGCTCGTCGTGGTCGTCGTGGTCGTGGTCGTCGTGGTCGTCGTGGTCGCGCTGGTCATGCTCGCGGTCGTCCTGTGTCCGAGCCAGCCGAGCCGCCCTTCGGGCATGGACCCATCGCGCGAGCCCTGCGAACACCCCCAGCATCTGCATCGCCACGAGCGTCACGATGCCCAGCATCGCGCCGACGACGATCGCGAGGATCCGCAGCGGTGCCTGACGTCGCTCGTGCACCTCGGCCGCACGCGCCTCCACCTCGAACTCGTCGGGCACGGTCGACTCGGCGCGCACGAGTAGCGCCTCGGCATCGTCCCATGCCTTCACCGCGACCAACTCATCCCACCGCCGATTCGCGATCTCCAAGTACAGCCCGCGCGCCTCAGGGTGCTCGAGCGCCGGATCGAAGCCGACGATCGTGTCGAGGGCCCCGTCGAACTCGCCGCGGGCGGCCGCGAGTTCGGCGTCGACGAGGACGGCGGCGCGCTCCGCATCGGCGTGCCGCGGCCCGAGCGGGAGCCCGACGAGCTGGCGGAGCGCCGCGCGGCGCTCGCCCGGCGACTCGCCGTCGAGCGCCCGCGCGGCGGCGACGTGGAGCTCGATGATCGGGTCGGCGGCGCTCTGCGCCCGGGCCGGGGCCGCCTCGGCGAGGCGCGCAGCGGCCCGTAGCTGGGCCCGCAGCCCCGGAACGCTGGTGGCTACGGTCGCGACCTCATGGACCAGATCCTCGATGCGGTCACGCTGGACCCGTTCGTCGTACTCGCGGATGGACTCCAGCAAGGCCGCGACCGTGGGCGTCACGCCGTCGGGCGATTCCGGTACCTCGACGCCCATCGCACGGCTCAACGCGGCGAGCTGCTCGGCGTGGCGCTCGGGCAGGGCAGCGAGCAGCCGCCAGGTCGCCATCCGCTCGGTCATCGTCGCATTCGGATCGTCGAGTCGACGCATGAGCACCGGCAGCATCCGCTCGCCGATCTCTCCGATCGCGGAGACGCCCAGGGCGTCGAGGTAGCGCGGGTTCGTCACCAGCCACTCGACCAAGGGTTCGACCGCCGCCGCGTAGCGGACATCGACATAGAACCTGAGGAGCTCGCGCTGCATCGCAGGACGATCCGAGGCGAGTGCGAGGACCCGCTCGACCGACGTCGTGGTGAGTGGCTCGAGCAGCTGTGCGGCCTGGACGTTGAGCACCGAGCGCTTGCGCAGGTCTGCGGGCGCGTCGCGGAAGTCGATCGGATCGAACGCCAGTCGGACCAGACGATCGAGCGCCGCGAGGCGGAGACGACCGAGCGCGCTCTCCCAGGCGACCGCGGAGTCGGAGCGAGACTGCAGGCGCCGGAAGCCGTGGACCGACACGCCGAGGATGTTCTCCTCGGCTGCAGCCGCGTCGTAGGACACCTGAGCCGCAGAGAGCAGCAGTGTCATCGGCCGCTGCAGCGCAAGAACGCGATCGAGGTCGAGCGGGCGGGCGCAGACCAGGGCGACCGCCGTGATCGCGTTGAGCCGCTGGAAATCCCCGAAGGCCGGAGGCGCGCGGAGTCGATGGATCTCGGACTCGAGCGCATCCATGATCCGCCCGCGCGCATCGTCGGTCAGCGCGACCTCGGTCTCGGTGTCGGCGGCCGTCGCCGCTGCCCAACGGGCGAGGGCCGCGAGATCGGCGGGGCCGCCCTCGGCGAGGATCCGCAGGATGTCGCGCTCGGACGGCGCATCGAGGACGTAGCCCGAGAACGCGACGAGATACTGCGTGGGACCGTCGTGGGGGACCGCGAGCGCATCGAAATTCTCGCGCAGCGACACATCGCGCGGAGTCGCCTTCGCCAACGGTTCGTCGTCGCCGGGCACGGTCATGACCGCCAACGGATACGCGAGCTTGCGCTCGACTTCTTCGGTCGTGAGTCGGAGCGGCGGGGTGTGCAGGCGGCCCCACGCGAACTCGAGCTCGGGGGCAGACGACAGCGCGACGCCGAACTCGAGGTCCCGGATCGGACTGTCGAAGTCGTGGCTCAGCGTCGCGGCGACCTCGACGACGGCCTCGACCGCGTCCCGTCGCTCGCCGGGGAGGAGATCGGACTCGACGCGGATGGAGAGCTCGTCGACGCGAACCAGGGTCTCGATGATCCGTCCCTCGATCGGCTTGCCGGCCTTGGCGCGGGCGGGTCCGCTGTTGTGGCGCTCCGCGTCCAGCTCGTCGGCCGCGTCTTCGCCGTCGCCTTCCGCCTCGGCGGGGAGGTCGGCGAGGACCAGCGCCAACGCGAGTTGGACCATGGCCGGCACGACTCGGCTCATCGACCGCGCGTCGCCGCGCTGAACCCGACGGCGGCGGGACCCGCTACGGGCCGCGCCAGCGCGTCAGTCGCGACTTCGGATCGCGATGGAGCACGCGCGCGAGCTTGGCGATCTCCGCGGCGACCCACGCGTCGTCGGGGACCGGCTCGAGGCGAACGCTGGCATCGTCCCAGGCGACGGTGCACTCGAGCTTGCGCGCCTCGGGCAGGTAGACCTGCACGCGATATCGTGGGGGTTCGCCGGGCTCGCGCTCGAACACGAAGCGCGCACCGGTGGCAGGGTGCAGGTCGGCGCCGGAGGTGCGGATCACGTGGACTTCGATCCGCCGCCGTCGACGGTGTGGGTGTAGCGCGCGCCGAGGCCATCGAAGCCGCGGTTGCACGGCGTGGTGCCGGCGGGTGGAGTCTCGTAGTACATCTTTGGCAGCGTGGTGAACGTGCTCCACGCGTCGTCGGGGATCGCCGCGCCGCACACGTCGCAGTGGAACGGCGCCCGCGGTCGCTCGATGAGGTGCCACAGTGGGCCGCTGCCCGTCAACGTCGGCATCGCCGGGCGAGGGTGTCGCGGCGAGTCTCGTCGGTCAAGCCAGGGCGGCGCCTCATCGCGCGGTGACGCCGAAGGTCTCGGCGATGCGCTCGGCGTAGGCGGAACAGTCGTGCTCGCCCGCGGGGCAGCCGGCGATCGCGGCGCGGGCGAGCTCCACCGCCTCGTCCCCTCGGCCGCCGATCGCCAGCACGATGCGCCCGGTGAGCCACTGCGCCGCCGAGCGCCGAGCGGCCCACTGCGGCTGCGCCGAGAACAGCGCGATCGCCTGGCGCGCCGCGGCCTCGGCCGCCGGCAGATCGCCCATCGCCATGATGCTCTCGGCCAGGCTGAGCCACGCGATCGGCAGCTCGATCCGGGCGTCCAGTCCCGCGCCGCGGAGGATCTCGATCGCGCGGGTGAAGTGCACACGGGCGCGCCCGTGCTCCCCGGCGTGTTGCTCGACCTCGCCGAGCGCCGAGAGGCTCCCGGCGATCTCGGGGTGATCGGGCCCGTAGAGCGCGCGATAGATCGCGATCGCCCGCTCGAAGGAGCGTCGGGCCTCCGCGAAGTCGCCGAGGTCGTAGTCGAGCGTCCCGAGGTTGTGGTGGGCGATCGCGACGTCGGGGTGCTCGTCGCCGAATCGGCGAACATTCAGCTCGAGCTGACGCTGGGCCACGGCGCGGGCCCCGACGCGGTCGCCGTTCGCGGCCATCGCGACCGAGAGGTTGCCGAGCACCGCGGCGAGGCTCGGGTGGTCGTCGGGGAGCGTCGCGCGATAGATCTCCTCGGCGCGTCGGGCCGCCGCGAGGGCCTCGGCGTTCCTTCCGAGGTGCAGCAGCGCGGTGACCGAGTTGTTGAGCGTGCCGGCGACGCGCGGATGATCGGGACCCAGGAGATCCTCGTCGATCGACCGTGCGCGCGCGTAGGCGTCGAGGGCCTCGGCATCGCGCCCCTGGGCCTCGAGGTTGACCGCGAGGTTGCTCAGCGAGGCTGATACATCGATGTGGCGCGCCCCGAGCAGGCGCTCGCGCAGGGCGAGTCCCTCGCGAAGGGCCTGCTCGGCCTCGTCGAGCCGGCCGCCGGTCCGGAGCACCATGCCCCGGATGTTCTCGGCCTTGGCGACCAGGAGCGCGTCGCCGGTGCGGTAGGCCGCGGCGGAGGCGAACCGTGACCAGACCAGCCCATCGTCGACGCGACCCAGCTGCGCGCCGATGACGTACGCAGCGTCGGCGAGCGCGCGTGCAGCGATGACGTCGTGGCGGTGACGCTCGGCGATCAGCGCCGCGTTCGCCAGGGTGGACTCGGCCGCCGCCGAGTCACCGATCTTGTCCTGCGCATACCCGAGCATGTACTCGGCCTCCGCGACCAATGGCGGATACCCGACCTCGTCGACGGCGCCGCGGATCGCCGCGGCGCGTCGATGGGCCTCGGCGAATCTCCCGGCCCGGGTCTCGACGTCGATCTCCGCGAGCTCCGCCCGGAGGGCGTCGACGCGGACCCGCACCTCGGGATCGTCGGGCGGGGCGACGTCCTGGCGCAGCCCGTCGAGGTCGGCGCAGGACTCGATCGACCCCAGCGCGCCGAGGATCCGCACGCTCTCGCGGGCGACATCGGCGTCCGCCGACAACAGCACCTTCGTGGTCGCGGCGAGCTCGCGACGTCGCGCGCCCAGGCACGCGGTGCGCAGGTCGAGCATCGCGTCCGACTGCTCGTGCCGCACGTGGGTCGCCGCGCAGTTGTCCTGCGACATCTCGATCCATGCGGAGGCGAACGCGTCGATTCGGCGCTCGACCTCGATGCGGGCGTTCTCGGCCCAGGCGACGCCGGTCGCCGTGAGCGCCGCGGCGACGTTCTCGCGGACGTCGTCGTCCCAGACCCCGGCGAGCTCGGCCCCGTTCGAGTCGCAGGGATCGTCGGGCCGAGCCGCGCGCCACGTCGCTGCGACGCCGGCGGCGAACACGGTGACGGCCGCCCCGACGACGAGGATCCGACGCCGGCGCTCCGACGGATCGCGGGCGAGCGCGGCGAGCAAGTCGTCCATGCTCGCGTGGCGCTGCTCGGGGCGCGCCGCCAGTCCGCGCACGATCACGCGGTGGACCCACACCGGCACCTCGCGGCCCTCGGGCGCGAGGATCCGCCCCGCGACCACGTTGGTCAGCATCGTCGCGGGCGAGTTGCCCTCGAACGGCCGGCGGCCGTAGAGCGCCTCGTACAGCGCGACGCAGAACGAGAATTGATCGGACCGCGCGTCCGCGGACCCGCTGCTGTACAGCTCCGGTGCCATGTACGCCGGGGTGCCGGCGATGCCGTGCGTCGCGGTGTCGAGCGGCGTCGCCGTGGCCGCGCCACCAAGGCTCACGCGGGCCTCGTCCGCATCGGAGCTCGGGGCGTCGGCGCGCGCCAGTCCGAAGTCGACGACCCGCGCGCGACCGTCGTCGCCGATCATGACGTTGTCGGGCTTGAAGTCGCGGTGGATGATCCCCGCGCGATGGGCCGCCGCGAGGCCCGAGCCGGCGGCCGCGAGCACCGCGACGACTTCACGCCAGCTCCGCGGCGTTGCCAGCCAGCCGCGCACGGTGGTGCCGGCGACGAATTCCATCGCGATCGCCACCGAGCCGTCGACGATCTCCACATCGTGGACGCCGACGACGTTGGGATGGGCGAGGCGGGCCAGGGCCTGCGCCTCGGCGAGCAGCCGCGCCGCGCCCCGATCGGACCGGCTGCCGAAGACGTGCTGGCTGCGGATGAGCTTGAGCGCGACCTTGCGATCGAGCCGTGGATCGAACGCCGCGTACACGCGGCCCATGGCGCCTGCGCCGAGCTCGTCGATGACGACGTAGCGGCCGATCGTCGCGCCGCGCGGCAGCGGCCCGGCGTCGATCGGGGGCGCGCCATCCTCGGTGACGGTGTCGAGATCCGACGGTGGCGGCGTGCGCACCGGGATGATCGTGGGATCGTCCGCGATGCTCACGGCGCGGGCGTGTGATCAGCCGGGGCGTCCGAGCCCAGGAGGTCGAACGACCAGTACTGGCCGTAGTCCGGGTCGTAGCCGTCGACGTAGGAGCCCTCGGGGCAGGCGGCCCAGCTCGCCTCCTGTAGGTTGGTCTCGCGCAGGAGGCCCGCGTGCAATTCGAGGACGTCGGGATCGCCGAGGTCGCTCCGTGCGACCCGGAGTTCGAGGAGATCGCCCTGCTGGTAGACGTCGCCCTCGCCGAGGGTCCAGCTGCCCGGTGACCACGCGGCGCCGTCGTACTCGAGCACGTCGCTATAGATGTTGTCGGCCCGCCACCGCACGTGCCAGCGCGCCGAGAACGGCAGCGCGGGGGACTGGGTGTTGTAGAGCACGCCGTCGGTCGTGCCAGCAGGGCCGCCGAGGTAGAAGACCACCCAGACCGATCCGTTGACGATTGCGACGTCGGGGCTGCGCATGCCGAGGTAGACGAAGTCGGCGTCCCACGCGACGCGCGCGACGTGACCGTCGGTCGAGGTCGCCAGGCCCTCGTCGCCGTTCCAGTCGTCGATGCCATCGAGCACGATGGTGTGGTAGTAGCGGCTCACGAAGCCGTCGCTGGTCGTCTCTACGGCCAACGGCGTGCCTTCGGCGGCGGTGGCTGCGGTGGTCACCCGGACGCGGAGGTCTCGAGCGGATCCCAGCGGCGACGCCGGCGTGACGGTGAACGCGGTGTCGCCCTCGGCCGCGTCGACGGTGGCGTCGAGCGCGAGGCAGGAGGCGAAGTCGTCGTCCGACACCTGGATCGCGCCGCTACAGTCCCCGTCGTCGGCGACGACGCTCGCGGGATCCATCGCCGCGGAGAACGTCACCGTGATCGCCGCCGCGGGGTCGACTCCGGAGACGCCGTCGGGCGTGACCATCACGACCGTCGGTCCGTCGCCCGCCGTCGTCGCTGCGGTGGTGTCCGCGGACGTCGTGCCCGGGTCGGTGCTGTCGGTGGACGCCGTGCCGGCATCGGAGCTCGAGGCGCCGTCGGTCGCCAACGAGGTGCTGAACATCGTCGGGTCGATCGTGTCCGCGGTGACCTCGCCCGAGCCGAGGTCGTCGGCCTCCGTGCCACCGGTGGGCTCGCGCGCGCCGTCACCGCCAGCACAGCCGACGCCGACCGTGCACGCCCAGAGCATCGCCCGCCGTCTCACGGCGACACGCTAAGTCACCGCCGCCGACCCCGTCAATCGCCCTTGCGCGCCAGTTCGAGCTCGGCGTCCCCGACCTGCACGACGAGCCCGGTCGCGACGCCGTCCTCGCCCGTGGTGAAGGTGACGTAGTTGCCGCTGTTGTCCTTGAAGAAGAACCGGTGGCGACCCATGGGGTGCATCCACGTCGAGCCGTGGCCGGGCACGTCGAAGTAGAGCCGATCGCCGATGCGGTTGACCGACACGTTCTGCAGCGGCTCGAACTGGGCCTCGGCCGTCGGGTCGCCCAGGACGCGGATGGTCTCGTCGGTGATCCCGTACGTGCCGACGTAGCGGGTGAACGTCCCCGGCGCGACCTCGACCTCGGGGAACTCGATGCGCGGGGCGGGCTGCTCGCCGTAGATCATCATCGCGATGTCCTGGGCGATGCGACCGGCGGGGACGACCTCGGTGTTGGCGAGGACCACCACCAGCGTGCGGTCCTCGAGGAAGCGCATCACCGCGGCGTTGAACCCGTCGATCGCGCCGGGGAAGCTGACGACCGGCTGATCGTAGGCCTCGCCGACCAGCCACCCGAAGCCATAACCGAAGCGGTTGGCGTCGAACATCTGCTCGATGCTCGCGGTCGGCAGCACGCCGGTCCCGTACAGCGCGCGGTCCCACTTCGCGAAGTCCTCGACGGTCGAGACCAGGCCGCCGGCGCCGCCGAACACCGACATGTCGATCGGATCGGGCGGGTCGAGCTGCTCCTCCTCGTTCCACACGTTGCCGCGGGCGACGTCGTTGTCCTCGCCGAACCCGGTGCGGGTCATGCCCGCGGGCTCGAACACGTAGCGCTGCATGTACTCGCCGTAGGACATGCCGCTGCAGCGCTCGATGATCGCGCCCAGCAGGTAGTAGCCCGAGTTGGTCGGGTTGAAGTCGCTGCCCGGCTCGAACTCGAGCGGCAGCTCCGAGAAACGACCGACCATCTCCTCGGTGCGGTGCGGCAGCGCCTTCCACCGGTGGAACGTCGGCACGTCGGTGTAGTTGGGGATGCCCGAGGTGTGATCGAGCAGGTTCTCGATGGTGATGCGCCGGCCGTTGGGAAAGCCCGGCAGGTGCTCCTCGATCGGATCGGACAGCTGCAACATCCCCGCGTCGCGCAGCTGCAGGATCGCGGCGGCGGTGAACTGCTCGGTGAGCATGCCGATGCGCATGCGCGTGGCCGGGGTGTTCTCGACGCCGCGCCGCGGATCCGCGACGCCGAAGCCGTGCTGGTAGTGGACCTTGCCGTCGCGCGCGACGAGGATCGCCCCGTGGAACTCGAAGGTCGGACCGAAGTGCCGGCCGTAGTCGGCGATGTACTCCGCGATGCGGGCGTCGAGGTCGTCGGGGATCGGCAGGCCGGCCGGACGCGCGGCGTCGCTGGTCGCGTCGGACGCGGGCGTCGTGACGAGCTCGGTCGGGCTCGACGTCGCGTCGGGCCGCGACGCCACCCAGAGCCCGGACAGGCCCGCGACGAGCGCTGCGGCGACACCCAGGCCCCAACGCGCGGCGCCGCGGGGCGCGACGGTGGGGGGCACCGGGGTCGGATCGACGTCGAGGGTGACGAGCGCGGGGATCTGCACCACCGACGACTCGGCGTCCATCACCCGCTCGGCGAAGCCGGGCAGGACCCCGCCGGGGAGCGCGGCGTCGTCGTCCTCGAGCTCGAGGCCCGCGTCGGCGTCGAGCCAGGCCGCGAGGGCGCGGGCCTCGACGGCGTCGAGATCCAGTGGGGCGCGGGGGCCGTCACGCACGGTACACCTCGGCCAGCGCGTCGCGCAGTCGCGTGCGCGCGCGGTTGAGCCGCGACTTCACAGTGCCGAGATCGATGTCGAGGATCGACGCGACCTCGGCGTACTCGAGGCCGTGCACCTCGCGGAGCACGAACGTCGCCTTGTACTCCGGCGCCAGACCCTCGATCGCGCGGTCGAGCACGCGGGCGAGCATGCGCCGCTCGGCGTTCTCGTCGGCACGATCGTTCGCGGCGACGTCGCCCGGCCCCGCGTCGAGCGGGCTGGTCTCGAGCCGACGGCGGCGCAGCTCGTCGATGCTGCGGTGACAGGCGATCGTCAGGATCCACGTCGACAGCCGCGCGGGCCCCGAGCGATCGAAGTTCGGCAGCGCCCGGAACACCCGCAAGAAGGTCTCCTGCGCGACGTCCTCGACCAGGGCCGAGTCCCCGTAGCCCCGCAGCAGGCGCGAGACGAGGGCGAGCACCGGCCGTTGGTAGCGCTCGACCAGGGCCCGTTTCGCCCGCAGGCTCCCCCGCTGCGCGCTGACGACCGTCACCTCGTCCAGCTCCGGGAACCGGTCCTTGTTCGCGCTGCCAGGCGGGTTCGGTGCGGCCACGCTCACCGGGTCGGTTCCACGGCGGGGCGCGCCGCGGGTTCCCTCGTCGTCGCGTTGACTCACGAATTCCCAGGATACGCGCCGGGAGGGCCCGAAAGCGGCGATCCGAGCGCAGGGCCGCCCTGGGCCCGGTGCCGGGCGACGGCGGGGCTCGAGGGGCGGGCCTCCCGCGGCGGTCGCGCTTTGCCGGGGCTGGGCGAACCTTGCGATCATCTCGGACCCCGCAGCAGCCGGCTTCGGCGCGGGCTCGGGATCCCTCCATGACGCGGCTCGACACGCGGCCCGATGCGACGCCGCTGCGGACGTCGCGGTGGATGGTGCTCATCCTCGGGTGCGCGATCGCCCTGCGGGTGCATGCACTGGCGATGGGCTTCGCGATGGACGACTACGCCCAGCTCGCGATGCTCGCCGGTGCGTACCCGGTCGAGCGCGCGCCGTGGGATCTGTTCTCGTTCTGCGACGGCTCCGCCGCGGAGGTGTCGCGACAGATCGACGCCGGCGGTTTCCCGTGGTGGACCGACCCCGAGCTGCGCCTGTCGACGATGCGCCCGCTCGCGAGCCTGCTGACGTGGTTCGACGTGCGGGTGCTCGGCGGCGACGCGCGGGTACTGCACGTGCACACGCTCGTGTGGTGGATCGCGATGATGTGGGTCGTGTCGCGCCTGCTGCTGCAGGTGCTGCCCGCCCGCTGGGCGCTAGTCGCCTTCGCGCTGTACGCCCTCGACGAGTGCCATGCCCAGCCACTGGCGTGGTTGGCGAATCGCAACGCGATCATCGCGGCGGTCTTCGGCGTCGCCGCGATCTCGGCCCACGTCCGCTGGCGCGAGCACGGCGATGCGGTCGCCCGGCGATGGTCCGTGCCGTGGCTCGTGCTCGCGCTCGCGGCGGGCGAATCGGCCCTCGGCGCCGTGGCGTTCATCGTCGCCTACGAGCTGACCGCCGTGCCGCGGACACAATGGCGCGCATGCTGGTCCCTCGTGCTCGTGGTGGCGGGGTGGGCGGCGATCCACCGCATCGCAGGCTTCGGCGCGCTGCACTCGGGCGTGTACCTCGATCCGGTCGCCGAGCCCGCGGCGTGGGCGGTCGAGGCCGCCGTGCGCGGCCCGATCCTCGTGGCCGACATGGCGTTCGCGTTGCCCACCGGCGAGCTCGCCCTCGGTGGCCGCGGCTTCGCGGCGCAGGCGATCGCCGGTGGCATCGCCCTGCTCGGTGCGCTGGCGTGGTTGCGCTTCGGGCGACGCGGGTCCGAGGCCCAGGCGCGGCTGCGATGGTTCGCGCTGGCGACGGTGCTGTCGCTGCTGCCCGTGCTCTCGGCGTTCGTGTCGGCGCGGCTGCTGGTGCTGCCCGCGATCGGAGCCCACGTGCTCCTCGCGGCGTGCGTGCTCGACGTTGCCCGTGCGCCGGGGCAGTCCATCGCGTCGATGTGGGCGCGGCGGACCCTCGCGCTCGGCGTCGTGATGGCGCACGGTCTGCTCGCGCCGTGGTGGGGTATCCGCGAGATCGCCCAGCTCCGCGCGTTCACGGGCGCGGCCGATCGCGCCGCGCTCGCGCTGCCGATCGACCCCGAGGCGCCCGAGCGCATCGTCGTGCTCGCCGTCGCCGATCCCTCGACGCTGCTGTACCCGGGGCTCATCCGCGCGACCCATGGCGCGCCGCCGCCGTCCGGCTTCCTGGTGCTGTCGGCCGCCCCGGGGCCGCACCGGCTGCGCCGCGTCGACGCGCGGACCCTCGAGCTCGAGGTCGCCGGTGGCATGCTGCGCAGCCACGTCGAGGCGATGTTCCGCCGCGCCGATCGCCTGCCCGTGGTGGGGACGATCGTCCGCACCGCCGACGCCGAGCTCGAGGTCCGTGCCGTCGATGCCGAGGGCTTCCCGACGCGGGTGCAGGTGCGCTTCGCCACCGCGCTCGAGGATCGCGGACGTCGCTTCGTGATCGCGACCCCGGCGGGCCTCGTCCGCTATCCGCTGGGGCCGATCGGGGCCTGGATCGCGCTGCCGCCCGCCTCGGCGCCGCAGTGACGTGACCGTCAGCCGACCGGCCGCAGCATCGGCAGCAGCTCGAGTACGCGCACCAGCAGCTCGCGCTCGTCGTCGCTGACGACGTCGTCGGCCAGGGCGATGCGCAGCACGTCGTCGAGGATGGCCTGGCGCGTGGTCCGGAGCTGGCGGAACTCGTCGAAGTCGACGACGCGATCCTCGCGGATGCGCAGGATCAGATCGTCGAAGGCGTGGAGGTGCTCGTCGATGCCCCGCAGCAGCGCGTGCTCGTCGGCGGTGATGCGCCCGTCGAGCCGGGCGGCGACGCGCAGCTCGTTCATGATCGCGTCGTGGTGCGGGCGCACGGTCGCGATCATCAGCTCGTTGTCGGGGTCGCTGAGGCGGAGCATGCCGTGGACCGTCCGCGCCAACACGCCGCGGAACGGCGCCGCGGGATCGAGCTCGGCCAGGAGATCGCCGAGGTCGAGCAGCTCCCCTGCGTAGATCGCCCGCATGCACCGCTCGATCTCCGTGGTCCCGAGGCGGATCACGCCCGCCGGCACCGCGAAGCGCCGGGCGATGACGTCGTCGGGCCGCAGCGGGCCCTCGGCCGCAATGAACGCCAAGACCTCGCGGCCGCGCGCGACGGCGCTGTTGCCCAGGCGCAGCGCCAGCTCGCACTCGTTGGGCAGCAGCATCAGCGTCCGATCGCCGCGGACGATCGCCGCCGCGGTGGCGATGAGATCGGTCCCCGCGAGATCCGCGGCGTCGCGGTAGGCCACCGACGTGCCGACGCCACCGAGCTGACGGTCCTGCGTGAGCACGTCGACCATCGTCACGAGCGCGGTGCCGAAGGCGGCGCAGCCCGCGGGCCACCCGGGCATGCGGCTCAGCGTCGTGCGGATGCCGGCCGCCAGCGCGGCGAAGGCCGGACCAACCGCGGCGAACTCGTCGTCACCGCCGGCCTCGGGGCGCGCGCCGGTGCCCTCGATCTCGGAGTAGAGCAGGCCGGCGTTGCGGTCCATCGCCAGGACCAGCATCGTCACCTGCATCATCACGGTCGCGACTCCGGGCGGCAGCGGATCGCCCTCGTCGTCGTCCGCGAGGACCAGCCGAACCAGCGCGGCGGCGTTGTGCGCGAGCTCGGGGTGGTCGAGCAGCGACTCGAAGAGACCGCCGGGGGAGGCCGAGGCGCAGGCGTGTTCCACCAGCGCCGCGGCGCGGGGGTGGTCGGGAGCCAGCGCGACGTCGAGGCCGAGCACCGAGGCGGTGTCCATCGCCGGGGATGGTAGCATCGCGCGGTGAAGCTGGGTTCGACCGGCGAGCTCGCGCACTTCGACGCGGCGGACATCGGACGGTTCGTCCGCGTGCGCATCGAGGTGCCGCGGTGGAGCTTCGTGAAGCGCAAGGCCGACGGCCGCGTCGACCTCGTGTCGCCGCTGCCGTGCCCCTACAACTACGGCAGCGTCGTCGGCAGCCTCGCGCCCGATGGCGATCCGCTCGACGCCCTCGTGCTCGGGCCGCGGCTCGCATTCGGCGTGACCGTCGAGACCCGCGCGTGGTCCGTGATGGGCTTCCTCGACGACGGCGTGGCCGACCCCAAGCTGGTCTGCGCCGCCGAGTCGCCGACCGACGCGCAACGGGCCGGGGTCGAGCGGTTCTTCGTCGCGTACGCCGGGTTCAAACGGGCGGTCGCGAGGCTCCGCGGACGCGGACGCGTGGACACCCGGCGGCTCGGTTGGCTCGAGCCCTGAGTCGGCCGCGAGGGGACTACGCCGCGGGCAACGCGAGCTGGTCTTCGAGCTCGAGCTGCCCGCGAAGGTGGGCGGCGGCGATCACCAGCGCAGGGCGGAACAACAGGTTGATCCCCGGGATCGCCAGCAGCACGACGACGCCGACGCCGAAGCCCAGCGACAGCGCCCGATCGCGCTCGACCATGCGCAGCTCGGGGCCCCAGCCGCGCACCAGCGTCTCCATCACCTCGACGAACATCCGCACCGGCGACAGGAGCTTCACCCAGCGGGGGTGCTGGACGCCGTGGACGGCCCGCGCGAACCACGGCGCGTGCGGGTGTCGCTGCTCGAGCTCGAGGGTCGACGCCACGGTCTCGTCGGGGGCGAGGCTGCGGCCGTTGTCGAACGACTCGATCACCATCCAGTGCATCGTCCAGAACAGCTGCGCGGCGAAGGCCGCCACGGGTCCGAAGACCGGGACGATCGCGAGGACCAACGTCACCGGCGCGAAGCCGATCGTGATGACGACGGCCTGCGCGACGGTCTCGCCGATCGATTGCCCGATGGGCTTCAGGTAGGGCAGCCGCGGCCCGAGGCCGAGGCGATCGCGGGCGCGCGCGGCCATCCGCGCGTAGTGGCGCGCGAACAGGAACGGCGGCACCGGGGCCAGGGCGGCGAACGTGGTGAAGAACGCCGCGATGAACGCGACGGTGTTCGTCAGCGCCGCGTTGCCGAACGACCACCACGCGGTGCGATCGATCACCTCGAGCGACGTCGCGGCGACGACCGAGCAGACCAGCGCCACGAACAGGACCGGCGCGAGGGCGGAGCCCATCATGTCGGCGTCGCGCAGCAGCAGGCGCATGCCCAGCAGCGGCTGCTGGACGCCGTACCAGAAGCGGCTGCGCGCGTCGTGTCGCGGGGGCAGCGGGGATGGGCCCTCGGCTTCGTCCCACGCGCGGGTCGCCGCGGCCCGCAGCTGCGCCCACGGGGAGCCCGCCACCGTGCGGTACCGTTCGGTGCGGACGCGCACCGCGGGGTCCGGGGGTGTTGGCAACGCAGGTGGCTCCATGCGGCGGGGCAGCATACCCCAGCCCCGGCGGGGCTATTTCGGACGGTCGTCACCGGCGGCGGGGCCTCCATGGCGCGCTCGCGCGCATCGCCGCGCGGGCGTCGGTGCGGGCGTGTCCCGACGCGGGCCCGTCGATGTGCGGTCCGAGGTGCCGCCCGTCGCCAGGTACGCCTGAACGCCGTTCGGCGGGGGCGTTTGATCTTCGGATCACAGCTTCCGGTCGATTACAGTTTTCGCGGCGACGAGTCGTGTGCCTGTATGCTCGCCCGTGGTTTGGGTGTGTTCGTGCAGGACGATGAACTCGCGCGCGCCGATGTGCCGGTGCCCATCACGCGTGCGCAGTCGTTCGGCTTCACGGCGCTCGCCGAGTCTGCCGACGCGATGTTGTTGCTCGATCAGGACGGGCGCGTGCGCGTCGCGAATCGAGCGGCCGAGGCGTTGTTCCGCCGCGATTCGAGCGCATTGGTCGGCGCTCGCTTCACCGAGCTGTTGACCCGCAACGCCGGCGGAGCGAATGGCTCATCGCGCGAGTCGCTGGACGCTGGCTCGGCGACGGGACGCCTCGTCCGCGTCACCGCGGAGCTGCCCGACGGCGCCACGCTGCCGCTCGAGATCTCGTTGTCACCCCTGGGCGGCTCACCTCCGACCGGCCAGCTCGCGGTGTGTCGCGACGGCAGCGACCTCGAGCGACTCGAGGCCCAGCTGCGTCAGGCCCAGAAGATGGAGGCGATCGGTCGCCTCGCCGGTGGCATCGCCCACGACCTCAACAACGTGCTCACCGTCGTGCGCAGCTTCGGCGAGCTCGCGCTCGAGGAGGTCGACCCCGACAGCTCCGCGCACGATCACCTGACCCAGGTGCTGCGCGCCGCCGAGCGCTCCGCCCGGCTCACGCGGCAGTTGCTGGCGTTCTCACGGCGTCAGCCGGTCGCCGCGCGCGTCGTCACGTTCAACGAGATCATCCGCGACACCGAGTCGATGCTGCGCCGCGCCGCGGGCGAGGATCTCGAATTTCGCACCATCTTGCTCCGCGCCGCGTGGCCGATCCTCGTCGACCCCGGGCACTTCGAGCAGGTGCTGCTCAACCTGGTCGTCAACGCCCGCGACGCGATGCCGTCCGGTGGTTCGCTGACGATCACGACCGACAACGTCGAGCTCGACGAGGAGTACGCGCGGGCCCACGGTGTCTCGCTGCCGCCGGGACGCTACGCGCTGCTCGCCGTCACCGACACCGGCGAGGGGATGACCGAGGAGGTGCGCGCGCGGATCTTCGAGCCGTTCTTCACCACCAAGGGCAGCGACAAGGGCACCGGGCTGGGGCTGTCGACGTGCTACGGCATCGTCAAACAGGCCGGCGGCGTCATCTGGGTCTATTCGGAGCCGACGGTGGGGACCTCGTTCAAGGTCTATGTCCCGCGGACGGACGTCCCGGCCGAGGAGCGCGCCGTCGCGGCGCCGAGCCCGGTCCACGTCGGTGGCCACGAGACGGTGCTCGTCGTCGAGGACGACACGTTGGTGCGCCGGGTGCTCGCCGACACGCTCACGCGCGAGGGGTATCGGGTGCTGGTCGCCCAGCACGGGCTCGAGGCGCTCGCGCTTGCCGAGGATCACGGCCCGGGGATCGACATCGTCGTCACCGACGTCGTGATGCCGAAGATGGGCGGCCCCGAGCTGGCCGAGCAGCTGCGGGTGCTGCGGCCCGGGTTGCCGGTCCTCTTCTTGACCGGGTACGCGGAGCAGGCGGTGCTGCACCACGGCGACCTGCAGCCCGGCGCGAGCCTGCTCGAGAAGCCGTTCTCCCGCGAGCGCCTACTCGTGCGGGTTCGGTCGATCCTCGACGGGCGCTCCGGCGACGGACGTCTCGGCCGGCCCTGAGCCCGCCGCCGTGCCGGTCGGCGCGACATCGGGGGCGCCGCGCCACGCCGCCTGCACGCGCCCGGGCAGCAGGAGGTACAAGGCGGGGATCACGACGAGCGTCAGTAGCGTCGACGACGACAGTCCGCCCATGATCGACACCGCGAGCGGCTGTCGCAGCGCCGCGCCGTCGCCGAGTCCCATC
This sequence comes from Nannocystaceae bacterium, assembly GCA_044344875.1. Classification (GTDB taxonomy): domain Bacteria; phylum Myxococcota_A; class Polyangia; order Nannocystales; family Nannocystaceae; genus Xiheibacterium. Next base: position 65,590 of record JBIJCC010000008.1, read on the forward strand.
GCCATCGGCACCAGGCCGAGCACGGTGGTCAGCGTCGTCATGAGGATCGGCCGGAGGCGCACGCGCCCGGCGTCGACGACGGCCTCGAACAGGGGCATGCCTGCGCCGCGCCGATCGTTGATCGCCGAGACCAACACGATCGCATTGTTGACGACGATGCCGCCGAGCACGATGACGCCGATGCCGACCATCGCCGACAGCGGCAGGCCGGCGAGGTCGCACGCGACCGCGACGCCGGCGAGCGCGAGCGGCACGGACACAAGGATGAGCAGCGGGTGGAGCAGGTGCTCGAACGTCGCCGCCATCACGACGTAGACGAGGAACAGGGACAGCGCCGCGGTGAAGGCGATGCTGTCGAGCGAGCCCTCCATCTCGCCGGCCTGGCCCGAGATCGCCGTGCTGACGCGGCCGCTCGGATCCGCGTGGGCGTCGAGGACGCCGCGGATCTCGGCCGCGACGCCGCCGAGGTTGACGCCGTCGGTGCGGGCGCGGATCCGCAGGCCGCGGCGGCCGTTGATGCGGCGGATCTCCGCGGGCCCGCGATCCGGCTCGACGGTGGCGACGGCGTCGAGGCGCACGGGAACCCCGCCGACCATGCCCACCGCGATCGCGGCGACGTCCTCGACGCTGCGGCGATCGGCGATGGGTAGGCGGACGCGGACGTCGAGCTGCTTGTCGGGGAGGTGCAGCTGGGTCGCGACCTCGCCCGCGAGCGAGCGCTGGACCGCGGCCGCCGCGACGCTCACCGACAGGCCCACGCGGCCGAGACGCTCGCGATCGAAGCGCACGCGGACCTCCGGGCGGCCGTCGAGATCGTCGATCACCACCTCGGGGAGCGACTGCAGCTCGCGGAGCGCTGGGGCCAGCGTCCGCGCCATCTCGGCGCCGCGGGCGACGTCCTCCGAGAAGACCTGGATCTCGATCGGCGGGCCGAAGGCGATCAGCGTCGGTCGGCCCAGGACCAGCCGCGCGTCGGCGACCGGCAGCGCGGCGCGCATGCGCTCGAGGATGCGTTGCTCGATCGCGGCGCTGGGCACCTCACCGTCGCGGGTGAGGCGGACGTCGATCTGCCCGAGGTGCGTGCCGACGACGGTGCCGCCGGCGCTGCCCGCCGCGGTGACGCTGCCGATGCGCGCGAAGTGGAGATCGACCGCGCCGTCGTCGTCGAGCACCGCGCCGAGGGTGCGCACCACCGACTCGGTCCGCGACAGCGCAGTGCCCTGCGGCAGCTCGAGCTGCACGTAGAACTCGCGCTGGGCGACCTCGGGAACGAGCGTGCGCCCGTGGCGGTCGATGAGCGGCACGGTCACGACGCACACCAGCACGCCGAGGGCGACGATCACCGCCGGCCGCCGCAGCGCTCGGCGTAGCAGCCACGGGTAGGTGCGCTCGATCGCGTCCCACAGCGCGGTGAACGGCCGCGCGAGCAGCCCGAGCACGGCCCCTGCCGCGGCGACCACCAGGCCAAGCAGGCGGAACGTCAGCGCCACCGGGATGATGAGCAGCGCGACGACCGAGCGGCGTCGCGGTGCCGCGCCGGGATCGTCGGTCTCGTCGCCGCCGAGCGACATCAGCACCGGGACCAGCGTCAGGCTCACCAACATCGACGACAGGATGCTGAAGCTCACCGCCAGGCTGAGATCGCGCACCAGCTGCCCGGCGATGCCCTCGACGAACGCCATCGGCAGGAACACCGCGACGGTGGTCAGCGTGGAGGCGACGACCGACGCGGCGACCTCGACGGTGCCCTGCACGGCGGTGCGGCGGCGTGCCGCTGCGTCGCGGGTGACGCCCTCGTCTGCACGCACGCGTGCGACCGCCTCGAGCACGACGATGCTGTTGTCGACCAGCATGCCGACGCCGAGCGCGAGCCCACCCAGGCTCATCACGTTGAGCGAGACATCGAGGGCCTGCAGCGGGACGAACGTCGCCAGCAGCGAGATCGGGATCGCGACCGCGATCACCAGCGTCGACGTCCATTCGCGCAGGAAGAACAGCAGCACCAGGATCGCCAGGGCGCCGCCGACCAGCGTGTTGGACACGACCTCGTCCACCGATGACTCGATGAACTCGGAGTTGTCGGCGAGCACGACGACCTCGTAGCCCCGGGCCAGCCGCATGCGCGGGAGCGCGGCCTCCACGGTGCGGGCGACCGACACGAGGTTGGCGTCGCCCTCGCGGTAGACCGCCAGCTCCACCGCTTCGCGACCGCCGACCAGCGACAACTCCTCGCGCTCGAGTGGGCGCCGGGACACGCGGGCGACGTCGCGGACGTGGAGCTCGCGGCCGGCGGTGTTGCGGACCACGATGTCGCCGAGCTCCGCCGGGGTGGTCGCCTCGTGGAGCGTGCGGACGAGGTAGCGATCGTCGCGCTCGTCGACCGCGCCGCCGGGGCGGTTGACGTTGTCGCGCTGGAGCGCCGCGACGACCTCGTCGGCGCCGAGGCCGACGGCGGCGAGCCGCGCAGTGTCGAGCTCGACGGCGATCTCCTCGAGCTCACCGCCGTGGACCTGCACCGCCGCGACGCCGGGGATCTTCTCCAGCTCGCGCTTGACGATGTCGTCGGCGATCTTGCGCAGCACCGCGAGGTCGCCGGCCGACGGCCGCGATTCCTCGGACGAGCGCAGCGCCAGGCGCATGATCGGCTCCTGCGACGGGTCGTAGCGCAGCAGCAGCGGGCGCGCGGCGGTGGTCGGCAGCGTGACGCGGTCGAGCTTCTCCCGCACGTCCGCCATCGCCTGGTCCATGGGGGTGCCCCAGGCGAAGTCGAGGACGACGTCGGAGTTGCCCTCGCGCGACACCGACTCGACCTTGACCACGCCCGGCACCGCGCCGACGCGCTCTTCGATGGGGCGGGTGATGAGCTCCTCGATCTCCGAGGGCGCCGCGTCGGTGTCGGTCGTCCGCACCGTGATCGTCGGGTACGACAGCTCCGGCAGCAGCTCGACCGGCAGGCGCAGCGCGGCGACGAGGCCGAACAGCAGCAGCGTGACGGTCACCATCGTCGTGGTGACCGGCCGCAGCACCGTCGTCGCGATCCACGATCTCAGCATGGCGCGGGCGGGCGGTCAGCCCTTGGTGTCGGTCTTGGCCTCGGCCTTGGCCGGACCCGCATCCTCGCCCGCGGCCGTCGCCCCGGCGACGCCAAGCGGCATGCCCTCGGTGATGCCCGCGTTGCCGTCGGCGACCACGACGTCCTCGGGCCCGATGCCCGAGACGACTTCGGCGGCGTCGGTGCCCACGAGGCCGAGCTCGACCGGCCGTCGTCGGGCCTTGCCGTCGTCGATCACGTACACGTGGGGGGCGCCCTCGATCTCGAAGATCGCGGCGCGCGGCAGGCTCGGCGCCGCGGGGCGGGCGTCGACCAGCACGCGTGCGCGCGCGAAGGCACCGGGCGCCGCGTTGATCGGGAAGGCGCTGGCGCGCACGGTGAACTTCACGGTGCCGGTACTCGCGTCGACCACCGGGGCGCGGCGCACGATCTTGCCGGCGAAGGTGCTGCCGTCGACGAGCTCGAGCTCGACCTCGGCGTCGATCTTGACCGTCGCCGCGTCGCGCTCGGGCAGGTGCAGATCGATCTCGAGCACCGTGAGATCGGCGATCGAGAACAGCGGCGTCGCGGTGCCGGCGAGGGCGCCGACCTCGATCTTGCGGGCGGTGATCGTGCCGGTGAACGGCGCGCGGACCGAGGTGAGGCCGATCTGGTGGCGCTGCAGCTTCACCGCGGCGCGGGCCTCGGCGACCGCGTAGGCCTGCTTGTCGAGCTCCTCCTTGGAGATGACGCCGCCGGCGGACTCGAGCCGCTCGAGCTCCCGCTCGAGGTTCTTGAGCTGCACGCCGGCGGCCGCGGCCTGCAGCGCGACGCCGCGGCCGTCGAGGCGCGCGAGCACCTGGCCATCCTCGACGCGGTCACCCTCCTCGACGAGCAACGCGTCGACGAGCGCGGGCTGGGTCGCGACCAGATCGGCCGAACGGCGCGCGCGCAGGGTGCCCGAGGTGGCGTAGTGGCGCTCGATCGTCTGCGGCGCCAACGACACCGTGGCGACCTTCAGCGTGCCGTCGTCGCGCTTGCCCTCGGCGGCCCAACTCTTCGACCCAGGCCCGCCGCACGCCATGGGCGCCGCGGCGGCGACGGCGAGCGCGAGGGCCCACCGGCGCCCGAACGAGCCGCGTGGCCGAGCGGACACGCGGGTGCCGAGCGGTTCGTCCTTCACGGTCTGGGCGATTGTTGTCATGCTCGTGGGATGTCGGAGCGCGCGCCCGAGTCGGCACCGTCGCGCGAGCTGCTGCTCGCCAACCATGCGTTTCCCGGGGAGTATATCGTCAAGGCGTTCGGGCCCGGCACGGACGAGTTCCGGGCCCAGGTGCACGCGGTCACCGCCGCCGTCGTCGGCATCGCACGACTGCAGTCCACCGAGCGCGCCTCGAAGAGCGCTCGCCGGATCTGCATCACGCTGGTGCTCGCCGTCGACACGGTGGACGAAGTGATCGCGGTCTACCACCAAATCGCTGGCGTCGATGGACTTCTCATGCTTTTGTGAGCGAGATCACTGCCTCGCCTGTCGCGATGCCGGCATCCTGCCGTCAACTTCGTCGAAGAGAATCGAACCCATGCGTGCAATGAGCCTGCCCCGTGTCGCGATCGTGTTGTCCCTGGCCATGCCGGTCGTCCTCGGTGGCTGCAAGCCGAAGGCGATCCGCGGCGGAGAGGGCACCGAGAACCCCGATCTCGACGAGGGCGCGATGGGAACCGGCCTCGACCGCAAGGATCTGGCCGACCTCATGAAGAAGAACATGACGGCGCTGATGGCCTCGCCGGTATGGGCCCGCTGGCGCAGTGGCAAGCCCCCGGTGGTCGCGATCTGGCCGATCAAGAACGACACGAGTGAACACCTCGACGACCAGATGCTGACGCTGCTCTCCAGCATGGAGACCGAGCTCGTCAACAGCGGTGTCGTATCCGTCGTGAGCCGCGAGCGCCAGGCCGAGATGATCGCGGAGGCGAACCTCCAGCAGTCCGCCGACTTCAACCAGGCGACGGCGGCCCAGATCGGCAAGCAGATGGGCGCGCAGTACTTCATCACCGGCAAGCTGCAGGCCGTCGACGAGCGCTTCGACAAGCAGCGCCGCGTGCAATACACCCTGTTCCTCCAGGTGCTCGAGGTCGAGACGTCGGGCTCGGTGTTCCAGATCGAGTCCGAGCGCACCAAGGCGATCGTCCGCTGAGCGACCGAGGCGACGCCTTGCCCCCGACACCGAAGCACTCGCGGTCCGCCCTCGGCGCGTGGGTCGTGGCCCTGGGGCTCGCCGGCGGCTGCGCCACGTACTCCGAGCGCACCGACGCCGCGCGTGACGCCCTGCAGCGCGGCGACGTGCCCGGCGGCATCGAACAGCTGAACAAGTTCCTGAAGGTGCGCCGCTCGAGCGAGCTGCCGGACAAGTGGAAGAAGGACTTCGAGCTGGTCGTGCTCGAGCGCGCGACGATGCTGCAGGCGCAGGGCGACTACGAGACCAGCGCGCGCGACTTCGAGGTCGCCGACAAGCAGCTCGAGTTGCTCGACATCTCGCGCGACGGCGCGGGCAAGCTCGGCAAGTACATCTACAGCGACAGCGCGACGAAGTTCAAGGCGTCGCCCACGGAGAAGCTGTCGATCAACGCGATGAACCTGTGCAACTACCTCGTCCGCGGCGACCTGCAGGGCGCCCGCGTCGAGGCCAAGCGGTTCACGGTGATCCGCAACTACATGCGCGACTACGACCCCGAGCACGAGCACAACGCGTTCGGCTCGTACCTCGCCGGCTTCGTGTACGAGCAGCTCGGGCAGGCCGACGAGGCCCTGCGCTACTACGACGAGGCCCTGCAGGAGCGGGAGTTCGCCAGCCTGCGCGGGCCGATCGCCGCGCTGTCGCAGCGCGGGAGCTACCGCGGCGAGCGGATCCGCAGCTACCTGCCGCAGGACGTCGCGCCGGCGCCGACGCAGGCCCCGACGCCTGCGCCCACCGCTGCGCCGCCGCCCGCCGAGGCGCCGGCCGCACCCGCGCCGGCCGCCGACGCGCCCCCCGTGCAGCGCCCCGGCACGGCGGCGCCGGGCCTCGCGTCGATCGCATCGCAGCCGGCCTGGCCGGCGTTCGCCCCGGCGAAGACCACCGGTGAGCTGCTCGTGGTCGCGAAGACCGGACGCGTCCCCTACAAGGTGCCCAAGCGCATCCCCATCGGCCTGGCGATCGGCCTCGCCGGTGCGTACGTCACCGGCGACACCACGCTGCTCGAGTACGGGATGTTCAAGGTCGTGACCTACCCCGAGCTCGTCGCGCACGACACCGTGTTCGACGCCGCCGCGCTCACCATCGACGGCCACGCGCTCGACATGGATCTGGCGACCGACGTGACCTCCGAGATCGTCGGCGAGTACGAGGACATGAAGCCGAAGATCATCGGCGCCGCGCTGACGCGGATGATCGCGCGGGCGGCGGCCGCCGAGGCTGGACGTGCCGCGGGCAGCCAGTCGAAGGAGGCCGGCGGGCTCATCGGATTCCTCGCCGCGGCGGCGATCGAAGGGACGATGGTCGCGCTCGACAAGCCCGATACGCGCAGCTGGACGACGTTGCCGGCGCGCGCCTACGTGGCGCGGGCGACGGTGCCGGCGGGCACGCACGAGATCTTCGTGACGCTGACCGGTCCTGGAGGCAGCGAGCGCCGTCGGGCGACGGTGACCGTCGCCCCCGGTGGCTTCGCTGTGGTCGACGTCACGTCCCTGCGCTGAGATTTCGCGCGGGAGGGGAGCCGCCCGTCGTCCATGGTGCCATGATGACGGCATGCATCGCCGCCACCGCATCGGGATCGGTTCGATCGCACTCGCCACCCTCGTCGGGGGCATGACGTTCGCGGCGTCGACCGCCGCCGAGGCGGCGGTGAGCGGCCGTCGCGGGATCGAGATCGAGGGCGCCCGCGATCGCCGGGGCTTCTACGTCGGCGTGGGCGCGGGCTTCGGCGGCACCTTCTTCTGGTACGACGATTTCCTGCCGGCGACGCGGCTCGATCTCTCCCTGGGTGGCGGCGTGTCCAAGCGCTTCACCCTCGGCGCCGACCTGCACGTCACGCCGTACCTGTCGCGCAAGGGCGGCGTGGCGTTCGGCGGCGACATCGAGGCGACCGGCTACGTGTTCCGCGGCCTCTACTTGCGCGGGGCGCTGGGCGCCGCCGGGGTCCCGCGTCGCACGACCGAGGACACGGAGCGCAAGGGGCTGACCGCGGGGCTCGGTGGCGCGGTGGGCTTCGGCTACGAGTTCTTCCTCAACTCGACCGCGGCGATGGGCGCGGGGTTCACCTACGACGCGCGCTTCGTCCCCGGCTCGAGGTTCCCGCGGCAGACGCTGCTGGTCGGGCTGCGGTTCTCGTTCTTCTAGTTCCCGTTCGGACCGCGTCGACCCGGCGCGTCAGCCGTCGAGGAACGCCCAGAGCAGGGCGCCGACGGATAGTGCGATCGCGAAGCCGAGCATTGGTTCACCCGTGGTGGATCGCCCGCGCGGGGTCGATTCGCGTGGCGGCGCGCGCCGGGCACCACGCCGCGATGAGGGCCGCCGCGGTGACGACCAGCGCCACGCCGCCGAAGGTGATCGCGTCGCCGAGCGGCACCGCGAACAGGTGATCTGCGAGGGCGTGTTGGAGCACGAGACCACCGGCGACGCCCAGCCCGTTGCCGACGAGGACCAGGCCCGCCGTCTCGCCCAGGAGCTGGCGGTGGACGTGGTGGGGCTGCGCGCCCAGGGCCATGCGGATGCCGATCTCCCGCGTCCGCTGCCGCACCGCGTAGGTCATCACCGCGTGGATGCCCGAGGTCGCGAGCGCGACGGCGAGGGCGCCGAACAGAAGCAGCAACACTGCGGCGGAGCGCATGGGGCCGAGCGCGGCGTCGCGATCCTCTGCGAACGTCCGCGCCCGGGAGACGGTCGCGTCGTCGCGCTGCTCGAGCGCCGACATCACGGTCGCGATCGCGGTGTCGGAATTCGACGCGCGCACGACGAGCTGGAGGTCCCCCTGGTGCGGCCACTGCCCGAGCGGGAGGTAGACGAACGGCTGCGGCGACTCTGTGACCGATCCGGTCTTCGTCGTCGCGACGACGCCGACGATCTCGACCGGATCGCGGACCCCGGCGAAGCGGATCCGCTGGCCGACGGGCCAGCCCCCGTCCCAGTACACCGTCGCGAACGTATCGTTCACGAGCGCAACCATCGGATGCCCGCTGTCGTCGTCGCGGTCGAAGTCGCGACCGGCCAGCCTCGCGATCCCCATCGCGGCGCGCCAGCCCGGATCGACCGAGGCGGTCCGGACCAGCAGTCCCGAGGGCGCGTCGGTGCGACTGGGTGTGTCGACGGCGATCGTCCGCCGGAATTCGTTGTGGCCGAACGGGAGCTGCGTCGAGGCGGCCGCGGCGTCGATGCTGGGCATCCGTGACAGCTCGTCGGTGATCTGCGCGGCCACCGTCGGCGTCGCGCGTAGATCGAAGGCCGTCAGCTCGTCGACGGCGAAGCCCGGATCGACCGCGGTCGCGTTCATCACACTGCGCGACAGCAGCCCCGCGGCGAGCAGCGCGACGAACGACAGCGCGACCTGGACGATGACCAGGCCCGAGCGCATCTGTCGGTGCGATGCGGCGCCGGCGGTCGTGTGGTGACGAAGCGGCGAGGTGACGTCGACCCGGACCGCGCGAAGGGCCGGCGCCGCGCCGAAGATCAGCCCTGTCGCCACGGTCGCGGCGGCGGTGAAGCCGAGGACCCGCGCGTCGATGGCGGGTCGCAGCGACGCCATCTCGAGCAGCGGCGGTCGGAGCAACCACAGGCCGTCCCGCAGCACCGGGGCGATAGCCAGCGACAGCAGGCCCGCGCAGCCGGCCAGCAGCAGCGCTTCGAGCAGCGCCTGACGCAGCAGACGCCACGGGGTCGCCCCGAGCACCCCGCGCAGCGCGAGCTCGCCGTGGCGGGTGGACGCCCGCGCGAGCAGGAGGTTGGCCGCGTTGGCGCAGGCCACCAGCAGCACGAAGCCGACGATGGTCCCACCGAGCGTCGCGGCGAGGACCACGGTCGCGCGCTGATCGGGGCCGAGGATCGCGTGGGCGAAGGGGACGGCGTGTAGACGGCGGGTGCCGATCTCGTCGGGGTTGGCCGCCGCGATTCGATCGGCGATCTCGGCGATCCGCGCCTCGAACCGATCGAACGGCACCGACTCGGGGAGGCGGGCGAGGACCTCGAACGCGAGGAAGCGGCGCATGCCGAACCACGGCACCTCGGGGAACACGGTCGTGTGGCTCGCGTAGGGCACGAACACGGCGGCGTCGAACAGGTTGGTGCCGGCGAAGCCCTCGGGGCCGACGCCGACGATCGTCAGCGGCACCCCCTCGACGACGAGCGGCCGGCCGATCACGTCGGGGTCGCCGCCGAGCTTCTGGCGCCAGAACGCGTGGCTGACCACGACCTCCTCGACGACCGGTCCGACGTCTTCGGTCGCGCGGAAGCCGGTGCCGAGCGCCGGGGTCACGCCGACCACATCGAAGTAGTTCGCCGTGGCCAAGATCGCCGTCACCTGGGTGCGCCCGGACGGCGTCGCTACAGAGACCGAGCGCACGGCGAAGAGCGTGAGCGGAACCTCGTCGCCGAGGGCTTCGCGGACGTCGAACGCGGTCATGTCCGACACCGGCATGTGACCCGGGTTCTTGCGATCGATGGTGTAGACGGCGGCCAAGGTGTCGGGGTCGTGCACCGGGACCGCGCCGAACACCACCGCGCGCAGGATCGAGAACAGCGCCGTGTTCACGCCGAGCGCCAGCGTCAACGTCGCCACGATGGCGATCGCCACGCCCGGCTGGCGTCGGACCTGACGCCAAGCCTGGCGGAGGTCGTCGACGAGCGTGGTCATGCCGCTTCGGTCGCGTCCTCGGCGACGATGCGACCGTCGAACAGGCGGATGATCCGGCCTGCCCACCGTGTCAGCTGCCGTTCGTGGGTGACGATGCAGACGGTCGACCCGCCGCGGTGGAGCTCGCGCAGCAGCTCCATCACTGCGGTGCTGTTGGCCGAGTCGAGGTTGCCGGTCGGCTCGTCGGCGAGCAGGACGCGTGGCGCGCCGACGATCGCCCGGGCCACGGCGACGCGCTGCTGCTGCCCGCCGGAGAGCTGGGTCGGCAGGTGGTCCATGCGGAGGCCGAGGTCTACGCGCTCGAGGACCTCGCGGACGCGCGCCCTTCGGGTGCGCGGGTCGACGCCGCGATACACGAGCGGGAGTTCGACGTTCTCGTAGACCGAGAGATCCGCAATGAGGTTGAAGCTCTGGAACACGAACCCGACGTCGAGGTTGCGGACCCGCGCGCGGGCCGTCGCGGAGAGGCGCGCGACGTCCTCGCCGCCGAAGCGATACGTACCGGCGCTGGGCACGTCGAGCAGCCCGAGCAGCGAGAGCAGCGTGGTCTTGCCCGAACCAGACGGGCCAGCGATGGCGACGAACTCGCCGCGGTCGATCGAGAGGTAGACGTCACGCAGCGCGTGGGTCTCGATCTCGTCGTTGACGTGGACCTTGGCGACGGCCTCCAGGGTGAGCAGCGCGGGGGATTCTCTGGACATGGATGGCATCGGTCGAGCCGCCCTGGTCGGGCCCGGAAGGACCCTGCGGAGGCACCGCCACGCCCGTATCGAGCAAGAGGCATGCCCGAAGAATGTCGCGGGGAAATCAACCCGGGGTGAAACCAATCGCCCCGAATCTGGGTCCGCAAATGGGACGACCGAATCCCTGAATCGGACGGTGTTCGATCGGCCGAGTTCGGTCCCAAGGTGGGAACAAGATGGACGCGTCTTGCATTAGATTGCCCGCGTTGCAGCCCGACGAATCCGCACCGGCCCGTGTCCTCGTCGCCGACGATCAGCCCGACGTGCTCGAGGCGCTTCGACTCCTGCTGAAGTCGGAGGGGCATGTCGTCGAGACCGCGAACTCGCCGGGGCTCGCGCTGGCGGCCGCACGCGAGCGCGAGTTCGACGTCGCGCTGGTCGATCTCAACTACTCCCGCGACACGACCTCGGGTGACGAGGGGATCGATCTGCTGCAGCAGATCCTGACGATCGATTCCACCTTGCCGGTCGTCGTGATGACGGCGTGGGGCAGCGTCGACGGTGCGGTGGCGGCGGTCCGGGCCGGTGCGCGCGACTACATCGAGAAGCCGTGGAGCAACGATCGGCTGGTCTCGGTACTGCGCTCGCAGTGCGAGGTTGGCCGGATGATGCGGGTCGCCCGGCGGCTCGAGCACGAGAACTCGCGGCTGCGCGAGGAGGGGCGCGACGAGATCATCGCACGCTCGAGATCGATGACGCCGGTGCTGAAGCTCATCGAGCGGGTCGCCCCCTCGGACGCGAGCGTCCTCATCCGCGGTGAGCACGGCACGGGCAAGGAGTTGGTCGCGCGGGCGCTGCACGGGGCGTCGCGTCGCGCTGGGCATCCGTTGGTCACGATCAATGCCGGCGGCCTGCCCGACGGCGTATTCGAGAGCGAGCTGTTCGGGCACGTGCGTGGCGCGTTCACCGACGCCAAGTCGCCGCGGCTCGGCTGCTTCGAGCTCGCGGACGGGGGCACCCTGTTCCTGGACGAGATCGGCAACATGCCGCTGTCGCAGCAGGGCAAGCTCCTGCGGGTCCTGCAGACCGGCGAGTTCCACCCCGTCGGATCCTCGCGGGTTCGCCGGGTGGACGTGCGCGTCGTCGCGGCGACCAACGCGGATCTGCGGGCCGAGGTCCGCGCGGGCCGCTTCCGCGAAGACCTGCTGTACCGCCTCAACACCGTCGAGATCAGCGTCCCGCCGCTGCGCGAGCGCGCCGAGGACGTCACGGCCCTGGCCCAGCACTTCATGAATCGGCTCGCGGTGCGATACCGCAAGCGCATCGATGGCTTCACGATCGCCGCCGAGCGAGCGCTGCGCGAGCACGCGTGGCCGGGGAATGTCCGCGAGCTCGAGCACGCGGTGGAGCGCGCGGTGCTGCTGGCCGAGGGGCCGCGGCTCGACGCCAGCGACTTCGGCCTCTACCCGGCAGAGCTCGGTGATCGTGGCGCGCTCGACGGCCTCACGCTCGACGATGCCGAGGCCCAGCTCATCCGTCGCGCGCTCGAGAAGCACCAGGGCAACGTGAGCCACGCTGCGGTCGCGCTCGGCCTGTCGCGCAGCGCCCTGTATCGGCGGCTGCAGCGGCACGGACTGTCGCCGTGACGCGGCCCGCGATGGCCCACGGCCGTCGCATCGTCTGGGTGAGCGCGACCTGGGCGATCGTCCCCGCGGCGGTCGCGGTGGCGCTCGCGGCTGCCCCCGACGCGGCGGCGTGGCTGCGGTGGTCGCTCGCGGCGCTCGCCGTGCTGGGCTCTATCGCCGGCGTGATCGCGACGGTGAGTGCTGCACGTCGGCCCTTGCGGGCCCTGGCGAACCTGCTCGCGGGCCTGCGCCAGGGCGACTACACGCTGCGATCGACGAGGGCGCGTGGCGACGACGACTGGGGAGTGGTGATGCTCGAGGCGAACGCGCTCGCCGACACCCTCTCGACGCAGCGGATCGGTGCCATCGAGGCCAATGCGTTGCTGCGCAAGGTGATGGGCGAGATCGACGTCGCCGTGTTCGCGTTCGACGAGCTCGGCACGCTGCGGCTGGTGAACCGCGCGGGTGAGCGCCTGCTCGGACGACCGCGCGAACAGCTGGAGGGCGCCGCGGCGGTCGCACTCGGGCTTGGCGATCACCTCGACGGGGCCTCACCCCGGACCGTAGAGCTGGCGTTCCCGGGCGCGAGCGGACGCGGTGAGCTCCGCCGAGGCGGGTTCCGTCAGGGCGGCCGGCCCCACACGCTGCTGGTGATCTCGGATCTCAGCCGCGCGCTCCGGCAACAGGAGCTCGAGGCGTGGCGTCGGCTGGTCCGCGTCATCAGCCACGAGATCAACAACTCGCTGACGCCGATCGCCTCGGTGGCCGGGAGCCTGCGGTCGCTCGGTGCGCGCGCGGTTCGGCCCGCCGACTACGAGGATGACGTGCGCCGCGGACTCGAGCTCATCGAAAGCCGCGCGGAGTCCCTCGGACGGTTCATGGCCAGCTACGCGCGGCTCGCCCGACTGCCCGTGCCCCAGCGCCGCGAGGTCGATGTGGGCCAGCTGATCGCGCGGGTCGCCGCGCTCGCCCCCGGCGTCGTGGTCGAGGACGGACCGTCGTGTGCCGTCGATGCCGACCCAGATCAGCTCGAGCAGCTGCTCATCAACCTCGTCGCCAACGCCCAGGATGCCCTCGCCGAGGTGGTCACCCGCGACGGCGCCGAGGTGGGCGGTGGCGTCACGATCCGCTGGGGTCGCGTCGGGGGGGAGGTGGTGATCCGCGTGCTGGATGACGGTCTCGGCCTGGCCAATCCCGCCAATCTGTTCGTGCCGTTCTTCAGCACCAAGCCCGGGGGCAGCGGGATCGGGCTGGCGCTGAGTCGCCAGATCGCCGAGTCCCACGGCGGCCAGATCCAGCTGCGCAACCGCGAGGATCGACGGGGATGCGAGGCGGTCGTGCAGCTTCCCGAGGCGGTGTAGACTCCGCCCGCCCATGGTTTGCTCTCGGACGGTGCGCACGATCATGTGCCGCGGTGTGCGTGGTGCCGCGACGCGTCCCACCGAAACCGTGGCGAGGTGAATCAAGTGCGGCTTTTCGAGCGTTTGGTTTCGGCGACCGGGAACGTTCCCGGGTGGTTCGTGGTCCTCGCGACCGCGCGGTTGGAACGTCGATCCATGTTTGCCTCGTTGTTCTCACGATCGTGGTTGGCGCTGGTCGTCGTGTCGGGCTGCTTCTCCGAGGCCGGTGCCCTCGACGACGGCGGCGGCGAGACGACCGCCGCGCAGATGTGCGACGCGGGCGGGCTGGGCTGTGCGTGCTATGGGAACGCGAGTTGCGACGCTGGGCTCGCGTGCGTCGCGGCGCTCGATGTCTGTGTCCCGGCGGATTGCGAGCCGGGCTCACTGCAGTGCGTGTGCGACGACGACGGATGCGGCGGGGTGCTGGCGTGCATCGGTGGCGTGTGCGTCGAGATGATGCCGAGCACGGCCTCGGGCGGCCCCTCGGGAGATCCGTCGGGGGACCCCAGCGACGGGACGCAGGCCGCGGACGTATCCTCCAGCGCGGGGAGTTCGGGCGATGCGACGTCGGCGGAGTCCGAGGGGTCGTCGTCGAGCGGGTCGGCCGAGGGCGAAAGCACGGGGGATACCGGCACGACCGCGTGCGGCGAGCTCGAGTGCAACGAGTGTCCGCTCTGCGCCGCCGAGCCCGCGGGGGACTGCGGCGCGTTGTCAGCCGCCTGCGATGATCTGCCCGGGTGCGAGGCGGCCGCGGCCTGCCTCATGAACTGCGGCGTGAGCGGGATCTGCTTCGACGACTGCTGTGCCGATGCGAGCCCGGCGGCCGCGAGCGCGGCGATGGCACTCGACACGTGCCGTGCTGACCAGTGCACGCTGACGTGCGGCGAGTACCACTCGGGGCAGTGCAGCGGCTGAACGCCGCGCGGGCCACCCTCCAACCCTGCGACTCAGGACGCGGGCGTGAAGCTGAAGTCGCCGAACTCGAGCGCGCCACCAGGGACCGCGACGCCGGTGGCACCGACGAAGTTGACGTCGATGCTGTCGGTCGTCGTGCCATTGACGATCTGGAACACGTTGACGGCGTCGACGACCTCGAGGGTGCCGTCGGTCAGCAGGCGCTCGCACTTGCCGGCGCCGCGGAAGCTCGCGGACTCGGCCGTGATGGTCACCTCGCTGAACTTGGTGTAGCGGCACGCGACCGCAAGCGTGTTGCCCTGCGGCGCGAGCGGGTGGACCAGGAGCACGAACCTCCCCTTGGCCTTGTTGCCGCGGAGCCGAACACTGCCGCCGAAGGTGAAGTGCAGGCGCTGGCCCGAGCCGTCGATGCGCGCCTCCGGGGCACCGCCACCGCCACCGCCACCGCCGGGATGGTTGCCCTGGCCGCCGTGGTGTCCGCCGTGATCCCCGGCCGATGCGCGGGCCGATGCGAGGGGAGAGAACAACGAGGCAGCGGCCAGGGCGATCGTGATCGTGCGCATGGGAGCAGGGTCTCACGACGGCCGTGCCGCCGACTGGATTCACGCTGCTGCAGGCCGCAGACGGGCGTCCGCGCACGAATCGGGGGCTGGGCGTGCGTCGATGTGGGCGCGATGCGACACCAACCCACGCAACCGGAACCGTTCGCAACTCAGGGATTCGAGAGCAACACCCCGACCGAGTTCGACCACTGGTTGCTCGTCATCAGGTCGGGCACGCCGTCCTCGTTGAGGTCGCCGGCGCGGACCGACGACGGCAGGAGCCCGACCGGGTAGTTGGCCGACGGGGTGAGACCACCGAGGCCGTCGCCGATCATCACGAGCACGGCGTTGTCCGACTCATCGGCGGTGGCCACGTCGACGAGCCCGTCGCCATCGAAGTCGCCGGTGGCGATCGCCCGAGGCCCGCTGCCGACCGCGACGTTGGCGTGCGGGACGAAGCTCCCGGCGCCGTCGGAGAGATACACGGTGGCCGTGGCGGCCCAGCTGTTCGTGGCGACGAGGTCGAGCCAGCCATCGGCGTCGAGGTCGACGGCCGCGAGTCCGAGGGTCCCGTCGCCGGTGGCGAGCGAGCCCGCGGTGACGAACGTGCCGTCGGCGTGCCCCTGCCAGATGAAGATCTGGTTGGCCTCGGTCGCCGCGACGGCCATGTCGAGCACGCCGTCGCCGGAGAGGTCCTCGAGGATGACCTCGCGCGGCGAGCCGGGGGCGTCGTACACCGCGATGGTGACGAAGCTGCCGCCGCCTTGGTTCTGCAGCACGTGGACGTCGGTGGTGATGTCGTTGGTGACCGCGAGGTCGAGGTCGCCATCGCCGTCGATGTCGCCCGTCGCCGACATGATCGGGGACTCGCCGACGGTGAAGGGCGACGCGGGGGCGAAGGCCGCGGGCTGGGTCGCGAGCAGGACGTTGAGCGTGTTGGCCTCGTGGTTGGTCACCGCGAGGTCCGTCCAGCCATCGCCGTCGAAGTCCCCGACCGTCACGCCGACCGGGACGTTGCCGCCGGCAGCCCAGGCCTCGGGGGCGCCGAGGTTGCCCGTGCCGTCACCGCGAAGCACCGAAGCGACGTTCGCCGGGAGCTCGAGGTGCTCGAAGTCCGAGTTGGGGACGACCACGTCGAGGTGCCCGTCGAGATCGAGATCGGCGACCGCGAGCGCGCAGGGATCGATGCGCGACGGGAACTCGACCTGTGGGAGGTAGCACAGCTCGCCGGGATCGATGATCCCGTTGCCGCAGCTCTCGGCCATGCTCGCCATGTCGGGTGGGTCGACGAAGATGCTGCCTGGACCTTCGTCGTCGTCGAGCGGCTCGATCGCGTCGTCGCTGTTCCCGCCCGATCCGTCGAGCCCACCGTCGCCGACGCTCGCGCCGTCACCGAAGGGCGTCCGTCCGCACGAGAGGGCTAGCAGAGCCACGCAACCGTTCACGATCGTCCGCATCCAACGCCCCCCGGCCCGCAGGCCGTGAGCGAGAGCGTAGCAGGACCACCCCGCGCTGCCAGCGGCGCGCCGCGAAGGGCGTGGGATCAGCGACAAACGACCGCGTTGCCGTCACCACCCGTCGCGCCCTCGGTGGGCAGGATCACCGGCAGACAGAACGTGTCGGCGGTCGGGTGGGCGTACTCGTAGCAGCAGCGCAGCTCGTCGCCGTCGGCCGGGCAGACCGATCCCTTCGGCAGACAGCACGCCGCGCCGGCGCGCTCGACGTAGTCGAGGCAGTTGGGTTCGCACGCCACGTTGGCCTGGGCGCCGAGATCCTCGCACAGCGGGTACTCCTCGGCGAGCAGATCCTTGTCGAACATGTCGCCGTCGCAGACCTCGGCGAGGCTCACCGCCTGATCCATGATCGACACCCGCAGCGGCGGATCGACGTTGCCGTTCCCGCAGTAGCCGCAGCTGGTGCGGTCGTAGGTGCAGTTGGGCAGGCACGACACGGCCGAGCCCGACGAGTAGGGCAGGTTCATGTACGGCGAGCGCAGGGGCTCGAGCTCGATCGTGCCGGCGCACGGCCGCGGGATCACGATGCCGCCGTCCATGCCGATGTCGTCGCACTCCTCGCCCTCGTCGACCACCCCGTTGCCGCAGTTGTCGCAGGTCGAGAAGTCGATCTTGCACTGCTTGCACGACGGAGTGCCCTCGCCCCAGCACGGCACGCCGACCGTGCTGCCGTCGCACTCCTCGCCCGCCGCGGCATCGATGAGCCCATCCCCACAGAACACGCACTGCAGCTTGGTGTTGATGATCTGGCAGGTCTCCGGGTCGCACGCCCCGTCGCCGAAGGGCCGGCTGGTCCCGACGCACGCGTCGATGTAGCTCTGGCGATCCCCGGGCTCGCATTGCTCTCCTGCGAGCGCGTCCACGTACCCGTCACCGCACGCCAGCGTGTGCTCGAGGTCGACGAGGCACGCGTTCCCGACGGCGCAGCCGGCGGCAATGGCGAGTATCGGGCCCCACGGCCGCATGCGACCCGGAGTCTACACGGCCTTGGGCTCGGGTGCCCACGGGCGCCCCCGGTCGTCGGGCGGTCGGCGCGGTCGGTCGGCGCGATCGGTCGGCGCGATTGGTATGCTGCGCGCGGCCATGCCCAGCGGCGAACCGAACCCGAACCCTCCACCAGACCCACGCTCCGGATTCCTCGCGGCCTGCCGCGGCGAGCGACCGGCGCGCACACCGATCTGGGTGATGCGCCAGGCCGGCCGCTACCTGCCGGAGTACCGCGAGGTCCGCTCCCGCGTGACCTTCGAGGAGCTTTGCCGCTCGCCGGAGCTCTGCGCCGAGGTGACGCTGCAGCCCATCGATCGCTTCGGCCTCGACGCCGCGATCCTGTTCTCCGACATCCTCGTGGTGTTCGATGCGATCGGCGTGCCGGTCGCCTTCAACCCGGCACCGAAGGTGGCGAGCCCGGTGCGCACGGCGGCGGAGGTCGACGGGCTCCGTTGGGGGCGCGCCGCCGAGCACCTCGACTACGTCTATCAGGCGGTGCGGGCGTGCAAGCGCGCACTGGCCGGTCGCGTGCCGCTCATCGGCTTCTGCGGCGCGCCGATGACCACCGCGAGCTACATGATCGAGGGCGGTGGCTCGCGGGAGTTCGAGCACACCAAGGCGATGGCGTTCACCGAGCCGGCGCTGTTCGGGCGCATGCTCGAGCGCATCACGACGCTGCTGGTCGAGTACCTCGCCGGCCAGGTCGCCGCAGGCGCCGACGCGCTGCAGATCTTCGAGAGCTGGGGCGCCGCCTTCGCCCCCGACGACTACCGCATCCACGTGCTCCCACACCTGCGGCGCCTGGTGAACGAGTGCAAGCCGCTCGGCGTCCCGATCATCCTCTTCGTCCGCGGCAACGCCAGCCTGCTCGCCCAGGCCGCCGAGCTCGACGCCGACGTCGTCGGGGTCGACTGGTCGATCGGCATGGCCGACGCCATCGAGGTCGTCGGGCCGGGGCGGGTCGTGCAGGGCAACCTCGATCCGCTGACGCTGCTCGGGCCCCCCGAGCTGGTCATCGCGAAGGCCGAGGCTATCGTCGCGGCGGGCCGGCGCGCCCGCGCGCACATCTTCAACCTCGGCCACGGGATCTCGCGGCACACCGATCCGGGGATGGTGCAGCACCTCGTCGACGTGGTGCACGGGGCATGACCCGCGCGCCGGTGCTCGGGCTCGGCCTCGCGCTCGGCCTCGCGGCGGCGTGCCGCCCGACGCCACCCGCCGAGCCCGCAGCGACGCCGTCCATCGGCGCGCTGCCGCCGAGTCGCCACGCCGAAGGCGAGGTCGTCGAGGCCAACGTCCCGCTGCAGCAGGGTGGGGTGCTCGGGCTCGCGGAGCTGCGCGGCAAGCTCGTCGTGCTCGAGCTCGTCGATGCTGCCCACCGCGACCCGGCGATCGAGTCGGAGTACGCGGCGCTGCAGGCCGAGGCGGACGGCCGCGTCGCGGTGGTGATGGTATCGCTCGACGCCGACGGCTGGGACGGCGACGTCCCGCCGTTCGTGCTCGGCTGGGATCCCCAGGGGGCACTCGCGGCTCGGCTGCGCGCAGCAGGGGTGCCCTGCGTGCTGCTGCTCGACGCCGGCGGCCGCATCGTCGCGCAGTACTCGGGCGCTCGCACCCCGGGGCACGGACAGCTCGTCGCGGCCGCGCGGGCCGCTCTGCCGACGATCCGGTGAAGCGACTAGGACGCGCTGGCGAGCAGCGCGTCGAGGTGGTCGCCCACGAGCTCCCAGTCGGGGCGCAGCTCGAGGGCGATCTCGAGGTGTTCGACCGCCAGGTCGCGATCGCCCTCGCGGGCCCGCACCTGGTAGCACAGGCCCAGATCCACGTGGGCCTCGGCGGCTTCGGGGTCCTGCTTGACCACGAAGCGCAGCACGCTGATCGCCTCGTTGTACTGCCGTGCCTCGAAGAAGGCGGTCGCGAAGGCGCGCAGCAGCTCGTGGTCGAACTCGCCGGCGTGGAGGGTCTCCGCGAGGGCGAGCCGCGCGTCGTCGTAGGCGCCGCGCACGAGGTGACCGCGGGCGCGGTCGAGGGCCGGCTGGCCGGGACGGACCAGTCGCGCCGCGTTCTGCGTGAGTGTGGCGTGGCACTCGGCGCACGGCCGCTCGGGCGCCGAGTCGAGGGAGGCCACCGTGGGATCCTGCCGCATCACGCACTCGGGATCATCGTGGTGGTGCAGGCCGAGCGCGTGCCCGACCTCGTGGAGCACGAGCTTGTTCAAGCGGCGGCGGAGCCGATCGGCGCCGTCGTCGTCGATCCGCGACAGCGACACCAACGCGATGCGATCGGTCAGGCTCGCCAGCCCGAAGACATAGGGCTTGTCGACCTCGTAGATGTCGACCTCGGTGACGTCGAGCTCGACCAGCGCGTCGGTGCTGCGATCGCGGAACAGGACGTTGATCGCAGCGCGGGCGTCGAGCTGCGATCGGCTCTCGTCCCACGCGGACCACACCGCGAGCAGGTCGCGCTTCTCGCCGATCTCGCAGCGCACGGGGTACGTGCGCAGGAGGCTGCGACACGCGGCGCGCAGCCGCTCGTGGGGGACCGGTCCCAGGGCGCGGATCATCACCAGGGGCCGGGCCCCGTCGGGCTCGACGCTGGTCACGGGCGCCGACTGCCCGTCGCGGGGGAGCGCGAGCAGCAGCGCGACGGCCCAGAGCAGGCCAAGGAGTGTCGACGAGGTTCGACGCATGGGACGAGTACGGTGGCGCCGGCCGGATTCGGGCTGCGCCACACGTCGGGGTTCTGCACCAGCCTACGCACCTTGTACCCGCGCTCCAAGGCGAAACTTCGACGCCACGTCTCGGTGCGTGACCGCGGTGCGAAGCCACACGTGCGGCGCAGGGCGGCGTTCGACGTTCTGGTGGGCGCACAGGCGTTCCTTTCGCCACACTCGCTCCCCGGTGAGCTCCGAACCACCCGCCGCGCCCGCCCCGCCCGCCTCCGACAAGGGACCCAACGCTGCACCCTCCGGCGGCGCGCGCACCGATTGGAGCATCGGTGAGCTCCTGCGTTGGACACAGGCCCGCTTCACGGAGCTCGGGATCGCGGAGGCGCGGCTCGATGCCGAGCACCTCCTCGCCCACGCGCTTGGTTGCCCTCGGATGACGCTCTACACCGAGCACGATCGTTCGGTCGACGACGAGGCCCGCGGGCGGTTCCGCGAGTATGTCCGTCGTCGACTCGGGCGCGAGCCCGTGGCCCAGATCGAGGGAAAGCGCGGCTTCCATGCCCTCGGCCTCGAACTCGAGGTCGATCGCCGGGTGTTGGTGCCGCGGCCCGAGACCGAGCACCTCGTCGACTGGCTGCTCGAGGATCGCACGAAGGGCGAGCCTGGCTACGTGATCGACGTCGGCACCGGCTCGGGGGCGATCGCCCTCGCGGTCAAGCATGCGCGGCCCGAGCTGACGGTCACCGGCGTCGACGTCTCCGACGATGCGCTCGCGGTCGCGCGCGCGAACGCGACGCGACTCGCCGCCGAGGTGACGCTATTGCGATCCGATCTGTTGGCCGAGGCGCCCACGCCCGCGGGTGGATGGGACGCGGTCGCGGCCAACCTGCCGTACATCCCCACGGCTGTCATCGCGACCCTCGACCCCGAGGTCCGGCTGTTCGAGCCGGCCCTTGCCCTCGACGGTGGCGCCCAGGGCCTCGATCTCATCGAGCGACTGTTGGATCAGCTGGTGCGACCCGGGGTGCTCGCGGCCACGGGCGCGTTCTACCTCGAGGTCGGGTTCGATCAGGCCGTGCGTGTCGCGGCGATGGTGCGCGCGCGCGGTTTCGAGGCGGCGGTGCGCAACGACTACGCGGGGATCGGTCGCATCGTCCGTGGACGGACCGCGGTGGTTCCCGAGGTCGTCGAGGCCGAGTAGGCTTCGCCTCCCGATGCGCGCGTCGAGCCCTGCGGCCACCCTCATCACCGCCATCCTCGCGATGGCCGCCTGCCAACCCGAGCCGACCGTCGCGCCCGCGCCCACGGCTGCCCCCGTCGACGACGGGGTGGTGGTGCCCGACGACGCGTACGCGATCGCGGGCGGCGTCACGATCCCACGGCTCGCGTTCGACGAGGCGCTGGCGAAGCTGTCGTCGGGGGGACCGGCGAGCCGCGATGATCGGGGCCTGCGCCAGCGCGTCGGCCTCGCCCTGGTGACGCGCGCGCTCGTCGGCCTCGAGCTGAAGCGACTCGGCCTCGGCGAGGTCGCCGAGATCGAGCGCCGCGCGTTGCCGCTGACGGTCGCGTTGGAGCATGGCCGCGGGGCTGCGACGCCGACGTGGTGGTCGATCCCGCCGCTGTTCAGCGAGGATCTCCCCGGCGCCGTCGTGGTCGCCGCCGACTCCGTGGTCGCGGCCCCAGAGGAGGAGCTCGCCGCGGAGTACGAGCGCCAGAAAGATCGCTGGACCTCGGAGAAGCCGTGGCTGCGCCTCGACGTGTGGAGCCTGCGCTACGACGACGCGGTCGGCGTGCCCGAGTGCGACGGCTACATCGCCAAGTACCGCCGGTGCACCGCGAAGTTCCCCGCCGCGACCCAACCGACGGTGCTCGCCGATCTCTCGCGACAGGCGGCGCAGTGGCGGGCGGCCGCCGAGGATCCCGAGCGCCGTGAGCTGCTGCGCACCGAGTGCGGCGCGGTCGAGACCGAGGCGATGCAGCAGACCGCATCGATGGGCTGTGACTGGAACACCGACGCGACCGCCACCGAGCGCAAGGCGACCGCGGCCCGCCGCGCCGAGCGGCGCACCGTCGGCGAGTCGGCCCGGGCGCGCATCGCCGCCGGCGAGGATCTCGTGGCGGTGACCGCCGCGGTGGGCGGCGTCTCCGGGGCCGGGGCGATGCTCGCGGCGGACGAGCTGCCCAAGTCGGTGGTGGCCGCGGCCAAGGGCCTCGGCGTCGGCAAGGCCTCGAAGCTGGTCGACGACGGTCACGCGTGGACGGTCGTGCGTCTCGTGGAGCGACACGCCGCCGGCACGCTCCCGCTGGAGGCCGTGGCGCGCGACGTCGCCGATGATCTTCGGATCCGCCGGCTCGCGGAGGCACTCGAGGCGCTGCCGACGACGCTGCGCGGCAAGTACGAGGTCGTGCTCCATGCATCGGTCGAGTCGCTCGACGCCGGACCTTGAGCCCACGGCCCCCCGACGTCGAGACCGCGGCGCCGGCCGCCGACGTCGAGCCCGGCGCCACCCGGTGACACCCGCCGTGGGTCCGTGCGAGCCTGTGGCCGCCGGAGCTGCCCACGATGCCGATGCACCAGATTGAGCGGGTCACCTACGATTTCGCCTGCGACGAGGGCCCGTCCGGTGAGTTCAACGTCCATCGGATGCGCATGGTCGAGGCGGTCGACTCGACCTTCGAGCTCGACCTCGAGGTGGTGAGTCATGAGCTCGACGCGGCGATCGACACCTTCCTCGGCGCCGCGTGTCGGCTCGACATCATCCGCGGGGATCGCCTGCGCCCGGTGTTCGGCATCATCGACCGGGTCGAGTTCATCGGCCGCACCGAGGAGCAGATCATCGTCGGGCTCCGGGTGGTGCCCGCGTTCGCGCTGCTCGGCCAGCGCGTGAACTCGCGCATCTTCCAGGACATGAGCGTGCTCGACATCGTCGCGGCGGTGCTGGGCGAGGCGTTGGGCGACTACGCGCGGACCCACGATCCGGGCTCGTCGGCCCGCGGCACCGAGGCGCGCGACTATTGCGTGCAGTACCGCGAGTCGGACCGCGACTTCGTCGAGCGCCTGCTCGAGGAGGAGGGCATCTCGTACCACTTCGTCCACGACGAGGGCGTAGGCCACGAGGTGCTGACGTTCACGTACGAGAACGACGAGTTCGTGGACATCGCCAACGTCGACGGCTCGGCGCTGGTGCCGATCGTCCCGGGGTCGAGCGCGGACGAGCACGACGTCGAGTCGCTCGCTGGCCTCGACTACGCGGTCACCCTGACGTCGACCGCGACGATGCACATGGACTTCGACTGGAAGGCCCCGACCGCGCCACTGTTCAGCCCCGCCGAGGGCGCCGACGACCGCGGCCGCACCCGCCGGGTCTACCGCCACGATCAACGCCGGTTCATCGCCGACGATGGGCCGGCGCGGGCGCCCGAGCACCAGGCCGCGCTCGCGCTGCCGGGCAAGGTCGGTCGCGGCACCGGCAACGTGATCACCTTCGTGCCGTGCGGCGTGTTCGAGCTCGAGCGGCACCATCGCGCCGATCTCGAGCAGCGATGGGTCATCACCCGCGTCGAGCACCGCGGCTCGGCGCCCGAGGTGTTGCTGTCGACCTCGGGGGGCAACGCCGCGAGCACTGGGCGCTACCTCAACGTGGTGTCGTGCGTCCCGGAGACGGTGACGATCCGCCCCGCCCGACGCATCCCCAAGCCGCGCGCATGGGGACCCGAGACCGCCACCGTCGTCGGGCCATCCGGCGAGGAGATCCACACCGACGAGTTCGGACGGATCAAGGTGCAGTTCCACTGGGAGGAGCAGCCCAAGAAGGACGACACGTCGTCGTGCTGGATCCGCGTGCGACAGAACTGGGCTGGCCCCGGTTGGGGCTTCCAGTTCATCCCGCGCATCGGCATGGAGGTCGTCGTCGAGTTCCTGTCGGGCAACCCCGATCGACCGCTGGTCAACGGGTGCGTCTACAACGGCGACAACTCCCCGCCGTTCGCGCTGCCCGCCGACAAGACCAAGAGCGGGGTCAAGACCACCAGCGTCGGCGGCTCGGGCTCCAACGAGCTGCGCTTCGAGGACGCCTCGGGATCCGAGGAGTTCTACATCCACGCGCAGAAGGACATGAACTCGATCGTGCTCAACGACCAGACGCTGAGCGTGGGCCACGACCGGTCGATCTCGGTGTCGAACAACCTCACCGACGCGATCACCAAGGACAAGACCATCACGGTCGGCGGGAACCACACCGAGACGATCAGCGGGAACATGGAGCTGAGCGTCACGAAGAACCAGACGATCTCGGTCACGCAGAACGTGACCGAGACGATCAGCGGAAAGCGCGAGCAGACCATCTCCAAGACCAGCAAGGTCAACATCACCCTGGCCTCCGACGAGTTCGTGGGCGCCAAGAAGAGCGTCAAGGTGATCGGGCTCTACAGCGAGCAGGTCGGGGCGTCACGGAGCATCACCGCGGTCGGCGCGATGACGTTCACCGCGGGGGCCAGCGGCAAGTTCCAGTGCGCGCGGAACATCCTCGTCAAGGCCCGCAAGAACCTCGCGCTCGAGGGCGACGAGAATCTGAACACGAAGTCGGGCAAGAAGACCCACATGGAGTCGGGCGACGACATGTCGATCGATGCAAAGAAGAACTTTGCCATCACCGTCGCCGAGTCCTTCACCATCAAGTGCGGCAGCTCCGAGTTCTCGATGAAGAAGGACGGCACGATCGTCATCAAGGGCAAGGACATCACCGTCAAGGGCTCCGGGAAGATCCAGGTCAAGGCCGACGGCGACGTGGTGATCAAGGGCGCGAAGGTGGCGCAGAACTAGCAAAGTGCTCGAGTCCCGCCGCGAGCAGCCGCACGGCCGGGTGGTCGCGGTGCGTGCTGGCGACGAACGCCTCGAACCGACCGCGGAGCTCGGCCAGCATCGCGGGATGGGAGCGGCCGACAGCCGCGGCGTGGGCGATGTCGTAGGTCAGTCGCTCCTCACTGTCGGCGGGCAGGGTGCGCTCCAGCCTCGATGTCCACACGGCCGTCGCCTCGTGGTCGTCGGCGACCACTGCGGCGATGAGCCCGGCGCCGCAGCAGACGGTCGGCGTCATGGGCGGGTGCGGCTCGGCCGTGCCGCAGACGGGCTCGAGGAGCGTCATCGCCCGACGCGGCTGCCCGGTCGCCACGGCGTCGCAGGCGTCGATGTACGCCAACAACTCGTTCTGCTCGGGCTCGAGGGCCGGCAGCGCTCGCGCGGCGTCGAGTGCCTGCCGCAGCGCGGTCGGGTTCCGACGCTGCGCGGCGATGACGGCCTCGGCGACGGTGAGGGAGACGGCATCACCGGGGATGAGGATGCGGCCCTGGTCGACAGCGGCGCGCGCGCCGTCGAGATCTCCGACGACGGCGCGCGCGAGCGCGACGTTCACGAACGCCTTCCCGGTGCGGCGGCCCCGTGCACCGGTGACGAGCAGCCGCCGTCGCAGCGCCTCCTCTAGCATCGCCAACGAGCCGCGACGATCGCCGGTGTAGTGCCGTGCCGCAGCGGCGTGCTCGATTGCAGCAATGTTCTCCAGCGATGTCGGGCTCTGCAGCTCGTCCATGCGCACGAGCACGCGCTCGGCCTCGATGCGGGCCTCTTCGTATCGGCCCGCGCGCACCAGCGTCCCGACGCAGTTGACCCGCGCGCGTGTCACCATCAGGCCCTCGGCGCCGTCGTCCTCGGCGTAGGCCGCTTGGGCGTCATGGCACGCGAGCAGTGCCCCATCCAAGTCTCGGCGCGCGCGCAGGGCGAGACCGAGGTTGTTGTGGAGGTCCCCGCGGATGCCCGTGTGTAGGCCAGCGCGCCGTGCGATGGCGTCGCCGAGCGAGGTCCACCGTCGCAGCTCGTCCGCGTCCAAGCGCACTGCCGACGCGCTCAGCAGCAAGCGGTTGATCGCACTCGCCATCGTCACGTCGTCGCCGCTCTCGGCCGCGACGACGAGGGCGCGCGCGACGGGGGCGTCCTCGTCCGCCGAGCGGTCGACCTCGTTGTAGTGCGCCGCGAGCTCGATGTTCGCGCGGGCCACGAGGTGCGGAAAGCCGATGGCCTCGGCCTCGGCGAGGATCGCCTCCGTCGCCGCCACGTCGCCGCCCGAGCGGCCCGCACGTCGCTCGATGCGGACGGCGAGCAGGCGGTCGCGCAGGGCCGCGACGGCACGGGCCTGCTCGGGGTCGCTGGGCACCGGATCCCAGTCCGCGGCGGTGCCCGTGCAGGCCTCGAGATCGGGGAGCAGGCCCAGCACCGCGTCGATCCGTGTCGGATCGATCGGTCGGTCGCGCAGGGCCGCGATCGTGCCCGCGAACGCCCGGAAGCGATCGTCGACGCACGAGCTCCGCGATCGAATGACGGCGTCGGCGGGCGTCGTGGCAGAGACCTGGCACACCTCGAGGCGCAGCTCGTTCCACCGCTGCGCGTAGCGATCCAGGCCCGCGACGAGGGCCTCGCGCTGGGCTTCGGCGTAGCTCGCCGTGACATCGGCCGTGTCGACGCGGATCGTCCGCTGCACGGCGTCGCTCCACTGCGCGGCGACCTGCTCCGACGCCGCGCACGTGTCTGCGGCCGGCGAATGCAGGGCGAACCAGGCGCCCGAGCCAGCGACGGCGCGCGCCGCGAGCACGGCGGCGCGCGCGACCGGCCGTGGTCGCCTCGCCGCGCGGAGTGCGTCGACCAGGGCGTGCATCGACGGGTGACGGTCGGCGGGTGCGACGGCGAGGCCGCGGACGATGACGGCGCGCACACGGGTGTCCGCGCGCCGCAGATCGTGGTCGGCGATGCGGCCGAGCGATACGGCCGCCGCGAGCTCGAGCGCGTTGTCGCCGGAGAACGGTCGCTTGCCGAAGACGGCCTCGAACAGCGCGACGCAGTACGAGAACTGATCGCTGCGCGCGTCGACCGGGGCGCGCGCCCACTGCTCCGGGGACATGTACGCCGGCGTGCCGACGCCCCGCGACGCGACGGGCGAGTCGGCGTCGCGCTCGGCGGTGGGGGCCGAGGTCCCGTGTTGGGCGATGCCGAAGTCGGCCACGCGGACCCGACCGTCGGCGCTGACCAACACGTTGCTGGGCTTGAAGTCGCGATGGACGACGCCCGCATCGTGGGCCGCTGCGAGGCCCGCACCCGCGGCCGAGAACACGTCGAGGACCTCGGATTGTCGACGACCCGCTGCGGCGCACCATCGATCGAGCGTGATGCCCTCGACCAGCTCCATGGCCACGTACAGTCGGTCCTGCCACACGCCGACGTCGAACACGCTCACCACGTTGGAATGCGAGATCTTCGCCATGAGCTGCGCCTCGCCGAGCAGCCGCTGGCGCTGGGCATCTCCGGCGCCGAGCGGCTCGGCGATCAGCTTCAGTGCGACCCGCCGATCGAGATCGGCGTCGTAGGCGTCGTACACCGCGCCCATCGTGCCGCGTCCGAGCTCGGCGAGGATGAGGTAGCGGCCGACGGTCTGGCCGCGAGTGAGCGCAACGTGGCTCGCAGCGTGAGGATCGAGCGTCGTCTGCGTACCGGCGAGGGTCTGCTCCTCGGTCGCCGGGGCTCTGATCGCATCGTCCGACATCGGCGCCGTCGATCCATCATAGCCGGCCCGTGAGTGCGTAGGCGAGCAGCGCCGCGACCTCGCGCAGGGCACCCCACGCCCGCGTGCCGGTGTGCGGGCTCTCGGTTCCGACCGCCGCGACGCGCTCGAAGTACCGCGCGAACACCCGACGCGCCCGCGTGACGTGGTAGGCGTCGCTGACGATGACGACGTCGTCGGCGTCGACGAGCGCCGCGGCATGGTTCGCGTTCTCCTCGGTCGACGTCGAGGTCCGCTCGATGGTGATCGCGTCGGCCGGGACCCCGAGGTGCTGGGCGAGGGCCGCCGCGGCGTCGGCCTCGGAGACGCCGGCCTGTCCGACTCCGCCGGTGGTGACGAGTCGCGGGGCCACGCCCGCGGCCCACAGCTGCGCGGCGGCGTGGACCCGCTCGCGCAACGCCGCCGAGGGCTCGCCGTTCTCGTCGAGGCCGCACCCGAGCACGATGATCGCCTGCCACGGGCCCGGCGGCGGTGTGTCGATGCGCCCGCTCCGATCGAGGGCGAGCGCAGCGAGGCACCACGCCGCCGCGACCGCGAGCACGAGCGCGCCGAGTCGGCGGGCCCAGCGGCCGCCCGTCGAGGTTGCGCCGGCGCTCGTCACCGCGACCATGGTCGCCCGAGCGACGCCCCGGTCCCAAGGCGGATTCCCGCAGGACCTCCGAAAACTGGCGCCGTGCTCCGCGCCCGCGTAGCGTGCCACCCATGCGTGCCGCCGTGCTCCTCGCGATCCTCGGGACCTCCGGCTGCATGACCGGGGACGGCATGCAGACCAAGCTCCGCGACGCGACCACCGAGTACAACCGCGCGGTTCGCTGGCGCGACGTCGATCGGGCGGCGGAGTTCCTGCCAGCGGAGTCGCAGCAGGCATTCTTGAGCAAGTGCGAGGAGCTCGGCGAGGAGCTCGTCGTCGTCGACTACGAGCTGACCCGCCTCGACCTCGACAAGACCACCGGCGTCGCCGCCTCGCGCGCGCAGATCTGGTGGCACACCGACGACAGCACGGTGATCGAGACCACCGCGGTCGATCAGCTGTGGCAGTTCCACGAGGGCAACTTCGTGCTCGTCGACGAGCGCCGCAGCGGTGGCGAGCGGCTCAGCCTGTTCCCGGAATTCGTCGAGGACGAGCACCCGTGGTTGCCGGGGCTCGAGGACTATCGAAAGTCACGCGCGATTGGCGAGGACAACAAGTCGTCCAGCCGCGTGGCCGGGGCGAAGAAGAAGAAGAACAAGGACAAGGCCGACGGACCCGTGGTACCGCCGCCGTCCTGGGGTCCCGCTGCGTCGCGGCCGCTG
This sequence comes from Nannocystaceae bacterium, assembly GCA_044344875.1. Taxonomy (GTDB): domain Bacteria; phylum Myxococcota_A; class Polyangia; order Nannocystales; family Nannocystaceae; genus Xiheibacterium. Next base: position 94,734 of record JBIJCC010000008.1, read on the forward strand.
GCGGATGGCTCCGACCTCGGCGAGGGCGCGTCCCTCCTGCAGTAGCCCGTCCCAGACGGCACTTTTGCGTCGGGTCGCTCACGCTCGCGACAACGCGGGCGTCGCCGTCGGGTTGGGGGCGTGGGGCCCTGCCGATCGGCCGGCGCGCGGCGTACTCTGGTGGCGATGGACCGCGGTGGCGCTGATCGATCGTCGCGGGGGCTGCGGCTCGCCAGCGGCGGCGGCGATCTGATCGCGGAGATCCACGCCCGCCAGCGCCGTCGCCAGATGCGACGCATCGCCAAGGCGATCGTCATCGCGATCGCCGTGGTCGTCGTCGCCGTGACGGTCAAGATCCTCACCGAGCGACGCGCCCGCCGTGACGCGCTGCAGAGCGCGCGGACCCACGCCAAGGGCGGCGGCGCGGCCGATCTCCGCCTCGCGGGCGACGTGCTCGACGCAGCGCTCGTGCGCGACGACGAGGATCCGCCGAGCCTCGCCCAGCGGGCGCTGCTGCGCGCGCATCTCTGGCTCGAGTTCGGCGAGGGCGAGCAGGCCGCCCACGCGGCCCTCGCTGCGGCGCCGACGGATCTCCCGGCGACTACCGTTGCGACGGCGATGCTCGCCTTCGCCGACGGTGACCTCGAGCGCGCCGCGACGCTGACGAGTGCGCTCGAGACCTCGGGCGATGCGGCGATCGACGCCGAGATCGTGTGGCTGCGGGGCCAGCTCGTCGTCGCGCGATTCCCCGGCGATGCGACGGCGCTGGCGGCCGCCCTCGCCGACATCGACGCGGCGCAGGGCGGTGACTTCGCGACGCCGTCGCTGCGCCGGGTCCGGGCCCGGCTGCTGCTCGAGCTCGGCCGCGACGCGGAGGCCATCGAGGAGCTCGCACGGGCCCGCGAGCTGGCGCGGACGCACCTCGGGCTCGCCGCGGACGAGGTGTTCTTCAACGCGCTGCTGCGCCGCGAGTCGAGCGGGGTGGCCAGCGTCGCCGATCAGCTGCTCGAGCTCGGCGAGGCGCTGCCGCCCCGCGATCGCCATCTCACCCAGCTCGCCCGGGGCGTCGTGCACGTGTACGCCGGCGAGCGCGAGCCGGGGCTCGCGCTGCTGGAGGCGGGCTACGACGGTCTGCCGCGGTGGGATCGCTCCGCGCTGCGGCTCGCGGTGGACACCGCGCTCGAGGTCGGGGCCACCGAGCTCGCCACGCGCTGGCTCGACGAACTCGAGACCGCGGGCGCCCTGCCTGCCGACGAGATCGCGATCGATCGTGCGTGGGTGACATTGATGTCCGGCGACGTGATGAAGGCCCTCGATGTCACCGCGACGCTGCCGCAGGCGCATCCCCGGGTCGCCTATGTCCAGGCCCTCGCGCTGGTCGAGCAGCGGCGCTTCGCCGAGGCCCAGCCGTGGGTCGAGCGCGCGAGCACTCTGCTCCCCGGTCGCATCGAGCTCGAAGTCGCCGCCGCGCGCATCGAGCTGCGACGCGGCGACCCCGTGGTCGCGCTGCGTCGACTGTCCGCGCTCGCGGAGGAGGAGCCGTTCGCACCCCGGGCGTGGACGGGCCTCGGCGAGGCCGAGCTCGGCCAGGCCACGGACGCCGTCGATCTGCGCAAGGCGAAGGTCGCCCTCGAGCGGGCGGTCGAGCGCGAGCCGATCGCCGCGGAGGCCATGCTCCTGCTCGCCGAGATCGCGAACCGCCGCCGCGCCACCGATCCCGAGGGCATGCGCGCGGCGCAGGCGTGGCTCGAGCGGGCGGTCGAGACCAACCCGTATCTGCCGCGCTACCGAGAGCGCCTCGCCGAGTTCCTCGTCGACAACGCACACGCCGATCAGGCCAGGCCGCTGCTCGTCGCGCTCGCGGACACGCCCGGCGTCACCGGCGAGACCTTGGTCCGCTACGCCCGGGTCGCGATCTTGTCCGGCGATCGCGAGGTCGACACCGCGGCGTTGTTGACCCGCGCCGCCCTGCTCGGCGTCGACGCGCGCACGCTCGATCGCGAGCGAGCGCGGGCGCAGGTGGTCGAGGGGGGCCGCACCGCGCTCGCGGCCGCTCAGCAGAAGCTCGCGGCGATGGTCGCCCAGGATCCGGCGGACATCCCGACGCGGATCCTCTATGCAGAGACCTGGGCCCGGCAGCGCGATCGCAAGGAGGCCGAGCTCGCGCTGCGCCGCGGTTTCCCCCACGTGCCCGAGTCGCAGAAGGGCCGGCTCTACCTCGCGTGGGCCGACGTCGACGCCCGCCTCGGCAAGGCGAAGGTCGCCGCGGGACGGGCCCGCGCGGCGTGGGTGCGATTGCTCGACGAGGATCGGCCGGCGCCCGAGCTCCTGCCGGCGGCCGAGCTCACCGCGCGGCTGTGGCTCCGCATGGACAACGAGCGCGTCGCGCTGACGGTGACCGAGCAGCTCACGGATCGGTTGCCGCTGCACGCCGAGGCGTGGACGATCCGCGCCGAGGCCGAGCTCGGGGCCAACGAGGCGGCGGCGGCCCGCGCCAGCGTCGACAAGGCGATCGCCCTCGACCCGGAGAACCCCCGCGCCCACGAGATCCGCGGCCACTGCCTGCTGCGCTTCGGCCAGAAGGAGAAGGCCCGCGCCGCGTACGAGCGGGCGATCGCGCTGGCCAAGGGCACGCGGGCCGAGAAGGCCTACCGCGAGAACCTCGATCGGCTGTAGGCCGGGACGTCGGCGCCGGGGCTCAGCGCAGGCGGGACCGCAGCTCGGCGAGGAGCCCCGGGGTCGCGTCGCGGATGGCTGGTTGTACCGAGCACAGCCATCCACGCAGCGCATCCAGCTGCTCGGGCGCGATCGCCAGCCGCGGTCGCGCGCCAAGGATGCGGAACAACCGCGCCGCGACCTCTGCAGTGTCGCGGTACCAGTGCGGCGTCCCGATCTCGCCGAGCCTCCGCACCACCGCGCGCAGCGGCGGCGTGAGCTCGGCGTCGGAGGCCAGCGCGTCGTGGTAGTGGCGCACCAGGTCGGGGTCGTGGCACAGCTCACCGTCGAGCAGCAGCTCGACGCCGACGTGCGCGGCGGCCAGCGCCGCGCCGCGCCCGAGGCCGGCGTCGCGCAGCGCCGCGGTGCCGACGTCGGTGAGCTCGAGGAACGCCGCGCAGCCGTGGAACGCGTGATCGGTGCGGTGGTGCCAGGCGATGCCCGCCTGCACCACCGGCCCGTGGTCGTCGCCCAAGGGCACCCGCGGCCCACCCGCCGCGGCCATGCTCGCGAAGTCCGGGAGCATCGCGCCCAGGGCGAACCGCGGATCGGTGTCGACCCACGTCGCCGCGAGCGCGTGCCCGACGAAGTTCATGGGTTCGACAGGTACACGCTCACGAGGTCGTCGGCGAGGGAGCAGGCCAGGACATCGAGCGCACCGTCGCCGTTCACGTCGGCGACCGCGAAGTCGCTGGGCGCGTTGCCGACCGCGAAGCTCTGCGGCGGGAGGAAGCCCCCGGCGCCGTTGCCGGCGAGCACCGTCACCGTGGCGTCGCCCGACGTGGTGAGCACGGCGTCGAGATCGCCGTCGGCATCGATGTCGAGGGCGGCGATGGCGTTGGGCGCATCGCCGACGCCGTAGGGCACCGAGAGGCCGAAGCCGCCGATGCCGTTGCCCGGGGCGAACAGCACGTTGTCGTCGGCCTCGAGCGCGACGACGACGTCGAGATCACCGTTGCCGTCGAAGTCCCCGACCGCCAGCGCCTGGCCGGTCGCGCCGAGATCAAAGGTCCCGGCGCCGCCGAACGAGCCGGTGCCGTTGCCACCGTTGAGCACCAGCGAGGTCCCGAGCACGGTCGCGAGATCGAGGTTCATGTCGCCGGTGAAGTCGGCCAGCGCGACCGGGGCGTTGCCGGGGCCGACCGTGCCGCCGGGCAGGAACCCCGCGCCGTCGCCCAGCAGGAGCGAGACGTCGTCCGTGCCGTTGTTCACCACCGCGAGGTCGAGCAGCGTGTCCTCGTCGATGTCGGCGATCGCGAGGCCGCGCGGAAGGTTGCCGACGTCGAAGGGGACGGCATCCGCGAACGCGCCACCGCCCGAACCCTCGAGGAGGCTCACCGTCCCGTCGGTCTCTTCGACGACGATGATGTCGACGTCGTCCGTGCCGACGAGCTGGGCGATCTGCACGTCGATCGGGTTGTTGCCGACGGGGTAGGGCGTGTCGAGGCCGAATTCGCCGGCCCCGTCGCCGAAGCGCACGCTGATGTTGTCGTCGCCGCCGTTGGCGACCACGAGATCGACGTTGTCGTCGCCGTTGAGATCGGCGAGCGCGAGGGATCGCGGGCCGTTGCCGACGACCACCGAGGTCCCCTCGGCGAGGCACAGCTCGCCAGCGTCGACGCTGCCATCGCCGCACTCGCCGGCGGTCTCCGAGCCGGTCGACGAACTCTCGCTGCCGGAGCTCCCGCCGGTCGAGCTGGTGTCGGTCGAGCCCGCGGTGGTGCCGGTGCCCGTGCTCGTGCCCGTCGTGTCGGTGGTCCCGCTGGTGTCACCCGTGGTGGTGGCATCGGTGTCGGTGCCCGTCATCTGCGTGCGGATGAGGCCGTACGCGAAGGAGAGGTTCGGGTCCTCGCCGCGGGCGACCTGGCCAGCCTCGTCGACCGACAGGCTGTCGATCGGCTCGAAGCTCGCGGCCGTGGCCCGGCCGACGGCGAGCTCGAGCACGGGATACGCGGACACGTCGGTGTCGCCGAAGTCGTAGGCGACCAGCGCCGGCACGGCGAGCGGCATGTTCGGCTGCACGCGATAGGCGTTGCCGATGGTCTTGGGCACGTCGAAGGTCTGGACGATGCTGACCTCGACCGAGCTGGCGAGCGAGCCGGCGGGGAAGTCGATGCGCAGCGTCGAGTCGATCGACGTGATCGTGCCACCGTCGGGTCCGATCACCTTGCGCGCGGTCTCGGGACCCTGGGTCCCGACCGGGTCGGCTTCCTCGCACGCGAGCGCGGGCGTCAGCAACAGCAGGGCCAAGGAGTGGGTACGCACGGGCTGAACGTAGCACGCACGACGCGGCCGATCCGCGGGCGCATGCGCCCCACGGGCGGGGCATCGGGACACACGCGCGTCGGGGCGGTTCGGGCCTGTGCGAACTCACGGCGTCGCGGCGGTCGACGGGCCCGGCGCATGGGCCGGCGGGGTGTCGCCCCACGGCTGCATCGCGCTCAAGGCCGCGACGTCCACCGTTCCGGACTCGATCTCGCCGGTCGCCGCGTCGACGATCCGCCAGCGCTGCGTGCGTCCGAACAGCGGCTGGGCCTCGACCATCACGCAGCGCAGCTCGCCGGGCACGAAGCCGCACTGGGCCTGCACGGCGCGCAGCAGGGCCTCGTCGTGGAGGTGCCCGTCACCGAAGTTCCACCCCAGGACCAGGCCCGCCGCGATCTCACCGTCGACGTGCTCGTAGTCCTCGTAGCGCTCGACGGCCTTGGGCAGCAGCAGGGGCAGTGCGCGTCCGTGCAGGTGCATCAGCCGGAAGCCGAGCACCTTGCCGACCAGCCCAACCGAGGTGCGCCGGTCGTAGACGTGGGCGAGCTGATCGTAGATCCAGGGCGACGCCTTGGTCAGCCGATCGAGCTTGCGGTAGCTGTCGCCGCGGAACAGCCAGATCGAGTAGGCCCAGTTGCCCGCGTAGTAGCGCATCGACAGCAGGAACGACACGGTGTGCGGCCAGAGGTTGCCGACGAGCGGAACGCCGACGAGCGCGAGCACCAAGAAGAGCCCGAGCGGGGCGTTGCCGAGGTCGAATACCGAGACGTCGGGGTGGGCCCAGAACAACGCGAAGGCGCCGTACACCACCATCACGTTCCACTCGATCGGCACGCCCATCGGTACGTTGCTGGTGATGTAGCCGTGGAGCATCAGCATCAGCACGATGCCGGCGACCAGCGGTGTGCCGCCGGTGGCGAAGGCGAGGACCAGCGGCACGCCGAACTCGAGGCCCGCGCCGGCGTGGGCCATGAGTCCGGCGAGGGCGGAGGGGCGCAGGTCGTCGGGGTAGCTGCGGTACATCCGACGGCGCAGCCACGCGAAGCGGGTCAACGGGCTGTTGCTCGTCATCACCGCGATGACGCAGGGAAAGTGGGCGTTGAGCTTCGAGACGCCGGCCCAGAACCACAGCGCCAGCTGCACGGCCTTGGCCCCGGCGATCCAGTTGCCGGCGAAGACCATGCACAGCATCGTGGTCCAGTAGTGCTCGCCCCGCGCCGCGAGGAACAGCGTGCGATCGGCGAGGCCGAGCACGATCATCACCGCGACGATGGGGCCGAGCTCGGCGGGCCCGGGATCGTCGACGAGCAGCGCACGGACCAAGAGGCCGATGGTCGCCGCGTAGAGCCCGACGTCGACCCACGTGCGGCGCATGCCGCCGAGGATCGGCGCGCGCTCGAACATCGGCAGCTTGGTCGTGCCCGGCCGCAGGAAGTAGAGGAAGCCGCCGACCGGCGGGAGGTAGCGGCCGGTGAGCGGTCCGCTGCCGCAGCCGAGGCCGAGTAGTTCGAACGCCGCGCTCCAGACGATCGCCTTGGTGAACGCGATCGGGTGCAGCCACCACGTCGTGATCTCCGAGATGCCACCGAGCGCGGATGACTGGCCGCAGAACAGCGCCCAGGCCCAGACATACAGGCCGACCTTGAGCAGGTAGAACAGGTAGACGTACGCGGGTGTGCCGTAGCCCTGCATCGCCCATGCCTGGCAGACCATGCGGGCACGCTCGGCGAACGGCTTGCGGATCCACTCGAGCGGGTCGTATGGCGGCGGTACCGGGTCGAGGATCCCCACGGTGGAGACGATGCCCGAAACCCGTGCGCGTCGACGAAATCATAGCTATCAAAGGAATCCGGACGGCGCTATGTTCGTTATGTGATGTATTTCCGGACGGTGGCGTGGGTCGGGTGCATGGGCTGGGCGGCCGGCTGTGGCCCAGTCGTGGCGGCGGGCGACGGGTCGACCGGTGGCGCCGAGGCGACCGCGGGGCCGACCGGCGATGCCGAGGCGAGCGCGAGCTCGGCCGATGCGACGAGCTCGACGCCGGGCACGACGACGACCAGCACCACCGCGGGCACGACCCCGATGACGACCGCGTCGACGGACACCGATCCCTCGGATCCCACCGACGACGTCACGTTCATCCCCGGTGGCGACTGGGGCAGCATGGACGAGTGCAGCGTCTGGGAGCAGGACTGCCCGGAGGGCGAGAAGTGCATGCCGTGGGCGAACGACGGCGGCAGCAGCTGGAACGCCACGCGCTGCTCGCCGCTCGAGCCCGACGCGGGCGGGCCTGGCGAGCCGTGCACCGTGGAGGGCTCCGTCGGCTCCGGCATCGACGACTGCGAGCTCGGGGCGATGTGCTGGAACGTGGACCCCGAGACCAACATGGGCGAGTGCGTTGCCTTCTGCATTGGGAGCGAGGAGAACCCGCTCTGCGCGAACGAGTGCGACCACTGCCGCCTCACCGGCGACGGCGTGCTGATCCTCTGCCTGCCGCAGTGCGATCCGATGGCGCAGGACTGCGGCGAGGGCATGGGTTGCTATCCCGACTACGTATCGTTCTCGTGCGTCCCCGACGCCTCGGGCGCGGCTGGCGGAGTGGGGGAGCCCTGCGAGTTCATCAACGTCTGCGACCCGGGCTCAGCCTGCATCCCGAGCGATTGGGTTCCGGCGTGCGAGGACGCGACGGGCTGCTGCGCGCCCTTCTGCGACGTCGATGGCCCACCCGTGTGCGAGGCGCTGCTGCCGGGATCGAGCTGCCTCCCGTGGGAGGATGGTCTGCCCGCGGAGGCGTGCGTCGGGCCGGCGACGATCGGCGTGTGCAGCGTGCCGCCGTGAGGGGCGCGACGTCCGTCCACGTCTCGGCCTGCCTCAACGACGCGGCCACGCGTTGGCGCGCTCTCCGATCGCGGCCAGCGATGCCGTCTGTTCGAGCCGCGTCGCGCGGGTCTCGGGGCGCTTGGCGTTGAGGATCCACTCGAGGATCCCCCGCTTCGCCGACCGCGGGAACGCATCCCAGCGCGCGCGGCTACCGGGGTGACGCTCGAAGGCCGCCGCGAGATCGTCCGGGATCACGAGATCCTCGACGGCGTCGAGTCGTGACCACGATCCGTCGGCGCGCGCCGATGCCACGACGGACGCACCCGCGGGCGCCATCAGGCCCGCAACCTCGAGTGCGAGGACGCGGCGCTGGTTGGGCCTCGACCAGCTCGTCCCCGGCCTGCGCGGGGTCATGAGCAGGCGGGTGCGGTGCTCGTCGACCTTCCCGGGCTTGGAGTCGATCCAGCCGAACGCCAGCGCCTGCGAGACCGCGTCGTCGTAGGTGAGCACCGGCTTGCCCGAGGCCTTGCGCCACGTGACCAGCCAGACGCCGGGGGCGTGGGCGTGATGGTCCGCGAGCCATGCCCGCCACTGTGCAGCATCCTCGGCGTGAAACCATGCGAGGGACTCGAGCGCGGCCATGCTCGTGGGAGAGTCTGGCAGACGTCGGGCGGCTGACCAGCACGCGTAGCACCCGTACTGTCATCAACGACCGCTCGCTCGAGATGCGTGGCGCTGCGCCTCGGACCGCGTTCTTCTGCCGCGGGCTACAGCCCCGCGGCGTCGCGGAGCACCTCGTCGCTGTGGATCCCCGGGTCGACCTCCGGGTAGACCTTCGCGACCGTCCCGTCGGCGCCGATCAAGAAGCTGACGCGCGCCGTCATCCCGCCGCGCATCGGCACGCCGAACGCGGTCGCCCAGGCGTGGTCGACGTCGGCGACGAGCGGGAAGGTGAAGCGGTGCTTCTCGGCGAAGGCGCGGTGCGAGGCGTCGTCGTCGGAGGACACGCCGATGACGCCGACCTTCGCCGTGGTGTACTTGTCCCACGCGTCGCGGAAGGCACAGGCCTCGGCGGTGCAGCCGGGGGTGTCGTCCTTCGGGTAGAAGTAGACGACCGTCGGTCGTCCGAGGGCGCGCAGATCGAGGGGCGTGCCGTCGTGCGCCGTCGCCGTCAGCGCGGGCGCCGGGGAACCGACGGCGAGCAGCGTGGGCTCGGCGGACGCGGACGTCGTCGGCGCGGGGGATGTCGTCGCCGGCGTCGGGGCACAGGCGGCGACGGCGAGGAGAACGGGGACCAGGGGACGCAGGGACATCGGGCGCAGCGTAGGCGATCCGTGCGGCGCCGTGGGCGGCCGGGCGCTACTGCGCCGCCGCCCGGATCGCGAACAGCATCGCCTTGGCCAGTCGCGCCGCCTCGGCCGCGCACAGGTGCCCTTGTCCCGGGCCGTCGATGCCCTGGCCCTCGCTCGCACAACCCTCGCGCGATCGAATGCTCGGACAGATCCGCCACACGCCACCGACCTCGCAGCGCGCACCCGTGCTCGGGTCGGTGCTCTCGAGATCGGTGAGATCGAAGATCACGTCGTCGGGGAACGACGCGAGCATCCACGCGCGCAGGGTCTGCTTGGCGGGGTTCTCGGCGGTGTCGAACACCAGCGGCGGCGTCACGTGGACGACCTTCGTCCCCCGGGCGCGGATCGCCGCCACCGCGTCGCGGTAGCCGGACTTCGCCGCCTCGAGGGACTCGGGCAGCACGTCGGCGTAGCCGAACTTCATCATCGCGACCTTCAGCGCGGCGTGCTTGCCGGTGTGCTCGCGCCACACGGCGAGCTTGGCCGCCGCGTCGCCGTTGCTCACCCCGCCGACGTCGACGAAGATCCCGCCGTTGAGCCCCGCAGCGACGCTCGCCTGGTTGGGCCCGTAGTACTCGAAGGGGAAGCCGAGGGCCTTCGCGCCATCCTCGAGATCCTGGCCGACCGACTGGTGCAGGAAGAGCGTCGGGATCGATCGCACGCGCGCGCGCTCGTCCTCCGGGAGCGCGTCCCAGGCCGCGATCGCGTCGACGCCGACGAGGTGGTGGGTGTCGCTGGGCGCGGCGGCGGGCATCGTCGGGGTCGGCGTCGCGGGCTTCGCCGGCGTAGCCGAGGCCGAGGTCGCGGGCTTTGCCGGCGCAGCGGTGGTCGGGGCCGGCGTCGCCGCGGTCGCCGTGGGCTTGGCGGGATCGTCGACCGCCTTCGCGGCCACCGGCGCGGGCTCGGCCGGCGCCGCGGCGCGATCGCATGCGCCGAGGCAGACCATCGCGGCGAGGAATCGTGCCCGCATCATCCCTCCGCCTTCGGCGTCGTCCGGCCCGACTCCGGCAGCTTGGGCGCCGCGATCAGCTCCTTGGGCGGCGTGCCGGTGAGCGCGCCGAGGAAGGCCACGATCGCGGTGGTCTCGTCGGACGTCAGCTTGCCGCGGGCGGCCTGGTGCTCGGCCATCATCTCGACGATCTTCGGCAGCGAGTCGATCGATCCGTCGTGGAGGTACGGCCCGGTCTTCTCGATGTTGCGCAGCGACGGCACCTTGAACACGAACTTGTCGAGCGGGCTCTTGGTGATCGCGCCGCGGCCCTCGTCGGTGAGGTCGGGCCAGGGCTTGACGCTGCCGAGCTTCTGGAACTGCGTGCCGCCGACGGCCGTGCCGGTGTGGCATTGCGTGCAGCCGACGTCGACGAACAACTGCAGGCCCTTCAGCTGGGCTTGATCGAGCGCCGCGGCGTCGCCGGCGAGGAACCTGTCGAAGGCCGCCGGGGTGACGAGCTTGCGCTCGAACGCGCCGATCGCCTTGGACATGTTGGCGTAGGTGACAGCGTCCCCGCCCTCCGGGAACGCCGCAGAGAACTTCTCGGCATAGCCGGGGATCGACTTCAGCACCGCGACCACGGCGGCCTCGTCGGCCATCGCCATCTCGATGGGGTTGAGGATCGGCTTGCCGGCCTGGTCCTCGACGTCGACCGCGCGGCCGTCCCAGAACTGCGCGACGTGGAGCGCCGCGTTGTAGACCGACGGCGAGTTGCGCGGGCCGAACGCCCCGCCGTGTCCCTCCGAGGTCCGGGCGCGGGCGCCGTCGCGCTCGCGGATGTCGATGCCGAACGCGTCGAGGTCGTGGCACGTGTTGCACGACTGCGTCTGGTTCTTCGACAGCCGCGTCTCGAAGTACAGCATGCGGCCGAGCTCGACCTTCGCGTCGGTGATCGGGTTGGCGGGGTTGTCGACCTGGGGCGGGAGCGTGCCGAACAGCGGCTTGACCCGCTGCAGCAGCGCCGCCGGCGAGATCGCGTCGGCCGGCTTGGCGGGGCTCGCCGCCTCGAAGCCGCGGCCGGACGACGCCGCGCGGGCGCCGAAGGTCTGCGTGGAGTGGGACTTGCCCTTGTAGGCCGCGAGCTCCGGCTTCGCGTCGCAGCCGCCCATCGCGGCCGCGAGGCCGAGCGACGCCGCGAGCACGAGCGTGGCGGCGAGGGGCGACGCGAGCGGGGAGGAACCGCCGGCGCGCGCGTTGCGGCGGGGGGCGAGCGGAACGGTCGGGAGGCCGCGGGTCTTCACGGGGCGATGGTTATCACCGCGGACCAGCGCTGGAAACGGCCAAGTCTGCGCGACGCGGTCGCTTCGACGCGAGAGCGGCTTGAATGCACGGGCCGCCGCTGTCACGCTTGCGTCCACGATGTTGCGAACTGCCCTCTGCGTGTGTCTCCTCGCGACCGCTTGTGGCGGCTCCGATGTCGCGTCACCCACGGAGCGCCTGTGGGTGTCCGCAGTGCCGACGTCGACGAAGCAGGAGCTGTCGGCCTTCGTGACCACCCGCACTGGCGAGGGCAAGTACCTCGGCGCCTTCTTCCACGGCTCTGCGCTGCGCGGCACCCACGACGTCTTCGAGTGGAAGGACGACGGCAAGAATGGCGCGGCGCTGGTGTTCCTGCAGGACGGCAAGAAGGCCCACGTGCGCTTCGAGACCTGCACGCCGACCCGCGGCTTCGACCACTGCATCCTCGTCCACGGCGATCCGACCGGGGCGAAGAAGTACCAGTCGCGCAAGCGCTGGAACGTCCGCCGGCCGGGCAAGAAGTCGGCGGCGGCGGTGATGGTCCCGCAGATCCTCGCCGAGCTCGCCGAGGACGACGAGGAGCTCGAGGCGGCCTTCGCGATCGACGACGCGGACGCGCCGTGACCCCGGCCGCCGGCGTGGACGAGCTGCTCGCGCGGCTCGTCGCCCAGTTCGCGTCGCCCTACGATCTGCTCCGCGAGCTGGTCCAGAACTCGATGGACGCCGGTGCCGACCGCGTCGACGTGCTGCTGCACACGCACGAGGCCGGCGACGAGGTCGTCTTCGAGATCGAGGTCGCCGACACCGGCAGCGGGATGGACGAGGCGATCATCGACGGCGAGCTGACGCGCCTGTTCTCGTCGAGCAAGACCGCCGACCGCACGATGGCCGGTGGCTTCGGCGTCGGGTTCGTCAGCGTCTTCGCGTGGCAGCCCCATACGGTGCTCGTGCACACCGGCCGCGGCGCCGAGGCGTGGGAGCTGCAGTTCTTCGCCGATCGTCGGTTCGAGAAGCGCCGCCTCGACGAGCCGCTCGAGGGCACGGTCGTGCGGCTGTTCCGCCGCGGTCAGGCCGCCGAGCGCACGGCCATCGCCCACGCGATCCGCGACAGCCTGTGGCGGTGGTGTCGGTTCTGCCCGATCGACGTGACCTTCGACGATCGCAGCGGCGACCGCGGCGTCGAGACCATCCACGACGATCCGGTGGCCAGCGACGAGCTGCTGGTCGCGACCCACGAGGCGGGTGACACCCGCATCCGGGTCGCGTTCGCCGTGCCGCCCCACGCGGTGTTGCTGCGGCGCGGCCTCGTGCTCGCCGAGGGCGGGCCGGCCGAGGTGTTGCCCCACGCCGCCGCCGAGATCGCGGCGTCGTTCGATCATCTGCGGGTGTGGGCCGACTCGTCGTCGTTGCGCACCGACATCGGCCGCGACCATGTGATCGACGACGCGGGGAGGCTCGCGGTCGAGAAGCTCGTCGTCGCCAAGGTCCACGAGCTGCGCGGCGCGTTGATCGAGCGGCTCGCCAGCTTGGCGGCGACCCACGCGGCGTGGACGGTGGAGCTCCACCGCGAGTACGCGTACCTCCACGCGCACCTGCGATGCGAGCGCGACGCGATGGGGGCGGCGCTGCTGCGCCCCCCGGTGGTGCGCAAGGCGGCCGGCGACGCGGCGTCGATGGACGCCATCGCCCGAGCAGCGACACACGGCGTGGTCGGCTGGATCGCGCCGGGTGACGGGAGCAGCCTGGCGAGGGTGGCCCTGGGCGCGCGCGCCGGGGTGCCCACCGTCGTCGCCACGCCCGAATGCGCCGATGGTTGGCTCGGCGAGTGGTTCGCCGAACTCGACGTCGGCCTGCGACCCCTCGGCTCGATCGTCCGCGACGTCGCGCCGAACGAAGGGGCGGTCGGCTTCGTCGCCCTGGTCGCGTCGCTGTTGGCGAAGGCGGGGCTCGCCGCCAGCGTGGCGCTCGGCCGACTCGGCGATGAGCCCGATGCGCTGTGGGGCGTCGGGTTTGCGAGCGTGCCCGGTATGGTGATCACGGGCGCGCGTCGCCTCGCGCCCGATCGCACGCGCGCGCTGTGGCTCGACGAGCGTCACGTGCTCGTCCGTGCGGCGCTCGTCCACTTCGGCGTGCAACCGGTGGTCGCGGCGACGGCGGTCGCGATGGCGATCGCGGGGGCGTGGCCGGTCCCCAAGCCCGATCTCGGCGACGTCATCGACGCCGTCGACGCGGTGCGGGAGGCCCAGGTGTCGCCATGAGCGAGGACGTCGTCGCCGGTGTCGTCGCGTCACGGCGGCTCGGCGCGGGCGCAGGTCCCCGGCACAGCTTCACGGTCGAGCGCACCGAGGCCCGGCTGCGCCTGCGCGAGCGCCCGGGCGAGGGGCCATGGCACTTCTCGCTCGTGCTCGTGCGCGCGGTGCTGTCCCTCGTCGAGTTCGCCGAGGTCGACGCGACCACGACCTCGAGCGCCGAGGCCCACACCCTGGAGCTGCGTGTCGCGATCGATCCCGAGGCGTTGGCCGGCTTCGAGATCGGGACCGTGTTCGACGAGGCGCTCCAGCCGGACCCCGGCGTCGGCGACGGTTCCCTCGCGGCGCGGCAGACCCGGGCCCGGCGGCTCCTGGCGCGCGCGGTGAACGAGGCGCTCGCGGCCGGGCCGCGGCAGGTCGATCTCGAGACCCCCGGCGCGTCGCGGTCCTTCGTGCGCCGTGCCGCGAGCACCGGCGATCCGTTCGTCGAGCGCACCGGCACCGCGACCCGTTCGCCCGGCGTGATCGTGTTCCGCATCGCCCTCGACCGTACGGTGGGGCGGTGGTTCGAGGCGCTGCGCTTCGGCGGCGACGGGCTCTTCGCGCCCGTGCTCGAGCTGTGGCGCGAGCGGGTGCCGGGGCTCGAGCCGCGGAGCCGCGGCGCGGGGATCTCCGCACGCGCCGATCCCCGCGTCGTCGAGCTCGGCGACTTCGCCCGGCTGTGGGGCGGCACCGCGGCCCGCAACCGTCGAATGCTGCGCGACGGCGTGTTGATGGGCCCGCTCGATGCGGCGCTGCGCGAGGCCGGCGTCGAGGTCGATCGCGTCGACGCGATCGTCGAGTGTCCCGCGTTGCAGCTCACCGTCGACGAGGGCAACATCGTGCGCGACGGGGCGCTGGCGACCTTGGTGGCGTGGTTGCACGACGCCAGCGCCCACGCGAGCGGCTCGCTGCTGCAGGCGACGTGGCCCAAGACCCTCGAGTCGGTGGCGACCGCGGCGGGCCAACCGGTGACCGTCGCGCAGCTCGCCGCGCTGGGCGCCGCAGAGCAGCCGTTGCCGTTCGTGTGGCGCCACGAGGCGACGGCGCTGCCGTTGGCTGCCCGCGGTCGAGTGATGGCGCTGTGGCCCAGCGAGCTGGCGCAGCTCGGTGTCCTCTTGCCGTCGGTGCGGTGGGTGTCTGCGCAGATCTTCGGTGACCCGGCGTCGGTGGCCAAGGCCGACCTCACCGCGCTGGCGCAGGGATCGTTCCCGCCGCGGTCGTTCGCCGTGCCGCCGTGGTCGCACGGCGGCGCCCCGGCGTTGGCGGTCGACGCCGTCGCGTATGTCCATCGCCACGGCGTCGCCACCGGTGGCGCGGTGTGGCTGCTCGCGCTCGATCGGACGTTGGCGCGCAGCACCGACGCCGACACCGTGATGGCCGGCGTCACGCTGGTCGCCCGCGTGACGCTCCCGGCCGAGCGCGCCGCCCTCGCGCGCGATGTCCCGGCGCTGCGCGAGCTGGCGAAGTGGGTCGCCCGCCACGCCGAGCAGCGTCGTGACGAGCTGGTCGCGCACGCGTTCGCGTCCTCGACGGATCCGGCGACGTGCATGCGTGCGCCCTTGGTCGCCCACGCGATCGCCGGGCTCGACGCGCGCGCGCTCGAGCTGCGGTATGTGCCCGGTGATGCTGGGGCGCGGCTCACGTGGCGCGACGACGCCCGGCTGGTGCTCCCGGTCGCGAGCACGCGTGACGGCGCACCGCGGACGCTCCGCGACGCGCTGGAGCGGGCGCGCGATACCGGGGGTGTGGTCGTCGGTGAGGCCACGCGGCGGTGGTACGTGCTCGAGGTCTCCGACGCGGCGCACGACACCTGGATCCCGACGTCGCAGGGCCTCGAGGTGCTCGAGCGCGTGCTGGGTCGGCAGGGGCTGTGGGTGCTGCCCACGGTGCCGCAGGCCCATCCCCACGCCGCGCCCGCGGCCAGCCAACCCGGCCTGCTGCTGGATCGCGACGAGGTCGCGCGGCTGCTGCTGCGCAGCGGCGCCGACGTGCACGCGCGCGCGGCCCTGCTCGCCCACCTCTTGGTCGCGCGGGCCACGGACCGCGACGCGCTGGGCCTGGCCGACGTGGGTCTCTTGCACGTCTACGATCCACGCGCGGTCACTCCCGATCGCATCGTGTCGGTGACGGCGCTGCGCGGCGATCCGCGGACCTTCGCGATCGTCCCGCCGGGCACGGCGACCCGCGATCTTCCGGGGCCGGTCGTGGTCGCCGGCTGTGGCGAGGCGGCGTTGCTGCACGAGGTGCTCGCGCTGCCGCTGGTGCCGGTGCCCGATGGCAGCCGACGTCACGCGGTGGTGGAGTCGTCCCGCGCTGCGGCGGCGACGGTACCCGACGAGCCGGTGCTGCGCTGGCCGGTCGCCGACGCGCTCGCGGTCGGGGCCCTGTCGCTGGGCACCGGTGGCGCACGCGCGAGCGTGGAGCTGTGGGCGCGCGGGCTCCACGTCGGTGCGCTCGAGTTGCCGGCGCCGTTCACCGAGCTCGGCGGTCGGCTGTGGCTGAGCGACGCGGGGGTGCGAGCGGCCCGTCCCGCGATCGAGGCGTTGGTCGTCAACCACGCCCGGGCGATCGTTGCGGCGGCGCGCACGCAGGCCGAGCTCGCACCGTCGGGCAGCGCCCGTCGCCGCACGCTCGAGCGCTTCGTCGCCCACGCCCTGGCCACCGCGAGCGCGGGCGACGATCGCTTCGGCCTGCGCGCGCTGCTGCCGACGCCGACCCGACCCCGGGTGCTCTCCGCCGAGGCCGCGAGCGCGGCGCGGTTGCCCTCGCTGCGGCGGCTGTGGCTCGGCGCGCTCGTCCGCCATGCGCTCGGCCGCTCGAGCAAGGTCGATCGCGCGTGGTTGTCGTGGCGGGTGGCGAAGCTCGCCGATGCTGCCGCGGTGACGTGGGAGATCGAGATCGGCGGGCGTCACCGCTGGATCCGCCGCGCCGTCGAGGACGACGCGGGCGTCGTCGACGTGCAGCTCGCCGCGATCGCGATCGTCGCCGAGGTCGGCGCTCAGGCCGGGCTCCAGCCGGTGGCGCTCGCCGCCGCGATGCTGCGCATCGTCGCCACCGCGCACGTGACCTCGCGGACGTGACCGCGGCCGTTTGCGTCGCGCCGGTGCATGCGGCTACGGTCGGGCCCATGACAGTCGGCCGATGGCTCGACGAGGCTCCGTTCACGCTGGCGTTGTCGGCGGGGTTCTTCGGCTTCTACTCGCACACCGGTCTGCTCGCGGCGCTCGAGGCCGCGGGCCTGCGGCCGCGGCGGATCGTCGGGGTGTCGGCGGGCTCGCTCGCCGGCGGACTGTGGGCCGCGGGCCTGGGCGCCGACGCGATCGCGGCGGAGCTGCTCGCCCTGCGTCGACCGGACTTCTGGGATCCGGGCCTCCCGCTGTTCGGGCTGCTGCGGGGCCGCAAGTTCGAGGAGCACCTGCGTCGCGTCCTGGCGCCGACCGGCGTCACCAACGTGGAGGACTGCGGCGTCGAGTTCGTGTCGATCGCCCACGACGTCGTCGGACGGCGGACGCTGCCGCTGCACGCCGGTGATCTCGTCAAGGCGATCCGCGCCTCGTGCACGGTGCCGCTGATGTTCCGCCCGCTGTGGTGGCAGGGCCGCGTGCTCGTCGACGGCGGGGTCTCGGACCGCATCGGTCGCGCCGCGTTCACCCCGGGCGAGCGCGTGCTGCTGCACTACATCCCGTCGCGGAGCCGCTGGCGGAGCACGCCGATCCCGACGAGCCTCGCCGGCGTCGACGCGAAGATCCTGGTGACGCCCGGTGTCCCCGCGCTCGGCCCCTTCGCGTTACAGGACGCCGCGACGGCGCTCGCCGTCACGCGCACCCACGCGCGGGCCTGGCTCGACGGCCCGGGGACGTGATCAGCCGACGGGCGTCGTCATCGGGTGATCGGTGCCCTCGCAACCCCACTGGAAGTTGTCGAGGAACACGTAGCTGTCGAGGATCGAGTCCGCGAGGTCGAACACCGCGAACACGACGGTGATCTCCTCGCCCGGGGTGACCGGCGCGGTGCTCGACAGCCACTTGGTGCCGGCGTGCCGCGCCATGCAGGTGCCGGCGAACTCGGGGATGCCGCCGCCGTCGTCGCGGAAGTCGAGGAAGCCGGCGTTGAGCGAGATCGGGTTGCCCTGCTCGTCGAACGAGATGTTGCCGGTCCAGCTCTCGGACTCGAGCCATCCGACGTACATGTCATTGAACACGTCGCCGTAGTAGATCGGGTACTCGACCGAGAAGAACGCGAAGTCGTAGGAGATCGAGTTGTTGCCGGGGGGCACCGACGCGACGATGCGCATCTCGGTGTAGTCGTTGGCGATCATCCCCTGGTTGAACTGCGCCGCGACGGTGTTGGAGCAGTCGCCGGTGCCGAGCAGCCCCTCGTTGGCCACGCAGTCGCCGCCCACGTCGTTGGTCCGGAGCGGGGCCGGCAGCGCGCCGCCGGGATCGAAGCTGCCGACGTCGTCGTTGCAGTGGCTCGGGAAGTTGTCGTCGTCGCCCTGGGGCGTGGGCATGTCGAGATCGCCGACGAAGCCGCTGCCGATCACGGCGAACTTCGAGCCCTCGCGCGGGTTCCACTCGCCGGTCGAGCCGAAGCCCGTGCGCATGCCGATCGCCGCCGGGCTGCCGTCCACGGTGCCGATGACCGGCGGGGTGCCGGGGCAGTTGAGGCCGATCGCGTTGAAGAGGTCGGTCCCGTCGTCGCAGGGCTCGTGGCTCATGTCGACGCAGTCGTCGCAGACCTGGCCCTCGGGGCACGGGACGACGCCCCCGGTGCCACCGACATCGAGCTTCTCGCCATCGTCGTCGGCGGCGTCGCCGTCGAGGCCGCTGGGATCGCCGCCGTCGATCCCGCTCGCCGCCACGGTGATGCCCTCGGCGACGCTGGGGTCGTCGGTGCCTTCGCGTCCACCATTGCACGCGGCGAGGGCGAACATCGACGTCAGCAGGATGGAGTGCCTCATCACAGGCCCACGCTAACAGGAGGGTTGGTGGCGGCCAAGGGCCATGCTCGCGGGCGCGCGTGCGTTAGGCGGCGGCACGGCGCGACGTCGGACGTCCTCGAGATCTGGTTGCCCACGCGCATGGGTGTTGCGAGTACGACGGCGAGGTTCCCGAGCGTTCGCGGTGAAGTCCGTAGTTGGCGCTACGCGGGCTTCTGGCGCCGAGGGTTCGGCTCGGCGCGTGCGCGCGAGCGCGGCCGCGTGGTCGGGGCGGTCGCGCTCGGCCCCAACCGCTGCGCTTTGCACCGGCTCGTATCGCCCGCCTGGCACGGGATGCTCGGCGATCCGCCGGGGCCGCGGCAGTCGTGTTATGTCGCCCGACGATGCATGATGCGCCCGCAACGCCGGCCACCGGCTCCGCACCCGCCGTCGACCTCGGCCCGCGCTTCGCTGCGTTCGCGGCCGGGTTGACGCGACCGGTGGTGTTCTTCGACATCGAAGCCACCGGTACGGATCCGAACGCCGACCGGATCGTCGAGCTGTCCGTGGTGCGGATCAACCCCGCGACCGAGGCCGGCCCCGGCGCGATCGATCCGCCGCGCACGTGGCGGATCAACCCCGGCGTGCACATCCCGAGCGAGGCGAGCGAGATCCACGGCATCTACAACGACGACCTCGCCAACGCGCCGACCTTCGCCCGCGTCGCCGACGAGATCGCGGCGGTGTTCCAGGGCGCCGACCTGGCTGGCTTCTCGATCACGCGGTTCGACGTCCGCATCCTGCAGGCGGAGTTCGTCCGGGCCTCGCGGTTGGTCGACTTCTCCCGCGCGCGGATCATCGACGCGCAGGTCATCTATCACCAGCGCGAGCCGCGGAACCTCGCCGCTGCGCTGCGGTTCTATCGCGGCCGCGAGCTGGTCTCGGCCCACGGAGCCGAGGCCGACACCATCGCGTCGCTCGAGGTGTTCGCGGGACAGCTCGCCCGCTACGAGGATCTCGGCGTCGCGATCGACGACCTCCACGCGATCTCGGCGCAGCACAACGACGCGTACTGCGATGCCGGGCGGCGGTTCGCGTGGCGCGACAACGAACCGGTGTTCAACTTCGGACGCATGCGCGGCAAGAGCCTGCGTTGGGTCGCCTCGGATCCCACCGAGCGTGCCTACCTGCGGTGGATGATCGACGGCAACTTCGACGAGGATGCCAAGGACATCGTGCGTGAGGCCCTGCGGGGGCGCATCCGGGCGTCGATGCGCGCGCGGCCCAGCGCCGCCGCAGCCCGCTGAGGTCGCCGGTCGGCCATTGGACGAGCGATGGTCGAGTCGCCTGCGCCGCCGTCCGCCCCGGATCGATCGACCGCGCGATGGGTCGTCGCCGCGATCGGGGCGGTCGGCGTCAGTGCCCTCGGCGTCTGGGGTGGGCGCGCGCTCATCCTGCGCCAACGTCTCGGCGGCTGTGACGACCTTGGCGCGCGGGTCGACACGGTGTGGACCGCCGAAGCGCGCGACCTCGTGCAGGACGGCATCCGCCGCAGCGGCGCCGTCGATGCCGACGTGATCGCCGACCGGACCGCCGCGCGCATCGACGACTTCGCGACGCGCTGGCACGACGTGCGGACCACCGCCTGCGCCGACGCGGAGGTCGAGCTGACCCTGGAGCACGCCTACTACGCCCAGGTGACGTGGTGCCTCGACGATGCACTGCTCGGGCTCGAGGGGCTGCTCGGTGAAGCGGCGCGTCCGAGTCGCGCGACTGCGTACGGTTCGATCGACGCCGCCGCGGGCCTGCCGTCGCCGACGGCCTGTCGCCGCGCCGAGCCGACGGTTCGGCTGCCGCCGCTGCCCGAGGGATCCGAGCGCTCGCATCTCCGCGAGGTTCGTGCGTCGGTGCAGGCCGCAGCGGTCTCGCGCGGCGCGGAGGGCCTCGACGCTTCCATCGCTGCTCTGGCAGAGGCCGAGGCGATCGGCTGGGCGCCGCTGACCTCGGCCGCGGCGCGGGTGCTGTGCCTCCGGCAGGCGGAGCACGGGGACTTCGAGCGGGCCGCGGCTGCGTGCGAGCAGGCCCACGCCGAGGCCAGCGCCCAGGCGCTGCACGATCTCGCCGCCGACGCGGCGGTCGAGCTGGTGGGCATCGTCGGGGTCGGACTCGATCGCGTCGACGAGGGGCAGGCATGGGCGCGTCGGGCCGAGGCCGCGCTCGATGGGCTCGCCGACGTCGAGGGCCCACGCACGGTGCGATGGTTGGCCGCGCGGGGCGACCTGGCCCGGCACGCGGGTGACCCCGAAGCGGCGCGGGCCGATCACGATCGCGCGCTCGCGATCGCGGTGGCCCTCGATGCCGCGGACCCCATCGTCGTGGCGCTGCTCGACGGGCTCGCGACCGATCTCGAGGGCCTCGGCGACGCAGCCGGTGCGCTCGCGGCCCGAGAACGTGCCGTCGCGGCGGCCGAGGCCACGTACGGCGAGGAACACCCCCGCGCGGCGCCGCAGCGCGTCGCCCTGGCCCGCCTGCGGGGCGCGGACCAGGCCGCGGCGGAGGTCAGCCGGGCCGCGACCGCCCTCGTGCGGGCATGGATCGTCGACCCCGAGTCGATCGCCACGCTCGGCCGGTGATGCACGCCCGGCCGCCGGGAATCGATGCTCACGATTCGCACCATCGATTCGTGTCGATCGCGATCACGTGCAGCCGCGATCGCTGCGGGGTTTTGCGACAGCATCGGCGACGCTTGCCCTTGACAGCCTCACGCGGGGCTTGGCATCCTCCGCGCATCGGACGGCGGTGCTGTCCGAAACAAGCAACCCCAAGGTCAGCAGGAATCTCTCAATGCGTCGCATCTTCACCGGCCTCTTCGTTGCCACCGTCGCTGTCTCCTCCGTTGGCTGTTCCTACGGCTCCATGGTTGCCCACGACGGCAAGATCTACGTCGCGCGGAACGACGGCTTCCTCTTCGGCGCGCTGCGCAAGCTCTACGAGTGCACCCCGTCGGCCGGCAGCATGGCCTGCGTGCAGATCAAGGGCCGCCCGTAAGCCGACCCGCGTCGATCGGCGACTCGCCGATCTCGGCGTCTCGAACACCCCCAGGGCCCCCGGCTCTGTGGGTGTTCATGTTTTTGGGGGATGGACATGCGCCTCTCGAACGCGATTGCCTGCGCCCTGGTCAGCCTCGGCGCGATGTCGTGCAACGCTCCGACGCCCGCACCAGCGCAGGGCTTGGCGTTGACCCACCAGTGGAGCGTCAAGGCCGGCACGTCGCTGTTCGTGCAGGTGAGCCTCGGGGCGACGCCCGACGGGGCCGCCGACGCGATGATGTCGGCGATGCCCACGGTGATCCATCAGCTCGGTGAGCGCTGCCGGAGCAACACCGCCGCGGCGACGCCCGGGGTCTTCACGTTGTCGTTCGCCCTGGAGGGCGGCGTCGCGACGAACCCGACGTCCGAGCCGCCGTCGGTCCTCGCCGACTGCGTGATCGGGGCGATGCCGGCGGTCCTGAAGGAGCACGCGGCGGCGTTGGCCACGGTGCCCTCCGCGAGTGTGGTGCTGCACCTCGAGCACGCCCCGGTCGGGGGCTGACGCGACTACGGCGTGGGCTCGGTGGTCGGCGCGGGCTCGGTGGTCGGCGCGGGCTCGGTGGTCGGCGCGGGTTCGGTGGTCGGCGCGGGCTCGGTGGTCGGCGCGGGCTCGGTGGTCGGCGCGGGCTTCGACGGCGACGCGCCGCCCGACTTCTTCATCGTGTCTTCCCACTTGAGCACCGCGTCGGGCGAGCCGTACAGCGGTTGGAGTTCGCAGCACCGTCCGCCCGCGCAGTTGCCCTCGTCAATCGGGCTGCAGTTCACCGCACCGCGGATCCAGACCGGCTCGTCCTTGCGGCAGCGGTGGGTCATCCTGCAGCCGGCGAACTTCTTCATGCCCTCGTCGGCGAGGCGGCAGCACGCCTCGGGTGCCATCTTCACCGGCTCGTCCGCGGCGTAGCGCGAGTGACAGCCGAACGCGCTGCACAACAACGCGAGGGCGACGCTCGCGGGGCCCCACGCGTTCCTGGACGATGACGAGGTCGAGCGCGCGCGCATGCTCGGCTTATCCGACAAGGCCGGGGAAAACTCAACCCCTGCGCCGGCGCGGAGGTGCGCTGATACCCTAGCGGGACGGCCCGCTGGGGTCGACGCCACGGCTCCCGAAATGTCGAACGATGCCACCTCGGAGGTCGGCGCACCGTGGCGCCCGGTGTCGATCGACGACGCGCGGCTGGCCGCCCTGCGAGGGCTGCGGGACCGGCCGTTCTCGCCGCAGATCATCATCGAAGGCGAGCTGGCGCTACGGCGCGCGCTGGAGGCCGGACACCGGCCACATCTCGTGGTCGCGACACCGGCGTGCGCCCGCCGGCTCGGTGAGATCGCGGCCACCGGGCTCGCGGCGGTGCTGGACGCGGTGCAGCTCGGTGCGCTGGTCGGCCACGAGTTCC
Organism: Nannocystaceae bacterium; assembly: GCA_044344875.1. Lineage (GTDB taxonomy): Bacteria > Myxococcota_A > Polyangia > Nannocystales > Nannocystaceae > Xiheibacterium. The sequence goes on from JBIJCC010000008.1 coordinate 117,784, forward strand.
ATCGCGGCTGTCTCGCCGTCGTGGCCCGTCCCATCGCGGGGCCCGAGGCGTGGCGTGACACCGTGGCTGCCCTCGCGTCGCGCCCCCGCGCGCGCATCGTGGTGCTCGATCGGATCGCCGACGCCGAGAACGTCGGCGCGGTGATTCGCACCGCCCGGGCCCTCGCGATCGACCTGGTCGTGCTCGGGCGCGGCTGCGCCGATCCGTACTCGCGCCGCGCCGTGCGGACGTCGATGGGCCATGCCCTCGCGCAACCCCTGGTCACCGACGTCGAACTCGCGGCGATGCTCGCGGCCTGCACGGTCGAGTTCCCCGCGGTCTCGTGGTGGTGCACGGGGTCGACGGGCGCAGCGACGGCGCTGCGGCCGTGGGCGCGGCCCGACCCGCTCCCGCAACACCTCGGGATCGTGCTCGGCAACGAGGGGGACGGTGTCGCCGACGCCGTCGCGGCCCGGTGCAGTCGCCGGATCGCGATCGCCACCGCCGCGGGGGCCGAGTCGCTCAACGTGGCGGCCGCGGCCGCGATCCTGCTGTGGTCGCTCGCGCCGGCGTGATGATACGCTGACGGCCACCGATGCGAGCGGCGACGCGACTGTGCCTGGTCCTGTGTCAGTCGGCGTGCTTCTCGGAGCCCGGCGGCAACGCGACGGCGGGCGAGGGCAGCACGTCGGCCGACGGCGGGAGCTCGGGTGGCGCGACGTCGGGGCCGACGTCGACGGCCCCGACGTCGGAGGATTCGACGACCAGCAGCGGCGGAACGACCAACGCTTCGACGACCACCTCGTCGAGCGAGGGCAGCGTGACTGCGGTCGATTCCTCCTCCGATGGCAGCGAGACCGGCGAGCCGTGCGGGCCCGAGGCGCGGATGATCCCACCGGTCCCGGTCGGGTGGGATGGCGTGTTCGCGCTGGCGCGCCCCGGCCCGCAGGGCGAGCCGGCGATGTGCCCGCCGCCCATGTTGGCGGGCGTCGAGGTCGTCGAAGGTCCAGCGTCGCAGTGCGTGTGCACCTGCGATCCCGGCTGCTGGGTGAACGGTTTCGACGTCGCCGCATGCGACCAGGAACCGATCGATTTCAACAACGGCTTCGATGGCGAGTGCGTGACCTTTGTCCCCCCAGACGCGCTGCACATCAGCCTCGTCTTCGACGACCTCGGGGACGACGGCGGCTGCGACGATCCGACGGAGCAGCCGACGCTCGTGGCCGACGCGCGGTACCTCGAGTGCCTCCACGTGAGCGGCGAGCCGTGCATCCCGTCGCCGATGGAGCCCGGGTTCCTCGGGCCATGCATCGCGTACGACGGCGCGGTCCCGTGCCCCGATGGCCCCTACAGCGAGCGACACGTGGTCGCCGAGGGCGCAGCCGCAGCATGCGAGAACTGCTCCCCTTGCTTCGAGGAGGCGCTCGCAGCGTGCAACGGCGCCGACGCGGTGGTCTACCCCGAGGCCAACTGCGGGGGGCTGGGCGTGGACGTCATCGACACTACATGTTCGTCGGAACTCGGCCGTTCCGTGGAACTCGACGTGGCACTCGAGTGCCCGCCGGCGACGCCACTTCCGGTGACCATGCGGGGCGAGCGAACCTTTTGCTGCGTTCCGTGAGGGTTTGGTCGCATGATGCTCGGCGTCGTGTCCGACGCCGCACCCCGCGACAGTGAGCGCGTCACCGCGGGCGCCGGCGCCGGTGACGAGGTCTCGCTCGAAGACTCGCCCCTGCTCGCGCCGATTGTGAAGGGCGCTGGGCTCGAGGTCGCGCGACTGCGACTGCGCGACCGACTCTTCGGCGAGCGCAACGACCCCGCGCGAGTCGGCCGCTACGTCGTGCTCCGCCTGCTCGGCGAGGGCGGTATGGGGGTCGTCTTCGCTGCGCACGATCCCGAGCTCGATCGCCGCGTCGCCGTGAAGGTGATGCGCGCCGGGAACGACACGAGCGGCCTCGCCAATGCTCGACTCGTGCGCGAGGCGCAGTCGATCGCACAGGTCTCCGATCCCAACGTGATCGCGGTCTACGAGGTCGGCGTGGATGCGGACCGGGTCTACATCGCGATGGAGCACATCGAGGGCGTCACACTTCGCGCGTGGTTGCGCGAGCGTCCGCGTCCGTGGCCCGAGGTCCTGGCGACCGTGATGCAGGCGGGTCGCGGGCTCGCGGCAGGCCACGCGGCGAACGTGGTCCACCGCGACTTCAAGCCCGAGAACGCGATGCTCGGGGTCGACGGTCGGGTGCGCGTCCTCGACTTCGGGCTCGCGCGCAGCGGCGAGGAGCGCGTCCCCGATCCGGCGCTCGCGAGCATCGACGACGATCAGGCGGCCACCGTGCTGACGCCGGCGGGCGTCGCCGTTGGCACGCCGGCGTACATGGCTCCCGAGCAATTCACGGGTGCCCGAGCGGACGCCGCGTCGGATCAGTTCTCGTTCTGCGTCACGCTGTTCGAGGCGCTCTACGGGCAGCGGCCGTTCGCGGGACGGACAGTGGCCGCGCTCCGCGTCGCGGTGCGCGACGGGGAACTGGTCGCGACGCCCAAGTCCGACGTGCCGCTGCGACTGCGCGCGATCATCCTGCGAGGTCTGAGCGCCGAGCCGTCCCGTCGCTGGCCGAGCATGCGCGCGCTGCTCGACGCCCTCGAGCGCGTCGAGGGCCGACGTCGCGCGCTGCGGACGAGTGCGGCGGTCGTGCTCGCCGCTGCCGCGCTCGCAGCAGGGTCGCTCACCCTGGCGTGGAATGGCGGCGTCGGACCCGAGGTCGCCGCGTGCACGGCAGGGGCCGAGCGTTCGTCGCGGGCGTGGAGCGAGCACCGACGCGAGCAGGTGGGGCAGGCGTTCGCGGTGGCGGCCCCCGAGTTCGGCGCTGCGGAGTTCGCCACGGCCGAGGCCGGGCTGACGCGCTACCTCGAGGGGTGGGACGCCGCCTATGCCACCGCCTGCAACGGGGCCGACCGCAGCACGCCCGAGGGACAGACCCGGCTCGATCTCGAGATGGCGTGTCTCGACGCGCGGCTCGCCGAGGTGCGCGCCCTGGTCGAGGTGTGGACGCAGGCCGACGCGGCAGCGGTCCGGCGGGCCGCGGTCGCGATCGACGGATTGGAGCCGGTCTCGCGATGTGCCGAGGTCGACGTGGCCTCGGCGCCCCCGGCCCACCTCGCCGCCGCGCTCTCATCGGTGACCGACGAGCTCGCACGGGCGAAGGCGTTGCGCGCCGCCGGTCGGTTCGTCGATGGCCTCGCGCAGGTGACCGAGTTGGTGCCGCGGGCGCAGGCGCTCGGCCACGTGCCGACGGCGATCGAGACCAGTCGGATGCTCGGGCTGCTGCAGCACGACCTCGGTGACTACGCGGCGGCAGAGGCCAGCGCCGAGCGGGCGTACGACGAGGCCCGCGCCGCTCGGCAGGACCGGGCCGCGTTCGAGGCGGCGCTCGAGTTGGTGACGATCCTCGGGGATCGTCGCTCGCGGCCCGACGAGGCGTTTCGGTGGGCGCGACACGCCGAGGCGGTGCTCGACGCGGGTCCACCGAATCCCGAGGCCCGTGGTCGCCTGCTCGCGCAGACCGGGCTGGTGCGTTACCACGCCGGTGATCCCGAGCGGTCGCTGGTCGAGCAACGCGAGGCGCTGACGTTGCTCGAAGAGGCCGGCGCAGACGCACGCATCCTCGTCGCAGCGCACGGCAACCTCGGGATGGTCCTGCGAGGGATCGAGCGGACCGACGAGGCCCTCGAGCACTATCGCCAGGCGCTCGAGATCCTCGCGGCGAGCATGCCTCCCGACAGCATCCACCTCGCGCACATCCTCGACGGGCGCGCGGGGGTCCTCTTCGACCGCGGCCACCTCGCCGAGGCCGAGCGCGACTACCGTCACGCGCTGGTGATCCGCGAGCGTTTCCTCGGTCCGGAGCACTCGTTCGTGGCCGTGACATGCTCCGGCCTCGGGAGCACGCTGGTCGCGCTCGGTCGGCTCGACGAGGGGTTGACCTACCACGCGCGCGCGGTGCGGATCACCGAGGCGGCGATGGGGCCCGACCACCCGCTGACCGTGGTCGCGATCACCAACCTCGCCGGGGTCTACATCGCCAGGCAGGAGTACGATCGGGCGCTGAGCCTGGCGGTGCGGGCCCAGGCGGCGACGGAGCGCACGCTCGGACCGACGCACCCGGACATGATCGCGATGCTGAACAACCTCGTGTACCTCGAGGACGCGCTGGGCCACTACGACCGCGTCCTCGAGCTGCTGCTGCGCCTGCGCGAGCTCCAGCGGCTGAACCTCGGCGCGACCCATCCGAGCGTCATCGCGACCGAGGCCGAAATCGCACGGTTTCGCGCGATGCTGGCGAAGTGAAGCGGCGAGGCGCCCCGTTGCGGTGCAGCGATCGCGGTCCGAGTGATCAAAACCAGCGAGGGTCGGTCTATCGCGACAGGTGACGGATTCCGCCATGCGCAGCGACGACGATCTCGCGGACCTCGGGCTCGACGACGCCCGGGCGGGACGGGTCGCCCGTGCGCGTGCCCGGGGCGCCGCCTGGCTCGCCGAGGGCGCGCGCCTCCTGCTCGCGGATGTCCGCGCCGACGGAGCCCGCGTGGGTCCGGTGGTATCCTCTCGGCCGATGGACGACTTCGAATTGCTCGACGCATGGCGCGCCGGGAGTCGCGAGGCCGGGAGCGAGCTGTTCGAGCGCCACTTCCCGGGGCTGTACTGGTTCTTCCGCAACAAGGCCGGCGAGTCCGCCGAGGACCTCGTGCAGCAGACGTTCCTGTCCGTGGTCGAGAGCCGCGATCGATTCCGCAAGGACGCCAGCTTCCGGACGTACCTGTTCACCGTGGCGCGCAGCAAGCTCTATGACTTCGTCGAACGCCATGCGCGGCGCGGCGACGCCGTCGACATCGACGCGATGAGCGTGCAGGACCTCGGGCTGTCGCCGACCGCGGATCTCGCCAACGGCGAGCAGCAGCGGATCCTCCTCCACGCGCTGCGCCGGCTACCGCTGGGTCTGCAGGTCGTGCTCGAGCTGTATTACTTCGAGCGGATCCGCGGCGCAGAAATGGCCGAGGTCCTCGGTATTCCGCACGGCACCGTCCGCAGCCGCGTACGTCGAGCGCTCGAGCAGCTGCGCGAGCGGCTGGCCGAGCTCGAGCAATCGCCCGAGGGGGTCGAGACCACGATGTCGAACCTCGACGACTGGGCGCAGGTCCTACGCAAGGCTGCGGTGCCACCGACGGGCCGCTGACGGGGCGGCCGGTTCCGCCTGCGATCGTGCGCGGGCGCGGAACGTGACCACCAGGGCGTCGCGGTTCCCCATCGTGTCGGGCGACGATGGGACGACGGTGTCGGTCCCGTGGCGCACGCGGGCGTCGTCGAGCAGCAGCATGTCGCCGCGCGTCGCCAGCAGTGGTCGCGCGAGGAGGCGTCCGTCCGCGTCGGTGATCGTGGTGCGGCCGCCCTCGATGCCGACGCGCGCGACGAGCAGCACGCAGACACCGTCCACGCCGTCGCGGTGGATGCCCTCGGGCGTGGGTTCGCCGGGTCGATCGGCCTCGGCCACGACGCGGAACAGGTGGACCTCTGCGTCGCAGACGGCGTGCGGGGTGAAGAGCGCGGCGCCGATGCGGAGCACGCGATCGAGTGTTGGGTCGTCGTCCAGCGTGGGGCTCATCGGCGCGAACCACCGCGAGAGGTCGCCGAACAGCGGATTGTGCTCGCGCCGCTGCACGTGCGGCCGATGGGGCATGCGCCGGATATCGGTCCCTGCGACCTCGAAGCAGGCGTGGCGCCGCCGTCGCGAACGCCCACCGTCGGCGAGGTAGCGATCCGGCGACAGCGCATCCCAGTGCGCCGCGAGTGTCGGCACGACGGCGTCGAGGTCGACCCCGAGGACCCGGGCGGTCTGGGTCGGGCCGAGGTGCACCCAGCCGTCGCGATCGAGACGGGCGCGCAGCTCCGGTTCGGGCCCGCGCGGCCCGGAAAACGCTTCTGCGGACCAGGCGATAGCGTTATCGTAGAGCGCCATGAAAGAGAGTAGCAGCGTCGCGCGCCTCGTTCAACGGCTGCGAGAGACCGTCCTCGCCGCCGAGCCCGGCGCACGGTTGCCGTCGGTGCGCGAGTGGATGTCGCGCGCTGGCGTGAGCCCGGTGACGGTGCGTCACGCCGTCGCGATCCTGGTCGACGAGGGCCTCATCGAGGCGAAGCCCGGGGATGGCACGTTCGTCGCGGCGCGTCCCGAGCACGCCGCTTCGACGCCGGACTACGGCTGGCAAGCGCTCGCGCTCGGTCCGACGCGCGTGACCTCCGACGCGCTCGAGGGGCTGCTCGCGTTGCCGGTTCCCGGCGCGATCAACCTCGCCGGGGGCTATCCCGCCGAGGATCTCCAGGCGGTGTCCCTCGTCGCCGGCGCGATGGGCCGCGCGGCGCGGCGGCCGGGTGCTTGGGGACGCATGCCACTGTCGGGGATCGAGCCGCTGCGGGCGTGGTTCGCCGGTCAGGTCGGCGAGGGCGTGACGGCGAACGACGTGCTCATCTGCCCGGGTTCCCAGGCCGCGCTCGCCGCTGCCTTCGTGGCGCTCGCCGAGCCGGGGGCGCCGGTCTTGATCGAGTCGCCGACGTACACCGGGGCGATCGTGGCGGCGCGCGCGGCCGGTCTGCGGCTCGTGCCCGTGCCGACCGACGCCGAGGGGGTGCGCCCGGATCTGCTGGCGCAGGCGTTCGCGCGGACCGGTGCCCGGCTCTTCTATGGGCAGCCGACCCACGCAAACCCGACCGGGGCCACGCTCGCGGCGGCGCGTCGACCCGCGGTGCTCGAGGTGCTCGAGGCCGCTGGCGCGCTGATGATCGAGGACGATTGGTGCCGCGACCTCGGCTTCGAGGGCGCTCCGCCGCGGCCGCTGGTCGCCGGCGATCGCCATGGGCACTGCGTCTGGATCCGGTCGCTGACCAAGTCGGCGGCGCCCGGCCTGCGCATCGCCGCGATCGTTGCCCACGGCGCGGCGTTCACCCGCCTCACCGCGAGTCGCATCATCGGAGATTTCTTCGTGCCCGGACCGATCCAGGGCGCGGCGCTCGACCTCGTGCTCGCGCCCGCATGGAGTCGACACCTGAAGGCGCTGCGGAGCGCGCTGATCCAGCGGCGCGACGCGCTCGTCGGCGCGGTTCGGCATCACCTCGGCGATGCGAGCCTGACGCTGATCCCGAGCGGCGGCATGCATCTGTGGGTGCGTTTGCCCGACGGCGTCGACGAGCTCGCGCTCGCACAGCGGGCCGCCGCAGCGAAGGTCCTCGTCAGTCCGGGGCGGCGATGGTTCCCGGCGGAGGCCACGGGCTCATATCTTCGGATGAGCTACGCGAGCGCCCCACCCGAGGCGTTCATGCGTGCGGTCGGGGTCGTCGCGCGGGCAATGGGCGGCACGTGAGCGGCGAATCGCGACCGGCGTCGCTCACCCGCCGGGCGCGATGAACCGCAGAGACGGCTTGTCGAGCATCACGGTCGTGCCCGGCGGCACGCTGTGCGTGAGCCAGACGTTGCCGCCGACGATGGAGCCGGTGCCGATGACCGTGTCCCCGCCGAGGATGGTCGCGCCGGCGTAGATCGTGACGTCATCCTCGATCGTCGGGTGTCGCTTGAGCCGGCTGCGTCCCGTGCGACCGCTGACCGACAGCGCGCCGAGCGTGACGCCCTGGTAGATCTTCACCCGGTCGCCGATCACCGTGGTCTCGCCGACGACCACACCGGTGCCGTGGTCGATGAAGAAGCTGTGGCCGATCGTCGCGCCGGGATGGATGTCGATGCCGGTCTGGCGGTGGACGATCTCGGTCATCATGCGCGGGATGAGCGGCACGCCCCAGCCGTGCAGGGCGTGGGCGATGCGGTGGACCGCGATCGCCTCGATGCCCGGGTAGCTCATGATGATCTCGGAAGCGCTCGCCGCTGCGGGATCGCCCCCGAGGGCCGCCTGCACGTCGGTGTCGAGGATCTCGCGCAGCCGCGGGATCTCGCGAACGACGTCGAGGGCGAGCTGTCGCGCGCGGGCCTCGTTGGCCGCCGCCTCGGCCCCGCTCGACGTGAAGGCCCTGCCGGCGACCACCTCGAGCCGCCGCAGGACGCGGACGCAGCGCTCGCCGACGAAGTACCGGCATGTCAGTGCATCGACCTCGTCCTCGACGAAGTAGCCGGGGAACACGATCGACAGCAGGTCGTCGAGCAGGCCGGAGACCAACGCACGCGACGGCAGGTTGGCGCCGTCGAGGTGGTTGATGTTGCCGTGCAGCGCATACGACGCGACGATGTCGTCGATTGCCTGCGCCAAGACGCGCTGATCGAGGTCGTCGGCCATCGGCGCGGACGATACCACCCGCGGTGAGACGGCTGTCGGCCGGATCCTTGGTCCGTCAATTCGGCTCGGCTACACTGCCGGCGCCGGTCGTCCCGGCACTTCCCGAGCGAGCGTCCCGGTTGAGCGAGCCCACCGTCACTCCGGATCCCCTGGTCCTGTTGGTCCGAGCGCTGCTGCTCGCGGGGACCGAGGGCCTCGGGGCCACGCAGGTGGCGGCGTATGTCTCGGGGTGGAGTGCGGCCCTCGACCTCGTCGAGCGGACGGACCTCACCGCGAGGGAGGGGGACCCCGACCTGCGGTCGGCGGTCGCCGACCTCGTTCGTCGCATTCGAGACGCTCAGCGCAGCGCCTTGAACGACGACGACGAGGACCACGACGGGTCCCCGTAGTCGGACGTCAGCGCGCCTCGGCGGATGCGAGCGACACGTCGGCTGCGCGGGAATCCCGCTCCTCCGCCGACGGCCAATCGATCCGGTGCTTGATCATGCGGCGCTTGAGCGCGTGACGCGTGATCCCGAGCAGCTGGGCGGCGTCCACGATGCTGCCGCCCTTCTCGAGGGCTTGCAGACACATCATGCGTTCGGCTTTGCGGAGGTTGAGGTCTTCCAGGAGTATCGCCATGGACCCATCGTACGTGAAAACGAGCTGGTGGAAAAGCATTTTTTTGTAAGACGAGATACTTGGATGACTAGGCTAGAATGGGCGAAACGACCGACATAGGGTCCGCCGCGGGAGTTTGGGTTGTCACGGGAAGTGCAGTACCGCGCCGATTCACCATGGAGACCTGGCCGTTTGGCCCGGGCATCTCCGCCGAAACGGCAACGTAGCGCACGTGAGTCGCGGTTTTGAAACAGTCCCCGTCTCGTTCCGAACTATGGTGGATACACCATAGTCGAGGATCGCCTCGACGCCCTCGACACGCGCCGCAGACCCAGGGCTCGGGGCGGACGTGCGGCCGGCCCGCGGCTCGACGCCCTGCGGCATGCCGGATTCCTTTGGGCATCTGCCGGGCCCCAGTACCATGGCGCCGACGCGGTGCCCGATCACCACAGATCCACGCCGAAGACGGTGATGCGAGTGCTCGTCGTCGACGACGACGTCAGCGTTCGCTTTCCCCTCGAACGAGCGCTGCGCAAGGCAGGCATCGAGACCGGCTCGGCAACGAGCGTGCGTCATGCGATCGATCGTTTGCGCAACGAGCCGTTCGACGTGCTGCTCACCGATGTGACGATCGGCGGCATCGACGGCACCACGTTGCTGCAGTGGGTCGGGAGCTTCGCGCCGTCCACCCACGCGTTCATCATCTCGTCGTCGGTGAGCGAGGAGATTCGCTCGGTGTACGGCAAGTCGGGCGTGCGGATCTTCAGCAAGCCGGTCGACGTGGACGCGTTGATCGCAGCGTTGGAGGAGGCCGGCCCGCGGCGCGGCTTCTACGGCAACGCGATCGAGCTCGAGTTCTTCGACTACGTGCAGATGGTCGCGCTGTCGGGCCGTGACAAGCTCGTCGAGGTCGCGACACCGTCGGGCAAGGGCCTCATCTGGTTCGAGCACGGTGACATCGTGCACTGCGAGTACGACGAGTTCCGCGGCGAGACGGCGTTCTACAAGCTACTCGCGGTCAACCGCGGCACGTTCAAGGAGCTGTTCAACCGTCGCGCGCCGCGGCACACGGTGACCCGGTCCAGCACCCATCTGCTGATGGAGGCCGCGCGTCAGGCCGACGAGGGGATCCTCGGGCTCGACAAGCCCGAGGCCGACGTGCAGTCCGCCGCCCCCGAGCCGCGCCCCGCGGAGATCGTCCAGACGGTCGAGGCCGCGCGCACGCCGCTCGCGGTGACCGACGACGACGGCGACGCCGGCAACGACGACCATGGCGACGACGACGACGGATCGGTCGCGGAGGAGACCTCGTTCGAGGAACTCAACGACGAGGGGCTCGTCGACATCGGCGTGGATGTCCCGCTCGATGGGGCCTTCGACGCTGAGTCGTCGATGTCCGGCTCCCTCGCCGACGTGCTCGAGGTGCCGCGCGGACTGAGCTCTGCGGTTCCCCAGCCGGTCGCGAGCCGTGAGCACCCGGTTGGCACCGACGAGACGACGCAACCCCACGCGCGCGCCAAGCCGATGGGCAAGGTCGAGCCGCGCGCGATGCCCTTCGGCGAGAGCTCCCTCGCCGGTCCCGACGACTCGGCGGCGCTCAGCACGGCGGCCGGGCACGCGATCTTCGACGACCCGGACACCCGCTCGGGGATGCTCGATCAGTTCTGGCAGTTCGAGGGCATCAACGGGGTCGCCATCATCTCGAGCACCGGCAAGGTCCTTGCGGAGGACATGCGGACCAACAGCTCGCTGGTGACGCTCGCCGGCTTCTACATGCGCGGCGCGGCACGCATCGCCCGTACGCTCGGCTTCAACGTGTTCGACGGCGTCGTCGCGCGCTCGGTCAACGGTCAGCAGATGGTCATGGTCAGCATGGGCGCGGCGTCGGCCGTGCTGTCCGTGTCGCCCGACGCCGACCCCGAGTCGGTCCGCGACGCGGTGATGGGGGTCGAGTGAGCGAAGGGACCCGCGAGCAACTCCTCGATCTCCTCGAGGAACTCGGTGCCATCCAGGGCGTGCGCGGGGCGCTGATCGCCACAGCCGACGGCGCCATGGCGGCGGGCGCCCGCAGCGGTCTGCCGGCGGTGGTCGCGAACGACGTGGCGAAGACCGTGCGTCGCATGACGGTCGCCTCCGAGACGGTCGGCGTGCCGCTGCGCGAGCTCCTGATCAACTTCGGCCCCGCGCGGATGATCGTGATCCCGCTGACCGAGGACGCCACCGTCGTCGCCCTGCTCGAGCGCGACACCGCGGTCTCGCCGGTGCGCAGCCTCATCGCCGTGCAGGTCGATGCCCTGCGCGAGCTGCTCTCGGCCCACGGCGACGGCGCGCTCGAGGCCCCGATGTCGCAGGAGACCGAGGACGAGATTTCGAGGATCCTCTCGGGCGATCTGGCCGGCGTCCTCAACCGGCTGAGCGACCAGTTCTCGACCCACTACGTCCGGACCGGCCACGATGCGGTCCGCGCCGACTCGGTCGTCCGCGAGCAGCTGCGCGAGTGGCTGCTGTGCTGCAACCCCTCGGCGTACACGCTCCCGCTGCTCGCCGACGGCCTCGGGCAGCTCCTCGACGAGTTCCCCGCCGAGCGCGGCGCCTTCATGGAGGCCGCGCACGACACGATCCGAGCCGCCCAGGGAGACGCCGGCTGAAGCCCTTGCGCGTCCCCGAAAAATCGCGTACCACAACGGCCCTACCGAACGCCCAGGTAGCTCAGTTGGTAGAGCAGCGGACTGAAAATCCGCGTGTCGCTGGTTCGATTCCGGCCCTGGGCACCGGGGGATGATTGGTTTCACGGGGACGCCGAGGCGTCCGCCGCGAGCGCGCGCGCCTCGGCGATCAGCGCGGCGGGGAACCCCGAGCGCTCGAGCAGCGCGATCGCGTTCGTCGACTGCAGCATGCCGGGCCGCATCCGATAGTCGAACACGACATCGTCGCCTTCGACCTGCTCGGTGAAATGACCGAGCGTGTACTGCCGCTCGAGCAGACCGCACAGCTCGCGGTCGTGGGTCGCGGCGACGACGAGATCGGTCGTCGCGAGGCGTCGCAGCACCGCCGCGCTCGCCGCGATGCGCTCGTGCGGGTTGGTCCCGCGCAGCGCCTCGTCGAGGACGAAGAGGTGCGTGCCGTCGGCCGCGTCGACCAGGGTGTGGATGCGGTCGACCTCGGCGCGGAACAGGCTAACGCCACCGACGAGGTCATCGTGGGCGCCCATCGCCGTGGTCACCCGGAGCGGTCGGCATCGCCACGATCCGGCCGCGGCCAGCCCGATTGCCTGGGCGAGCACCGCGTCGACGGCGATCGCCCGCAGCAGCGTGCTCTTGCCCGCCATGTTGGAGCCGGTGACCAGGAGGCCAGAAGGGCCCAGCGCGACGTCGTTGCCGACGGCGTCGGCCACGAGGGGGTGGCGCACGTCGGTCGCGACGAGGCCCCCCGCGTCGGTGGTGATCGCCGCGTCGACCAGCGCGTCGTCGTGCGCGCGGAGGTAGGCGATCGACAGCGCAGCGTCGATCTGGCCCACGAGGTCGAGCACGCGGAGGTAGTCGCCGCGGTGCTCCGCGATCGCGGCCGTCGCCCGCTGATACGCCACGAACTCGGTCAGCGCGAAGGCCCGCGCGTACTCGGCGGCCAGCTCGGTGGTCTCGCCGAGGCGACTCGGACGCGGCGCCGAGACCCGACCGAACGCGCGGCGCAGGGGCCCGATGCGGTCCAGGACCTCGCCGAGGTGGGGACGCGCGGTCGCCGGGATCGCGATGCGCAGCGCCTCGGCGACGTCCAACACGCGGCGGACATCGGCGATGGACTCGAGGTGCGGACCGATGGTGCGGTTGGTCAGCGTGTGGACGACGGGCAGGGCCAGTGCGATGGCGAGGCCGACGAACACCAGCGGCGCGTGACCGAACGCGATGCCTGCGAGCAGCGACGCCGCCATCGCCACGGGGAGCAGGCGCAGGGTCCAAACCGGCCCAGGGAGCCGCGGGAGCGCGCCGCGCAGCGCAGATGCGGCGTACCAGCCGCGCGCGTCACCCAGCCCGAGGAGCACGCGCTGCATCGCCACCCGGGCCTGCCGGTCCTCGGCGACCGTCACCGACAACCCGCGCCGACGCTCGAGCTCCTCCGGGTCGACCGCGGGGCAGCGGAGCATGCGGTGCAGCACCTGCGCACCGACCGAGCAGAGCGTGCGATCGATGCGAGCGAAGACCCGCGGCATGTCGAGGTCGGACCACGTCGCCGCATCGAGCCGATGACACCCCGCCGGCGGTTCCCTCGGCGTGAGGGCGTCGATCGGACGATCGTCCCGGGATCGGCGCAGCGGCTGACCCCACGTACGATCGAGCTCCTGCATCGCGGAGCGTCGGTCGCGGCGCGCGGCGAGCCATCGGGGAACGGTGAACGCCGCGAGCGCGGTCGCGAAGACGGCGGCGATCGCCGCGAGCTCGGTGGGCTTCATCGGCGCGGCCCAGCATAGGCGATCTCCGCCGAGATCTGTCGCGGGCGCCCCAGCGTCGGACCCGAGGGCAGGACCGCCGCCGCTACTCCGGGATCGCCAGCTCCACCGAGATCGCGAAGTGGTCCGACGTGTACATCATGTCGGGCCCGTAGCCCCACTGGTCGACCACCCAATCGGTGGCGGTCCACGGTGCGCCGGTCATGAACACGTGATCGATGCGCGCGTCCGGCTCGTAGCCCGGGATGGGATCGAGGTTCGAGTCCTGCCGCCACGCGTCGCCGGCGAGCACGAACGCGTCGTCGAACCGCGGGCCGGCACCGTCGACGCCCTGCGTGAGGATGTCGTACGCGACGTCGGCCAGGTCGGAGTTGAAGTCGCCGACCATGAGCACCGGCACCTCCGCGCCGAGGCTCGCGGTGCGCTCGAGCACCAGCGGCGCGCTCATCTCCTGGGACGGCGCGTTGTTGTCGAAGTGCGTGGTCGCGAAGACGAACTCGGCGTCCTCGGCGAGCGCCCGCAGCCGTGCCCACGCGACGAGCCGCGGCAGCTGCGGCGCGGCGAAGCCCGTGGAGTAGGGCATGTCGGGCTTGGGCGACAGCCAGTAGAAGCCGTGATCGATCTCCTCGAACATCTCGGTTCGGTACCAGATCGCGGCGTCGGCGTAGTCGAGCATGTCCTCGGTCGGCTTCGCGAACCAGATGCTGGTGTAGCCGGGGATCTCCGCGGCGATCTCGTCGACCTCGACCGCGGAGAACAGCTCCTGCGTGCCGAGCAGATCGGGATCGTGGCGCCGGATCGTGTCGCCGATGTGCGGGATGCGGGCGTCCCACTGCTCGTAGCCGTCGGGCGTGCAGCTCTCGCACATGATGTTGAAGGTCATCACGCGCCAGGGACCGAGCGGAACGGCCGGCGCGCCGGTCGTCGTGTCGCCGGCGCTCGTGTCGGACGTGCCAGCGCCGGAACTCGTCGACGCGGTCGAGGTATCGCCGGCGCCCGTGGATTCGGCGGCGGGCGAGGAGCCCTGCTCGCCGCACGCGGCGGCGACCAGGGCGATGACGAGGACGCGCCGGCTCAGCACTTGCCGGCCTTCATCTTGCCCTTCTTCAAGCACCAGCGCGCCAGCTCGACCGGCGTCGCCGGGGCAGCGCCCATGCGGTTGCCGACGGTGAACTGGACCTCACAGCTCTTGGGCATGCCGGCGAGCACCTCGGAGGTGAAGCCCTGGCCCGTCATGCGCGTGGTCTCGCCGGGCTCGAGGTAGTGCAGTTCGACGCCAGAGAACCAGGTCTTCTCGACGCGCGAGGTGCTGCCGATCTTGCACGTGACGTGGGCCTCGATCATGCCGTTCTGATCGATCGGTGTCTTGGCGGTGACGTCGGCCTGGACCTTGAGGTTGAACTGGTTGGGCCCCGCGCCGTAGGGCGCGACGAGCTCGAGCTTGACGCCGTCGACCGTCGCCGAGGTGGCGGACAGCGGGGTGTCGGGGCCCGGCGCCGGCGCGGCCGGATCGCACGCGCCCTCGGTCACCTTGGCGTCCTTGAAGCAGCCCTTCTTCAGCAGGGTCTCCTCGTACTCCGACCAGCTCCCGGACTTGAGCTTGCGCAGCAGGTACGAGACGTCGCAGACGCTCGGCGCCTCGGTGAAGGCGAACGCGGGGTTCCAGTACATCCGCACCGGTCGCACCAGCGACTCGCCGGGCTCGTACTTGAACGGGCCCGCCGAGAGGTACGGGAACTGGGTGTCGACCAGCTTCTGCGTGCCGTTGACGCAGGCGCTCTTGATGACGAGCTGGGCGTTCTCCTCGATCGCCGCGTTGACCTGCAGCACGCCGTTGATCGACACGCCGGGCGCGCCGCCGTACGCGGCGTCGGGCTTCACCGAGAGGTCGAACACCTCGAGGGGCAGCGTCGCCCCCGACATCGCCGCGGCCGCGATCGGTGGGTCGCACGGGCCCGCCTTGGTCGCGCCGCTGGCATCGAAGCACGAGGTCGCGAGTGGCACCGACACGCCGCCGAACCCGGCGCCGAGGCGGAACTCGAGCTGACACGGGGACATCGTCGCGTCGACGCCCTGGGTGAAGAGCTGGCCCGTGAGCGCGGTCGTCTCGCCGGCTGCGAACTGGTGCAGCTGCTTGCTGTAGTCGGTGAGGTTGACCTGGGCGACGTCGGCGAAGATCCGCGCGTCCTTCTTGCACGACGCCTTCACGTGGACGTACGTACCGGTGTTGATCGCCTCGTTGAACTTGGCCTTGGTGTCGACCTTGAGCGCCCCGCCGCCGCCGCCGAACATGCCGCCCGCGGCCGCGATCGTGATGTCCGAGAGCAACAGCGGCTTCTTCGCGTCCTCCTCGGCCTTCTTCTTGGCCTCGGCGTCGGCGGCGGCCTTCTTGGCGGCCTCGTCGGCGGCGGCCTTTTTCTTGGCTTCTTCCTCCGCGCCCGCCTTTTTCTTGGCCTCTTCGTCGGCGGCGGCCTTTTTCTTGGCCTCCTCGTCGGCGGCGGCCTTTTTCTTGGCCTCCTCGTCGGCGGCGGTCTTCGCCGCGTCGGCGTCGGACTTGCCTTCCTCCTTGCCGGTGAGCTTGTCGCAGGCGGGGAGCGTGAGCGTGGTGGCGAGCGCGAGGAGGACGCGGACGAGATCGGACGAGCGCGGGATCGACATGACGGACATGGGCCCTGAACTTGGCAGAGTTGACGCGCACTGGGGAGGTGGGTTGCGCCGCTGGAGCGCCGATTTCTCGCGGACGTGAGGACGGCCCGGAAATCGCGGTTCTGCGGCGCCACGGGGGTAGACGGGCGGACCCCGGTTTCGATCACGTGACCGACCGCCTCGCGCGGGTCAGCCCGGGTCGGGGTGCCCCGCGGCGGCCCCGTGGAAGTCAGGGCCGAGCATCACGACGATCTGCGTCCAGCCGGCGCGATCGAGCAAGGCGCTCGGTAACTCGGTCCCGAGCGCGCGATTGATCTTCGCCGCGAGCTCGGCCGCCGCGGCGTCGCGCAGGCGTACGTACGTCCGCGAGGTCTCGACGTTCTCGTGGTCGAGATCGGCGGCGGCGATCGGGAACCCGGCCGACTGCAACGCCCACGCGGCGTGCCGCAGCTTGCGTTGGCCCGCGCCGGCGTCGACGAGGCGGATCTGCGGGCCGCTCGCGCGCAGGAACCACCGCAGATCGAGCGTGCTGTCATCGCGCGGCGCGTCGGGTCCGGTGGGCTCGAGCGCGGCGTGGATCATCACGACGACGCGCTGGGCGTCCGGCGACCAGTGCAGCTCGACCGTGCCGGCGTACACGGGCGCGACGGCCTCGGCGTCCGCCGGCCGGAGCGCGGCGGCCCGCTCGCGCAGGGCCTCCGCGGTGCTCGACATGGGGATGTCGAGTAGCTCCCATCGCTCGGCGCCCGAGCTCCAGCGCAGGCCGATGCGCGGCGCCGGGGCGGTCTCGCCGGCCACGGCGGGGCCGACCACCCAGCGGAACGCGAAGCCGCGCGGCGTCGCTTCGGTCGTGATCTCGCTGCCGGCGGGCGTCGGCGTGATCGCGAGGTCGATCCGCGCCAGGCCCGACGGCGGCAGCCCGGACGCCTCGGCGTGGCCCAGGTCGAGCGCTTGGCGCAGCGGCGCCCAGTCGTCGTAGGGCTCGGCCTCGGCGGCCGCGCGCGCGAGTCGATCGCGCTCGGGGATCGACGCGTCCGCCTCGCGCTCGACGAGGAACGAGTTGACCATCATCCCCGAGAGCGCGTCGTGGACCTCGACGAGGCGCAGGCGATTGGTCGCGGTCACCGTCGTCCCGTGATCGGGGTACGTCGCGTCGATGACGAAGCGCGAGCCGTCGGCGCTCCAGCCCATGAACTCCTGCGCGGCGGCGCTGAAGCTGGTCTGCGTGGTCATCGGCCGCACGACGGCGACGGCGGCCTGCTCCTTCGCGTCCACGGCGGGCGGTGGCACCGGCAGGATCGGCGTCGGGTCGGCGTCGGGCGGCGGCTCGCGCTGGCCGTCGGGCGGGCGCGGCTCGACGTCGACGGGGACCTCGGGCGGCGTCGCGTCGAGGTCGTGGGCGACCGCGCGTGTATCTTGCGAGGGGCGCAGGGCCAACCACGCGGCGGTGCCGATCGTCGCGACCGCCACCGGCACCAGCGCGAACGGCAGCCACCGGGCATGCGGCCGCACCGGCGGCGGGGCGAAGACGGTGCTCGGGCCGACGACCGGGACCGCGGGCGGCGTCGGCAGCTCGGCGTTCGTGCGCGCGACGGTGGCGGCGCCGCCGAACGTCGTGCCCACGCCGGTCTCCGACATGCCCGCGGAGTCGACCGCGCCGCGATCGGCGAGCGTCGATTCGCCGACGACGCGCATGCGGGAGGAGGTCGAGTCCCAGACCTCGCCCACCGGCGGCAGGAGCGTGACGTCGGGGCGCATGCCGGAATCGACCGCCTGCTCGAAGGCGGCCCACGCCGCGGCCGCGTCGGCGAAGCGATCGCCGGGCTGCCGCGTGACGCAGTGCATGAACCAGTCGTCGAAGCCCGGCGGGATCCGATCGGCCATCGCGAACTCCGCGGCGCGCTCCTTCGCCGGCTCGAGCGGGCGGAACAGCTGCTCGGCGAACAAGGCCTGGATGGTGAGGCGCTCGGCCCGGGCGGTGCGCCAGTACGACTGCCCGGTCAGCGCCCAGAACGCGAGCAATCCGAGGGCCCAGATGTCGGTCTGTGGGCCCAGCGCCTCGTTGTTGATCTGCTCGGGCGACATCCACAGCGGCGAGCCGACCGTGCCGGTGAGCGTCGCGACGGTCTTGGATTCCTGCGCGACCTTGGCGATGCCGAAGTCGAGGATCTTCACCGTGAACGCGGTGCCGGCGTGGCGTGGGTGGGCGACGAAGACGTTCTCGGGCTTGAGGTCGCGGTGGATCACGCGCGCCGCATGGGCGGCGCCCAGGCCGTGGCACAGCTGCCGCATCAGCGCGCCGACCTCGGGACACGTCAGCCGACCGCGGTGGCGCACAACCGCCGCGAGGTCACCGCCGTCGAGCAGCTCCATCACGAGGTAGGGCAGCTCGGTGGTGCGGTCGATCCCCGCGGCGATCACCTCGACCACGTGCTCGCTGGCGATCGATGCGGCGACGGTCGCCTCGCGGACGAACCGCATGCGGCTGCGTTCGTCGTCGAGCAGGCGGCCGTGGACGACCTTCACGGCCCGCGGTTTGTGCGTGCTCAGCTGCTCGGCGCGATACACCGAGCCCATGCCACCTTCGGCGAGGGGACCGACGATGCGGTAGTCCTCCGCGAAGATGGTCCCGACCTGCAGCCGAGGGGTCGACGCCATGCCACAAGCAGTGTATCAGGGGGGCCACCGCTGCGCCGGGACGCGGCTGGCGGCCCATAGTAGACCCAGCAACGGAGCCTATCGACGTGGCCCTCCATGTCTTCAACACCCGCACGCGGCAGCTCGAGCCGTTCGTCCCCGCCGACCGCCACGTCGTCCGCATCTATACCTGCGGGCTGACCGTCTACTCGGCGATGCACATCGGGCACGCGCGCACGTATTGCTTCTGGGATGTGTTCCGCCGCTACCTCGAGTACCGCGGCTGGCACGTCCTCAGCGTCATCAACTACACCGACATCGACGACCGCATCATGGCGCGCGCCGCCGAGCGCGTCGCTGCGGCCGAGGCGGCGGGCGCACCCGCCGGCGCGACGGGCGGTTGGCTCGAGGTCGCCGAGGGCGTCATCTCCACGTTCCGTCGCGACTGCCGGACCCTGCGCATCAAGGACTATGCGGCGTACACCCGCGCGACCGACTTCATCGACGCGCAGATCGACATGGTCAAGCAGCTCATCGCGGCGGGCAACGCCTACGTCGTCGACGGCGAGGTGTTCTACGACGTGCAGAGCTTCCCCCGCTACGGTGAGCTGTCGGGCAACAAGCTCGACGGTCAGCAAGCCGGTGCCAGCGGACGCGTCGGCGAGGACCTCGATCGCAAGCGTCACCCCGCCGACTTCACGCTGTGGAAGCCGAGCACGCCGGATCAGCCGAGCTGGCCGACCGGCGAGGCCGCGTGGCCGCAGGGGCGTCCCGGGTGGCACATCGAGTGCTCCGCGATGAGCACGGTGATGCTCGGGCGCCACTTCGATGTCCACGGCGGCGCGATCGACAACCTGTTCCCGCACCACGAGAACGAGGTCGCACAGAGCGAGCCGCTGTGCGGTCACCCGTGGGTCGGGTATTGGATGCACCCCGAGCACCTCGATCTGCGCGGCGTGAAGATGTCGAAGTCGCTCGGCAACGTGATCGGCATCCCGGATCTCGTCGCGGAGCACCGCTACGACGAGATCCGGTGGTTCTTCGCGAGCACGCACTACCGCACGAAGCTCGCGTTCACGTCGGAGCTCGTGCAGGCCTGCGCCGAGGGCTACAAGAAGATCACGCGCGCGGTGAAGATCCTCGGCGATCGCCTGCGCGATCTCTCGGCCGAGGCGCGCGCAGTCCCCGTGGCCAGCAGCTACGCGAGCATGCGTGACGGCGACTCGGCGATCCCCCGTGACCGCGCCGCGATGATCCACGGGGCCTTCGCGGAGCCGTCGGCGCGGCTCATCGACCGGTTCATCGGTGCGATGGATCACGACCTCGGCTGTCCGCAGGCGACCGCTGCACTGTTCGACTATGTGAACGAGCTGTTCGCGGGCGGAATCGAGACGCTCGATGACGCGCCGAGCCTGATGGCCGCCTATCGCTGCCTCGTCCGTCACCTCTACGTGCTCGGCGTGGAGCTCGTCGACGAGGCGCTGTACCCGGAGCTCGCCGCCGACTGCATGCCCGCAGCGGATGCGGGCGACCTCCTCGCACCGTACCGCGCCGTCATCGACCGGATGCTTCAGCTCCGCCTGGACGCCCGAAAGGCCAAGGACTTTGCGCGCGCCGACGTGATCCGCGACGTGCTCAAGGCCGCGGGCGTCCTGGTCGAGGACACCCCGACCGGCGCCCGATGGGAGCTCGCGCGGCCGATCGCCGACGGCCAAGGCTAGCGGGCGCGCGGCACCCGCCCCTGCAGATCGAGGCGGACACGCCCTGAAACGGTGTTATTCTGCCCGTGGTGAGGTTGCCGACCAAGGCCGGTCTGCACGACGGGATCATTCGTGCGGGGATCCAACTCGGTGCAGAGTTGGGCGAAGAGGGGCTGACGATGCGGGCCATCGCGGCACGCCTCGGCATCAGTGTCACGAATATCTATCAGCACTACGAGAGCAAGGCGGCCATCGTCCGCGAGGTCCGCGTCCACGGCGTCGCGATGCTCAACGCCGCGCTGATCGAGGCCGGCGTCGACGACGATCGTGCGGTCCGTCTGCGCGAGATGTCGGTGGCGTACCTCCGCTTCGCGCTGTCGAACCCATGGTTGTATCGGCAGATCTTCGATGCCGAGGAGCTCGACTGGCACGAGATGCCCGACGAGGAGCGGGCGATCGCGCTGTCGCCGATCGAGACCACACGGGAGAACTTCGCCGAGGGCGTCGCGAAGGGGAGCTTCCCCGCGGATCTCGATGTGAGCCAAGCGGTGCTGCTGACGTGGGCCTCGCTGCACGGCGTCGCGTCGCTGCTACTCGGCGGTCGACTCGGCTGCGGCCACCCGGAGTTCCCCGTGCCCGACGTCCACACGTTCATCGACGCGTTCGTCACGAATCTGGTCGCCGGCTTCCGGCCCTGATGCGGATGATGCGGATGATGCGGATGATGCGGATGATGCGGATGATGCGGATGATGCGGATGACGCGGCTGACGCGGATGACGCGGAGATCTCCCCGAGCCGCGGATCGGTGCACGGGGTGCGAGCACCGACCACCGCCGCGTTGAAACCCGGGCGAGCCGGCGCACCAAGTCGGCCGGATGGCCGTTGCCGGGTCCGGCAAACCCCGTCGGATCGCCACTAGAAGCCGGTTTGCAGCGATCCGGCCCTCGGGTACCCTGGAAAAATGGTGCCTCGACCGCGCGGCTACAACCACGACGTGCGCTACCGCGGCCAGGTCTTCCACATCCAGTCGGAGGTCTGCGGCGCGCCGCGGCCCCAGGTCCGCACGCAGCTGTTCTCGCGCGGCGCGGTCCTGGCGAGCGAGCGGACGCCGATCGATGACGCGGAGGACTCGGGGGTCGAGGCGCTGTTGCGTCGACAACACAAATCGTTGCTGCGCGAGCTGTGCAACGGGACCTTCGATGCGTGGCTCGTCGGCGCGCGGGCAGATGACGGCGAGCGGGCGCTGCGTGCTCCGCCGACCGAGGTGCACGTGCCCGTGCGGCGGCGCGGCGTTGCGCTCGACATCCGCGCCCGGGATTGCCGCGATCGGCACGAGCTGTCGGTCGAGGTCTGCCAGGGGCCTGATGTGATCGCCGTGCGCCGCGTCGCCTACGACGCCGCGACCCAGGACGCGGAGGTCGAGTCGGAGCTGCGTCGCGAGGTCGACGCGATGATCGCGAAGGTCCGTCGCGGAGGGCTCGACGCCCGACTTGCCGCGCCGACGTTCGTGTTCGTGCCGCCACCGATTCCGCGATAGGAGCGCCCGCAGAGCGGGCGCTCCTCCGTGCCCATGCCCGTGCCCGTGCCCATGCCCGCGCCCGTTCCCCCGAACGCATGATCACCGCCCTCCTCGGCCCGACCAACACCGGCAAGACGCATCGGGCGGTGGAGCGCATGCTCGAGCACGAGACCGGAATGATCGGCCTCCCGCTGCGCCTCCTCGCGCGCGAGATCTACGATCGCATCACCGCCCGCATCGGCGAGCGCTCCGTCGCCCTGGTCACGGGCGAGGAGAAGCGCGTGCCGGCGCATCCGCGCTATTGGGTGTGCACGGTCGAATCGATGCCGCTGCTGCTCGACGTCGAGTTCCTCGCCGTCGACGAGATCCAGCTCGCCGCTCATCCGCAGCGCGGCCACACCTTCACGCAGCGCCTCCTGGGCGCCCGCGGTACCCGCGAGACCTGGTTTCTCGGCTCGCAGACGATGGCGCCGATGGTCGAGTCGCTGCTGCCGACCGCGGTCATCCGTCGCCACCCGCGCTTCTCCCAGCTCACGCACCTCGGCTCGCTGTCCCTCGGCGCCCTGCCGCCGCGTACTGCGGTCGTCGCGTTCTCGGTGGCCGAGGTCTACGAGCTCGCCGAGCGCCTGCGGCAGCGACACGGCGGTACGGCGGTCGTCACCGGCGCGCTGTCGCCCCGCACGCGCAACGCCCAGGTCGCGATGTACCAGGCCGGCGAGGTCCACTACATGGTCGCGACCGATGCGATCGGCATGGGCCTCAACCTCGATGTCGATCGCGTCGTGTTCGCGGCGCGCAACAAGTTCGACGGCAACGAGGTCCGGACGCTCGAAGCCCCCGAGCTGGCCCAGATCGCCGGTCGGGCCGGGCGCTACACCGCCGACGGTGGCTTCGCGACGCTACGCGGCGTGCCCGAGCTGTCGCCGCGGACGGCCGCCGCGATCGAGAACCACGACTTCCCGGCGGTGACCCAGCTGGTGTGGCGCAACGACGACCTCGACTTCTCCAGCATCGAGGCGCTCCGCGCCAGCCTCCACGCCCGGCCGCGCTTCGGCGGCCTGCGTGTCGTCGAGCATGCCGACGATCACGACGCGCTCACGCAGCTCGCCCGGCGACCGGCGGTCCGCGACCGCGTGCGCACCCCCGCGGACGTCGAGTTGCTCTGGGAGGTCTGCCGCATCCCCGACTTCCGCAAGCTCATGCTCGAGAGCCACGTCGAGCTCCTCGCCGCGTTGTTCGACCAGCTGAGCGGGCCCACCCGGCGGATCGACGTCGACTGGCTGGCGACGCGTCTGCATCGGCTCGACACCGTCGAGGGTGACATCGACGCGCTCACCGGCCGGATCGCGTTCATCCGGACATGGACGTACATCGCCCATCACGAGCGGTGGATCCCCGATGCCGCCGCGTGGCAGGAGCGGGCCCGCGCGATCGAGGACCGCTGCAGTGACGCGCTGCACGAGCGTTTGACCGAGCGCTTCGTCGCGCGCGGCGAGGTCGCGCCGGGTCGTGGGCCGCGACCTCGGCGACCGCTACCGTCGGAGGCGGCGTCGCGCGGGCCCGCGGCGCCAGCCGAGGATCACCCATTCGCGGGTCTGCGCCGGCTCGCGGTGCCGGCGGGTCCGGCCGCGACCGCGACGGAGCGTGAGGACGCTTGGATCGAGGCGCTCGTCGAGGCGCCCCACGGAGCCTTCGCGATCCTCGACGACGGTCGCCTC
The DNA here is from genome assembly GCA_044344875.1 of Nannocystaceae bacterium. GTDB lineage: Bacteria > Myxococcota_A > Polyangia > Nannocystales > Nannocystaceae > Xiheibacterium. Next base: position 141,360 of record JBIJCC010000008.1, read on the forward strand.
GCGCACGACGGTCGCGGGCTCGCGGTGATGGTCCGCGGCCCCGATCTCCTCCACCCCGAGGTGAAGGTCACCGGCCTCGACGCGTGGGGCGCAGGGGCGGTCGCGCGGGTCCTGCGGCGCGTGCGGGCGTGGCTCCGCGACGCGGTCACCGAGCTGCTCGAGCCGGTCCGGGCCCTGGGCAAGGCGGCGCACGGCACCGCGCGCGGCGTCTTGTACGAGCTCGAGCGCGGCCTGGGCACGCTCGACGCACTCGAGGCGCAGTCGTCGATCGCGTCGCTCCCCGCCGAGTTCGTTGCGCTGCTCGAGCACGCCGGCGTGAGCGTGGGCCGCGAGGCGATCCACGTCCGGCAGATGGCGACGCCGTCGCACCTTCGACTGCGCGCCGCGTTGTGGATCGCCGCGGCCCAGCCCGAGGTGGTCCCGACGATCCCCGACGGTCGTGCGGTGTCGATCGCGGTCTCGCCCACCGTCGACCCGGGCTTCTACGCCCACGTCGGCTACGTCGTCCGCGGTCCTCGGGCGATCCGCGGCGACGTGCTCGCGCGCCTCGCCGAGGCGACGATCAACGACGCGGCGGCGGGCGACGTCGAGGCCCGCGCCGATCTCTGCACGCGCCTGGGTGTCCGTCGCCGCGATCTCGACGCGGTGCTGCGGGCCCTGGGCGCGTGATGTCGTACGATCAGCGGGCGACGAACTCGAGCGACGTGAGCACCGCGAGGCAGACCATGCGGTGTCGCCCCGCGCCGTCGGCCTGGCCCTGCATGACGTCCGCGTAGGCGCCGAGCTCGTCTGCGGTGGGCTCGCGGGCGAACGCCGCGCGGACCAGCGCCGTGGGATCGGTGGCGAGGTCGGGGTACCGGGCCTGGAACGCCGGATCGTCGCAGTAGGGCCGCAGCGCCTTCACCCAGGCCTCCATGTGCTCGGGGCTCCACTTGAGGTTGGGCGCCACGCCGTTGGCGTAGTCGTGGTCACCGAGCTGGTAGCGCTTGGCGTAGAGCTCCTGCAGCATCGGGTGATCCGTCTTCACGCCAGCGACCACCGCGAGGTTCGCGACCCGCACGTGGAAGGGCAGCGCCTCGACCTCGCTGTTGGGCACGTCGAAGGGCGCGTCGGGCACGGGCTCGCCCGAGTCCTGCGGCCGGCCGTCGCCGCCACCATCATCGTTCGGCGCCGAGTCGGCCGCACCGTCGCCGTTCGGCATCGTCGTCGTCAGCCGCAGGCGCGCCGCGGTCGCCGTCGAGCCCCTGATAGCAACCGACGCTCGCGATGAGTGTCCATGCCGTGCAGATCGTCCGTAGGGTCTTCATGGCAGCTCCTCAGGTGAGCATGAACGACAGGGGTTGTTGATTGGCCACGTCGGGGTAGGCCGCGAGCGCCTCGTCGGGGATCTGCAGCGCGCGCATCACCGTGCGCCAAGTCCGGCCGCCGTGGATGCGACCCGACCCGTCGCCGCTGACCGGGACCACCGGCGCGCCGCTGTCATCCGGCGAGACGTAGTCCCACGTGTGGCCGCTGCCGGTGTTGCTGGCCGGTCGCACGTCGCCGTAGTAGCCTCCCTTGACCATCCCGCCGGCGAGCACGAACGAGCTCTTGCCGCTGTTGCCGTAGGAGTTCGCCGACGGCGAGCGGCCGCCGTCCGCGGAGTACACCGCGATCACGGTGCGCTCCCACATCCCGGGGATCTCCTTGATGCGCTCGATGAGGCGCGCCAAGGGCAGGGCCGACTGCGCCGCCATCGTCTTCATCACCGATTCTTCGCGGGTGTCGTGGACGTCGAGGTAGTCGAACTCCATCGCCACCGTGCGCGTCACGTCGTTCGACAACAGCTTGTACGCCCAGCCAGCCTGCTCCCAGATGTTGGCCTTGAGGTTGTCGCCGACCTGATCGGGCACGCCGCTCTGCCAGTAGGCGGTCTCGGCCTCGTCGAACGGCAGGTTGACGATCTTGGGCTCGTGGTACCACTTGCCCTGGGCTGCCGCGAGGTGGGCCTCGTGGGCGGTGCGGGCGGTCTGGTCGTAGCCGCGGCGGGCGAAGAAGCCTCCGTCGGCGCGCTTGAGCGCCGCTGCGAACACCGCGGACTCCTCCGGGGTCGGCAGCGCGAGGTCCTCGACCGACGTCGGGAACGTGTCGTAGAGCATCTGCACGCTCTGGATCCGCGACAGCTCGGCGTTGAGCAGCCCGCCGGCGAAGTGGCTGATCGTGTGGAAGCGGCTGATGAACTTCATCGTGATCCCGTTGGCGAGATCCGGCGTCAGCCCCTTCTGGAAGTAGTTGTGGATCGTCGCCGGCGTCGGCGTCGACGAGTACCAGAAGTCGTTGCCCTGCTCGCTGTAGCCGGGCTCGCCCATCCACGTCGGTTGCTGGCCGGCGCCCTGCGTCTTCGACCGGCCCGGCGAGCGCATCGGGTTGCACGACTCGTGGCCGTGGATGACGCCCTCGCACAGCGGGTTGGTCTCGAGCACCGCGATGTTCCCGAGATGGGGCACCAACGCCTGCGAGTCCGGCGTCAGGTAGAAGCCGTTGCCGTGGCTGGTGATCTGATCGGCGGTGAAGAACAGGCTGAGCGCATCGCCCGAGCCGCCGCGGATCAGGTTCGCGACGTTGGTGGCGATCCCCGGCGGCACGAACACGTGGCCGAAGTCCCACTGGTCGCGGAGGTTCATCTCGATGAAGTACGTCGGGAGACTCGCCTCCACCCCGTGGGCGTGCGCGACACCGAAGAGCTCCTCGTTCATCGCGAAGCGGACCGCGGCGGGCACCGCGGGCGCGGCGAGGATCGTCGCGCACATCTTCATGAACGCGCGCCGCTGCACCGGCGCGAGCGTCTCGATCAATGGCTTCTTGCTCATGGGGCCCCCTGCATGTTCTCGAGCGCGGCGTCGATGACACGCCGGTCGGTGAAGACTTCCATCACATAAGCGCGGATCGTCGGGTCCGACACGTTCGCGGTCGCCCGCATCGCGAGTTCTTCGATCAGCTCGTCGTCGATGTCCCGCGAGGCGCCCGAGGGCACATCGAACGCCCGGCCGATCAAGTTCTTGACCGTGCAGGCGTGGAACAGCGGGCTGTTGCTCATCACCTCGGCCGCGTCGCGGAGGTTCTCGACTGGCTCGCCGAACATCTGCGAGACCTCGGAGGCCGCCTCGGCTGGATCGTTCATGTGTGAGGTGTACAGACCGTTGGTCGAGCGGCCGAGCTGCGCGCTCGGGCTCTCGTCCTGCAGGCCGGTCGCGGTCGCCTGCCACAGGCCGTTCTCGTCGAAGCGCACGAACAGCTGGGCGTGGGCGCCGAACTGCGAATGGCAGCCGTAGCACGCGCTGCCGTTGCCGAACCCGCCCTCCGCCTCCTCCACCGTCTGCTCCTCGGGGAGCTGCGCGCGGAACAGCGGGATCAACGTCGCCTTCTCCAGCGGGACCTGGATCTCCGCCTCCATCGGGTAGACCCGGCACGCGAAGGTCTCGAGCATCCGCTTGGCGCGGCCGAGGTTGAACCGCCCCTTGTTGGGGATGAGGTACGCGCGCGTCGCGAGGACGCCCGACTCGTACGGCGCACCGGTGTCGCACGCGATGTGCGTGCCGTCGGCGTCGACGCAGTAGTCGGCCGTGAGCAGCGTCGACCACGGGAGATCCTCGGTGGCGATCTCGGCGGCGAGGTTGCCCGGCAGCTCGAAGTCGACGCCGTCCTTCGAACCGCTCGCCGCGAGCTGATCCGAGACCATGTAGCGCATCGCCTCGCCGAAGCCGGGCTCCTTCGTCCAGCCCTCGAGGATCGCCTCGAGGGCGTCGGGACCGAAGGTGTCGATGAGGACGTTCTCGTCGAAGTCGAGCGAGCGGGCGACGAGCGTCGGGGCGATGCGTGTCAGGTAGAAGCGGACCTGCTCTGGATCGAGCGGCTCGGCCTCACCCGGCGCGGGCGCATCGCCGCTGCCGTCGTCGCCGCCATCGTCGCCGCCGTCGTCGCCGCCATCGGCGGGCGCCTCACCGCCGTCCGCTGCATCCGTGGTCGCCGCGGGATCCTCGGCGCCCATCGAGCGGCGCCCGGACTGTCCATCGTCGCATCCACCGAGCAGCGTCGCCGCTGCGAGCCACACCACGCCTGTCCGCATCCGCATCGTGCCTGTCCGCATCGTGCCCCCGATCGCGTTGAGACGCCGCCCACGCGCAAGCCCCCCGACCTGCGCGCGGACGTCATCGACCTGCCCCTGTGCCGTGTCGCCCATGGATACCGACCCTCCCACGGGACGGGCCCGCCGTCGGGGCCTGCGCGCAGAAAAAACGCAGAACGCAGAAGATCACGGGTCCGCTCGGCGAATCCGGCGGTTCTCGGTCGAGCGCGGCTGCCGCGGGGTCCCGCGACGATTGCCGATCCTGTGAGCATGCAAGACGTCTCGACTTGGTCCATCGTAGAGACCATGTTCCTGGCAGATCCGAGAAAGCTCCGATTGCCGACCGCCGCCGAGGCCCTGCCGGGGCGCGCGACTCCGCTTCCGGTCGAGCCGATCCACTTCATCCACGGCACCTCGATCGTCGAGCCCTTCGATCCCGCGCATGCGCAGGCGATCTTCGCGATGGGTTGTTTCTGGGGCGCCGAGCGCAAGTTCTGGAACACACCGGGTGTCGTGAGCACGATGGTCGGCTACGCCGGCGGCCTCACGCCGAACCCGACCTACAAAGAGGTCTGTTCCGGTGGCACCGGACACACCGAGGTCGTGCGCGTGGTGTTCGATCCGGCGCGGGTCGACTACGCGACGCTGCTGCGCGTGTTCTGGGAGAACCACGATCCGACCCAAGGCATGCGGCAGGGCAACGACGTGGGTACGCAGTATCGATCGGCGATCTACGCATACGGTGCCGATCAACTCGCGGCGGCGCTGTCGTCCCGCGACGTGTATGCCGAGCGTCTGCGCGCCGCCGGTCACGGGGACATCACGACCGAGATCGGGCCAGCGCCGACGTTCTACTACGCCGAGACGTACCACCAGCAATACCTGGGAAAGAACCCCGGGGGCTACTGCGGGATCGGTGGGACCGGCGTCAGCTGCCCGATCGGTCTGACGACGTAGCGGCGCACATCGAGCGCCGCTTCACAGCCGCGCGCGCGATCGCTGCGGTCCACGGCGGGCGGCGACTGCGGCAGGGTCGAGAGCATGGCCGCCACGCTCGCAGAGTTCCTCGCGCAATCCATCGACGCGGTGATGACCCGCGATCCGGCGACGGTCCATCCGACCCAGCGGCTGTCCGTGGTCCGCCACGGAATGTTGGCGTCGGGCGGGCACCACGTGCCGGTCGTCGAGGACGGGCGCTTCATCGGCATGATCACCGCGGCCGATCTCCTGAGGGTGATGCCGCCCGACGGCTTCGCCCGCGATCCCGACGCCCTCGACCGTGCGCTCGATCGGGTCTCGGTGCGTGCCGCGATGCAGGAGGACATCGTGTCACTCCCGGCGCGGTCGAGTGTCCGGGACGCCGCCGCCGCGTTCGCGCGCGGCGGCTTCCACGGTTTGCCAGTGGTCGACGAGCACGGGACGCTGGTCGGGGTGGTGACGACCAGCGATCTCGTGCGCGCGCTGCTGCGCGGGGCGTGAGCGCCGGCGGTGCGGGATCAGTGGCCGACGGCGATTGGCACCGGAGCGGCACCCGACGGGCGCACGTCCTCCTCGCCGACGCGCAGCTCGAGGAAGCGGACGTAGTCCACCACCAAGCTCTGCAGCTCGCACGGGGTCAGCAGACCGAGCTTGCGGACCACGTCGATCTCGTGGTTGCGCGCGGACTTCTGCCGCATCAAGGCGGCCTCGAGCTGACCGCAGGTGATGAGCCCCTCGCGGATGGCGAGCTCGCCGAACCGCAGGCCCGGGGCGTCGGCCTGCATCGTGAGCAACTTCATCACGTCGCGCACGGTCAGCGCGCCTTGCTCGAGGAGGAGTCGACCGAGCGGGATCCGTTCTTCGGACGATTGGGCCCGGACACTCGCTGCGAGGGCATCGCTCACGAGACCACGATCGCGGAGGTATTGAACGAAGTCGATGTGCATCCTACTGGTTCCAGGGGTTGTCATCGACACCTCGCTACGATGCTTGACGCGTCATCACCGCGGGCAACGCCCGCACTGCGGCCTCAGTTGGGGCGGTATGCCCCACGAGTCGCAGCGGCGTGACCGATCGCCGCGCGCATCGCAACATCGCGAGGGCACCCCAGGCGAGGGCGAGCCCGACGCCCAGGTCGACACCGGCCCGCAGCGCGGGCGGGACGCCCCGCATCGCGACGATGAGCGTCGCGATCCCGGCGACGAGGAGCCACGAGCGGACGAGGCGCGCCCGCGGTGCGAAGCACAGGCCCGCCGCAGTGAGCGGGGCGAGTGCGATCCGCCACCACGTCGAGACGTCGAGCGCTGCGGCGCGTTCGACGACCATGGGGACGAAGCGTCGGGCGAGGGCGTGGTGGCCCTCGCCGTAGGCGAAGGCGATCGCGATCGCGGCCGCGGCCGTCCACTGCACCGGCCCGGCGTCCTCGGCCCGGCCCGCGTGGTCGATCGCAGCGCCGAGCATGCGCGCGGTCGCATCGCCGAGCAGCGCGACATTGCCGAGCACGGCGAACCAGAACGGACCCCGCCGCGGGGTGATCCTGCGGACGCTCATGCGGCCTCCCGTCCCGCGGCGCCCGACGCTTCGCGCTCGGCGACGAGGACCCGGAACCGTCCGGGGCAAGCGAGGAGATCGACCTCGAAGCAGAGATCGCGGACGATCGCGGTGCCCGGCAGCGCCGCGTGGGGATCGCGGTGCTCGAGGCGGGTCGGCAGCGACGAGCGGCACGGGGGCCCGAGCAGCAGGGCGGCGAGCTCGGGGGCGGCGAGGTCGATCATGCGGGGGTGGCCGGAGGTCCGCATGGAGCATCGTTGCGGATCGCTCTGGACTTGACCGGATTCGCGTGGGAATTCCCGCGTCGCCCGAGGCGTCCGGAGGTGGGCCGCGCCTGAGCGTCGCGGCCGCAGTCGAGGGTGCCGAATCGGGGCCCGGCGCCGACGCCCCCGAAGGACCTACGACTCGGCGTCGATCGGCCAGCCGCTGCTGATGAGCGACTCGCACGTGGTGCCCAACGGGACGCCGACGTAGGCGAACGGACCCGACACGACCTCGTCGGTGTCGCGCGCGACCACGCCGAGGCAGCGGCCGTTGGCACCGAGCACCTCTTGCACGACCTTGACCTTGGCGCTGCCGCGGAACGCCTTGGGGTCGAACTGGCCCTCGGCGCGGGTGCGGGAGCGGTTCGACACGTAGAGATCGCCGTCGCATGCGGCCGCGTCGACGCCGATGGTCATCCCGGGATGGCCATCGCCGTCGATGTCGGCGTCGTCCCAGGACACCAGCGACTTGGCGACGAAGGTCTCGCCGTCGGCCTGCAGCTCGAAGTTCATCCGCGCCCGCGGCAGCTTGTCGGCATCCATCGAGATGCGCACGCCGGCGACCTCGTCGAAGCGCACCGCGCACGCCACCTGCGAGATCATCAGGCGCGAGCCCTCCATCTTCACGCGGGCGAGCACCAGGGAGTCGACGCGAGTGACCACGGTGCCGCGAAACGGGATCTCGCGCTCGCCGTAGCTGACCTGGTGTCCGGCCCACAGCCACGGGTACTCGTCGTATTTTGGGGTCGCAGCCGTGGCAGGCATCCACGACAACGCGCCCGTGAGGGTCACGATGGAAAGGGCGGTCAGCACGATTTCACCTCCGAAGGCTTGTTCGCGACGATCCGTTCGATCGTCGCGCGTAGGGTCCGAGGGTTGAAGTCCTCGGTGACGTGGCCGCCGTTGGCGACCACGTAGGCAGCGACGGCAGGGGCGCCAGTGCCCCCCACCAACCACGGGCTCGCGCCGACGGCTTGGCCGTAGGCCTCGACCAGCTCGCGAGCCCGATGTGGTGTCATCGGAGCGGTGCAAGACAGCCCGATCATCTGCGGCCGCAGCTCCGTGGCGGCGTGGCGGATGGCGTCCGGCGGCGTCCGGGGCCCGAGCGAGACCACGCGCCAACCCCAGGTCGCGAGGTGCACCGCGAGCGCGAGCGGCCCGAAGCCGTGCTCGTCGTCGGCGAAGCAGGCCAGCAGGATCAGCGGCGCATCGCCCTCCGGCTGCACCAGGCTCAGCAAGCGACGGGTGACCGTCGTGATCGCCTCGGTCGCGAGGTGCTCCTGGGCGATGGTCATCTTGCCGTCGTGCCACGCGGTGCCGATCGCCACGAGCACGGGGCGGAACACCTGCTCGACGATCGTCGTCGCGGTGCCCAGGGCCGTGGCGCGATCGAGCTCGCGCTCGAGGCGTCGGGGATCGAAGATCTCGACCGCGCGCAGCAGAGCGGCGCGGGTGGGCTCGAGGGGATCGTTCTCGTCGACGACCGGAGATGGCGGCGCGGGTCGGTCGGCGTCCTCGAGCACGAGCCGGGCCGCCTCCGAGGGCGACATCCCGCCTTCGCACAGCTCGCGGAGCTTGCGGATCATGTCGATGTCGATGTCGGAGTAGACCCGGTAGGACGACGCGGTCCGGGCCGGCACCGGGATCCCGTAGCGTCGCTCCCAGGCGCGCAGGGTCGCGGCGGGGACGCCCGTCATGTCGGCCACGGACTGGATCCGGTATTTTCCCCGCAGGTCGTTCATCTCGAACATGTCCGGAACGCCGGCCTCTCTCCTTGGAGCCTAGGGGACGACCTGTGGCTTGTCAAAGGTTGGTCTAATGCTAGGGTCGGAGTGTGGAACGATCGTACGCCGCGCCCGACACCGAGAACGTCCCCCATGCCGTCGTGATCGGAAGCGGCTTCGGGGGTCTGGCCGCCGCGGTTCGGCTCGGCGCGAAAGGCTGGCGCGTGACCGTACTCGAGCGCCGTGATCGACCGGGCGGTCGCGCGTACGTCTACGAGCAGGACGGCTTCACCTTCGACGGCGGGCCGACCGTGATCACCGCGCCGCAGCTCTTCGAAGAGCTGTGGACGCTGTGCGGCCGCAAGCTGTCCGACGACGTCGAACTGCTCCCGGTCTCGCCGTTCTACCGGATCCGCTTCCCCGACGGCGACGTGTTCGACTACAACGGCGACGCCGAGCACATGCATCGCGAGGTCGCCCGGTTCTCGCCGAAGGACGTGGCGGGCTACGAGAAGTTCCTCGACATGAGCCGGCGCATCTTCGAGGTCGGGTTCGAGCAGCTCGCCCACGTGCCGTTCTCGCGGTGGACGGACATGGCTCGGATCATCCCGGACATGATGCGCCTGCGCAGCTACAAGACGGTGTGGAGCCTGGTGGCGTCCTACATCAAGGACGACCGGCTTCGCCAGGTCATGAGCTTCCATCCGCTGCTCGTCGGCGGCAACCCGTTCGAGACCACGTCGATCTACACGCTCATCTGTCACCTCGAGCGGCAGTGGGGCGTGTGGTACCCCAAGGGCGGCACGGGCGCCCTCGTGCGCGGGCTCGTCGACCTCATCGAGAGCCACGGCAACCGCGTGCTGTGCAACACCGAGGTGTCCCGCATCGAGGTCGATCGGGGCAAGGCCACCGGGGTGACCCTCGCCGACGGCACGCGCATCGCCGCCGACGTGGTGATCTCGAACGCCGACTCGGCGTGGACGTACCGGCACCTGGTTGCCCCCGAGGCCCGCAAGCACTGGACCGACGAACGGATCGACCGCGCCCGGTACTCGATGAGCCTGTTCGTGTGGTACTTCGGCACCAAGCGCCGCTACTCGGACGTGGCGCACCACACCATCATGCTCGGGCCCCGCTACCGTCCACTGCTCGACGACATCTTCCGCAACAAGCGGCTGGCCGAGGACTTCAGCCTCTACCTGCACCGCCCGACGGCCACGGACGCATCGCTGGCACCGGACGGTCACGACGGGTTCTACGTGTTGTCGCCGGTGCCGCACCTCGATGCCGACGTCGACTGGACCGCGCAGGCCGAGCCGTACCGGCGCAAGATCGAGGCCTTCCTGTCGTCGACGATCCTGCCGGGACTCGAGCGTGAGATCGTCACCTCGCGCATGCTGACGCCGCTCGGGTTCCGCGACGATCTACTCTCGGTGAAGGGGGCCGCGTTCGGGATGGAGCCGGTGTTGCTGCAGAGCGCGTACTTCCGCCCGCACAACGCGAGCGAGGACGTGGAGGGGCTGTACCTCGTCGGCGCTGGCACCCACCCGGGCGCGGGCGTGCCGGGCGTCCTGTCCTCGGCGCGCGTCCTCGATGGCCTGCTCCCCGCCGTGGTGCGGCCGTCGTCGAAGTCGCCCGCAGCCCGCGCTGTCGAGCACACGCACGATGCCGCCTGAGACCGCCCTCGCCCGCGTCGACACGGCGCACGCCGACGACGTCGCGTGCCGCCGGATCCTCGCCGCGGGTTCGCGCAGCTTCTTCGCCGCGTCACGGCTCTTGCCTCCGCGGATGCGTCAGCCCGTCGCGGCGATCTACGCGTTCTGCCGGGTGGCCGACGACGCGATCGACGACGGCGGCGACCCGACCGCGTCGCTCGCCGAGCTCGAGCGGGTGTTGGATCGCGTCTACGCCGGGACGCCCGCGGACGACGCGGTCGAGCGCTCGCTCGCCCGGGTGGTCCACGGCCACGGCATCGCCCGCGCCGTGCTCGACGCGTTGCTCGACGGCTTCGCGGCCGACGCCCGGGGCGATCGCTACGAGACCCTCGACGACGTCCTCGAGTACGCGGTGCGGGTGGCCTCCACCGTGGGCGTCGCGGTGACGTTGGTGATGGGCGTGCGCGACCGCGACGTGCTGGCGCGGGCCAGCGACCTGGGCGCCGCCATGCAGCTCACCAACATCGCGCGGGATGTCGGCGAGGACGCGCGGCACGGTCGGATTTATCTGCCGGGGGCGTGGTTCACCGAGGTCGGCCTCGATCGCGACGCCTGGCTGGCGGCGCCGAGCTTCGAGCCCGGCATCGCGACGCTGGTCGAGCGACTGCTCGACGTCGCGGCCCGCTTCTACCGGCGCGCCGACGTCGGGATCGGTCGGCTGCCCGCGGATTGTCGGCCGGCGATCCGGGCCGCGAGCCTCATCTACGAGGACATCGGTCGGGTCATCCGCGGCCGCGGCTGCGACTCGGTGGGGGCGCGGGCGCGGACCTCCGCGTGGCGCAAGCTGGTGCTCATGCTGCGCGCGCGCTTCGGTGCTGCCGCGGACGAGCCCAGCGCGCTGCAGGCCGCCCCCATCCCGCTCGCCGGCGCGCTCGTCGACGCCTGCATCGGCGTGCAGGGATGATCCCGTCGCGACGGTGGCCCGCATTCGCGCGGTGGTTCGCCGCGCGGGCCGAGGCGAAGATGCGCGCGAGCTTCTCGCGGGTGATGGTCTCCGGACTCGACGCCGCTGGTGACGTTGCCCGCGGCGCGCCGACGCTGTGGGTTGCGAATCACACCGCGTGGTGGGATCCGCTGGTCGCGATCGTCGTCAGCCACCGCCTCGGGATCGAGGCCCACGCCATGATGGCGCAGGAGAACCTCGAGCGCGCCCCGTTCTTCGGCCTGGTCGGGGCGTTCGGCGTGCGCCGAGGCCAGCGACGCGACGGCGCCGAGGCCACGCGGCACGCCGCGGCCCTGCTCGATCGTGCCGGTCGCGCGGTGTGGATCTTCCCCCAGGGCGAGACCCGCCCGGCCCACGAGGCTCTGCGATTCCACGGCGGTGCTGCGTCGATCCACGCCCACGCCGCCGAGCCGGACCCGTGGTTCGTGCCGGTGGGGCTGCGCTACGTGATGCGCGACGATCCGCGGCCCGAGCTGTGGATCGCGATCGGTGTGCCGTCGCGGCGCGCCGCCGGGCCCGACGCCACCGCGTGGCTCGAGGGCGAGGTCGAGGCGTGCCTGCGTCGCATCGACCTCGCGGCCTCGACGTTCGCGCCGCTGTGGCCCGTGCGCGCAGCGGAGCGCGAGCTCGCGACGACCCTGCTATCCGCCGCTGCGCGGTGGGTCGTGCGCCGGTTCGGGGCCCGGCTCGAGGCGGCCGTCCTCGCCGAGCCGAAGCGTGCGATCGGCCCAGCGGACCTCGCGGCTGCCGACCACGCGAACCAGCGCCCACAGCACGGCGAGATCCGCGAGCCACACGTCGATCCCGAGTCCCCCGCGCAGCGGTAGGCCGCCCGCGCGCGTCGCCATGACCGCCACGGCGCCGCGTGTGGCGAGGGTCGTGCCGAGGATCGCGGCGCTCACGGCCGCGTCGACGCCGAGCATGCCCAGGCCGGCGAGGACGAGCAGCGGTGCGGCAGCGAGCCACAGCGGATACGCGAGCAGTCGCAGCGGTCGCTGGGCACGGACCACCCACAGCCACCGCGCGTAGCGATCGATCACGTCGGCGACCGTGCGACCGGACGCCAGGGATCGGACCGGGTGCGCCGTGCAGTGGAGCGCCCAGCCACCGGCGTCGACCCGCCGCGCGAGCTCGAAGTCCTCACCGAGGTGGAGGCGCAGCGCGGCGAAGCCCCCGATGGCGTCGAGGACCTCGCGGCGCATCGCGAAGCACTTGCCCACCAGCAGGCGCGGATCGAGGCGGGACAGCACCGCGAAGGCCTGCCACGAGCCACCGAGGATCGCCCGCGAGATCCGATCGCCGAGGGTCACCGCACGGATCTCGATCGGGGGCGACCACGCGACGCCGATCGGACGTCCCCCCGCAGACCCGTCGAGGGGGGCGATGAGCGCGGCGAGGTCGACCGACGCCAGATCCACGTCGGCGTCGATCACCACGATGACATCGCCGTCGTTGGCAGCCGTGGCCACCGCGAGCTGCTCGGCCTTGCGGTTGGGTCCGCGCGCGCCGGTGAGGATCGCGTCGGCGTCGATGCCGGCGGCGCGCAACGTCGCGGCGGCGCGACAGGCCACGGGCCACGCGGGATCGTCGGCGTTCGCGACCGCCGCGACCCATCGGACGCTCAGGCCCGGCGCAGTGCGGGGCAGGGTCGACATCGCCTCCACGATGGCCGGCGCGTCGCCGGTGACCGGACGCACCAACAGCACCGTCTGGACCACCGTCTGGTCACGCATCGCGGCGCTCGGTTTCCGCGCGCGACGCGAGGCGACGAGCGCGGCGACGAAGGCGTACGACGCCGTCCAGGCCAGCAGGATCGCCGTCAGTACCACCATGCGCCTCGGGTGCGAAACGGCAGCATGAACTGCGTGGTCCTGCGGGTGAATCGAGCGAGATCGACGACCTCGTGGACGCCGCGCACGCGGTCGGGGGCGCCGGGGCGGCCGGTGTCGAACAGCGAGCGGGCGTAGAACGGCGCGTCGACCAGGGTGCGGAGCAGCTGCGCGTCGCCGTCGGTCCGGGTCGATCGCATCAGCCCCCACCGCGTGCGGCCGAGCTCGACGACCCGCGCCGGAGCGATGGCCTCGATCTGCCCCGGGGCGTAGCGCAGGCCGAGGCGGCGCTCCACGCCGTCGTGATCGGTGACGTCGTACAGCATCGAGGTGGCGTCACCGTCGGTCGATCGCGACCAGGTCCACCCGCGTAGCGCCTGCTCGAGCGGCTCGATGCCGCGGTTGCTGTCGTGGTAGCCGGCGCCGGTGAAGCGCAGGGCCGGGGCCTCGAGGGCGACCTCGACCGTCGCTTGCGGCGCGACCGGCCACCACAGGTGGCGCGCCGCCGCGTCGAGCGGGTACTGCTCGGCACGCCAGGCGCCGGCGTCGAGCTCGATGCGACCGCGCAGCGGTCGGCCCCACGGCGAGGTCCGCTCGTCGATCGCGATGCTCAGGCCGCGGGTGGTCCGGACGATGCGGTTGCGACCCAGCCGCAGCTCGTCGGCGCTGCGCTCCACGTCGGTGCCGCGGTACTCCGAGAAGGCCCACGCGTTGGTGCGCGGCCCGTGCACGACGACGTTGAAGCCGCAGTGCGCGAGCGGGTCGACGTCGATGTGGCGGCGACGCGCGCGGAAGTAGGTCGGCGAGAACACCGAGCCGACGAACGCGATCACGGTGACGGCGTGGTCGCTGCGAGCGTCGAAGCCGTCGACGTACCACCAGAGGTAGCCACCAGGGCCGACGTGCGCGTCGAAGCGAGGTCCGCGGCGATCCGCCGCGCTGCCCACAGTCCGCCCAGCGTCACCATCGGCAGGCCCGCGCCCGGGTGACTGGCCCCGCCCACCAACCACAGGTTCGGCAGCCGCGTCGCGATCGCCGGCCGCCGAAACGCCGCCAGCGCCCCATGGGTCGCGGCCCCGTAGATCGCCCCCTCGGTGCCCGGGAACCGCTCGGCGAAGTGGGCCGGAGCCGCGGCGATCGCCGGTCGGCTCGGGTGGAGCTCCAACCCGCAGGCCCGCAGTGACTGCTCCATCGCGGCGCGACATGTGGCCTCTCCCTCGTCGTCGCGGGGCAGACCCGCGGGCGCATTGATCAGGCAGAACAGGCGCTCGTCGCCCTCGGGGGTCCCCGCCATGCGATCGGGCGCGCACAGGTACACGGTCGGACGCGCGGGCGTGTGCCCGCGTTCGAACAGCGCGGCGAACTCGTCCGCGTAGTCGTCGCCGAAACAAACCGTATGGTAGCCGAGCGAGAGACCCGTCGGGCGAGCGAGCATCGACCAGGTCATCGCGGACAACGACCGCGGCGCGGTGATCGGCGCAACCGCACTACGGGCGGCATCGCCCAGGTGGCCGCCGCTCAGTCGGCTCGGATCTCCGTTGAACACCACGTGGTGACAGGATAGGCGTGTCCCATCGGCCAGGCGCACTGCGCCCACGCGCCCACCTGCGCCCTCGAGCTCGCTGACCGCCTGGCCGGTGATCAATACGCCGCCGCGCTCGACGAACGCCGCCGCGATCGCCCGCGCCAGTGCGATCATCCCGCCTTCGACCGCCCAGACGCCGCGCTGCTCGACGGCAGCGATGAGGTTGAGGGTCGCGGGCGCCGAGAAGGGCGACGATCCATAGTACGTGGCGTAGCGGCCGAAGAGCTGGCGCAGCCGCGGGTCGGGGAAGAAGTCGCCGAGCGCTCTCCACATCGACCGGGCGAAGTCGACGCGTGCGAGCCCGAGCAGGCCCCGCGGGCCGACTCGAAGCATCATCCGCAGCATGCCGTCGTTGTCGTGGCGCATGAACGGCGCGTCGAGGCGGTCGAGCAGCGCGCCGGCGTAGCGGACGAAGCGGCGGTAGCCATCGGCCGCCGCGGGGCCGGCGAAGGTCTCGAGCGCCGCGGCGCTGCGTTCGTCGTCGGCGAACAGATCGAGGCGCGCGCCGTCGGGCCAGGCGTGGCGGGCGAGGAGCTCCAGTCGGTGCAGGCGCACGTGATCCTCGAGGCGCAGGCCCGCCGACGTGAAGAGGTCCTCGAACACCGCACGCATCGTCAGTACGGTCGGGCCGCAATCGATCTCGTGACCGTCGATCCGCGCGACGCGGACCTTGCCCCCGACCTCGTCGGCGGCCTCGACGAGGGCGACGCGATGACCGGCGCCCGCGAGGGCGAGCGCGCTCGCGAGGCCTCCCATGCCCGCGCCCACGACCACGGCATCGAAGCTGTCGGAGCCCATCGTGGGGGCAACTCTGACGGATGGCCGACGAATGTCCAGCCTCTGTGGCGATGCTTGACAAACATTGAACAGAGGGTAGAACCAGCAGCGGATGTCACGCACGGATCCCCTGGAAACGGCGTTGGAGCGGGCCTTTGGTCGGGTGGTCGGCGCCCAGACGCCGCCGCGACTGATGGCGGCGATGCACCACGCCGTGTTCCCCGGCGGGGCTCGGATTCGTCCACGGGTCGTGCTCGCGGTCGCGGCCGCCCACGGGCCGGTCCCGCTGCGTGCGGAATCCCTGGCGGTCGCGGTCGAGTTCGTTCACTGCGCGTCGTTGGTCCACGACGACCTGCCGTGCTTCGACAACGCGCCGGTGCGACGGGGCCGCATGTCCGTGCACGCGAAGTTCGGCGAGTCCCTCGCCGTGCTCGCCGGTGACGGCCTCATCGTCGGTGCGTTCGAGGTCCTCGGTCACGCGATCGCCGAGCAGCCACGGCTCGCGGGATCGATCGGGGTCCTCGCCTCGGCGGTCGGCGCGAACGGTGGGCTGGTCGCGGGGCAGGGCTGGGAGGACGAGCCGACGGCGGATGTGCAGCGCTACCACCACGCCAAGACTGCGGCGCTGTTCGAGGCCGCGGTGTGCATGGGTGCGATCGCGGCGAAGGTCGACCCCGGACCGTGGCGGGCCGTCGGAACCGCGCTCGGCGAGGCGTACCAGATCGCCGACGATCTCGGCGATCTGATCTCGACGCCGACGGAGCTCGGCAAGCCGGTCGGTCAGGATCTCATTCACGATCGCCCCAACGCCGCGCTCGAGCTCGGACCCGAGCGGGCGTTCGCGCGGCTCGAGGCCACGCTCGCGCGCGCGGTCGACTCGGTGCCGCCGTGCCCCGGCCAGGACGAGTTCCGCGAGTGGCTTTCGGCCGCGTGCGCGCGACTGTTCCCCCGGCGACCCGTCGTGCACCACCTGCCGGTGCGCGAGGAAGCGCCGCTGCGTGCCTGAGCTCGACTCGCGGGTCGTGCCCGCCGTGCGGCTGCGGGCCGTGAACGCGGCGCCCGTGCGACCCGACGGCGCGTTCGTCCTGTATTGGATGCGCGCGTCTCGCCGCGCCGACCACAACTTCGCCCTCGACCGCGCGGTCGAGCTGGCCAAGTCCCTCGGGCGACCGCTGCTGGTGCTCGAGGCCCTGCGCTGCGACTACCGCTGGGCCTCGGATCGCCACCACGCGTTCGTGCTCGCCGGCATGCGCGACAACCAGGTCGCGTGCGACCGCTACGGCGTCACCTATCTCCCGTACGTCGAGGGCGAGCGCGGCCACGGTCGCGGGCTGTTGCGGGCGTTGGGCGAGCATGCGTGCGCGGTGGTCACCGACGATCACCCGGGCTTCCACTACCCGGCGATGCTCGCGGCCGCATCGGCGCAGCTCGGCGTGCGGCTCGAGGCGGTCGACTCGATCGGCCTGCTGCCGATGTCCCTGGCGCCGAAGGACTTCCCGACCGCGTATGCCTTCCGCGCGTTCCTGCAGCGCGAGATCGCGGAGCACCTCGGCGCGCTGCCCCAGGCCTCGCCGTTGGCGGGTCTCGGGCTGCCGCGGGCGGTGGTGCCACCGTCGATCCTCGCGCGGTGGCCCGCCGCCGACGCGGCGCTGCTCGCTGCGCAGCCCGCTGCCCTCGCGGCGCTGCCCATCGACCACGCGGTCTCGCCCTGTGAGCAGCGCGGCGGTCCGCGGGCCGGCATCGCGGCGATCCGCAGCTTCGTCCACGATGGCCTCGACGCCTATAGCGAGCGCCGCAATCATCCCGACGACGACGGCGGTAGCAAGCTCTCGGCGTACCTGCACTTCGGCCACGTCAGCGTGCACGCGATCCTGCGCGAGGTCGCGGCGCGCTGCGACTGGAACCCCGGTGATCTCGGCCAGCCGCGACGCGGCGCCCGCGAAGGCTTCTGGGGCCTGCCCGCGCCGGTCGAGTCGTTCCTCGACGAGCTCGTGGTGTGGCGCGAGCTCGGCCACAACTTCGCCCATGCCCGCGACGACATCGATCGCTACGCGTCGCTGCCGGCGTGGGCCCGAGCGACCCTGGCCGAGCACGCCTCCGATCGTCGCGAGCACCTCTACGACCACGATGTCCTCGAGGGCGCCGCGACCCACGACGAGATCTGGAACGCCGCGCAGCGCCAGCTCGTCGGCGAGGGCCGGATGCACAACTACCTGCGCATGCTGTGGGGCAAGCGGGTGCTCGAGTGGACGGCGGAGCCCGAGGACGCCGCGGCGCGCCTCATCGAGCTCAACAACCGCTGGGCCCTCGACGGCCGCGACCCCAATTCGTACAGCGGCATCTTCTGGGTGTTCGGGCGTTATGATCGGCCCTGGGGTCCCGTGCGCCCGATCTTCGGCACCATCCGCTACATGAGCAGCGACGCCACGCGCCGCAAGCTGCGGCTCGGGAAGTACCTGGCCCGCTGGGCGGCGACGCCCGGCGGCGACGGGGCGTCCTGAGCCATGCGCGCCGAGTACCTGCTGTTCGATCTATTCGTCGCGGTCCCGTCGCTGGCGCTGGCGTGGCTGCGACCGCAGTGGGCCCCCGGGTTCTGGCGGCCGGCGTTGCGAGCGACGATGCTCGGCGCGGTGCCGTTCGTGCTGTGGGATCTCGAGGTCGTCGGCGATCACTGGTGGTTCCACCCCGATCGCGTGCTCGGCCTCGAGCTCGGCGGCCTGCCGATCGAGGAACTCGGCTTCTTCCTCGTCGTGCCGCTGGCGTGCCTGGTGACGTGGGAGCTGGCGCTCTCCGGCGCAAAGGCGCGGCCCACCGAACGATCGCGCGCGCTGCCCTTCGCCGGGATCGCGGCGGTGCTCGGACTCGTCGCCGCGGTGTTCGGTCGCGAGTACACGGCGCTCGGCTGCGTGGGCCTGGCCGGGGCGGCGCTGCTCGACGAAGCGCTGGGCACTCGCCTCGTCGCGATGCGGACGGCGTGGATCCACGCCGCGATCGTCCTCGGGCTCACGACCATCTTCAACGGCTTCCTCACCGGGCGTCCGATCGTCATCTACGACCCGAGCGTGCAGCTCGGGCTGCACGTCGGAACGATCCCCATCGAGGATTACGCCTTCGGGCTCGCGCTGACGTGGGTGACCACCGCGCTCTACCAGCATCGTCGCGGGCGGACGTTCGCGCCGTCGTGGCTGGCCCGCGCGATCCGGGCCCGGTTCGGCGGCTACGAGCACACGATCGTGCAGGTCGACGAGCGCCTGCCCACGCGGATCGAGCAGCGCCGCCGCGTCGCCGTGATCGGGGGCGGGCTCGCGGGTCTGAGCGCGGCCGAGCTGCTGTCGCGGCGCGGCTTCGACGTCGTGCTGTTCGAGCGCGACACCAAGCTCGGGGGCAAGCTCGCCGGTTGGCGCGAGGCGCTGCCCGACGGCTTCGATGCGCCGATCGAACACGGCTTCCACGCCTTCTTCCGCCACTACTACAACCTGCTGCGCTGGCTCGGCGAGGTCGGGGTGACCGAGCACCTGCGGCCGATCCCGGATTACGCGATCCTCGCCCGCGATGGCCAACACCTCGGGTTCGCGGCCGCCGACACGACGCCGCTGCTGAACCTCGTCGGCCTCGCCGATCAGGGCTTCTTCCGCTGGCGCGACGTGCTGCGGCCCAAGACCGGTCGGAGCCTCGAGATGTTGCTGCGCTACGACGCGCGGATCGAGGACGACGCCCTCGACGGCCTGAGCTTCGCCGCGTGGGCCGACGCCGCCGACCTGCCGCCGCGGCTGCGCCTGGCCTTCACGACCTTCGCCCGGGCGTTCTTCGCCGACGAGCGCAGGATCTCGATGGCCGAGCTGGTCAAGAGCTTCCACTTCTACTACCTCAGCCACGATCACGGGCTGGTCTACGACTACCTCGACGGCGCCTATGACTCGGCGTTGGTGGACCCCATCGTCGCCCGCCTGCGCGCCGGGGGCGTCGAGATCCGCACCGGCCAGGGCGTGCCGCGGATCGGCGCCGCGCTCGAGATCGACGGCGTGCGCTACGACCACGTGGTCCTCGCCGCGGACGCGGCTGCCAGCGCGCGGATCCTCGCCGCGTCGCCGGCGTTGGTCGCGAGGCCGAGCATCGCCGCGGCCCTGCCCAGCATGCGCGCGGGCCAGCGGTACGCGGTGATGCGCATCTGGCTCGAGGGCACGGTCGGGGCCGAGCTACCGCCGTTCGTGATCACCGAGCGCGCGCTGCTGCTGGACGCGATCTCGTTCGCCGATCGCACCGATCCGCGGGCCACCGCGTGGGCGCGCGAGCACGAAGGCACCGTGCTCGAGCTGCACTGCTACGCGATCCCCGAGGAGGTCTCCGACGCCGAGGTCGAAGCCCAGCTGTGGACCGAGCTCGAGACGTTCCTGCCCGGCATCGCGGGTGCCGTCGTGGTCCACCGTCACCTGCAGCTGCGCGCCGACTTCACCGCGCTGCACCTGGGCATGCGCCGCGCGCGGCCCGGGGTCGACAGCGGCGTGCCCGGGCTGTACTTCGCCGGCGACTGGGTGAAGTTGCCGTGCCCCGCGATGCTGATGGAGGCCGCGCACACCTCGGCGTTGTTGGCGGTGGATCGGATCTGCGCGGTCGAGGGCGTGGCCGGGTTCCCGGTGACCTCGGTGCCGTTGCGCGGCGTGCTCGTCGGCGCGTAGCCCCGAGCGACAGCGTCCTACGAGCGTTTCGTCGTGCGCAGGTCGAACTTGTCGAGCAGGCGCAGCAGGTACACGCGATCGATCTCCGCCGTGCGCGCGGCCTGGGTGATGTTGCCGCCGTGGCGCTGCATCAAGGCCTCGACGTAGGCCCGCTCGAAGCGATCGATGAGCAGTCCCTTGGCGGTCTTGAACGGCACCGACGGATCGGCGGGGACCGTCGGCTCCGGGGCCTCGGGTGGTGCGTTCGAGGTCGCGTCGGCGAGCGCCGGACCGGCCTCGCCCGGGTCGAGCTCGCCGAGGGCCGCGGCGCGCTCGAGGGTGTTGCGGAGCTCGCGGACGTTGCCCGGCCACGACCGCGTCGCGAGCTCGGCCATCGTCTGCGCGTCGATGGCGAACGGCATGCCGCCCGCGGCCATCTCGGCGAGGAACGACTCGACGTACAGCGGGATGTCCTCGGGCCGGTCGCGCAGCGCGGGCAGCTCGAGCGTGACGACGGCGATGCGGAAGTAGAGATCGGCGCGGAAGCTGCCGCGGTTGACCTCGCGCCGCAGGTCGCGGTTGGTCGCCGCGACCAGGCGCACGTCGATCGGCCGGCTGCGGGTGCTGCCGAGCGGCTGCACCGAGCGCCGCTCGATGACCCCGAGCAGGCGGGTCTGCAGATCGAGCGGCAGCTCGCCGAGCTCGTCGAGGAAGAGCGTGCCCCCGGCGGCGGACTCGAACGCGCCCTGGCGCGATCGCTCGGCGCCGGTGAACGCCCCGCGCTCGTGGCCGTACAGCTCGCTCTCGATGAGCGTCGGCGGCAGCGAGGCGCAGTCGACCACGACGAACGGCCCGTCGGCGCGGCGGCTGTGCTCGTGGATCGCCCGGGCCGTGACCTCTTTGCCGGTGCCGGACTCGCCCGTCAGCAACACGGTGGTGTCGGTCGGCGCGACCTTGCCGACCAGCGCGAAGATCCGCCGCATCTTGGCGCTGCGGCCGACGAGCGGGCCCATCCGCGTCGCGGGCGACAGCGCGAGGTCGACGGTGTCGGACAGCGGCGTCGTCTTGATCGTCGTCTCGCCGATCCGCACGGTGGCGCCGCCCTCGACGACGACGTCGTACACTCGCAGCCCGTCCATGAACGTGCCGTTGCTCGAGTCGAGGTCGCGGATGCGATAGCCGCCGTTGACCAAGGCGATCTCGAGGTGGTTGCGCGACACCGTCGGATCGGTCAGCACGAGGTCGCAGCCATCGTGAGTGCCCAGGACGATGCGGTCGCCTTCGAAGTCGCCGCGGAGCTTCTTGTCGGGGCCGCGGATGACCTCGACGCGCAGTTGGTGGCGGCGCAGGGCGGTGACGCCGGTGCCGGATTGGATCTGGATCGTGTGGTCCACGGGCGTTACCAGTGCGTGATGGAGGAGGGCTCGCCGGGGGCGATCGTCACGCGCACCGACTTGCGGCGCTCGGTGTCGGGATTGTACAGCTCCACGGTGTGCTCGCCGGCCGAGAGGGCACGATCGAACGGCGTGGTGCCCTCGGACTTGCCGTCGATGGTGACCTCGGCGTAGGGGACCGGATTGATCAGCAGGCGGCCGCGCGCAGGGGCGCGCTCCTTCGGTCTCGCGGGCGCAGGCGCAGGCGCCGATGAGGTGCGCGACGCGGTCGGCGTCGAGACGGGATCGCGCGCGACCGGAGGGGGATCGACGGCGGGGACGGGTATCGGCGCGGGTGCGGTCGCGAGGGTCTCCGTGACTGGCGTCGTGTCGACCGACGCAGATTCCGGTCGGCGCAGCATGAACCACGCGAGCGCGGCCACGCCGAGGACGCCGACGAGGGACGCGCCGAGCCACGGCCCTCGACGGCGACGCGGTGCGGCGGTGGGCGTCGGCTCGGGCGGCGCGAGCTGGCGGGTGGGCGCCGCGGGGGCGCGGGCGAGCGCGGCGTCGAGGGATCGGACGCGGCGCACCGGCGGCTGCAGGGCGCCCACGAGCGCGACGAGCTCGGCCGATCCCTCGGGGATCCCAGCGCTCTCGCGGTAGCGACCGAGGCGATCGGCCAGCGCCTCGGCGCTCGGCAATCGATCGCGCACGGCGGGCTCGGTCGCGGCCTCGATGATCGCGCGCAGCTCGGGGTCCAACGGATCGAGCGGTCCGTCGCCGATCAGCGCGCGACGCAGCACGAGCCCGAGGGCGAACACGTCGGCACGAGCATCGACCGGCCGCCCTGCGGCCTGCTCGGGGGCGAGGTAGCGCACCGTGCCCTTGATGAATCCCGGCAGCGTGTCGCTGCCGAGCGCAGCGGCGCGCGCGATGCCGAAGTCGGTGAGCTTCACGGCGCCATCGCGGCCGAGCAGGACGTTGGCGGGCGTGACGTCCCGGTGGACGAGCCCGAGCGGCGCGCCCGAGGCGTCGCGTGCCCCGTGGACGTACGCGAGGGCGGCGGCGATGCGCCCCACGACGTGCAGCACCGCCGCGATCGGCAGCGCACGGCCGTGGTCCGCGGCGTCGTCGAGCACGCGTTGGAGCGTGCACCCATCGACGAGCTCGAGCACGAGGTAGGGCGCGCCGCCGTCGTCGGTGCCGAGATCGAGGACGGCCACGACGTCGGGATGATGGAGGTGCTGGGCGAGCTCCGCCTCGCGCACGAACGCGGCGCGCACCTCGGCGTGCTCCCGGAGCTCGGGGCGGATCTGCTTCACCACGACCGCGCGGCGGAACTCGCCGGCGCCCACCAGCGTCGCGCGGACCACCTCCGCGACGCCACCCGAGCCGATGCGCTCGCCGAGCTGGTAGCGACCCAGTCGCGGGGCACCGCCGCCGTCCGACGCTGTTGCGCTCACCGTCACCATGTTAGCGTAGCGCCACTCGATGCTCGCTCGCGTCCTGTCTGCGGTCCTGGCGTGGGGCATCGCCGAGGCGTCGCCGCAGGGACGGACCGGACGACCGCGCGTGCTGCTGTGGCCGGTGTCACCGGCCCTCGCCTCGGAACTGCCGCCGACGATCGATCCGCGGTTCGAAGCGGCCGATCGCGGGGCGTTCGAGGCGGAGCTCGCCGGCGCGCAATCGGCCGCGCTCGATGGGGTCCGCACGCGGCTCGCGGCGGTCGAGGTCGCGCTCGCGAACGCCCGCGATCACTACGTCGCGCAGCGCTGGGATGACATGGCCGCCGCGCTGGCCCGCATCGAGCGCGACGAGCTCGCGCTGCTCGCCGATCCGCGGCGCTGCGACGTGCTGTGGGAGGTCGAGTTCCGCCTCGGTCTGGTCGGTCGCGGCCGACACGACCCCGCGCAGACCCGACGCCGCAACCTGCTCGCGCTCGCGCTGGCCCCGGCGCGTCGTCCCGTCCGCGAGGTCTACGGGCCTGCGGTGGTCGCCGAATTCCTCGACGCCGTCGATGCGCGCGCCGGTCAGGTCGCGGTGCCCGTGCGCCTCGACGTCGCGCCCGGCGACGCGGTGGTCCACGTCGACTGCCAGCCGGTGCGCGGCACCCACGTCGATCTGCCGCCGGGGCTGCACGTCGTCCATGCGCGGGCCCTGGGCCACACCACGGCAGCGGCGCTGTTCGAGGTGCCCGAGCGCACCGCCGTCGAGGTCGCGCTCGCGCCCGAGGCGACCGACGACGGCGTCGCTCGGCTCGGTCACGGCCTCGCCGACGGCGCGCTGGTGCTGGAGCTGCCGCCGCACCGTCGCGCCCTCGTCGAGGCCGCGGCGGCGCGGAACATCGACGTGGTCGTCGCCATCGAGTCTGCGGGGGAGGCCGTGGTCGCGCGCGCCCTGGTCGGCGCGGCGCGGGGTCCCGCGATCCGCCGCGCCAGCGTCGAGCTGGCGATCGCGGCCGTGCTCGCGGGCGTGGCGGACGACGGGGCCCTGCGCGCCACCGGGGCCGCGACGGTGAGGCCCCGCCCGGTGGCCGACGACCGCACGACCCGCACGCGCCCGCCGATCGTGCGCGCGTGGTGGCTGTGGACGACGATCGCGATCGTCGTCGGCGCGAGCCTGGGCGTCGGCCTGGGCGTCGGCCTGCGCGACCGCTCGAGCGATCGCATCGTTGTGTACGGCCCGCGGTAGCAGGGTGCGGAAGAACGCAGAGCGTTCTTCCGGACACCCTGCTCCGTGCCCGTGCCCGTGCCCGTGCCCGTGCCCATGCCCGCGTCGCCGTCCGCTGCTCACTCGGTGCAGTCGAGGCTCGCCGCGAAGTGCTCCCCACCCGGTGCGATCACATCGAGCTCGTCGCCGTCGTACGTCCACGCCAACACGCGACCGCGGCCGAAGGCGAGCTGGACCTCGCCGGCGGTCGGGCACTTCGCCGGGCAGCGATCGACGCCCTGGGCGGAGACCACGATCGTTCCGACCGCGCGGTCGATCCGGGAGTCGCCGCCGTCCGCAGGGGAAACGCGATCGAGCCGCGCCTCGAGCTGCATCCCGACGATGCAGCGATCGCCATCGAACGTCCACGACGCCGTCGACTGGGTGCGAAACGTCCCGAGGCGATTCTCGATCACGAAGTCGTCGCCGGTCGACCACGACGCCGGCAGCGCGGGATCGACGGGGTCACGCAGGGTCACCGAGCCGCGCAGGCGCGGGCGGAACAGTCCCGCGCCGATCTCGAGGTCGAAGGTCTGCAGCGTCCACACCACGGCGCTCGGACACATCCCACCGGCGCACGGCGAGCGCTCGATCGCCACCGAGGCCTGCAGCTCGCCGTCCATGCGCAGCAGCCCGACGCGGCAGTCCGAGAGGTCCGCGCCGAGCGTGCCCGAGACCGGGTCCGCGACCACCGTCGGATCGCAGTCGGCCAGCTCGAGCCCGCGCAATCGCAGCGCGAGCAGATCGACGGCCCGCGCGCGCGCCTCGGCTTCGGTCAACGTCGCCAGCTCGGGCTCGCCGGCGAAGACCGCGGCGAGCCGCGCGAGGTTGGCCTTCGCCGACACCGCATCCGCGCTGCGCGTCGCGACCGCATCGACCACGGCGAGATCGTCGCCGTCCTCGGCGGGATCGCAGCCGACGAGGCCGAGGACGAGGCCGATGCCGAGAGTTCGCGATCGCATGGGGCTCGACCCCCGGGCAGTGCACTTGCCGTTCCAGTCCGTCGTGCGCCCGGATCGTCGCGCGTCCGCGGGGGATCCGGCGGGGCTGGGCGCCGGACCCTGGACGCCGGTCCATGGCGGCGGGACGAGGGTCAGTCGCATAGCGGCACCTGCTGGGCGGCACACGCGGCGCCGCAGCTCATGGTCACGGCGAGGGCGTCGCCGTCGACCTCGGCGAGGTCGTTCGCACCGCAGGCCGGCGGTGTCGGCAGCACGCCGGTCACCGGATCGGGCTGATCCCAGCACGTCGCGCGTCCGACGACGTGGAGGTAGGCCGCGCCATCGAGCTCGGCGTCGACCAGCGGTTGGTTGACGTCGTGCAGCAGCGCCGCGATGCCGTCGATGTCCGTCGGCGCCGCGTCGGCGAAGACGCAGCGGCGCGCGAGCGTGCACAGATCGTCGCCGCCGGCGCTGCCATAGATCTCGACCGAGACCACCCGGACCTCCGCGAGATCCTCGGCCGTGCAATCGTCGCCGCGCAGCTCGAGGTGGACCTCGAGCGGCTCGGGGTCGCAGGCCACGGCCGTCGGGCCGAGCGCGACGCCCAGCGCGAGGGGGAGGATCCGCACCGCCCGAGCTTAGTCGAAACCGACGGTCGCGGCCCCTCGACGATGGTCCATGGTCCACGGTCGTCGTGGGGGCGCAAGTCCGCAGGATCCCGTGGCGCGCCCATCGGAGCGCGGCGTGCAGTCGTCGGCGCCGATCATGCCGACCATGCCGACCAAGAGGATCGTCCGCCGACCGACGCGAGCCCCCGTGTCCACCCTCCTCGTCGCAATCGCACTCGTCGCGATCGCGTGCGGCTCGGACGGTGACGATCCCGCGCCCGCCGACGGCGGCGACACCTCCGCCGCCAACCCGTCGTCGACGTCGGGCGACGCGACCGAGTCGGGGGCGACCACCGGCGTCGAGGCGGCGGTCACCTACTACGAGCACGTCAAGCCGATGCTCGATGCGCGCTGCGTCGCGTGCCACCAGGACGGTGCGATCGGCCCGTTCGCCCTCGACACCTACGAGGACGCGGCGACGTGGTCGGGCGCGGCCGTGGCCGCCGTCCACGCCGGAACGATGCCGCCGTGGCCGCCGGCCGCCGGTTGCAACGAGTACGTAGGTGCCCGTGACCTGACGGACGACGAGATCGCGATGCTCGATGCGTGGGTCGAGGCGCAGACCCCGATGGGGGACCCCGCACTCGAGGGCGCGCCGTACACCGACCTCGACCCGGGACTGACGCGGGTCGACCTCACGCTCGAGATGCCGGGGGTCTGGATCTCTGCCTGAGCTGAAGTTTGAAGTGAATTCGGGACAGAGCCTGACCGTCAAGTTGCTGTCTACACACCCCTTCGGAGGATGTCCCGTGGCAGCGATCATGATCGAGGTTCCT
>JBIJCC010000159.1:0-19264 GCA_044344875.1 Nannocystaceae bacterium
CGGCGTCCGCCGAAGGAGGTCTGGATCAACAAGCCCACCAACGAACCGAACGCCCATCCTCAACCCACGCCAGTCATCCACTGAACTCCGAACCAACTGGCTTCAAACTTGTTGACACGTTCCGCGGGTAGGACTCGCCGAACTGTGCGTACGCAACCTTGTTCGAGTATGAGAGGTCTGGGTCGGTGCACAGTGTCGGGTCGACGGGATCGCAGTCCAACTCGATCACGTTGCCGTACTCGTCCACGCTCGGACAGTCGCTTGCGTCGGTGCACGTCGTTCCCGAGACGACCGGCAAGCTGAACCCTCGGGTCACGCAGTGCGAGGCGGTGAGAACTACGCGCCCTCCAACGTACGTGCCGCTGCAACGCTCGTCGCCACCTTCGTCAACCTTCGAGAACAGCTCTACGACGGGTGCCCAGGCACACTCCGGGACTGTTGTCCCGTTGATGATGGCAGCCGGATCATCGGCGGGGAGGAGGCCGGCGCCGCCGCCTCCGCGCGGTTCAGCTTGGGCGTCGAGCGGCATCAGCCACACGACGCCGGCGACCAGCGCCACGCCACGCCACGCCACGCCACGCCACGCCACGCCACGCCACGCCACGCCACGCCACGCCACGCCACGCCACGCCACGCCACGCCACGCGCGGGCTTACTCTTCGATCCTCGAATTCCACGGCGTCACGGTACGCTCGCGAGCGCTGATCGTCAAGGCGCATGGGGTCGTCGACGCTCGATCTGTTCGTCGGCCAAACGGCCACTTGGTCATGTTCTCGTCGACGCTTTGGCACGTCGAGGATGAGCGCTACGTCGGCGAGGATCTCGACGCCGCGTCGCGATGAGCGGCACGACGTCGTCGTCGCAGCATCGGCAGCAGCAACCACCCCACCGCGAGCGCCGATCCTCCACGATCGCTCGCGCACCCGCACCCTCCCGCATCGTCTTCCTCGCCGAACCCATCTGGCAGCGCCGCGCCGCCGCCGTCGTCCCCCGAGTCGTCACCGTCGGTGGTCCCGACGCCAGGCCCCGTTCCCCCACCGCTGCCGGACGCGTCGCCCGTACCGCTCGCATCGCCCGTCGTCGCGGTGCCGGTCGGATCGTCCGTGCCGCCGCTCTCCCCCGCGCTCGGCACGTACGTCAGCCGCACCGCGTCGTAGGCCAGCCGACGATCGAGCCCGACCGCCTCGCCGGTGTCGTCGTCGAGCTGGACGCGTTCGCCGTCCACGCCGGTGAACGCGAACACGCCGAGCTCCTGCCAGCCCTTCGCGACCGACTGATCGATCGGGAACGACTCGAGCGCGCCGTCGTGGTGCACCTGGTACACCGCGCCGGTCGCGGTCGCGTCGTCGTCGGGCACGAACACCTCGACGCGGTAGTCGCCGGGGACCTCCACGCCGAAGCGCCACACCCCGAGGCTCGCGGGCTCGGCGGCGTCGGTGGCCAGGGTGTAGTAGTGGTGATCGTCGTCGCCCGACATCGCGCTCCACCACGCGGTGGTCTCGCGGACGAAACAGCCGGGCTCGAGCTCGCTGATCAACGTCTGGGTGCCGTCGAGCACGAGCGTGCAGGCGGGGCAGTTCGTGCTCTCGATCGACGCGCCCTCGGCCGGATCGCCGTAGTCGGCGAAGCTCGCCGGCAGCGACTGGCAGTACGAGCTGCCGCACTGCTCCATCACGGCCAAATGGAGGTGATCGCCGCAGACGTACCCGGTGAGCCCCACGCGGCCGATGAGCATCCCCGGCCGCACCGCGTCGCCGATCGCCAAGGGCGATGAGTTCGGGGCCAGGTGCATGTAGACGATCGCGGTGCCGTCGTCGTGATCGACGACGACGTAGTTCGCGTCGCCGCCGTACGACGCGTCGCAGCCCCCGGTCGTGCTGTCCATGCGGATGTACGAGACCACGCCTTCGCTCGCGGCCCAGACCTCCTCGCCCTCGTCCACGTCGAAGTCCCACGCCCACTGGCTGTTGCCGGTGTGGCTGAAGCCGCCGTGCGCCTGCGTGCACGGCTTGGTGACGCCGCAGGTCCACGGCACCTGCAGCGATGGTCCGGCGAGCAGGACGGAGGCGATGGCCCAGGTCAGCACGACGATCAGCGTAGCGCGATGCGAAGGGCCGCACGCCGGCGCACGTACGTAGAACCAACGACCGGGCGTGCTACGGCGGCGCGACGAGGCCGGCCGCGAGCAACTGCGCGCGAAGCTGAGCCGGATCCGCCGTCGGCATGCGGCAGGTCCCCCGCGTGCAGAGGTACGCCGTCGGTTTGCCGCCCTGCGCCCGCTTGCCCGTGAGCCCCGGCCACCCCGTCGCGTCCTCGTCCGCGACACCCTCGGCACCGACGCGCGCCACCACGAGGCGTGATCGATCCGCCGTGGCCGCGACGTCGACGAGCGCGATCGTGGCGGCGTCGTCGGGCGCCCCGGCGATGACGAGCTCGTAGATCCCCGCCAGCGCCGCGTCGGTGGTCGCGAGCATCGTGCCCGACGACATCGGGGCCTCGCCGGCCGCGCGTTGCCACCGCGACAGCAGCGTGTCGCCGGCCGCCCAAAGGCGATCGTCGCCGGACAACGCACCGAGCTCGAGCCACACCTGCGTCGTCACGGCGCCGGCGCTCGGCACCGCCTGATCGTCCATGTCGAGGGTGGTGATCGGCGCGTCGCTCGGGCCCGCGCGCACGCGTCGGATGCCGCCGCGCTCGGCGTCGAAGAAGTCGTCGTACAGCACCCCGGCGAGCGAGTGGGCTTCACGCAGCTGCACGAACTCGCCGGTGGCCCCGTGCAGCCGGAGCAGCGCGCGGGCCAGCAGGGCGTGGTCGTCCGCGAAGCCGGCCCCGAGGTCGACCCACGCGCCCGACTCGGTGCGACGGGTGCCGCGGCGCAGCGCACCGTCGCGCTGCGCGTGCGCGTCGAGGAACGCCGCGGTGTCGTTCGCGACCTCGCGGTACCGCGGCACCCCGAGCACGCGCGCACCCTCGACGAGGGCTTCGATCGCCAGGGCGTTCCACGCCACGAGGATCTTGTCGTCCTTCGCCGGCGCGGGTCGTGACGCGCGCGCGCGCGCGAGCGTGGGCAGGGCCGCCTGCGCCCGCGCGAGCGTGGCGTCGTCGATCCCCGCGGCGCGTCGCAGCACGCTGCGCCCCCCGAGCTCCGGATCCCCCGGCGGCGCGACGTCGTAGGCCGCCGCGACGTCGGCCGCGACCGAGGGCCCGAGCGCCGCGTCGAGCTCGGCGCGCGTCCATGTGTAGTAGGTGCCCTCGCCGTTGGCGTCGTCGGCGTCGAAGCCGACGATGAAGCCGCCGCCCTCGACCTGCCAGTTCGCGACGAGATCGTCGAGGATCCCGCGGGCGACCTCGGCGAACTCGGGCGCGGCGAGCCGCTGCGACGCCTCGAGGTACAGCAGGGCGAGCAGCGCGTTGTCGTAGAGCGTCTTCTCGAAGTGGGGGATCCGCCACTGTGGATCGACGCAGTAGCGGTGGAAGCTGCCCGCGACCGCGTCGCGCAGGCCACCGTCGCGCATGCGCGTCAGCGTCGTGTGCACGTGCTCCCGCGCGTCTCGCCGTCCGTCGTCGTCGTCGCCGCGCGTCGACCAGCGCAACGCCGCGAGGAGCACCGGCACATTCGGGAATTTCTGGCGGCTGCCGAACCCACCGCGGACCTCGTCGCGGTGCCGCGCGAGCGCCTGCATCGCGGTGTCGAGCTCGGCCTGCGTCGGTGCGCGGGCCGGGCCGGCGTCGCGCCGCCCGAGCGCCTCGAGGATCGCCTCGCCCCGCTTCGCGCTCGCAGGTCCGTCGGCAGCCCACTGCGCCTGCACCTGCTCGGCGAGCGCGAGGAAACCCGGTCGTCGCCCGTCGGGCTCGCGGGGGAAGTACGTGCCGCCGACGATCGGCACGCCGTCGGGTGTGAGGAACACGTTGAGCGGCCAACCCGTGTCGCCGCCCAACGCCGCGACCGCTGCGAGGTACAGCGCGTCGATGTCGGGTCGCTGCTCGCGGTCGACCTTGATCGCCACGAAGTGCGCGTTCAAGAAGTCCGCGACCGCGTCGTCGTCGAATGACTCGCGCTCCATCACGTGGCACCAGTGGCACGTCGCGTAGCCGATGCTCACGAAGATCGGCTTGCCCTCGGCCTTCGCCCGCGCCAGCACCTCGCTCGACCACGGGTACCAGTCGATGGGGTTGTGCGCGTGCTGCAGGAGATAGGGGCTCGCCTCGCCGACGAGGTGGTTGCCCGCGGCCCGGATCTCCGCGGCGCTCCGACTCGCGCTCGCGGCGGGGGTCGCGGTCGCCGGAACGGGCGTCGCGTCGGGCGTCGGGCTCGCCGGCGTGGCCGGGCCCCCGCAGGCCGTCGCCAGCAGCGCCGCGACCGCAACCGCGGCACGGCGTCGGCGGGCAGGGCGGGGCGAGGCGGGCATGCAGCGGCCGCGATGCTACGCGATCGCGGGGGCACGCGGCCAAATCGCACACCCCTCAAGGATTCGGCGCTCGGCCGCCATAGACTCCCACACATGGCATTGCTGAACCTGTCGGCGGCGACGCTGCTCTCCCTGTGGCTCGCGGGTGAGTCCCTCGTGCCGGCGCCCCAGCAGCCGAACTTCATCGTCGGGGGCAGCGACGCGGGCGTGTGTCAGTTCCCGACGGTGGTCGCGATGCTCGTCGGCGGTTCGCAGACGATCTGCACGGGCACGCTGATCCACCCGCAGGTCGTGATGACGGCGGCGCACTGCCTGCTGCCCGGCTCGCCGATCGACGCGATCGCCTTCGGCGAGGCCGCGCCCGACGCCGGCGTGCCCGCGGGCATCGTCGACGTCGCGTTCTGCACCGCGCACCCCGACTACGCCGAGTTCGGGGCCCACGACGTCGCCTTCTGCATGCTCGAGGTGCCGCTCGGCCTGCAGATCACGCCGCTGATGGCCGGCTGCGAGAGCAGCGTGCTCGTGCCCGGGCAAGAGATCGTGATCGCCGGCTTCGGCAGCACCTTCGCCACCGTCGACGAGGCCGGCGAGATCCAGACGATCGAAGGCGTCGGCACCAAGCGCTACACCACGCAGACGATCCACTCGATCGACGACTCGATCGGTGTCGTCAACTTCGCGGGCCCCAACGGCTCGCAGTCGGCGTGCTTCGGCGACTCGGGCGGGCCGTCGTTCGTGCGGCTCGCGGATGGGACCTGGCGGGTGTTCGGCACCGGCTCGACGCTCTTCGATCCCGGCGGGTTGCCGCCGCCGGCCGAGCCCGGCAACGCGTGCGGGGTCGGGGCTGCGTACGGCAACGCGCCGCTGGTGATCGACTGGCTCGAGGCGACGATCGGCTTCGACATCACGCCGTGCCACGACGCCGCCGGGGTGTTCGTCGCGGGCCCGGGCTGCGGTGGATTCCCGCAGGACATCGATCAGGCGGGGGGCGACTGGGCGAACGGTTGCGTGAGCGCCGAGCTCGGCGGCGGCGTCGAGGTGTGTGAGCCCTTCGCGGGGCCGTTCGAGCCCGATCCGACCGAGGGCGACACGACCGGCGAGCCGCCGCCCGAACCGCCACCCGAGCCGCCACCCGATCCGACGGACCCCACTGACCCGACGTTCGGTGACACGACCGGCGAGCCGCCCGATCCGACGGGCGTCACCACGGTCGATCCCACCGGCGAGGTGCCGCCCACGCCGCTGCCGACGGACTCGAGCAGTGGCGCCGACGACGGGACCTCGGGCGGCGCCGATCAGGAGGGCGGCCTCGCGGATCGCGGCTGTGGGTGCCACACGCGAACGGATGCCCCGATGTCCGCGGCGTGGTGGGCGGTGATCCTCGGCCTCGCGGCGCGTCGCCGCCGCTCGACCTGAGCGCCAGCGCACGCCGCAGCGGCGTCGAATGGCGGAACTTCACACGCGGCTTACGAACGGATCGGGGGCGGCGGCGGGCCGCGGGCGCATGCTCCCCCCGTGGCCCTGCATGCGTTGTCCGAGACCGTCGCGCCCCAGGAGACCACGGAGGTGCTGCGCAAGATCGGCGTCGTCAAGCGCGGCCGCCGTCTGCGTCGCGCGATCCTTGGAGTCGTGGTGCTCGCCGCGATCGCAGCGGCCGTGCTGTGGTGGTCGCGACGCGGAGCCGCCGAGGCCGCGCCGATCTGGGAGACCGTCACGGTCGATCGCGCCGACATCGAGGTCCAGGTCGTCGCGACCGGCTCGCTCGAGGCGCGCAGCGTCGTCGCGGTCGGGGCCGAGATGTCGGGCCGCGTCGCGTCGGTGGCCGTCGACGTCAACCAGCGCGTGACCAAGGACCAGGTGCTCGTCCATCTCGATCCCGAGACGGCGGCGAACACCCTGGCCGAGGCCCAGGCGACGCTCAAGTCGTCGACCGCCGATCTCAACCGCTCGCGCGCGGCCCTGGCCGAGGCCAAGAGCGTCGAGAAGCGCGTGATCAGCCTCGCCGAGCGCGGGCTGGTGTCGGCCGAGGAGCAGAACACCCAGATCACGAGCGTGACCCTGGCGGAGGCCGACGTCGCGCGGTCGAGCGCGCAGATCAAGCTGGCGAAGATCCGCGTCGATCAGGCCAAGACCAACCTCGAGAAGCTGGTCATCGTGTCGCCGATCGACGGCATCGTGCTGTCGCGGACGGTCAAGCCCGGCAATGCGATCGCGGCGTCTCTGGCCGCGCCCGAGCTGTTCACGATCGCCGAGGACCTGGCGAAGATGGAGCTCCACCTGCCGGTCAACGAGGCCGACGTCGGTCGCGTGCGTGACGGGCAGCGCGCGACCTTCCGCGTCGACGCGTGGCCCGATCGCGTGTTCGAGGCCAAGGTGCTCGAGGTCTCGTTCGCGCCGGTCATCACCAACAACGTGGTGACGTACACGGCGATCCTCGAGGTCGACAACGCCGACCTCGCGCTGCGGCCGGGCATGACCGCGACCGCGACGATGATCGCCGAGACCAAGCCCAACGCCCTGCGCGTGCCGAACACCGCGCTGCGCTACACGCCGCCCGTGCAGGAGACCAAGTCGTTCTCGCTGCTGGGCGGCCCGCCGCGCATGCGCGGCATGGGTGGCGGCAAGGGGGGCAAGGTGCCGCCGGGCGTGTGGATCCTGAAGGACGGCGTGCCCACTCGCGTGCGCGTCACCACGGGCACCAGCGACGGCGCGTACACCGAGGTCGACGGCGAGATCGCCGAAGGGGACGAGGTGATCGTCGCCCACGGGAAGGCCGGCGCGCACGGGGCCAAGTGACCGCTCCGGTGATCATGCCGGTCGACCCGCCGCCGCTCATCGAGCTCGTCGGAGTGCGCCGCGTCTACGGCGAGGGCGACTCCGAGGTGCGCGCGCTCGACGGCGTGGACCTGGTGATCCAGCGCGGCGAGTTCGTGATGGTCATGGGCTCGAGCGGCTCGGGCAAGTCGACGTGCATGAACCTGCTCGGCTGCCTCGATACGCCGAGCGGCGGCAGCTACCGGTTCCTCGGCGTCGACGTCGGTGGGCTCGATCGCGATGCGCTCGCGCTGCTGCGCCGGCACTACCTCGGCTTCGTGTTCCAGAGCTTCAACCTGCTGCCGCGCACGAGCGCGATGGAGAACGTCGAGCTGCCGCTGGTGTATCGGGGAATGGGCGCGCGCAAGCGCCACGCCGCGGCCGCGCACGCCCTCGACCTGGTCGGGCTGGCGAACCGGGCCGATCACACGCCCGCGCAGCTGTCGGGCGGGCAGCAGCAGCGGGTCGCGATCGCCCGCGCGCTGGTCACCGAGCCGATGGTGCTGTTCGCCGACGAGCCCACGGGCAATCTCGACAGCGAGACCACGCATGACGTGATGCGGCTGCTGCAGGCGCTCAACCGCGACCGCGGGATCACCATCGTGATGGTGACCCACGAGCCCGAGCTCACCCACTACGCCAGCCGGATCGTCACCTTCCGCGACGGCAGGGTGCTGAGCGACGTACCCGGCGAGGGCGGCCGATGATCCTGTGGAACACCTTCGTGCTCGCGCTCGCGGCGATCCGTCGCAACGGCGGGCGATCGCTGCTGACGGCGCTCGGCGTCGTCATCGGCGTCGCGAGCGTCATCGCGATGGTCAACCTCGGCCGCGCGGCGGGCCAGCAGGTGACCGCGAACATCTCTGCGATGGGCCCGAACCTGCTGTTCGTGCGGCCGGGCATGACGGCCGCCGCCGGCGGCACGCGGGCCGAGGCCATCCCGTTCGACCCCGACGACCTGCAGGCGATCCGCAGCAGCATCGACGGCGTCATCGTGGCCCCCGGCGCGAGCGCGAGCGCGACGGTGGCGTACGGCAACCTCAATGCGACGACCTCGATCACCGGCACGACCAACGAGTACTTCGGCGTCCGCAACCTGACGATCGCGGCGGGTCGCGAGTTCGAGGCCCGCGAGCTCGAGAACGGCGCGCCGGTGTGCATCCTCGGCCCCACCGTCGTGACCAACGTCTACGCCAGCGCCGAGCCGCTGGGCACCACGCTGCGGATCGGCGCGACGAGCTGCCAGGTGATCGGCGTGCTGTCGCCCAAGGGCAGCAACATGGGCCAGGACCAGGACGACACGGTGGTCATGCCGCTGCGCGCGGTCCAGCGCCGGCTCACCGGCAAGCAGGACATCGCGACGATCTACGTGTCGGCGGTCGAGGACGGGACCAGCGGCCGCGTGCGCGCGGATCTCATCACGCTGCTCCGCGAGCGCCGGGGCCTGCGCGACGACGAGGCCGACGACTTCGACGTGCGCGACATGGCCGAGCTCGCGGCCACCCTGCAGAGCACCAGCGCGACCATGACCGCGCTGCTCGGTGCCATCGCGGCGGTGAGCCTGCTGGTCGGCGGCATCGGCATCATGAACATCATGCTGGTGTCCGTCACCGAGCGCACCCGCGAGATCGGCGTGCGTCTGGCGATCGGCGCCCGCGCCCGTGAGATCCTGCTGCAGTTCCTCGTCGAGGCCGTCGTGCTCTCGGTGTTCGGCGGCCTCGTCGGCGTCGCGCTCGGCATCGGCGGCACGTGGCTGATGGTCACCCAGCTCGGCATGCCGTTCGTGGTCTCGGTCGAGATGGTCGTCGCCGCGTTCGCGGTCTCGGGCGCGGTCGGGGTGGTGTTCGGCTACCTGCCGGCGCGCAAGGCGGCGCGGCTGGATCCGATCGCGGCGCTGCGCCACGAGTGAGGCGGCCTCACAGCCGGACGTCCGTTGCCAGCTCCGTCGCGCGCCAGAGGTACCAGCTCGCGATCGTGCGGTGCGGTTGCCACCGTGCGCCGCGGCGGGCGAGCTCATCGCGGGTCGGCATCTCGCGCTTGCCGAGCAGGCGGCCGAGGCCCTTGCGGACGCCGAAATCGTCGACGGGCAGCACGTCGGGGCGGCCGAGGCGGAACATCAGCAGCATCTCGACGCTCCAGCGGCCGATGCCGCGCACGGCGGTGAGGCGATCGATGATCGCGTCGTCGGTCATGCCGCGCAGCGCTGCGAGCTCGGGGATCTCGCCCCGCACCGTGCGGGCCGCCAGATCGCGCAGTCCCGCGAGCTTGGATCCCGAGAGGCCCGCGGCCCGCAGGCGCGCCTCGTCGAGGGCGAGGACGGCCTCGGCCGTGGGCGCCGCGTCGGCGCGACCGCTGGTCGCCGCGCACAGCCGCGCGAAGATCGTCGCGGCGGCGCGGCCGTGGAGCTGCTGGTAGACGATCGATCGCGCCAGCGCGGCGAACGTGCTCGTCTCGGGCTGTACCGCGAGCGTGCACGGCCCGACGACGTCGATGAGCCGGGCGAACTTGGGATCGACCGCGCGCAGGTGATCGATCGCCGCGGTCGCGTCGACCGGCACCGGCGGCTTGACCTTGTCCGGGGGGCGGCGCGTGGCGGCGACGCCCTCGGCCGCCAGGAGGCGGGCGCGCACGTCGTCGTCGGGGCGAAGACCAGCATCGATCACGCGGTGGCACGGCACGACGATGGGCCACGGGTTGCGGGCGAGGGCCTGCGCCACGGCGCGGCGGGTCGCGCCGAGCTCGGCCGCCAGCGCATCGCAGGCGAGCGTGGTGCCGCGCGGGATGGCCCGCACGCGCGCGTAGATCGTGCGATCGAGCGCGGGCACGTCGTGCAGCGCGAGCGCGACGCCCGACAGCGCGACCGACTCACCGCGCAGCGCCGCCACGATCCGCGCGATGGTCCGGGCGATGCGCGGCGGTGGCTCGGCGAACGCGGCCTCCGGCAGCCGCGCGCGCAGGCGGGCGCGGGCCTTCGTCAGCGTCGGCTCGGGCCACTGTATCGAGGTCACCGCGCCGCTCGCCCACGCGATGCCGCAACGGCCGAGCGCCGTCTCGAACACGGCCATGGTCGTCGTCGCGTTCGTCGTCGTCGTCGTCGTCGCTGCCATGGCGGTCCTGGTCGAGAGGTCACTGCGGTCGCGGTCGCCGAACCCGGACGAGCGCGTCCGCGTGCAGGCTGCCGAGCACCAGATCGTCACCCACCGGCGTCGCACTGGTGATCGCGTGCACGCCTCCGGTCGGGTCCTGCAGGTTGAACCGCGGCTGGCCCGCAGCGTCGAGCCCGATCACGAACCCGTACGGCGCGGGCTCGGGCTGCAGCGCCAGGGGGATCCGCGACAGCACGCGCCGCGCCCACGGGTGGGGCAGCAGCGCGTCGAGCAACCCGCTGCGCCGTGACGGAATCGCGACCCACAGCGTGCCGTCGGCGTCGAGATCCAGGTTGTCGACGAAGCCGGGCAGGGCGTCGGCGAACACCTCGCGCGTGCCCTTGCGCGGGCCGGCGATCCACAGCCGCGCGACGCGGTACGCGAAGGTCTCGGACACCAGCAGCGATTGCTCGCCGGCCTCGAGGACGATGCCGTTGGCGAAGCGCAGGCCATCGAACACCACCGCCGTCGTGCCCGCGGTGGGATCGTGGTGGAGCACGCGGCCCGTGGCGCGGTTCTCGAGGGCGTCGCGCACGCTGTCGGCGACGTCCCACCGCGACGACGCGTCGGTGAACCACACGCTGCCGTCCTGCGCGAGCACCAGCTCGTCGGCCAGGGCGATCGCGCTGCCATCGTCGGCCGTGGTCACCGCGGCGATCGAGGTGCCTTCGCGATCGACGTGGAGCAGGCCGCGGCGCGCGTCGGCGATCCACAGCGAGCCGTCGGTCGCGAACGCCAGCCCGAGCGGCCGGCCGCCGGTCGTGTGCCACGTCTGCGTCCGGCCGGGGTCCGCCCCGTCGAGATCGATGGCGACGACGCGGCCGTCCTCGAGCCCGGTGTAGAGCCGACCGTCGGGACCGATCGCGGTGTCCTCCGGGCCCACGCCGGTCGCGATCGCGGCGTGCGTGCGCAGGGCCTCGTTCGGCGCCCACGGACCCTCGAGCGGCGTCGCGGGCGGCGAGGGCCAGGCCACTGGCTCCACGCGCGTCGGCGCGAAGCTCAGGAACGCCGCGATCGTGACGAACACGGCCAGCAGCGCCCAGCCGATCCGACGGCCGAGGCGCGGTCGATCTCGTTCCCGTGACGCCACCCGAGGCGGGACGATAGCCCGCCGCGATGCACCGCGGCAATCACTGCGAGGACGGGGGCGCCGCGCGGCGGCGATCAGGCCTCGATGCGGTACGCCTCGCCGTCGTCGATCGCATCGACGCCGGCGTCGTCCTTGCCCTGATCGTGGGCGACGACCACGTCGCAGGCGCCCTCGGTCACGTTGCCCGAGCCGTCGGTCACGGTGAAGCCGACGTGGTAGACGCGGCCATTGCTGCCGCCCTGACGCTCGGCGCGGAGCTGCACCGCGTCGGGGGCCACGATCTCCACGTCCCCGCTGGTGTTGCCGTCGCCGCGATCGTCGTCGGGCTCGTCGCTCGAGACCCAGACCACCTCGGCGACCCAGTCGGGATCGCAGTCGTCGACCGACGCGAAGCAGTCGTCGAGCGCGACGTCGTGGAACTTGTGGTTGGGCGGCCAGAGGGCGATGGTCTGCGTGGTGACGACCGGCGCGAGCGCGTCTTGGATCTCGAGCGTGGTCTCGCAGACCGCCGCACCCTCGCCGTCGACGACGACGATGTCGTGGACGCCGGGGGCGAACGGGCCCACGACGGGCTGGAGCTCCACGCCCTCGCACGAGCCTCCCTCGGGCCGGACGTAGATCTCGTCGGGCACCGCGTCGGTGTTGCAGTCGAGGACGAGCGCCTCGTCGCAGGACCACAGCGCGTCATCGATCGGCTCCTCGGCCTCGACGCAGACGGACTCGATGTCGCGGAACTCGGTGCGCGACTCGACCGCGCAGCCGAACGACAGCACCAGGGAAACGGACATGCGCAGGTGTCTCATGGCGGCGGTTGGACCGAGACGCGCGGTGCGGTTCCAACCCGCGTCGCGAAAAACTTGGTCGATCCACCCGTCGCCGCGCCTCTGCGGTGGGGCTCACGGCAGATACAGTGGATGGGGACGACCTGACGCGAACGCCCGCCGAAGAACGCCACGCTGTGTCGAACGGGCCCCTGCAGACGGCCTCGGTGGCGAGGCCTGCGCGCCGCTGTTACCGTCGCGACGTTGAGCGCTGCCGGCACCCGAGACCCCGGCGCGGGTGCTGCGGGCTCGCGCACCCCCGAGCCCGCGTCCCTCGTCCTCGCGGTCGTCGCCGTCGCCGTCGCCTGGTCGGTCGTCGAGGTCGCGCTGCGCGGCGGCGGTGCGATCGCGATCGTCACGGCGCTCGGCGCCGGCGCGGCGGTGGGCGTGCTCCACGGCGTCGTCGGCGTTGTCGCGATCCTGGGGCCCACGCGCGCGCGCGCACCGTGGCCGACGCCGATCCGCGGCGCCTTGGCGATCGGCGTCGCGCTGTGGCTCGCGTCGGCGTTGGGCGCCTGGGCCAAGCTCGGCACGCGCAACGCAGGGCTGGCGATCGCAGCGATCGCGGCGGGCGTGGCACTGGGGGCGCTGGCGTTCGCCGCGTGCTGGGCCTTCGCCCCGCGCCCCGACGGCGGGCCGTGGGCGTGTCGCCCCGCGCATCGGCGGCTCGTGGTCACGGGCCTCGTCGTCGGTGCGATCGCGGCGTCGTGGATCGATCGCTCGGTGTTCGTCGGCCTGCACGCCCCGGCCCACGCGGCCCTGCGGGCGACATCGCTGGCCTGGCTCGCGCTGGCGCTCGTCGTCGTCCGGCCGCCGCGGCTTCGCGCGCCGCTCGATACCCTCGCCCTCGGCGCTGCGCTCGTCGCCGCCGCGATCCCGTTCTGGACGCTGGCCCGCGGCGCGGACGCGAGCCTCGCCCCGCTGTGGTCGACCCCGATCACCGATCAATCGATCGGCACGCTGCGGGCCCTCACCGATCTCGACGGCGACGGCCACTCGGGTTGGCTCGGCGGGGGCGACTGCGCGCCGTTCGATCCCGACGTCCATCCCGGCGCCGTCGAGGTCGCGGACAACGGCGTCGACGACAACTGTGCCGATGGCGACGCGACGGCCACCACGCTCGCGTTGTCGTCGGTGCCCACGCCGTCGTCGCCGTCGCCGCGCAGCGTGCTGCTGGTCACC
This sequence comes from Nannocystaceae bacterium, assembly GCA_044344875.1. Lineage (GTDB taxonomy): Bacteria > Myxococcota_A > Polyangia > Nannocystales > Nannocystaceae > Xiheibacterium. The sequence continues at coordinate 13,463 of JBIJCC010000159.1, forward strand.
GTCGAGACGCTGCGCGCCGATCACCTCGGCCTGTACGGCTACGCGCGCGACACCACGCCGGCGCTGCAGCGCTGGGCCGCGGCGGCGCGGGTCTACGACCGGGCGTTCTCGGCGGGCGCGTGGACCAGCATCGCGATCCCCTCGCTGCTGCGCGGCGTTCAGGCCCGTCGCCTCACGTGGACGCCGTGGGCCGAGACCAACCTCGGCCGGCTCATCGCGCCCGGCGAGTCGCCGAGCCTCGCCGACGGCGAGCAGGGCGTGCAGACGTTCATGCTCCCCGCCGCGGGTGGCGTGCCGCCGGTGTCGTGGTGGTTGCAGCGCCGCGGCATGACCACCGCTGCGGTCGTCGACGATCGATTCTCCGAGTTGCTCGATCCGTCGGTCGGCACCGCGGCGGGCTTCGACGTCTTCGTCGACGCCGATGAAGTCCGCGGCCGCGATCCCGACGACGCGGTCGTCGATCTCGCCCTGCGCACCCTCGACGGCCTGCCGCGCGATCGACCGTTCTTCCTCTGGGTGCACCTGTTCGGCCCGCACTCGCCCAACACGATCCACGACGGCGTGCCCACCTTCGGCGATGGACTCGCGGATGGGTACGACCACGAGATCCGCTTCGTCGACGCGCAGCTCGATCGCCTCCTCGCGGGGGCGACGATGCGCGACCCGAACCTGGCGTGGATCATCACGGCGGACCACGGTGAGGTGCTGACCGCGACCGATCGCATGCACGGCTTCGATCTCAGCGAGGCGGTGATCCGCGTGCCGCTGGTCGTCGGTGGCACCGATCTGCCCGCCGGTCGCGAGGCCGCGGTCGTCAGCGCGCTGGATCTGGTCCCCACGATCCTCGGGCTCACCGAGACACCCCTTCCGCCGTACCTCGATGGGATCGATCTGCGGGCAGGTCTGCGCCCCGGACGACTCGCGCTGGTCGACACCTGGCACCGCCGCTTCGACGGCGCGCTGCTGTTCGACCACGTCGCCGCGACCGACGGCGCGATCGAGCTGGTCCTGGACCTCGGCAAGAACGCGTGGGGCCTCGCCGACTTCGCCGCGCCGACGCGGGGCCCCGATTCGATCGCGGCCGAGCACGATGTGCGGCCGATGCAGGCGGCGATCCGTGCCTACCTCGAGGCGCCGGCGCTGTCGGTCGCGCCGTGATCGCGGTACACTGCAGCATCGAACGTGTGGGGCCTGTGCATCACGCTCTGGGCGGCGCCGCCCGAGATCGAATCGGCTGCGGTGGGCGAGCCCGCGACACCGGTCGAGGTGGAGCCCGCACGGCCGCTCGAGGGTCGATCGCCCGCACCCGATGACACTGGACTCGACGCCGGCGGGGCCGCGCCCCTGCAGCCGCGCGTGGGGCAGGGCACCGGCGGGCCCGCCGCCCCGATCGCCGCGCCCTTCGGGATTCCGGAGCAGCGCGTCGAACGCCCGCTCGATCCGAAGGCCACGACGATCGCCCGGCTCGACCTGATGCTCGGACCCGTGTGGCGGACGCGGCCCCTCGACGGCCTCTTCCAGACGAGCGTCGAGGTCGGCCGCATGCACGGGTTCTCGGGCTCGTTCCACACCGGCTTCATCCTCGCGGGGGATCGCGACTCGGTGAAGGCGCTCGACGTGCCGATCGGCGTCGGGGCCGTGGCCCGCGGGCGGCTGCGGCGTCGCCCCGGCTTCGCGAGCATCGGCCTGACCGCGGGGTTGCTGGTGCACCGCGCCAAGATCATCGACGCCGGGGTCATCCACCGGGTCGACCCGGATTTCCGCCTGCCCATCCGCTTCGCGTGGACGTTCGCGACCGCGGGCGTGAGCGTCGCCCTGGAGCAGGGATACAGCGTTCGCAACCGCAGCTACGAGCGTCGCGGCGCCGAGGTGTGGGCGCGGCACGCCTACCGCATCGGCTTGACGGTTGGGCTACACTTGGACTTCGTGGTCCGACCGGCCAGGGGCCGTTCGCCGCGGGGGAGCGTGCAGGATGGTACGGCTGGCGAGGATCATGGGCACGGTGCGGGGGACGGCGGTCGTGGCGGTGGCGCTCGGCGTCGGCGCGAGCTGTGAAGATCGCATCGATCTCGATCCCCTCGACGATGCCGCGCCCATCGAGTCGCGGACGCGACCCGGCCCGATCTCCGGGGGCACGCTGCGGATCACGTCGGCCGGCGATGCGATCGCCAGCGATCCCGATCGCGATCTCGTGCACGTGGTCGATCTCGACGCGGGCACCGTGCGCGCCACGATCGCGCTCGAGCCCGGCGACGAGCCCGGTCGCGTGATCGAGGGTGACGATGGGCTGGTCCACGTGGTGTTGCGGGGCTTCGGCGGCGTGGCGACGATCGATCCTTCGGCGGGGAGCGTGCTGTCGCGGCGGTGGCTGTGCCCCGATCCGCGGGGCATCGCCCGCGACCCCGCCGATGCGACGCTGCACGTCGCGTGCGCCGATGGGGCGCTGCTGCAGGTCGACGCCGCGTCCGGCGAGGTGCTCGCGCGCACGGAGCTCGAGCCGGATCTGCGCGACGTGGTCGTGTTCGACGGGGCGGTGTTCGCGTCGGTCTTCCGCGCCGCTGCGCTCGTGCGCGCCGACGGCGAGCGCGTGACGGTCCCCGTCCAGGGCGGGCGGCCCCACGTCGCGTGGCGCACGTGGACCGAGCCTGCGGCGCCCGACGGCGGCGCGGCGGTCATGATGCTGCACCAGGTGGCGAGCGTCGAGCCGGTGCCCGTCGATCTCGACGCGTCCGACGTCGAGGCCGGGTCGTCGCCCTACGGCGGCGGCGGTTCGTTCTGCGAGCCGGGGATCACCACGTCGGTGCTGACGGTGCTGCGCGCCAACGACAGCGTGAGCATGCCGATCACCAACGCGAAGCTCACCGTCGACGCCGCGATGTCGCCCGACGGGCGGTGGATCGCGCTGGCGATGCCGGGGAAGCCCGACGACCAGGCGAGCGTCGAGGTGGTCCCGATCGGCGAGTCGTGCCTGTTCCAGGACGACTCGGTGCCCGAGATGATCGGCAAGGGGCAGGTGACCGCGGTCGCGTACACGCCCGACGGCGCGCTGGTGATGCAGAGCCGCGAGCCCGCCCGTCTCATGATCGTCGGCGATGCGCCGTTCGGGTCGGTCACGGTGATCGAGCTGCAGGGCGAGTCGCGGCTCGACACGGGCCACGAGATCTTCCACCGCGCGACGGAGTCGACGCTGAGCTGCGCGTCGTGTCACCCCGAGGGCGGCGACGACGGCCACGTGTGGACATTCGAGGGCATCGGCAAGCGCCGCACGCAGGCGCTCGACCTCGGGCTCGCCGACACCGAGCCGTTCCACTGGGACGGCGACATGCAGGACCTCGACATGATCATGGGCGAGGTGCTCGCGCATCGCATGGGCGGGCACCGGCAGTCCAAGGCGCGGCGCGAGTCGTTCGCGCGGTGGATGTTCGATCGGGAGCGTCCGGTCGCAGACGCGGGCAAGGACGATCCCGCGGTGGTCGCCGACGGCGAGGCGTTGTTTGCCACGTACGGGTGCGCGACGTGCCACAGCGGCCCGAAGCTGGGCGGGGCGAACACCGAGACGTTCCGCGGTCAGGACCTGCAGGTGCCGCTATTGCGCCGGGTGTCGCTGCGACCGCCGTACATGCACGACGGCCGCGCGAAGACCCTCGAGGACGCGGTGCGCGACATGGTCGAGGGCACGGTGGACCCGGAGACGAACGCCCCCCGTACGGCGCCGCAGGCCGACATCGACGCGATGGCGGCGTACCTGCGCACGCTGTGAGGCGCCCCGTGGTCGGACCATGATCGTCGTCACGGGGACCAAGCGCTCGGGGACCTCGCTGTGGATGCACCTCTTGGTGGCGGCCGGGCTGCCGCACGTCGGTGATCGGTTCCCCGGCGGATGGGGTGCGCTGCTGCGCGATGCGAACCCGGACGGGTTCTTCGAGTCCGAGCTGGTCGCGGGGATCAACTACCGGACGAATCCGCATCCGATGACGGGGGCATACCTGCACCCGGACGCGACGCGACAGCACGCGGTGAAGGTGTTCATCCCGGGGCTGGTGCGCAGCGACGTGGCGTTCCTCGATCGGTGCATCGCGACGGTCCGTGACTGGCGATCGTATGTGCGGTCGATGCGGCGGATGCAGGGGCTGGCGCTGGCGTCGGGGCTGTCGGCGGAGGAGCCGTCGGTCCTGCCCCCGGCGCTCGATTGGTGGTGCCAGAACTACGCGCTGGTGCGGGATCTGGCGATCCGCGGGTATCCGGTGCACGTGCTGTCGTACGACGCGCTGCTGCGGGATCCGGCGGGCGTGGTGGCGCAGGTGCTGGCGTGGATCGGCGTCGGGGATCCGGAGCGCGCCGCGGCGGTCGTGCGCGGCCCGGCGGCGGACCCCGAGGTGTCGCGTCTGCCGGACGCCGAGCTCGCCGATGGGGTGCCCGCGGAGCACCTCGCGGTGTTCGACGCGCTGTTCGACGCGATCGACGGCGAGCGACCGCTGGACGCGGCGCTGGTCCAGCGCCTCAATCGGACCAACGAGGCGCTGCGGCCGATGGTGCTCGAGCGCCAGGCGGGCGTGGACGCCGAGACGATCGCCGACATCCTCGGCCAGCGGTGATAACCTGGGCCGTGATGGCCGGCGAGATCCCCGAGGTGTTGCATCTGCGGCTGCGCGGGCGGACGGTGGTCGACGAGCCGCCGGACGTGGCGGCGTTCGCCCGACGAGCATCGCCCGCGGCGCTGCGCGAGGCTGCGATCGCGGTGATGCCCGGCGCGCGGGCGCTCGATCCCGAGGCGCCGCTGCTGATCTTCGTGCAGCCGGCGTGCTTCGGGATCCCGGCGCCGTCGGCTGAGTTCGTCTCGCCGGATTTGGCGAGCTGGAGCTTTCGGCCGACGGCGTTCGGCTACCTCGCGTCGGTTCCGCGGGCGACGGGGCGCGCTCGGGCGGCGTGGGTGATCGCGGCGTGCCTGCCGTTGGTGCTGGGGACGGAGGCGACCGTCCATGCGGCGCCGTCGGTGCAGCGACCGAAGACGGTGTCGGGACCGCCGGCGCTGCCGGAAGCGCCGGTCGTCGAGGCGGCGGAGCCGGAGGCACAGGAGCCGACTGCCGAGCCGACGGCCGCGCCTGACGACGGCGATGCAGCGACGCGGGAGTTCGCGCCGGTCGAGAACCCGCTCCCCGAGGCCGATCCCGGACCCGTGCGCAACACCGCGATCGTGGACGCGGCGTGGGAGGGCGTCGACGGGTTCGACGTGATGCTCGAGCTGAAGGGCGGCCGGAAGATGCGCGGCCGCGTGGGCGCGGTGCAGCCGGACACATTCACGCTGATCGAGGCCGGCACCGGCGCGGTGCTGGTGCTGCCGAAGAGCGGAGTGTTGTCCCTGTCGGTGGTGGTGCCGAAGCCGCTGCCGGGCAAGACGGGAATCGGGGCGCTGGTGACGGGTGGGGTCCTGACGGGAGTGGGGACACCGGTGTTCGTGACCGGCATCGCGTTCGTGGCGATCTGCCCATCGTGCGCATATCTGCATCTGCCGCTGTTGATCATCGGCGGCGGAATGCTCGGTGCAGGGATCCCGCTGCTGGTGCGCGGGGCGAAGAACCGGGAGAAATATCGGAAGATCCTGCAGGAGCACCGGGTGGGGCCGGTGGTGTCGCGGACGCAGGGCGGGTGGAGTGGGGGGGTGCGGTTCCGGTTCTGAGTCAGGGCGATTGCATCTAATTCGCATGGGCCGCGAGCACTTTCATGAGGAACTCTTCGCTCCATCCAGCCTCGAGCCGGCGGCCCTTGATACCGACCTTCGAGCCCTTGACGCTGCGTAGGAGG
>JBIJCC010000210.1:0-5563 GCA_044344875.1 Nannocystaceae bacterium
GCGTTGGCCGGGTGGTCCCACAGGGATTCCACGGTCTCGCGACAGGCGGCCGCGATGCTCGCGAGGCACTCGCCGGCCTTCACGATGTGCTCGGTGAGGGTGGGGTCGGGCATGGGGTGATCCGTCGGGCGCAGACTCGGTGATCGAGGCGAGTCTAGTTCGAGGGCTTGGGCGCGCCCTTGCCGATGAACGGTGGGAGCTCGTCCTCGGCGACGAACGTGAAGCGGACGTTGGGCGCGTCCGCCTGCTTTGCGTCCCGCACCGCCTCGTAGGTCGCTTGCGGTTCGCCCCGCTCGGCTGCCGCGCGGCCGACGACGAGGATCACCTCGCCGTCGAACGCGACCTGCCGGATGCCGTTGTCGATCTGTTCCGCCAGCTTGGCAGCCTCGCCCACGCAGTACTTCACCTCGACGCGGATGCCGTCCGCGAACAGGTCATGGGACTTGGTGTTCTGGGGATTCTCGTTGAAGAGCACGCCGGAACCCCGGACCTCGCGCAGCCACTTCGCAACGCGGATCTCGGCCTGCGCGGCGCGGTCGCCGAACGAGCCGAGCAGCGCGCGGCGCAGGAACTCGGGCCCGCGGAACTCGATCGTCCCCTCGCGCAGGACCACGGTCAGCATGGTCTCGATGACGCTGACCGTGACGCCTTGGACATCGGCGTCGTCGCAGATCTCGTCGTGGACGAGGCCCGAGCCCTCGAAGTTGAAGGCGAGCTCGGGATCGGAGCCCTCGTCGAGCGGCAGCCGAAAGGTGGTGGTGTTGACGCAGAAGGCGCTCCACAGCGGCACGGTGCCGTCGCCCTCGTCGGTCCTGCCGGCGGCGAGGTCGAGCGCGGCGCCGGCCTTGAGGCCCTCGGCGGGGAGATCGAAGCAGACGTGCGTGTCGGTCTCGACGCCGGTGGATGCGAGGGACCAGGTGTTGGGGTGGGTGCGGAGCTGGAGCGTCTTGTAGAACTGGTTGGCCTCGGTCAATCGATCATCCGCCTCGAACCGAGTCTGCGCCCAAAGCCGGCGTGCCTCCTCGTCGTCGCCGCGTCGGAGGTGTGGCTGGTTGATTTCGGGCGCGAGCGAGGGCGGGTGGTACTGGCTCTTGTAGCCGCCGATCGTGTGGCTGATCCCTTGCCAGGGGACAAACTTGCCCCCGTCCGCGGGCTGGCGCTTTCTGAGCCAGTCGCTCTGTGCGGTGCGCACCTGATCGAACGGCAGCAGCTGCATCGCGCTCGGCATCGCGGTGAAGATGTTGAACAGGTCGACGCCGGTGGTTCCCATGAGCTGCGCCATCTTTGCGCCGTCGGTCATGAAGCTCGCGCCGTCGAAGCAGCGACGATAGGTCACCGGCGCACCACCAGCGGGCTGGGCGATGTGCACGACGCCGAGCGTGGCGTTCTTCATCCATTCGTCGCGGACCGCCTCGCGCACGACGATGCCGCCCATGCTGTGCGTCACGAGGATCGCCTCGGTCGCCAGGTGGGCCTTCAGGGTCTTGGCGACGAAGGTCTTCAGCGTCTTGGCGCTGTCCGCGTTGCTCTTGCGCCAGTCGTAGCCAAAGGCGTACACGGGGCACTCGGCGCCGATGACCGCGATCGAGTCGCGGAGGTGGCGGAGCATGCTGCCGTAGTAGGTGTTGGCGATGGTGCCCCAGCCGCGTTGGAGTTCGTCGTCGGAGTGGGGTCCGTCGGTCAGGAGGCGCGCGCCGTGGGTGTGATGGAGGATCCTGCGCATCTTCGAGGACTTCATCATGAGCCACTCCGCCATCCAGTACCCGTCAGGATCCCAGTCCGGCGGATGCTCGAACTCGCTCGGGTTCTCCTCGTCGGCGAGTTCGTCGAACTCGAGGCGCGAACCCATGATGCCCGGGACGAAGATGACGGGTACCGCGCGGACGTGGGCCCTATTCACGCCGGCGCGGGCAAGCAGGAAGAAGGTCATGAGCCACCCTCGTTCCAGACCCAGAGTCGTTCGCACGTCTGCGTCCACCAGTCGTCGATGTACTCGCTCACCCGGCCACCGACGGCGAGGTAGAGCCTGATGTAGCCGTCGCCTGACCCGAGATAGACGACGCGTATCGTCTGGCCGGGGTTGTATGCGGCGATCCTCTCTGTGAGAACTTCCTCGGTCTCCTCCTCACCCTCTTGCGCCTCGGCCAGTTCGCGGTCGCGCTCGGCGCTCTGCGGGCTTGCGAGAATCTCGTAGCCGGCGAGCACCTCGAGCTCCGCGGCGGGGGCCACGATCGCCCGCGAGACCACGTCGACGCTCGTCGCGTAGAAGTTGGCGGACCTGGCCACCTTCAAATCGTGCTCGAGCGCGGAGTCGACGACTTCCTCGCTGAATGCCGAGCGAGGGCGTACCCACGCGAAGCGGGCCTCAGCCTGCTCACCGCGCTTGAATGGGCCAGGCGGGTACCATCCCGCCGCGCCACCGGCCCGCGCGGGGTCCGGCCGCCGAGGGAGGGCGAAGCCGACTTCGTGGTACCACGCCGCAAAGTCGTTCGGTGCGGGAACCGGTCCGCGTTCCCGTAGCGTCCGCCCCCACCAGCCGAGGAAGACGCTCGGGTGCAGCGAGAGTATCCGGTTCTGCGGATCATTCGCCTCGAGAACGATGAGGACCGTGAGGTCATCCAAGATATCTCGGACGATGAACGCGAAGCCGAAGGCACTGACCCCGCGGTCGAGCAGGACGCCACGCCGCATCAGTCGTCCGGCCCCCTCGTAGAAGAAGACCGTCGCTGGCCCATCCGGGGTCTCGACCACGCCCAGCTCGTCGCGCAGGACCTCCCGCTCGTGGAGGCCGAGTCGAGTCAGCGCCGTGCGACAGAGCTCGACCTGGTGGGCGATCTCCGCGTCGGCGCGCGCGCGACGGTCCGTCGCGTCGCGCCCCCAGAAGTACTGCAGCGTCATGGCGACGACCGCGTCCCCGACGCGAAACGCGAAGCTCCGATGCTCGACGGCGGCCCGGAAATCCTCGGGCGGCGTCCAAGCCACGACGGAGCCGCCCTCCGCGAGCGCGAACATCGGCATGTCCTTCGTGGGTCCCGCCGGAGGGACGATCGGCGGGAACACGGTCGGTGCGGTGGGAAATCGGGGCATGGTGCGTCTAGGCCTCGTGCTTCGGGCCGCGTGCGGTGTGCCGGCGGGTGGTCATGGTCATCCTGAGGGCTCCGCCGCGTGCGGGCGAGGTGGGCATGAAGCGCGGGTCGGCGTCGCGCGGCGAGTGTTGCGGCGCGACGCGACGATGCGGACGACGATAGGCCGAGACCGCGGCACGAGCAATGCACCGCGGCTGTCTTTGGCGGACTCATCGATCGTCGATGGCGAGTGTCGCGGCCTTGGTGGGGTCGCCGGGCTCGCCGGTGTGCCCGGTAGACTCGAGGTTCTCGATTCGGGGCCGACTGGGCCGACTGAGGTCACCCGAGTCACCTCAGTGTCTCGATCGAGTAGTGCAGCCGGTAGAAGCCGCCCACACTCTGAGACCAGTAGCCCTCACCCCAGGGTGGGTCGGAGTCGAAGCCGAGCGTCTCGCGAAACGGAGGCAGCACCGGCGGTTCGACGCCGCTGATGGATGTCGGCGCGAGGTTGTCGAGTTGGAGTCTGACGTCGAGGAACTCTCCCTCCCGGAGTTCGATGGCGGTGCTCCACCCCAGCACGATCTCACTGCCCCAGGTGACGGCCAACCGCGCGGGCTGGCCGAACTCCACGCCGTTCGCGCTGGCGGAGACCACCTGCCAAGTGCCTTCGTCGCCGATCTCGACGGCCGGATCGAGGATCTCGATCTTCACCATCGAGACGCGAAGCTTGGCGCGGCGAACCGTGCTGCGGATGCCGACGAAGCCGGCCTCGATCATGTTGTTGCGGAGATCCTTCGGTCGAAGGACGAAGTCGCGGTCGACGGCGAACGTCGTGCTCGTCCCGCCGTCCGTGAAGCAGGCGCAGTCGAATCCAGCGTCGAGGAGCTTGTCTCGCAGGATCTCCAACCCGTTTCCGGGGGCGGCCTTCGCCATGACGAAAATGAGCACCTTGCGTGCGTGGCTGGCACCGATGGCGCAGTAGGGTGTCCGGCTCTCGCCCGTCGCGAACGCTTGGAAGTGGTTGTTGTTGCGCTGCGTGCACTCCAACCATCGCGGATCGGATTCGTCGCGGAAGTTCGGTGTCTCGTTCTCGTCACGCCCCGTGGAGTAGCGGTTACCGATGCCGATGGGCAGCGGTGTCCCGTCGACCCTGGTCATGATCAGCGCTCCGAGCCCGCCCATGCCCTCGTGTACGCTGCTCGGGGGGTTGCCGCACTTGACCTCGTACACGTCCGCCTCGCGATTGCGGCCGAAGTAGAAGTACTCCTCGCCCTCGATCGAGTTCTCTAACTGCTGCCGACCACCCACGCGAATCTGTCCGTTGCCCTGGACGACGGCGGGATCGACGATGCCGGCGGTACCGAGCGCGTTGAGCCCATACGGGCCGAACAGCTGGCCGTTGACTGCGACGCGGACCGCATCCGGTTGCCGGGTGATCGCGTCCGTGAAGGTCTCCGTCTCGCCGCGGAGCAGCACGTCGACCTGATGGGTCGTCATACTGAGCACGACGTAGAGGAACGGCCAGTCTTCGAAGCACCCGAAGCCTCCGTCCAGGCGCGCGCCGATGTCGGCGAACGCAGCTGCAGAGATCGGCTGGTCATGGATCTCGCTCATCGGCTACCTCGCTGACCCCTCGGTGGATGGCAGCCTGGGAACGAAGTCCTCGTCATCCGGGCGGCAGATCCTCTGGTAGTGCGGCTCGTCGAACCGGTCGTCCCAGTCGACGGGCAGAGGGAGCCACGGCGGGATGATCGCGCGGCCGTCGACGTACAGGATGCGAAAGCCCCGCTCGTAGGACTGGTAGCACGGGCCGAGGTCGTACCGCTTGGGGACGACGTATTCGTAGACGGTGAGGCCGAGGACCCGCACAGTGATCGCGTTCGGGTGGGGGTCGATGACGAGCCGCGTGGTGGCGAGGATGTTGATGGTGAGCAGGACAATCGAGGTCAGAACTGCCGCTCGTGCCGCGGCCTGGTCCGAACTCATGCGCCGGACCCGGCGTAGCGCGACCCCGAAGAAGAACAGCGTCGCGAGTCGTACCGGGAGCTGCACCCAGACTGGATGCTTCGCATCCATCACGAGGATGCTCTCGAGAGAGAGCCCTCTGTACTCGATGATCCAGTCGAAGCCGCTGCCACACAGCGTCAAAAGGGACAGAATCAGGCCGAGCCACAGGATCATGGCCGCGCCCGACTCCTCCTTCGGCTCGATGACGTTGACCGGCGGCATGGCGGGGCGCGTCGAGGCGTCTGCTGTCGGGTGGGGATCGCTGGGGTCGTTCACGGTGACTGCACCCTTCATTCCTGACGGCGACCGATCAACGCGACGTTCCACGAGAACACAGCGAACTTTGCGTAGTCCGCCGGGGCGAGTTCGGAACGTGTCAACAAGTTTGAAGCCAGTTGGTTCGGAGTTCAGTGGATGACTGGCGTGGGTTGAGGATGGGCGTTCGGTTCGTTGGTGGGCTTGTTGATCCAGACCTCCTTCGGCGGACGCCG
>JBIJCC010000009.1:0-165776 GCA_044344875.1 Nannocystaceae bacterium
AAGAACTGGGCCATGCCCATCAAAGACTGGGGCCGCGCCCTCCACCAGTTCGCGATCCACTTCGAAGGGCGACTCCCCGTCTGACGCCGAGCCGGACGCCTACACAAAAAATCGGACAGGCTCCCGAGAACCGAGAACCGAGAACCGAGAACCGAGAACCGAGAACCGAGAACCGAGAACCGAGAACCGTTCATGGCAACCTCCTGTCGTTCGACGACGCCAGAACCTAGCGCCGTCGCGTCCCACGTTCAAGTGACGACTCCGCGACGCGCAGTCCGACCCGATCCGCGTTGCCGGCGCCCCACCACGGAACCTCGTTCTCACTGTGTCAACCGCAGCGGCGATCTATCGGCCAACGTTCGCTCACGCCAACGGATGCCGATGCGCCGCCGAGTAGCGCCCGCTCGTGGGTGCTCGAGCTGGCGCTACCCGACCCGCGGAGTCGAGGATGGCGCGTGAAGAACCTGGTCGGCGACCGGGAGAAATGGTTGTCGCCAACCGGCACGAGTAGTTCGCGTCAATCACTTGGACGACAGCGCGCGGAACGCTGCCCTGCGACGCTGCCAGCGTTCGCGGTGGGACTGATCGCCAGCAACGATTCCCGGACTGCGTGGTCCAGCTGCATGTGCCCGTGCCGCTCGCGTGACGCGGCCACCGGTGAGCGCATGGGAATGATGGAGGCGTCGGTTTCGTGCTCGAACGCCCGCAGTCCTCGCCCGAGTCGCGGGACCATGCGGCGATGCACGAGAAAAAAGCGCCGGCCCCCTCCGGGACCGGCGCTTCGTCGTTCGAACCACGTCCGCGCCGACTAGCGCTCGGCCTTGAGCGCCTCGAGCTTGGTCAGGCGCTCCCAGCTGAAGTCGTGCTCCTCGCGGCCGAAGTGGCCGTAGGCGGCCGTCTGGGCGTAGATCGGCTTCAGCAGGTCGAGCTCGGCGATGAGCCGGCCGGGCCGCGCATCGAAGTGCTTGAGCACGATCTCCGACAGGCGATCGTCGCTCACCTTGCCGGTGCCGAAGCTCTCGACCAGCACGCTGACCGGCTTCGCGACACCGATGGCGTACGCGAGCTGGACCTCGACGCGGTCGGCGAGGCCGGCAGCGACGAGGTGCTTGGCGATGTAGCGGGCGTAGTACGCCGCCGAGCGATCGACCTTGGACGGGTCCTTGCCCGAGAACGCGCCGCCGCCGTGGCGACCCATGCCACCGTAGGTGTCGACGATGATCTTGCGGCCGGTGAGGCCCGAGTCACCCATGGGCCCGCCGATGACGAAGCGGCCCGTCGGGTTCACGAAGTAGTTGGTCTGCGCGTCGAGGAGCTCCGCGGGGATGGTCGGCTTGATGACCTCCTCCATGACGAACTCCTTCAGCGTGGCGTGGGTGACGTCCTCGCTGTGCTGGGTCGAGACCACGACCGCATCGATGCGCTTGGGCTTGTTGCCCTCGTACTCGACGGTGACCTGGCTCTTGCCGTCGGGGCGCAGGAAGCTGTCGTGCTCGCGACGGCGCACGTAGGTCAGCCGGCGCGCGAGCTTGTGCGCGAGGCTGATCGGCAGCGGCATGAGCTCCGAGGTCTCGGTGCAGGCGTAGCCGAACATCATGCCCTGGTCGCCGGCGCCCTGCTCGTCGCTGTACAGGCCCTTGCCGTCGACGCCGAGCGAGATGTCGGGGCTCTGGGCCTCGAGCGCCACGAGCACACCGCAGCTGTCGGCGTCGAAGCCCATCGCCGAGCTCGTGTAGCCGATCTCGCGGATGGTCTTGCGGACGATCGACGGGATGTCGACGTACGTGCTGGTCGTGACCTCGCCGGCGACGTTCACGTAGCCGGTCTTCACCAGGGTCTCGCACGCGACGCGGCAGCGCGGATCCTTGGCGATGATCGCGTCGAGGATCGAGTCACTGACCTTGTCGCAAATCTTGTCGGGATGTCCTTCGGTGACGGACTCGCTGGTGAACAGACGGCGGGCCATGCGGGGTTGCCTTTCCGGGCGTGAGAAGGGCCGGAGCATGGCAGCGGCCCCCCGCCGGATCAACCGTCGGCGGCCCCGGATCGCCCGCGAGCGTTCACGGGGCCACCGCGCCCGAGGGGCCCGCTCACGGCACGAGGGCGAACTCGACATCGAAGGGACCTAGCTCACTGCCGTCGCCCGTGGGATCGTCGACCGGCAGCTCGACGAACACGAAGGCGCCGCCCGGCCCGTCCACGTCGACCTCGACGCGCGTCCCCGCGGCGCCCGCGTTGGCGCACGCGAGTGCCTCGGCGGCGGCACAACCCGGGCCGCGCACGGCCAGCGCGACGTCGGCCGCGGCCGTCGAGGTGACGAGCGTGCCGCTGGGCGCCGACCACGTCACGTGGACCACGCGGTCGCGGCGCCGCGCCCCCGCGCAGGCGTGTTGATGCGCATCGCCGTAGGGCACCGCGGAATCCACCGTCACCACGCGCGGCGTGTCGTCGAGGACGAGCTCGGTCGCGCTGGCGCAGGTGTCCCCGGGCACCGGCGTGCAGCGGGACCCGCCGAGTTCGTCGGGCGTGCAGGCGCTGCCGGTCTCGCATCGACCCTGGCCGAGCAGCCCGCAGCCCTCGCCGGTCGCGATGACCTCCCGCTCGACGATCTCGACGCGGTAGCGCAGCTGGTCCGGACCCGTCGCCGCCGAAACGGCCGGCTCGTCGGCCGCGATGCCGACCGCGATCGACAGCTCGGTCCCCGCCGAGACGTCGAGCATCGACGTCGGAAGCCCCGCGCTGCAGGCGAACGCCGTCGTGCACCCGGCGTCGAGGATCGCGACCCGCGGCACGAAGCCCTCCCCCGCGGCGGTGACGGTCAGGTCGGCGTTCGCCGACACGGTGTGGCGCAGGAACACGTCGGGGCCGTCGAAGGGGCAGTCCAGCGCCTCCACGGCGTCGGCCTCGATCGCGGCCGCGAGATCGGCCGCGGCGTTGTAGAGCGAGCCGTCGTGGGTGCCGAGGCCGACGCCCAGCGCCGCGGCGCAGACGTCCCCCTCGGCCTGCACGGGCCCGCCGTCGCCGGTGCTCGTCGCGAGCTCGGCATCGCCGGTCGTCGGCTCCTTGTTCTTGGTCGCGCCGCTGTCGTCGGTCCCTGCGGGGTCCGAGGCACAGGCGACCACCGCGACGGCGACGACCCACACCGCGCGCCGTCCGCCCGTCGCACTGCTGCCTCGTGCCGTCACGTCGCACGACGCTAGCACGAAGACCCGCGCTCGATGCCAAGCGAGCGCCCGACGCTGGCGCGCCCGACGTCGGCGCGAACAGTGCTAGCTTCGCCCGCGATGGCGTCCGCCGAATTCGTCGCCTTGTCCCGGATCGATCTGCGCCACCCCGAGGGGGCCGCGGGGGCCCACGCCAGCGACGCCGCGTGGTCGTCCTGGCGCGCGCGCTGTGGCCGACAGGCGGGTCTGTCCGGCCCCGCCGACGCCGCGGCCCGCGAGATCGTCGAGGCCGTCCGCACCCGCGGCGACGCGGCGGTCGCCGAGTTCACCCAGCGCTTCGAGGGTCGCGCGATCGACCCCGGCGCCTTCGAGCTCACGGCCGAGCAACGCGCGGCCGCCTGTGCGCGGGTCGAGCCCGAGCTCCGCGCGGCGCTCGAGTTCGCCGCGGCCCGCATCGCCGCCTTCCACCGCACGCAGGTGCCGGCACCGAGCGGCCTCGACGGCGACGGCGGGGTCCTACGCAGCCGCCCCACGCCGCTGCGCCGCGTCGCCGTCTACGCCCCCGGCGGCACCGCGGCGTATCCCTCTTCGGTGCTGATGACGGCGGTCGTCGCCAAGGTCGCGGGCGTCGACGAGGTGTGCCTGTTCACGCCGCGGCCCGCCGACGTCGTCGTGCTCGCGGCCGAGATCGCGGGCGTCGATCGCATCTTCGCGATCGGTGGCGCCCAGGGGATCGCGGCCGCGGCCTTCGGCACCGCGAGCATCCCCCGCGTGGACAAGATCGTCGGGCCGGGCAACGCGTGGGTCACCGCGGCCAAGCGCCACGTCTACGGGGCGTGCGACGTCGACGGCATCGCCGGCCCGAGCGAGATCCTCGTCATCGCGGATGGGGACGCCGACCCGGCGATGATCGCCGCCGATCTCATCAGCCAGGCCGAGCACGACGAGCTGGCCTGCGCCGTGCTCGTGACCGACGCGCCCGCGCTGGTCGAGGCGGTGGACGCCGCCCTGCGCGAGCAGCTCGCGACGCTGCCGCGCGCCGAGATGGCGGCGCGCTCGTTGCTCGACCACGGCGCCGCGGTGATCGTCCGCGACCGCGCGCAGATGGTCGAGGCCGCCAACGACTACGCCCCCGAGCACCTCGAGCTGCTGGTGCGCGACCCCGACGCGCTCGTCGAGGGGCTGCGCACCGCCGGGGCGATCTTCGTCGGGCCCCACACGCCGGAGGCCGCGGGCGACTACACCGCGGGCCCGAGCCACGTGCTGCCCACCGCCGGCGCAGCGCGCTTCGGCTCGCCGGTCGGCGTCTGGGACTTCATCAAGTACACCAGCGTGCTGCGCCTCGACGCCGCGGGCCTGCGCGCCCAGGCCGACGCGATCGTCACGCTCGCGCGGGCCGAGGGACTCGAGGGCCACGCACGCGCCGTCGAGCTGCGCGTCGGGCCGGGCCGCGACCGTGGGCCCGACGGGGGAGATCGGCGATGACCGACGCGCCGTGGCTCGCCAGCGTGCGACCGAGCCTCGATTCGCTCTCGGTCTACGACGTGCCGCGGGTCAGCGCGCGCGCGCGACTGCACGCCAACGAGAACCCCGAGCCCTGGCCCGACGCCGTGATGGCGGAGCTCGCCGAGGTCGTGCGGCGGGTCGAGCTCGGCCGCTACCCCGACAGCTCGGGCCGCGAGCTCCGCGAGGTGCTGGCCGCGAACCATGGCTGCGACGTGGGCCGCATCGTCCTGGGCAACGGCAGCGACGAGGTCATCTCGCTGCTGCTCACGGCCCTGGGCGCCCAGGTTCGCCCGGTGCTCGTGACGCCGGCGCCGACGTTCGTGATGTACGCCCACTCGGCGCGCGTGCTCGGCTACGAGATCCGCGAGGTCGAGCTCGACGACGCGCTGCAGCTCGACGGGCCTGGCCTCGATCGCGCGTTGGTCGGGGCGACGATCTGCTTCTTCGCCCGGCCCAACAACCCGACGGGCACGCTGTGGGACGCCGACGTGATCGCACGGCTGGTCGCCGCGCATCCGGCCGTGGTCTTCGTGATCGACGAGGCGTACATCGCCTACGCGCCCGGTCGATCGTTGGAGACCGTCATCGTCGGCGACAACGTCGTGCACATGCGCACGCTGTCGAAGGACGGCCTGGCCGCCCTGCGGATCGGGTACGCGATCGCGGATCGTCGCCTCGCGCACGCGCTCGACAAGGTCCGGCACCCGTACAACGTCTCGCAGACGTCGATCGCGATCGCCCACGCGGTGCTCACCCGCTTCGCCGACGTGCAGGCGCAGATGATCGCGCGGACGATCGCGAATCGCGGGCGGCTCGCGGAGATGCTCGCGCGGATCCCCGGGGCGCACGTGTTCGATCCGGCGGCGAACTTCGTCCTGGTGCGGCTGGCGGATCCCGCGGCGGCGCGATCGATGATCGACACACTGCGGCGCGCCGAGATCCTGGTGAAGGACGTCGGCCACCTGCCCAAGCTCACCGCGTGCGTGCGCTTCGGGGTCGGCACCACCGGCGAGCTCGATCTCGTCGAGGCAACCCTCGACGCGTGGCTGCGCGCGCGGGGCTGAGTTGCGTGGGGAGGCCCAGGGCCGATCCGTGTCGGTCGATCGACCGACACGCGACGATTCCACCCGGGTTCGGTCGTGCGTCCGATACCCGGCCCTGACCGAGTTCTTCGCGCAGCGGATCGCAGATTTCATCGCCCACCTCCCCCGAACCAAACCTGACAGACACCTGTCACTGCCGCGGGGCATCCTCGCGGCATGAACACCCTCGAACTCGGGAAACGCCTCGTCGAACTGTGCCGCGCCGGCAAGCACCGCGAGGCCCAGGACTCGCTCTACTCCCCGGACATCGTCAGCGTGGAGGCCGGCGCCCCACCCGGACAATCGCCCGAGACGCGGGGCCTCGCCGCGGTGACCGCCAAGGGCACCGCGTGGGAGCAGGCCCACGAGCTCCATCAGGCGTCCACCGAGGGGCCCTTCCCCCACGGGGACAGGTTCGCGGTGGTGTTCGACTTCGACGTGACGCGCAGGGCCGACGGGCAGCGGCTGCGGATGCACGAGGTCGCGCTGTTCACGGTGGCGAACGGCAAGATCACGCGCGAAGAGTTCTTCTACGCGATGTGATCGCGGCGGACGCCGGTACCGGTACCGATACCGATACCGATACCGATACCGGTACCGATAGCGATCAGGCCTCGGCCTCGGCCTCGAGCTCCGCCAGGATCGCATCGAGGCTCGGCCGGCGGCTCCACGTCGGCACCCGGCGGGACGTCCGGCTCCAGCCGATGCCGAGCGCGTTGCGGTAGCGGCACGCGCCGTACCGGGCGAGGACGACGTCGAGGTAGGTCTCGACGTCGACGAAATCCGACGAGTCCATGTCGGCCCCGTGATCGCTGGCGACGACGACGAGCCCCTCGCCGCCGTCGAGCACGAGGTCGGCGTGGTGGTACTTCGCGTAGTTGTCGATCACGACCGCGGCGGCGGGCGGACGCGGGGTCGGCACGGCGCCGAACATCCGCTCCAGCTGCCCGTCCTCGACGAGGTTGACGACGCTGTCGCGGGCCCACGACGTCGACCAAGCCTGCGCGACGGGCAGCAGGTTGATGCAGCCGGGCGGGGCGCCGTAGTCGGGGAAGTCGAACGGCGCATGCCGACGGACGTCGCGACCGCGCAGGCCCCACTGCACGAACACGCCGTCGTGCGCGGCCCAGAACGCCCGGAGCGCGGCCGGCAGTGGCGCGCCGAAGCTGCGCTGTGCAGCCTCGAGCGCGGCGGCGGAGGCCGGCGGGCGGATCTCGACGGCGTGGACGACGACGCGGGGGTCGGCGCGCAGCACCTCGATCATCGCCTCGAGGCGCTCACGGAACGGTCGCGCGGGCTCGGTCGGACGGATCACATCGTCGAGGACCGCGCCGGGGAACCGGGCGTGCTCGACGTTCGCCCCGGAGAAGTCGGCGCCGGTGCAATCCGTCTGCTCGAAGTCGGCGTCCGTCAGATCGGCGTCGACGAACCGGGCCCCACGGAGATCCGATCCCGAGAGGTCGACGCCGCGCAGCGAGCAGCGAGAGAAGTCCGCGCCCGCGAAGAACCCATCGACCGCGACGCTGCCATCGAGCGTGCTGCCGCCGAAGTCGACGCCCTCGGCGGCGCAGCCGGACAGATCCGCCGACGCCAGGCTGCGGCCGTGCAGCGCGGTCCCGGGCGCGATCTGGGTGTGTCGCAGGACGAGCTGCGTGCCGGCGGAGCCGCCTCCGTGCGCGCCGCGGTAAATGCACATCGGCAGGCCCGCGACGCTGAGCAACTCCCAGGTGCCACCACCACCGCCCGCCGCGAGGAACTCCGCGTGCTCGGTGAGCCGGGCCTCGAGCGCGGCGGCCGACAGCGGTGCGTCGCTGGTCGCGAGGCTGCGGCCGAGGGCCGCGTCCATCTCGCGCGCCACCCGGGGCGCGCCCGACTCGGGGAAATGCGGGTGCATCGAGCGACGATAGCCCAACGATCGCTCGAGTTCACAGCGACTCCCAGCACGCGATCGTGCGGATCGGTGCCCGCAGCTCGCAGATGTTCTCGCGCGCCCGGGTGCGGCGAAACGTGATGCCGGTGCCGAAGGGGAAGCACGAGAAGCTCCCGTTCGTCATGTGGATCGCGTCGACGTCCTCGACCAGGCCACCGCTGTGCTGACCGGAGACCTGCGAGACGTGCACGCCGTCGCCGAGCTCCGCGTCGTTGCCGTCGAGCAGGCCGCGCCGCACGATCGCGTCGGAGGTAGCCTCGAGCATCCCGCTGGCGCCGCGTCAACGCCGGACGTTCGGCCACACCGCCGTCGCCAGCGCGTGCAGCTCGGCGAGGGTGGTCGGCGGCGGATCCATGCGCGGCACCGTGCACACCGGCGTCGTCGGCCAGCGCCCGCGCAAGGCATCGGCGCCCCGCTGCGCCGACGTGGCCTGGCGCAGCAGCGCGCCGTGCAGCGCCGCGACGCGGTCGACCCCGACCGACGCACCCTCGAGCGCAGCGGCGATCACCGCGTCGCCCGGCCACGGCGGCACCGCGGTGTCGAAGCGGTTGAGCACGACGCCGTCGATCCGCAGGCCCCGCTCCGCGAGGACGGAGAGGAACGCGAGGGCCTCGCGCACGCTGAAGTCGGTGGCGGAGGTCGTCAGCACGACGCCGGTCCCGGGCGAGGTCATCAGCCCCGCCAGCGCGCCGGCGCGGCGCTGGAACTCCTCGAGCACCTGGCCGAAGTCGCGGAGGAACCGGCCGAGGTCGCCGATGAACGCGCCGCCGCCCACGGCCTCGAGCGCCTTGAGCATGAGGCCGCTGCCCAGGCCGAGGAACCGCATGCCGAAGCGGCCCGACTGCGACAGGAACTTGGCCGCGGGGTTGTTCGCGACCTCGGCGATCTGCGCCGGTGCCTCGAGGAACTCGATCGCGTTGGCCGTCGGCGGCGTGTCGAGCACGATGAGATCGTGCTGCCCGGCGGCCGCGAGCATGTGCACCTGCGCGGTCGCGGCGTACTCGAGCGCGCCGCCGAGGTACCTGACCATGGCGCGGTAGATCGGATTGACCAGCATGGCCTCGGCCGCCTCGGGCGACGGCGAGTGGGCGCGGACGATCGCGTCGAAGGTGTGCTGGGTGTCGAGCACCAGGCAATCGAGCGTCGCGCCGGCGTGGTTCACCGCGACGAGGGTCCCGGGCATGGCGCCGCCATCGATGCCCAGGGCCTGCGCCAGCCGCCGCGAGGGATCGATGGTGACCACCACGGTGCGGCGACCAGCGACCGCGGCCCGCAGCGCGAGCGCGGCCGCGACCGTGGTCTTGCCGACGCCGCCGGGTCCGACGACCAGCTCGACGCGTCGCCCGGCCGGCAGGTCGAGCGCCGCCGCGGCGCGCCCGGGTCCCGTGGAGGGCGTGGGCGTGGACGGGTCGTTCGTCATGGCGTAGCGTCACCCGCGTGACGGCGGTCCAGCGATTTCGCGTGCGCGTCGGCGAACGCGATCACCAGGTCGAGATCGGTGCAGACGCGCGCGTGCGCGTCGATGGTGAGATCTACGAGGTCGTGCCCGGACCCGAGGGTCGCGCGCTCGTGCGTCGACCCGGCGACGCGACGCAGCGGTTGGTCACGATCGCGCCGGGCAACGCACCGACGCAGGCCGCGGTCGACGGCCTGGTCCACGTGATCTCGGTGCTCACGGCGCAGCAGGCCGCGCTCGCGGATCTCGGCGGCACGGCGCGGCGCGGCGGAGATGCCCGCACGATCGCGTCGCCGATGCCCGGCCGCATCGTGCGGGTGATGGTCGCCGAGGGCGACGAGCTGGCTGCGGACGCACCGGTCGTGATCGTCGAGGCGATGAAGATGGAGAACGAGGTCCGCGCCGTTCACCCCGCCAAGGTGGTGCGCGTCGCCGTGTCGGCGGGCGACACCGTCGACGCCGGCCAGGTGCTGGTCGAGCTCGAGCCTCACGTGCCCGCCTCCGCGTAGGTCCGCACCGCGGCGAAGCTCGCGAGGAGCTCGCGCAGCGCCCGGCGATCGCCCACGCCGTCGAAGCGCCACGGCAAGGTCAGCGTCGCGGCGCGCGGCTTGGCGTGGCCCTGTACCCACGCCGCGAGCTCGCGATCGTGACGCCGACCGGTGGCCGCGAGGCCCGCGACCGCGTCGAGCACCGCGGCACCGGGTGCGTCGGGGTCGAGTGTCGGCACGCCGGCGACGTCGCT
The DNA here is from genome assembly GCA_044344875.1 of Nannocystaceae bacterium. Lineage (GTDB taxonomy): Bacteria > Myxococcota_A > Polyangia > Nannocystales > Nannocystaceae > Xiheibacterium. Next base: position 9,881 of record JBIJCC010000009.1, read on the forward strand.
CGGCCACAGGCCGTTGACGACCACCGCCGCCACCCCGATGCCGACCTGCTCGCCGAGCGCCACGCCGAGCTCGTCGAGCTCGGTCAGCGGCCAACGCTCGGGCAGCCCGACGAGCAGCGCCGCGGTGCGCGTGCGATCCTCGAAGTGCTGACACATCAGCTCGGCCTCGCGCGTGAGCGGCCCAGGGGCGATGGTCTGCCGGATCGCCCGCGGCACGCCCAGCGTATAGAGGAGGTGCCCCGTCGCAGGGCCGTCGAACACCACGGTGTCGTAGTCGCCGCCGCGGAAGGCGTCGTGCCACGCCTTGCCGACCAGGGAGAAGTCATCGAGCCCAGGGATCGCCCGCATCAGCCGCGACACGATGCGGTTGTCGAACACCGCGGTCGACAGCCGGGAGCTCCGCAGCACGAGGGCCCCGTACTCGCGGATGCACGCCGGCGCCGACAGGCGAACGATCGAGAGGCCACCCTCGACGGGCGTCGGCGCCTCGGACAGCGAGTCGGCGCCGAGCATCCACGCGAGGCGATCGTCGTGGCCGGTGGTCGCGACCAGCACCCGGCGCCCGCGATCCGCCAACGCGAGGCCGCACAGGGCCGCGACCGTCGTGCGACCGACACCGCCCTTCCCGCTCACGACCACGAACGTGCGACGGGCGAGTTCGTCGAACACGCCCACCGCCGTGCGCTCCGCGTGCCCCGCCGCGCCGTCCGACATCGTCGCCGGGAGCCTGGCACAGGCGCCGCTGGGGTGCCACCGCGCCGGGGGTGTGGGACCTGCTAGACTCCATCGACAAACGCGCTCTGCGCGCATACCCCTGTGGCCATCGACATCAAGTCCAAGCCCGAGATCGAGAAGATGCGGCGCAGCTGCCAGCTCGCCGCCGACGTCCTCGACATGATCGAACCCCACGTCGTGCCCGGGGTCACCACGCTCGAGCTGGACCGGCTGTGCCACGAGTTCATCGTGCGCAACGGGGCCTACCCCGCGCCGCTGAACTACAAGGGCTTCCCCAAGTCGATCTGCACCTCGATCAACGAGGTCGTGTGCCACGGCATCCCCGGGGACCGCGCCCTCGTCGAGGGCGACATCATCAACATCGACATCACGACGATCCTCGACGGCTACCACGGCGACACCTCCGAGATGTTCTGCGTCGGCGAGGTCGATCCCGCCGCGCGCAAGCTCATCGACGTGACCCGGCGCTCGCTGTGGCTCGGGATCCAGGAGGTCGGCCCCAACAAGCGCATCGGCGACATCGGCGCGGCGATCGTCGAGTTCGCCCAGCGCGAGCACGGCTACGGCGTGGTCGAGGCGTTCTGCGGCCACGGCATCGGCCGCGAGTTCCACACCGCGCCGCAGGTCTCGCACGTCGGGCGCCGCGGCACGGGGATGCGCATGCGTGAAGGCATGACCTTCACGATCGAGCCGATGATCAACGAGGGCACGCCCCAGTGCGAGATCCTCGACGACGGCTGGACCGCGATCACCCGCGACGGCCGGCTCTCCGCCCAGGCCGAGCACACCGTGCTGGTCACCGCCGACGGCGTCGAGGTCCTGACCTTGCGCGCCAGCGCGCGACGCTGACGGAGGCGGTTCCGGCGTGGTCGAGGTCCGTCACAGCGCGTGCCCCCTCGACTGCCCCGACGCCTGCAGCCTCGAGGTCACCACCGAGGGTGATCGCGTGGTCACCATCGACGGCGATCGACGCAACCCGCTGACCGCCGGCTTCATCTGCGCGAAGGTCCGGAACTTCGATCGCCACGCCCGCAGTGATGCGCGACTCGACGCGCCGCGCGTGCGCATCGGCCCCAAGGGCCTCGGGCAGTTCGCGACGGTCCCCTGGGAGGTCGCGCTCGAGCTCGTCGCGTCGCGGCTGCGCGCCGTCGCCGACGCCCACGGCGGCGAGGCGATCCTCCCGCTGTGCTACGGCGGCAGCAACGGCTCGCTCACCCAGGACGCCGTCGACGCGCGGCTGTTCCGGCGCCTCGGCGCGAGCCGCCTCGCGCGGACGGTCTGCGCGGCGCCGACCGGCAGCGCCGCGATGGGCCTGTACGGCAAGATGCCTGGGATCGCCCTGCCCGACTACGAGCACGCGGCGCTGTGCGTGCTGTGGGGCTGCAACCCGTCGGCGTCCGGGATCCACCTCGTGCCGCCGCTGTCACGCGCGCGCGCCCGCGGGGCGAAGCTCGTCGTCGTCGATCCGCGGCGGACCCCGCTGGCGAAGTCGGCCGACCTCCACCTCGCGATCCGCCCCGGCACCGACCTCCCGGTCGCGCTGGCGATCGCCCGGTGGCTCTTCGACAACGGCCGCGCCGATCTCGAGTTCCTCGCCGCGCACGCCACCGGGGTCGAGGCGTTCCGCGAGCGGGCGTGGCCGTGGACGATCGAGCGGGCCGCGGCCGCCGCCGAGATTGATCCCGCGCTGCTCGAGCGCGCCGCGACGATGTACGCCGAGGCGTCGCCCGCGGCGATCCGCTGCGGCTGGGGCCCCGAGCGCAACCGCAACGGCGGCTCGGCGATCGCGGCGGTGCTCGCCCTGCCCGCCATCGCCGGCAAGTTCGGCGTCCGCGGCGGCGGCTACACGATGAGCAACGGTCGCGCGCTCGCGCTGAGCGACGACGCTGCCATCGCCGAGCCCGAGGTCGCCACCCGCGAGGTCAACATGAACCAGGTCGGCCGGGTGCTGACCGCGGGCCGGGCGGGCGGCGTGTTCGCGCTGTTCGTCTACAACTGCAACCCGCTGGCGACGCTGCCCGATCAGAACGCCGTGCGCCGCGGCCTGCTCCGCCCCGATCTGTTCACCATCGTCTTCGATCAGGTCATGACCGACACGGCGCGCTACGCCGACGTGCTCCTGCCCGCGACGACGTTCCTCGAGCACGACGAGCTCCGCTCGGGGTACGGGGCGATGGCGGTGCAGCGCTCGCGACCGGTGGTCCCGCCGTTCGGCCAGGCGCGCCCGAACTATGCCGTCTTCGCCGAGCTGTGCGCGCGGCTCGGGTTGGCGCGCGAGGGCGATCCAACGGACGCCGACGCCCTGGCGCACGCAGTGCTCGCGGACAGTGCGCTCTCCGAGGCGGCCCTGCGCGCGCTCGCCGAGGGGGACGTCGCCGAGATCCCGGGCCCGATCCAATTCGTCGACGAGTTCCCGCGGACCGACGATCGTCGGATCCACCTGGTGCCGCCGTCGCTCGACGCGGAGGCGGCCGGCGGCCTGTACCACTACCGCGAGGACCCCGAGACCGCGACCCACCCCCTGGCGCTCATCTCCCCCGCGGTGGCGCGGCAGGTGAGCTCGACGTTCGGCCAGCTCGACCGCCGGCCCGCCGCGCTGCACATGCACCCCGACGACGCCGCCCTGCGCGGTCTCGCCGACGGCGACCGCATCCGCGTCTTCAACGACCTCGGCGAGGTGGTCTGCCGCGTGGCCATCGACCGCGACATGCGTCCGCGCGTGGTCGGCTTGGCCAAGGGACTGTGGTCCCACCACACCGAGAACGGCGCGACTGCGAACGCGCTGTGCCCCGACGCCCTGGCCGACCTCGGCGGCGGCGCGACCTTCAACGACGCCCGCGTGCAGGTCGAAGCCGCGCCTTGACGCGAGCGGGCGCGGCTCGGTCGAAGCACGAGCACAAATGCGGCTATAGTTCGCCGCGATGACGGCCGACCGCGACGACGACGATGACTCCCGCGTGGACGGGGAGTCCGCCGCGGCGGAGGCCTCCGTCGACGATGCCGCCAACGTCGACGAACCCGCCAACACCGACGACGCCGGCGACGACGCGCCGCGGGGCCCCAGCGTGCGGGCGATCAGCGGCGGGGCCCTGGCGATCCGCACGCCGGCGGAGTTCGAGACCATCCTCGGCACCGCGGACGAGATCACGTTCGACCTCCCCGAGGCGTTCGATCTCCACCACCTCGTGCGCGGCACCACGATCGCCGGCCACGTCGTGCTCGCCCACCACGCCGAGGACGTGCTCGGGCCGACCTACGTCGCCTACGACGGCACGCGCGATCGCAAGGTGCTCTTGCGGCTCATCCCGATCGCGCTCGAGAGCGCCTTTGCCGGCCACCAGAGCGCGTTGGTCGACTCCCTCGCCACCATCGCCCAGATCTCGCACCCGTGCGTGGTCGCGATCCACGACGTCGGCCTGTGGACGGGCGGCGTCTACGTCGCCACCGAGTTCATCGACGGCATCGCACTGCGGACGTGGATCGAGGCCCGCGACGATCCGTTCCCATGGCGCGAGGTGCTGCGGATCTTCCGCGAGGTCGGCCGAGGCATCGTGGCCGCCCACGCCGCCGGCGTGCAGCACCGCGACCTGTCGCCGGACCACATCCTCATCGGCGAGGGCGGCCAGGTGAAGGTCGCCGACTTCGGCCTCGCCGCGTCGGCCGATGCCGGCGACGACCAGACCACGGCGGCCCTGACCCCGCTGCGTGAGCGGCTCGGCCTCTCCGACGACGCAGTGACCTCGGCGATGGTCGGCGCGATCGAGTACGCGGCGCCCGAGGTCCTCGCCGGCGCCGCCGCAGACCGCAAGAGCGATCAGTTCTCGTTCTGCGTCGCGCTGTACGAGACGCTGTGGGGCGAGCGGCCGTTCGTCGCCACCGATCGCGCTGCGCTCGCGGCCGAGTACGTCCGCGGCGAGCCGCGGCCAGAGCCCAGCGACGCGCGGGTTCCACCGTGGCTCCGGGCGATCGTGCTGCGCGGCCTGTCGATTCGCCCCGCGGATCGCTGGCCGAGCATGGAGCGGCTGGTCCGCGAGCTCGACCGCGATCCCGCCGCGAGCCTGCGCCGCTGGCGACGAGCCCTCGCGGTCGTGGCGGTGTTCGCCGCGGGTGCTGGTGCGATCGCTTGGCAGGCCGAGCGCGCCGACGCGGCGTGTACCCACGGCGCCGAGGCCTTCAACGGCGTGTGGGATCAGGCGCGGCGCGCCGAGCTCGAGCAGACGTTCCTGGCCTCGAACGCCTCGTACGCGCCGCAGAACTTCGCCGCGACCGCCGATGTCATCGACACCTGGGCCAGCACGTGGCTCGAGCACCAGGTCGCGGCGTGCGAGGCCAGTCGCACCCGCGGCGATCTCTCCGAGGAGCTCTACGCCGAGCGGCGGGCCTGCCTCGAGGAGCGTCAGGACGAGCTGCGATCGCTGCTCGCGGTGTTCGAGGCCGCGGATCCGCAGCAGCTCGATCGCGCCGCGCTGGCGGCAGAATCGCTGACGCCGAGCCGGACCTGCAGCCGCGGCCGCGCCGGATCGAGGTTCGCGCGCGTCGGTGCGGACGTCACCGCCGTGGAGGAGCCCGATCCCCAGGTCGCGGAGCTGCGCGCGCGCATCGATCGTGCCTGGGTGCTCCTGCGCCTGGAGAGCCCCGCCTCCGCAGGGGCCTCGATCGCCGACATCACGCTCGAGACCCTGCGCGATCCGGCGCTGCGCGTCTCGGTACTCCGCCTGCGTGGTGGGGTCGAGCGCGCGCTGGACCGACCCACCGAGTCCGAGACACTGCTGCGGGACGCCGCGGTGCTGGCCAGTCGCGCGGGCCTCGATCATGCGTTGGTGCTGTCGTGGACCGACCTCGCCGAGGTGCTCGCGGATCAACCCGAGCGCGAGTGCGAGGCGACGCATCTCCTCGACCAGACGCGCGCCGTGATGGACCGCTCGCGGTTCGATCATGCGCGGTGGCACGCCGACATCGTGCGCGCCGAGGTCGCGGCCGCCGCCGGCAAGCCCGGCGACGCGCTGCTGCACTACCACGCCGCCATGGCCGATCTCGATCGCCTCGGCACCGCCCCGTGGGCGCGCACCGATCTGTTGGTCCGCATCGGCACGCTGATCGCCGAGCAGGGCGACATCACGGCCGGCCTCGGCTACCTGCAGCGTGCCCACGACGGCGTGCGCGATCGCCTAGGACCGCGTCACCCGGCGCTGGCCGAGATCCTGCTCGCGACGGGCGATCTGCAGGCGCGCCAGCACAGCCGCATCGAGGCCCGCACGAGCTGGGAGGACGCCCTGTCGATCTACGCCGAGGCCCACGGCCCGACGGCGCGCACCACGACGATCACGACGCTGGCGATCGCGAAGCGCCTGCGCGACGAGGCCGACGGCGCGGGCGCGCTCGAGTACGATCGGCGCGCCCTCGCGGCGATCGACGGCGGCGGCGATTCCGACCCGACCCTGCGCGCGGCGGCCCTCCTCGACCAGGGGCGTACGCTGCTGGCGTTGGCGCGGGACGGCGACGCTCAGGCCCCCCTGCGGCAGGCGTTCGAGCTCCACGACGCGGTGTGGCGCGCCGCCGCCAAGGAGCCCTCCGCCACCGCGCGCCGAGAGATCGCCGCGCGCTGGCTCGAGGCCGCGGTGCTGTTGGTGCGGGCGATGGCGTCCGATCCCGCGAGCCGCGGGCGTGCGATCGAGCAGGGCCGCGCCGCACGGGCGGTCGCGACCGAGAACGGGCTCGCGCTCGATCCCTGGCTGGTCGAGCTACTGCGTTCGGACGCCAACGGAGCGGCGCCGTGACGCGGATGCGCCTGGCGTGCCTTGCCGTGGCGCTCGTGCTCGGCTGCGGCCTCTTCAACCGCAACCGCGATCGCAAGCCCCAGCGCGTGGCCCCGAAGATCGCGCTGCGGGTGCCGCCTCCCGCCCGCGGACCTGGCCTCGCGTCGATCCCCGAGCAGGCGCGACCGACCTCCGAGATCCTCAGCGAGGGTGTACTGGTCGGGATCCGCGACGGCGTCAGTGACGTGCTCGACGACCCCGCCGCGATCGAAGGCCAGGTCGCGTGGCTCGGCCCCGTGCTCACGCGCGATCGCGAGGACGACGCCCATACGCTCGTGGTCGTCCGCCGCGCTGCGTTCGGTGTCCACGTGCCCGCCGCAGGCGAGCGACAGGGCGTCGACGACGACGTCCTGCACGATCGTGGCCTCGGCGTCGACTTCGACGTCGTCGCGCTGATCGGACCCGATCGCCCCTGCCTCACCGCGCGGCAGGCCCCCGTCGTCACCGCGATGGAGGTCGGCGGTCACGTGCTCGACGTGCGCTGGCCCCTGAACGACTGCGGCCCCGGGCCGTGGGCGCCCGTGGGCCTCGTCGCCGCGGGCATCTCGAGAACGCTGCGCTGGGAGGCGCCGGCGTGCGACGAGCCCGAGGACATCCGCGCCGCGTGGACGAGCGCGGGCGATCCGGCGACGCGGCACCTCGGCGTGCTCCGCGACGGCGAGGCGATCGTGGCGCTCGTCGGCGAAGGCACGCTGTGGATCGCGGGTCCCGGCGGCTGGTCATCGCGGCCGTTCCCCCTCGGCGGCGCCTCGGCGCGCGGCTGCCCGGATGTGGCCGCGCCGGCGCCGGCGGACAGCGAGGCGCTCGAGCCCGACGGGCTCGACACCGACGGGCTCGACACCGACGGAGCGTGAAGGGCCGCGGCGCCCAGGGCTCAACCCGGGACGCAGACGTCGTTGTCGCAGCTCCCGCAGCAGCCGACGATCTGGCTGCATGGCATGCCGCTCTCGAGGCAGCACAGGCTCAGATCGGGCGAGCAGTCGCTCTCGCACGTGACCCCCTTGCCGATCGCGTCGAAGTCCCCGCAGCTCGGGGGTGGGAGGTCTGGTTCGCACTCGCCGGGGTCGACCACCCCATCGCCGCAGGTGGAGCAGCCGGTGAGGACGCACCCGTCGCACAGCGGGACCCCTCCATCGAATCCGAGGTCCTCGCAGGCGGCGAAGACGGGCCCGTCGCACTCTTCCATGCCGTCGAAGATGATGCCGTCCCCGCAGACCGCGACGGTGCAGTCGTTCGTGCAGTCGTCGGTGTCGTCGCCGTTGCCGTCGTCGCACTGCTCCGTGCCGATGAGCACCGCGCCATCGCCACAGATCGCGTCCTTGCATTCGACACACTGGTCGTTGTCGTTGCCGTTGCCGTCGTCGCACTGCTCGCCGCCGAGGACCTCGCCGTCGCCGCACGCGTTCTCGGTGCAGAGTTCCGTGCAGGTCTCGGGGTCGGCCTGGCCGGGCTCGCACGCCTCGGGCTCCTGGACCTTCCCGTCGCCGCACGAGCGCAGCGTGCACTCGGGCGTGCAGGTCTCACTGCCCTGCTCTCCGTCGTCGCAGGGCTGCGTGGGGCTCGGGTTGCCGTCGCCGCACTTGTTCCGCGTGCAATCGGGGTAGCAGTTGCCGTCGTCGGCGTTCGCCTCGCCGTCGTCGCACTGCTCCTCGGGATCGGTGTGCCCATCGCCGCAGACCGCGACGGCGCCAGTGCCCGAGTCGGCGCCGTCCGTGGTCGCGGCGCTGGTGTTGCCGCCGGCGCTCGCGCTGCCATCGACGCTGCCGGCGTCGGCCGACGCCGAGGTCTCGTCGAACCCGGTGCCCCCCGAACCGCCGCCCGAGCCGTCACCGTACGCGGGGTTCGTCCGCGTGCAACCGATCGCAGCAGTGAGCAAGACGGGGAGCACGAGCGGCCATCGGTTGGAGTCGAAGCGCGACATGATCAAGTCCTCATAGTGTTGCAGCAGTCGCAGACGAGTCCAAGGAAGTCCCCACGATCTCAGTAGTCGCCCGAAGCAGGCGGTGATTTCACGGCCGCACGAGCTTCGTGCTCACAGGCGCCCACCTGACGGACCTGTCACGGTGCGCGCAGCACTGCTACTGTCCCGATGCGATGCCCGATTCCCCGTCCGCCGCAAAGGACCGCTCCGACCCGAACGCGACCGTGACGACAACTGGGGGCTATTCGCGGGCCTTCTGGACGGCGAACGTCGTCGAGCTCCTCGAGCGCGGGGCCTGGTACGGGGTGTTCGTCGCGATCACGCTGTATCTCTCGCGCATCCTCGGCTTCACCGACGTCGAGGCGGCGACGGTGTCAGGTCTGTTCTCCGCGGGCCTCTACCTCCTACCCACGTTCAGCGGCGCATGGGCGGACCGCATCGGTTTCCGCCGGGCGCTCTTGCTCGCTTTCGCCCTGCTCACGCTCGGCTACGGCGGGATGTGGCTGCTGCCGACGCTCCTGCAGTCCGCGGGCCTGGTGACCTACGGCCGCGAGGTCGTGTTCACCGGCCTGCAGGACACCGCCCACCGCTGGCTGTTCATCCCGGTGATGGTGTTCGTGATGGTCGGTGGCTCGTTCATCAAGTCGGTGATCACCGGCACCATCGCCCACGAGACGACCACGGCGACCCGCGCCCGCGGCTACTCGATATTCTACGCGATGGTGAACATCGGCTCCTTCGGCGGCAAGACGATCGTGCAGCCGCTGCGCGAGCAACTCGGCAACGAGGGCCTCGTCGTGCTCAACCTCTACGCCGCCGGCATGACCACCGTCGCGTTCGTGCTGATCCTGCTGCTGTTCCGCAGCCGCGTCGACACCGGCGCGGGCAAGTCCTTCGCCGAGACCCGCGCGGCCCTGGTCGCCGTGCTCTCGCGCGGCCGGCTGGTGGTGCTCATCCTCATCATCACCGGCTTCTGGATCGTCCAGCAGCAGCTCTACGCGAGCATGCCCAAGTACGTGCTGCGGCTGGCGGGCGGGAACTCGGCGCCGTCGTGGTACGCGAACGTCAACCCTGCGGTCGTCGTGCTCACGGTCGGCTTCGTCACGACGATGATGCGCGGGCGCACCGCGCTGACCTCGATGACGATCGGCATGTTCATCATGCCGATCTCGGCGTTCGCGATGGCGGCCGGCAACTTCACCGGCACCGCGGACATCGTGGGCATGCGGCCCGTGGCGTTCATGATGGTCGTCGGCATCGCGTTCCAGGGCCTGGCCGAGAGCTTCATCTCGCCGCGCTACCTCGAGTACTTCTCGCTGCAGGCGCCCAAGGGCCAGGAGGGGCTGTACCTCGGCTTCGCCCACCTGCACTCGTTCGTGGCGTCGATCGTCGGGTTCGTCAGCTCGGGCTTCCTGCTCGAGCGCTTCTGTCCCGATCCGAAGACGCTCTCGACCGCCGATCAGGCCCAGCACGCACTCGCCGTCACCGGCGCCGCGCCGATGCCCGCCGCGTACGCCGATGCCCACTACCTCTGGTACGCGTTCGTCGGGGTCGCGATCGTCTCCGCGATCGCGCTGGTCGTCTACGGCCGCGCGGTCGCCCGACTGGACGACCGCGCCGCACGGGGCTGAAAACGCGCTACCGATCGCGGCTGGCGAAGTACCGCAGCATGTCGACGCAGCGCGCCGAGTAGCCCCACTCGTTGTCGTACCAGGACACGACCTTGAAGAAGCGGTCGTTCAGCTCGATGCCGGCCTTGGCGTCGAAGACGCTGCTGTGGGCGTCGCCGATGAAGTCCGATGACACGACCTCGTCCTCGGTGTAGCCGAGCACGCCCTTCATCGGACCCTCGGCGGCGGCCTTCATCGCCGCGTTGATCTCGGCGATCTTGGTCGCGCGCTCGGTGCGAAAGGTCAGATCGACCACCGAGACGTCCGCGGTCGGCACCCGGAACGCCATGCCGGTGAGCCGGCCCTTCAGCGCCGGGATGCACAGGGCCACGGCCTTCGCCGCCCCGGTGCTTGCGGGGATGATGTTGGTGTACGCGTTGCGACCGCCCCGCCAGTCCTTCTTGGACGGGCCGTCCTGCGTGGGCTGGGTCGCGGTCGCGGCGTGCACCGTCGTCATCAGGCCCTCGGCGAGACCGAAGCTATCGTGGATGACCTTGGCGATCGGCGCCAGGCAGTTGGTCGTGCACGACGCGTTCGAGACCACGAGGTGCTTGGTCGGATCGAACTGCTCGTGGTTCACCTTGTACGCGAGCGTCGGCACGGTGTCGGGCGTCTTGGTCGGCGCCGACAGCAGCACGCGCTTGGCCCCCGCCTCGATGTGCTTGTGACCACCGTCGTAGTCGAGGAAGATCCCCGTCGACTCGAGCACGTAGTCGACGCCGAGGTCCTTCCACGGCAGCTTGGTCGGGTCCTTCTCGCTGAGGCACCGGGTGGTGCGACCGTTGGTGCGGAAGCCCCCGTCCACGACGTCCACCGCGTGCTCGAAGCGGCCGTGGGTCGAGTCGTACCGCAGCAGGTAGGCGAGGTTGTCGGCGGGAACCAGGTCGTTCACGGCGACGACTTCGACGTCCTCGCTGCGCGCGGCGAGGCGATACACCAGTCGGCCGATGCGACCGAAACCGTTGATGGCGATTCTGAGGGTCATCGTTGCGTGTGCCTCCGGAGCGGCGATTGTCGCCGCGACGTTACGGGCGCGGCCCCGCCGGATCAAACGCCAAGCATGCGCCGCGCCCGAGCCCGGCGCGCGAGGCAACGCACGGGAGGCCCCGGGCGACCGCGATTCGCTCGCCATCGCGCACTTCGCACCCTCGCGCAGCCCCGTGGTACGTGGTGGAGGTGGCGTTCGACTTCGGCAGCCTCTCCGGCACCATCTACATCCCCGACACGTCCTCGCTCATCGAGAACCCCGACGCGCTCGACCGGCTGCTCACCGACGGCAACATCGTCGTGCTGCTGCACCAGGTCATCGAGGAGCTCGGGCGACTGCAGGCGAGCCGCAACAAGTCGGATGGCGTCCGCGCCGCCGCACGCACCGCGACCCGCAAGCTGCTCACGCACCGCGGCCAGGGCCAGATCTGCCACGACCTCGACGCCATCCTGCGCGCGACCGACTCGGCCAACGTCGCGCACACGCCCCAGGGCGGCGTCATCGCCTGGGAGCCCGATGGGCCGACGCTCGCGCCGTACGACAGCGTCTCCGGCGACAACCTGATCGTCGCGGGCGCTCGCCGCGTCACCCTGCTCGCCGAGGCCGCGCGCCCCGGCAAGTACAGCGTCGTCGTCGTGTCCGAGGACAGCAACGTCCTGCTCAAGTGCGACGCGATGGGCCTGCGCGCCGAGAACCTCCGCTTCGGCAAGCTCGAGCTCGGCAGCGCCGACGAGGTCTATCGCGGGCACCTCTCGATCGAGGTCGACGAGGCCACGCTGGCGGCGTTCTACGCCAGCGGCGACGCCGGCGAGCGCAAGCTGCCGCTGGATGCCGTGGGCGAGGCCGGCCGCGGCATCGTGTGGAACACCGGCGTCGCCCTCACGTGCGGCGACAAGCAGGTGCTGACGCGGGCCGACCTCGGCACCTCCGAGCTCCAAGACCTCCGCTTCGCGCAGTACTGGGATCGCAAGCGCGGCGTCTACGGCCCGCGGCCGATCCTCGGGCTCACGCCCCGCGATCCGCTGCAGTGCTTCGCGGTCGAGTTCCTCCTCGATCCCGAGGTCCAGCTCGTCGTGCTCGACGGCCCCGCGGGCTCGGGCAAGACCCGGATGATGGTCGCCGCCGCGCTGTTCCTGCTGCTCGGGCAGCCAACGGCGATGCGCTTCGCCAACGGCTCGACGCTGGCCCACACCAGCCGCTTCGACAACGGCCTGTTCTTGCTTCGGCCCGAGCACCCGTCGTCGAACTACGAGCTCGGCTTCCTACCCGGCGACCACGACCAGAAGGTCTCGCCGTGGCTCGAGCCGTTCTTGCAGCACATGCGGTCGCTGTCGGCGCTCAACGAGCACGACTTCGTGCAGGACCTCGAGAACCGCAAGCAGCTGCACAAGCTGTCGACGTCGATGCTGCGCGGCCTCGACATCGAGCGCTCCGTGGTCCTGGTGGACGAGCTGCAGAACGGCGACCGCCACCTCGCCAAGACCTTGATGAGCCGCTTCTGCGAGACCTCCAAGGTCGTGCTCGCCGGCTGCTTGGATCCGGTGCAGATCGACAACCCGTATGTCGACTGGCGCAGCAACGCGCTCACCCGCATCAAGCAGACCTACAAGGGCTTCGGCCACTACGTCGCGCAGGTGAGCCTGGCGCACAACTACCGCGGGCCGATCTCGAAGAAGGCGGACGAGCTGTGAGTGCCAAGCGCGAGGCGCCGGCGGCCCAGCGCAACCGTGGGCCGATCCTCGAGGTCCTCGCGCGGCTGTGGCCCGAGGTCGCCGGCGCGCCCCGGCGGCTCGTGCTCGAGATCGCCTCGGGCACCGGCGAGCACGCGGTGCACTTCGCTCGCCACCTCCCGCACGTCGACTGGCAGCCCAGCGATCTCGGCGCCGACGCGATCGCGAGCGTCGCGGCGTGGCGGGATGAGGCCGGGCTCGCCAACCTCCGGTCCCCGATCGCGCTCGACGTCGGCGCGGAGGCGTGGCCGGCCGTTCGGCCCAGCGATCTCTTCTGCGCCAACATGATCCACATCGCGCCGTGGTCGTGCACGCTCGGCCTCGTGGCCGGGGCATCGCGACGGCTCGCGCCGGGCGGGCTGCTCGTGCTCTACGGGCCGTTTTCGATCGACGGCCAGCACACGGCGCCGAGCAACGCAGACTTCGACGCGGACCTGCGGCGACGCGACCCCAGCTGGGGCGTGCGGGATCTCGCGGAGGTGGCCGCGGTGGCCGATGCCGCCGGCTTCACGCTGCGCGAGCGTGTCTCCATGCCGGCGAACAACCTCGTCGTCGTGTTCGAGCGCCGGTAGGGCCCGCGAGCGGCCCCCGCGGAGCGGTGCGAATCGTCACGCGGCCCGGCCGCGCCGCGCGGGTCGACCCCGCCGGTGCTGCGCGGCCGTTCCGGTGGTACCGTCGACGACGAGCGGCGGATCATCGAATGATCGAGGAACCCACCACGCGCGACGACGACGAGCGGCGGACCATCGAATGATCGAGGAACCCACCACGCGCGACGACGAGCTGCAGACCATCACCCGCGGGGTGACGCGCAGCCACCTCGTCGTGCTGTGCTGTGCCCACAGCGTCGCCGAGTTCGTCGACGAGGTGGCCCGCAACCTGCGGGGCCTCGGCTTCGCGGTCGAGGTGGTCTGTGGCGCCGAGGCCCGCACCGCGCTGCTGTCCCGTGGCACCGGGGGCGACGAGCCGACGATCTACGTGGTGTGTGTGCAGGGCACATTGAAGGAGCAGGTGCTCAAGCCCCTGCGTCAGGCCCTCGCGACCCACGGCGGGCCCAACCAGCACCTGTTCGTCGCGGTGCTCGACCTCTCTCTGCCGCTCGCGATGGTCGGGCAGATCCGCCGCTTCGCCGAGGCGCTCGAGCGTCCGCGTCGCCGTGCCGACGGCCTCGGGGAACGCCGACAGTGGCGTGAGCAGCTCGGGCCGAACACCGAGCGCGTCGCCACGCGATCGTACCGCGCGCTCGAGGTCGTCAGCCGCACCGACACGGTGCCGCCCTCGGGCATCGACGCCGTGCGGCGCACGGGACCCCAGGCCGTGATCGGCTCGGGGCGCATCGCGAAGATCGGCGCGACCGACAAGTATCGGGCCGTCACCGGCGCCCTGCCCACGGCCGACGGCGCCGCGGAGGCTGCCGCAGCCGACGACGCCGCATCGCGCCGACGACGTCGTGCCCACGCGCCCAAGGTGAAGGTGAAGCCGGTCGCCGCATCGCGCCCCCACGCACGCGCGGCGGCGGCCACCGCTGCCGTGACCACCGTCGCCCCGGCGATCACGGGCGACACCGTGGTGACCGGCGCACCCGTGGCGACCAGCACTGCGAACACGCCGTCGGTGCCGATGGTGGCGAACGCCCCGGCAGTGGTCGCCGCCGTGGCGCCGGCCGCCGCCGTGGCGCCGACCCTCGGCGTCGAGGCGCCGACGACCGGCTTGCCCCGCCGAGGCCGCACGCTCGCCCTGGGCGCCGTCGCGCTGCTCGGCGCCGCCGGGCTCGCGCTGTGGCTCACCGGCGGCGCCGCACGGATCGCCGCCGCGGTGCGCGGTGATGCCGGCTCCACCGCGATCGCGACCGCGGGCACGCAGCCGCCCGCGGCACCGCGCAGCGAAGTGGCGACCGATCGGAGCGCCGCACCGACGGTGGCCGCCGCGCCCACGCCGGTGGCGATGGACGCCAAGCCGGAGGTCGCGCCCGCGGCCGAGCCCGCGCCGACGGCTGCGATCGAACCCGCGTCCGCGATCGAGCCCGCACCCGCGATCGAGCCCGCGCCACCGATCGAGCCCGCACCACCGATCGAGCCCGCACCCCCGATCGAGCCCGCACCCCCGATCGAGCCCGCACCCCCGATCGAGCCCGCACCCCCGATCGAGCCCGCGCCGAGCGTCGATGCTGCGACGTCCGCCGCGCCGCCCCTCGACGCCGCCCTCGCATCCGCGGTCGAGACCCGACGGCTCCGCCTCACCGACACGCTCTACGTGACGGGACCCCGCAGCTCGGCGGGATCGTGGCAGGCAGCGCGCACCACGTGTGATGCCCTCGAGATCGACGGCGTCGGTGGGTTCCGCCTCCCGCACCGTCGCGAGCTGCAGGCCCTCGACGTGCTCGGCCTGCTCCGTGACGAGCCCCACTGGTCGCGCACGGTCCCCGACGACGACGCCGCGTCCGCGTACGTGCTCCACCCGAGCACCGGGCAGCTGACGGTGTGGCTCAAGGAAGAGACCGCGGCGACGATCTGCGTGCGGCCCCGCTGATCGAACGCACGCCTTTCGCGGGACGGCGATGGAGCTGCTCTCGAGCCCCGCGTCCCGACGCTGACGGTTGATCGCGCCGGCGCATCGCGGCGACGCGGTCGCCCGCGCGTCACGTCGGCGCAGTCGCCCGCAACAACCGACGCAGCGCGACGACGGCGTCCCTCGCCGTCTCGCCGCACATCTCCGGGCTCGGCTTCAGGCTCGAGCACACCGCCGGTCGCAGCGGCGAGCCGAACAGGCCACAACGCCCGTCCAGCCCGAGCTGCACGCACCGCGTCTGTGCGGGCTTGGGTCGCGGCGGGCCGCCGTCGCGCGCCGGGATCGGCGTCGAGATCGACGGCACCGTACAGCAGGCGCCGCAACCCGGGCGGCACCGCATCGCCACGGCGCCACCCATCACGACGGACTCACTCCGCCGCGAGCTCTTCGCTCGGGCGCGCGAGCTGACCGGGGCGGATGCCCTCGGCCTGCATGCGCTCGGTGAGGTGCTTGGCCATGCGCGCCGCGGTCCCGATCACGCCCTCGTAGTGGGGGATGTGATACATGGCGCGGTTCACCTCGGGGTTGCGCTTGGCGTAGGCCCGGATCTCCTCGATCGAGTACGGCAGCGACTCGAGGATCGTGGCGAACTCCCGCTTGCACTTCGACTTCGCCTCGCCGAGCGCCATCTGCACGCGGCTGTGGGCGTTGATCTCGCCCTCGCCCGAGGTCTCGATGGGCAGGTAGATCATGTCCTTGAAGTGGTTGATGACGGCCGACTGCGCGCCGTCCGACTGCGTCGACGGCATGCACCCGAACGGCTTCAGCGACAGCACCATGTGGGCGATGCCCTTGACCGTGTAGTAGATGTTCTTGGCGACCTCGAGGTGGCCTTCGCCGCCCTCGGAGCGCGAGTGGTAGAACTGGTGCGCCAGCTTCTCCATCTCGAACATGTCGACGATCTCGTGCGTGGTCCCGCCGAGCGCCTCGCGCATGCGGTCGTACTCGCGGCGGTAGACCTTGTCGGCCACCTCCATCGCGGCGCGCTTCTTCCAGAACTTGCTGTCGAGGGCGAAGCGCTTGCGGACCTGCCACCACTTCAGATCGCTCTCGGTCTCGTCGATCATGCGACGGTCGCGAGCTTTGATCTTCTCCTGCCACATCATGTAGGTCAGCCAGGTCGCGATCGGCTCGGTGATGATCTCGGCGCCCTCGGTCTGGAGGAACCGGAACATGTTGAAGTTGCCGTCGCCCTCCGTGGTCTGGGCCCAGAACTCGCCCGTGACCTTCACCACCGGCTTGGGCTGGAGGCGATCGAGCTCGATCTCGTCGAAGCGGCGCGACACCTCGCGCAGCGGCGCGGTGTAGTCCTCGCTCGTGAGCATGTCGACGAACTTCATCAGCGTGTCGACCTTCTCGACCGCGCCGGTGTTCTTCTTCGCCAGGACCTCGCGGAGCTTGCCCTGCAGCGCGGCGGGCCGCTTCTGCTTGATCGCCTCGCCGAGGAAGTGCATCGACTCGCCGAGCACGCGGTCGGTCTCGCCGGGGACGACCTCGAACGGGCGCATCTGGTTGGCCAGCTCGTTCAGCAGGTCACCCATGTTGATGGCGTTGACCAGGCCCATGAAGAAGTCGGCGTTCATGTTCAGGCCGGCCTCGACGTCGGCCTGCTTGAGCCCGCCCTTCTGCTGGAACAGCAGCACGCGGAAGCCATCGAAGCCCGCGTTGCGCAGCGCGAGGCGGTACTCGGCCTCGTACATGCCGAAGCGGCACGGCCCACAGGCGCCGGCGGTGATGAAGAAGTAGCGGTCGAGGATCTGATCGTTGCTCAGACCCTTGTCGTCGCGCAGGTGCTGCAGGAACTGCACGAGGTTGCCGACGGTGAAGTACGTCGGGTTGCACTGCCCGTTGTTGCCGTACTCCTTGCCGGCCTGGAAGGCGTCGGTGTTGGGCGTCGGCAGGACCTCGACGTTGTAGCCGAGGCTCTCGAACGAACACTTGATGAGGTACTCGTGGCGGAACGTGAAGCCGCCGAACAGCAGCGTCGTGCGCTCGCGCTGCTCACCGGTGAAGTCGTGCTCCACCGGGCGCTGGAACTGCAGGTTCACGGACCGGAAGCTGACGCCCTCCTCGGCGGAGATGCGTCGCTGCTCGTCGTCGAGGAGCTGCTGGACGGCCGGTTGGCGGAGCACGTGGAGCAGGTCGGAGCGGTGTTCGATGGTCGTGGCCATGGGGTCCTCGGGGGCGCTCGGTGCAGAAGACACTTTTGTCAGTGACACGAGTGTCAGTCAAACTGCCCGCAGTTTTTCGCACGCGGGGGGGCGAAGATCAAGGCCCGCGGCCGTTCCCGGTCGCGGGCCCGATCCCCTGCCAGGGGCCGCCTAGCTCAGGATTCCGCGGACGGCGGCGATGACGCGCTCGACCTCGCGGTCCGTGAGCTTCTGGGTGAGCGGGATCGACACGGTCCGCTCGCCGACCCAGTAGGCGTTCGGGAACTGCTCGGGGACGTAGCCGAAGCGCTCCGCGTAGTACGGGTGCACGTGCAGGGCCCGGTAGTGGACGCCGGTGCCGACCTTGCGCTGGTGCATCTGGCCCATGAACTCGTCGCGGGTGACCTTCGCGTCGTCGCGGATCATCAGCGTGTACAGGTGGCGCGCGTGCACGGTGTCGGGCTCCTCCGGCGCGGGGCGGACGACGGGCAGGTCGGCGAACGCCTCGTCGTACTGAGCCCAGATCTCGTTGCGACGCCGCAGCCACGGATCGATGCTCTGCATCTGCACGATGCCGATGCTCGCGGCGAGATCGGTGAGGTTGTACTTGAAGCCGGGGAACACCACGGCGTAGTGCTTGTAGCCCTTGTCGGAGAAGCGGCTCCACGCGTCCGCCGACATGCCGTGCAGGCCGTAGGTCTGGATCTTCTTGGCGAGCTCGGGGTTGTTGGTCGTGACCATGCCACCTTCGCCGGTGGTGATGTTCTTGGTCACGTAGAAGCTGAAGCACGTCAGATCGCTGATCGACCCGACCTTCTTGCCCTTGTAGACGGTCTCGATCGCGTGCGCGGCGTCCTCGATGACGAGCAGGCCGTGCTTCTTGGCGATTGCGCCGATCGCGTCCATGTCGCACGGCCGCCCGGCGAAGTGCACCGGGACGATCGCCTTGGTCCGCGGCGTGATCGCGGCCTCGATCGCCGCGGGGTCGATGTTCATCGTGTCGCGCTGGCAGTCGACGAACACCGGGGTCGCGCCCGTGTGCACGATCGAGTTGGCGGTCGCGCAGAACGTCATCGCGGTGGTGATGACCTCGTCGCCGGGCTGGACCCCGGACACCACCATCGACAGGTGCAGCGCCGCCGTGCACGAGCCCACCGCGAGCGCGTGCTTCGCCCCGGTGTACTCGGCCATCTTGGTCTGGAACTCGTGGACGCGCGGCCCGGTGCCGATCCAGCACGTCTCCATCGTCCGCACGACCGCGTCGATCTCGGCCTGGGAAATCACGGGGCTTCCAAAGATGATGTAGGGCTCGTCGGTCATGCGGGCTTTCGGTGGGGGCCGATTGTGCCCGAGCGCGACGGCAGCTCAAAGGGTCAGCGCGACGGCACCGCGCGGGACAGCCCAGACCGAGGCGGACGTGTGGCGGGATGGTCACCGGCGGCAGGCGCGAGGTCGCCCACGTCGGTCCGGCTTGCTATGGTCCGCGCGCGATGACCTCGCCCCGAGCCACCGCCGCGTCGTACGGCACGCTGCTGCGGCTGGCCTGGCCGGTGGTCCTGTCGCGCGCATCCCAGGCGGTGATCGGCTTCACCGACGCCGCGATGGTCGCCCCGTTCGGCGAGGACGCGGTGGCGGCGACGACCACGGGCGCCTCGAACACGATGAACCTGTTCATCCTGCCGATGGGCGTGGTGTTCATCGTGCAGAGCTTCTCGGCCCAGCTCGCCGGAGGTGGCGACGTCGCGGGGGCGCGGCGCTACGCGTGGTACGGCATGCTCGTCGCCGCCGCGACGGCGGTGCTCTCGAGCCTCGGCGTCCTCGGCATCCCGCCGGTGCTCGCGACCCTCGGCTACAGCCCGAGCGTCCGCGATCTGCTGGCCGAGTACATGATCATCCGCCTGCTGTCGGCGGGCGCGGTGGTCGGCACCGAGGCGCTCGGCAATTGGTACGCGGGGCTCGGCAACACCCGGCTGCCGATGCTCGTGAACTTCGCCGCGATGGTGATGAACGTCGCGCTCAACTGGGTGTTCATCTACGGCAACCTGGGTGCGCCCGCGCTCGGCGTCGCCGGAGCCGCGCTCGCCAGCGCCCTGACGAGCTGGCTGACCTTCGCGATCCTCGCGGCGCTGTTCATGCGCGGCTGGGGCATCTCGCCCGCCGGCCACCGCGGCCCTCTGCGCCTCGCGGAGTTCGGTCGCATGCTGCGCTTCGGCCTGCCCAGCGGCATCAACTGGTTCCTCGAGTTCGCAGCGTTCAGCTTCTTCATCAACGCGGTGGTCTCGAGCCTCGGCACCACCGCGGTCGCGGCGTTGATGGCGGTGGTGCAGGTGAACTCGATCGCGTTCATGCCCGCGTTCGGGGTCGCGTCGGCCGGCGCGATCCTGGTGGGCAACGCGATCGGCCGCGACGGCCGCGACGAGGTGCCGATCGTCGTGCGCCGCACCTGCGTGGTCGCCGGGGCGTGGCAGGGCCTCGTCGGCCTCGTCTACGCGGTCATCCCGGCCACGGTCATGGGCGTGTTCGGCAGCGACACCGAGAACTCCGCGGCCCTCGTCGCGCTCGGCACCTCGATGCTCTTGGTCAGCACGCTGTGGCAGCTGTTCGACGCGATCGCGATCACGCTGTCCGAGGCCCTGCGCGCCGCGGGCGACACGGCGTGGTGCATGTGGGCCCGCGTCGTGCTGGCCTGGGTGCTGTTCGTCCCGCTGGCGGCGTGGGCCGTGCTGTACGCGGACGTCGGCCCGATCGGCGCCATCGCCTGCTTCGTCGTGTACCTGGCCGCGCTCGCGGGCTTGATGGCCTGGCGGTTCTTGGGCGGCGCGTGGCGGTCGATCGATCTGACCGGCCGCACCGGTCACTGACGAACACGCCTACAGCAGCTGCGGCGAAGCGATGCTCTTGATCTGCGGGATCGCCTGCTTCAGTCGGCGCTCGATGCCCTGCTTCAGCGTCGCCTGCGAGCTCGGGCAGCCGATGCAGTTGCCGGACAGCGCGACGTGGACGACGTCGTCGACGATGTCGAGCAGCTCGAGGTCGCCGCCGTCCTGCTGGATCATCGGCCGGCACTCGGCGAGGACCTCGCGGACGCGCGCGACCAGGGCGTCGCCCTCGAGGGCATCGGCGACCGCACCGGCGTAGTCGCCCGCGGCCTCGAACGGCGAGCGCTCCGGGTGAAGCACGGTGAGCTTCACCCGCGCGGTCTTGGTGCGGGGGGCGACGGCGCCGAGCCGCACGGTCGGGGCCCCGGACGCGAGCCAGGCATCGATCCCGCCGCGGAGGCTGACGACGTTGCGGAAGCCCTCGGCCCGCAGGATCTCGACCGCCTGGCGGCTGCGCGAGCCCGACCGACAGTAGACGATCCACACCGCGTCGCGCTCGAGCTCGACGGCGCGGGGTTCGAGCTCGGGCAGCGGGATCAGGGCGGCGTGCGCGATCATCCCGGTCTCGTCGGCCTCGGCGTGCGAGCGCACGTCCAACGTGAGCACCGCGGTGCCCTCGTCGATGCGCGCGCGCAGGTCCTCGACGCTCATCTCGTCCTCGGTCTCGTCGGCGGGCGCGTTGGCGGCGGCCGTCACCGGCGTCACGCGACCGAGCAGGCGGTCGAGCTCGCCCGAGGCATCGAGCGTGCGCAGCTCGTCGTAGCCGCCGATCGGCTTGCCGTGGATGAAGATCTGCGGCGTGGTCTTCTTGCCGGTGACGATGCCGAGCCACTCGAGGGTCTGCACGTCGCCCTTCACGTCCTGATCGAGGAAGGGGATCTCGCGCTCGCGCAGCAGCTCGATCGCCGCGCGGGCGTAGGGGCAGCCGCGCTTGTAGTAGACCTTCAGCGCGTCGGCTGGCGCCGCGGCGACCTCGGCCTTGGGCGCGGCGGCCTCGTCCTTGACGATGCCGGTGTCGAGCTGCCACTTGCGCATCTTCTTGCGATCCGATTCCCACATCGGGCGCTCGGGCTGCACGCGGCTCCACTCGGGGAGGTCGGCGGCGCGACGCACCTGGTCGAGACCGATGATGCTGCGGGCGCGGTGGAGCGCGACGGCGGCGAGGCGAACACCGCCGATGTCCGAGCGCTGGCCCCGGTCGATCACGGAGTCGAGCACGCGGACGGTGATGCGCTGCGCGAGGGTCATCAGCATGGCGAAAGGGCGTAGCCGCGTTGTCCCTCCGGCGTCAAGGTGGAGGTGGCGGAGCCTGCGCCCGAGCCCCGCGATCGCGCCGTGGCGGCCCGCTGGCCCCCGGCGGACGGCGGCGCAGGAGCACCCTCGACGCCGCGGGTTCGCGCGGCCTCACACGACGCCCGCGGCACGCACCGCGGGCGCCAGCCGGCGCGTCAGCACTCGATGGTCGCGACCTCGGCCGTCGAGCAGCCACACTCGTCGCACGAGAACACCTTGCACGTGGCGTCGAGCTCGGCCTCGCACGCGGCCTGGCCGGCCGCCGCCGCGGTGTCGAAGTCGGTCCCGCAGACCTGCCACGCGCTGTCGACCGGCACGCCGTCACAGTCGGTGATGCACGAGCAGTCGAACGCCTGCGGCGGGAAGGTACATGCGCCGCAGCCGAGGCTGTTGACCTCCATCGCACAGTTGGCGTCCCACTCGGTCTCGCAGCAGAATGCGTCGAGTTCGCAGACGCAGTCCTGGACCTCGGGGATCTCGCAGCCCATGCTGCCGTCGGGCTCGCAGCAGTTGCCGAGCGTGTTGCCCCCCGTGGTGCCGTCGGTGCCGCCGGTCGCCGTGGTGTCGCCGGTCGCGTCGGCCGTGCCGCCGCTCGAATCCGCCGACGTCAGCGTGCCGGTGCCCGTCCCCGCGGTGTCCGTGTCGGTCACCGAGGCCGTCGCCGAGGCCGTCTGCCCCGTGGTGCCATCGGTGCCCGCGGTGTTCGACGCCGACGCGCTGCCGGCGGTGTCGTCGTCGCCGTTGTCGGTGATGACGCAGGCCGACGCGGTGACCAGCGGCGCGGCGAGCATGGCGGTGAGGGCGAAGAAACGTTCAGCGTTGATGCTCATGGGGCTTCCGATCGTTCAGGGGTGCCGCACGGAGCTTCGCGCGGCTGGACCATCATAGAGGACGCGCACCACGGCGCGCAGTCGCGTCGCCCCCGTCGACCGGCGAAAACCAGCGACTCAACGCCCGGCCTCGATCGGAACCAGCACCGCCTCGACGTCCGAGGCGTCTCCCCGGGCGATCGTGAACGTCAGGCGGGCCCCCACGCCACCGAGCTGGGTCCGGTAGGCGACGTCCGACACGCGTCGCACGGGCGCGCCGTCGATCGCCAGCACGATGTCCCCCGGCTCGATCCCCGCGGTCGCGGCCGGACCCGCGGGCTCGACCGCAGTGACCTGGACGACCCCACCGCGCCCCGCCAGCACGCCCGCGTCGGCGTTCTGCGCGTTCATGCCCAGCCGCGCGTGACGGACCCGGCCGTACGTCCACACCTCGTCGAGGAATCGCCGCGCCATCGCGGCGGGCACCGCGAACGCGAGGCCTTGACCATCGTTGCGCACCGCGGTGGTGATGCCGACGACCTGGCCATCGGCGTCGACGAGCGGTCCGCCCGAATTGCCGATGTTGATCGACGCGTCGGTCTGGATGAAGTTCCAGATGCCGTCCACGCGCAGGCCGTCGGGTCGGCCGAGGTCGTCGTGGTCGCGGCCGAGGCCCCCGATCACGCCGACGGTCACGGTGTGCCCGAGCCCGAACGGTTGTCCGACCGCCATCACCCACGCGCCCGGCGTCGGCGCGCGGGTCGAGAAGCTCACCGGCACGACGTCGATCGGGGTCGGTGTCGCGGGCGTGAGCTCGAGCAGCGCGAGATCGAGGAGGTCGTCGGCGAAGACGACCTCGGCGGCGAGCCGCTTGCCCGACGCGAGCTCGACCTCGATGGCGCTGGCCTGGGCGACGACGTGCGCGTTGGTGAGCACCTGGCCGTTGGTGTGGACCACCATGCCGCTGCCTACGCCGCGGACCCCTCGGCCGGCCTCACGGACCGAGGCGATCACCGTGACCACCGACGGCGCGACGCGGGTGGCGACCGCGGCGAAGTCGGGCACCACGAACGTCGTCGTCGTCGGCCGCGCGACCTCGGTCGTCGTCCGCTCGATCGCGACGGGTCCGGGCTCATCCCCGTCGACGCGCCGACATCCGCTCGGCGCGAGTGCGGCGAGCATCGTCACCGCGACGGTGGCGGCGCGCATCGCCGGCACACCGATCAGCCCTCGGCGTCGCCCGGCTCGTCGGCCTTCTCGCCGTCGGGCTTGGCCGCGTCGCCCTTGTCGGCGTCGTCGGCATCGTCGTCGTCGTCGTCATCGTCGTCGTCGAAGTCGTCGTCCTCGTCGTCATCGTCGTCGTCGAGCTTCGGCCGGACGAACATCGCGGACAGCGGCAGCCGACGGGGCTCGTTCGCCGCGGCGACCGGGCGATCGTAGCCATCCTCGTCGCCGCCCTCGTCGCGCGGGCGAACGTTCTCGGCCACATCCACGAGCGACTCGAGGTGGGCGTCATACTCTTCCTTCTCGAGCCGGCCCGCGCCGATGTACCGGTGGACGACCCGCAGGTCGAACATGCGCTCGTTCTTCGGAGGATTCGCCATGAAGCCGAGCTTGTAGACCACGCTCGGTTGGCGGTCAAACGCCGCCCGAGACCGCGGGCACGCCCCTGGGAACCTGCGACGGTCCCAGGGACCGCGTGGGGCGCCCATCGCGGGCAAGCACGCAGACTTGCGCGCGCTCCGGGGGACTTGCGTGCGCCGGGGGGCGTGGGAATAATCCCGCCCGACTCGCGGTCGGCGGCGCCCCGCCGTCCGCGCGAAGGGCGACCGCCGCGGGCGACCGCGATGCGGTCGGGGCGAGGGCGGCGGCCTCCGAGGGCCGAACCGCCGCATCCCCGGCCCGATCCCCGGCGCGCCCGACGACGAGTTCCGGAACCCAGCATGAGCCTTGCAGCCTACGACATCCGTGTGGTGAGTGAACTGGTCGAGCGCGAGTCCGCGTTCCTCGAGCGCCTGTACGCCGAGGTCCACAAGGTCATCGTCGGTCAGAACGACATGATCGAGCGCCTGCTCATCGGCCTCTTGTGCGGCGGGCACGTCCTGCTCGAGGGCGCGCCGGGCCTGGCCAAGACGCTCACGGTGAACACGCTCGCGCAGACGCTGCAGCTGCAGTTCAAGCGGGTGCAGTTCACGCCCGACCTGCTGCCGTCGGACGTCATCGGCACGGTCATCTACAACCATCAGAGCGGCACGTTCACCAACAAGCAGGGGCCGATCTTCACCAACCTCCTGCTCGCCGACGAGATCAACCGCGCGCCGGCCAAGGTCCAGAGCGCGCTGCTCGAGGCGATGGCCGAGCGGCACGTCACCGTCGGCGACACGACCTACCCCCTGCCCTCGCCGTTCCTGGTGCTCGCCACGCAGAACCCGATCGAGCAGGAGGGCACGTACAACCTGCCCGAGGCCCAGCTCGACCGGTTCATGTTCAAGATCAAGGTCGACTACCCCAGCTCCGAGGACGAGCTGAAGATCATGAAGCGCATGGGCACCGGCACCAACGCCAGCCGGCCCAAGGCCGAGGCCGTGATCGGCCCCGAGGACCTCGAGCGCGTGCGCAAGACGATCGACGAGATCATCGTCGAGGAGCCCGTGCAGCGCTACATCGTCGACGTGGTCGGCGCCTCGCGTCGACCCGGCGCCGCCGGCCTCGCCCAGCTCGCGCCCTTCATCGAGTTCGGCGCCTCGCCGCGCGCCTCGATCGCGCTGTTCCAGGCCGCCCGCGCCCACGCGTTCCTGCGCCGCCGCGGCTACGTCAGCCCCGAGGACGTCAAGGCCATCGCGCCCGACGTGCTGCGCCACCGCGTCATCCTCTCCTACGAGGCCGAGGCCGAGGGCAAGACGGTCGAGCAGATCACCCGGCAGATCCTCGAGCACGTGCAGGTGCCGTGACGCTGGCCGTTCCGAGGTCCACGCCGTGAAGGGGCTCAGCAACGAAGAGGCGAAGGCGCGCACCACCGAGCTGCTGCGCGAGATCCGTCGCATCGAGATCCAGACCTCGCGGCTGGTCGAGCAGCACATCGCCGGTTCGTACCAGTCGGTGTTCAAGGGCCAGGGCATCGCGTTCAGCGAGGTCCGGGCCTACGAACCCGGCGACGACGTCCGCACCATCGACTGGAACGTCACCGCGCGCACCGGCGCCCCGCACGTCAAGCTGTTCACCGAGGAGCGCGAGCTGACGGTGATGCTGCTGGTCGACATGTCCGCGAGCCTCGACCTGGGCTCGCGCGACTACGACAAACGCCAGCTGGTCGCGCGACTCGCCGCGACGTTCGCGTTCTCGGCGATCAGCAACAACGACCGCGTCGGGCTGCTGGGCTTCACCGACAAGGTCGAGGCCTTCGTCCCGCCCCGCAGCGGCCGCAAGCACGTGCTCTCCGTGGTGCAACGCGTGCTCACCCACGAGCCGACCAGTCGCCGCACGCGGCCGTCCGTCGCGCTCGAGTACCTGGCCCGCATCGCCAAGGGCCACTCCGTCGCGGTGCTCATCTCGGACTTCGTCGACGCGGTCGACGAGCACGGCGCGAGCTGGGACCCGCGGTTCGAGCACGCCCTCAAGATCGCCCGGCGCCGCCACGAGGTGATCCCGATCCGCGTCGAGGACCCGATCGAGCTCGCCCTGCCGCCCCTGGGTCTGGTCGCGATCGAGGACCTCGAGCTGCTCGAGCTCGGCGACGACGAGTTCGTCGATCTCGGCCGCGGCGCCGCGGCCCGCTACGCCGCACAGGTCGCCCGCGAGCGCAGTGCGTTCGAACGGCTGATGCGCAAGCTGTCCCTCGCCACCGTCAACGTCCGCTGCGGCGAGGACTGGCAGCGACCGTTGGTCGCCTACTTCACCGGTCGCAACCGGAGGATGCGCCATTGATCGCCGTCGCCCCGTTGCTGGCGAAGTGGCTGGTGGGCGCCGCCCTGCTCGCGGCCCCGACGCCGCCCGAGCCGGACGCCGAGCCCGCCGCCGCCGCGGCGGCCGAGCCCGCGACGTCGGATTCGCCGGTCGCCGTGACCACGCGGCTGTCGCCCGATCCGTCGCACGTCGGCGACATGCTCACGCTCGAGATCACCGCGGCGTTCGCCCGGGGCTACAGCGTGAACCTGCCCATCGGCGTGAAGTTCGAGCCGCTGCACCTGGTCGACGTCACCGAGGGTGAGCCCGAGGTCACCGGCGAGGGCCTGCGCAAGACCTTCTCGGTGCGCCTGCAGCACTTCGCGCCGGGGCCGGCCCAGACCCCGGGCATCGCCCTGACCTACGTCGATCCCCAGGGGGCGATCCAGACGGTGACGGTGCCGCCGGTGCCGTTCACGGTGGACGCGTTGCTCGCCAACGAGGCCGAGCCGACGCGCAAGCTCGAGGATCCGCCGATCTCGATCGAGTACCCCAACACCCTGGCCGAGACGATCCTCTATTCGGTGCTCGCCACCCTCGTCGGCGGGCTCCTGCTCTGGCTGCTGCTGCGCCGCTTCCTGGGTCGACGCAAGCCCGTCGTCGAGATCCCCGTGATCCCCCCGCACCTCGTCGCATTCGAGGCCCTCGACGACCTCGAGCGGAGCTCGCTGCTCGCCGACGGCCGGGTCCAGGACTACTACGTGCAGCTCACGGAGATCGGCAAGGGCTACGTCGAGCGGCGCTTCGGCATCGAAGCGCTCGATCGCACCACCGACGAGATCCGCCGGGTGCTCGTGCGCGAGCCCGATCGCGTCGCACCGCTGGGCGCCGACGACATCGTGCTGTTCCTGCAGCGCAGCGACCTCGTGAAGTTCGCCCGCATGCGCCCCGACGAGGACGAGGCCAAGGATGCGCTCGGCTTCGTGCGCGGCCTCGTCGAGCGCAGCGTGCCCGCGGCCGCCGAGCCCGCGGCCGCCGCCAACGCCGAACCACCCGCCGCGCCCCCGGCCGACGCCCCACCCACCGCCGACAAGGAGGCCTCGTGAAGGCCGTGCTCCCGACCCTCGGGTGGGCGATCGCAGCGCTGCTCGCGGTCGCGGCGGTCGAGGCCGCGATCCTCCGCGACGGCGTCGCCCACGTGCTGTTCGCCGAGCCGTGGTGGGGGCTGTTGGCGGTCATCCCGATCGCGGCGGTCATCGGCCGGGCGTGGGTGCGGCCACGCCCCGCGACCATGCGCTTCTCCCGTTCGAGCAGCATCGCGCGGGCCGGTCGCGGGTTCGCGGTGCACTTCGTCGACGTCCCGGACGGCCTGCGCCTGGGCGCGGCGCTGCTGCTGTGCGCGACACTGATGCGCCCGCAGTCGACCCGCGGCGCCGATCGGATCCAGCGCGAGGGCATCGACATCGTCATCGCGTTCGACCTCTCGGAGTCGATGGAGACGCCCGACATCCCGCCCAGTCGCATGGTCGCGGCCCAGGCGGTGATCGACGCGTTCATCACCCGACGCCCGCGGGACCGCATCGGCCTGGTCGCGTTCGGCTCGACGGCATCGACGGTCTCGCCGCTGACGATCGACCACGGCGTGCTGCGGGCGATGGTCCGACGGCTCACGCTGCGTACGATGGACGGCAGCACCACGGCGATCGGCGCCGGCCTCGGCATGGCGCTCAACCGCCTCGGCGAGTCCGAGGCCGCCAGCAAGGTAATCGTCCTGCTCACCGACGGGGTCCACAACGCCGAGGGCCTCGACCCCGACACCATCGCCCAGGAGGCGGCGACCCGCGGCGTGCAGATCTACACGGTGCTGATGGGCCAGCACGGCCGCAACGACGGGAACGTCGACCCGGCGCGGCTCGAGCGGGTCGCCGCGACCACCGGCGGCTTCGCGTACACGGCCACCGACGAGGCCGCGCTCTCGGGCAGCTTCCAGGATCTGCTCGACAAGCTCGACACCTCGCAGATCGAGGGCCAGTCGGTGCTCCCCGAGCTCTATGCGTGGTTGCTGTGGCCGGCGCTGTTGCTGCTGCTCGGCGACGTGCTGCTGCGGAGCACGCGGCTGCGGAGGTTCCCATGAGCATCGGCGCCCTCGGTTGGATCCTCGCGACGGTCGATCCCGTCGCCACCGACACCGTCGGCACCCTCGACGCGGTCGCGTGGGGTCGGCTCGACTGGTGGTGGGCCGCGCTGGCGATACCCGTGGTGATCGCGGCGATGCTGTGGGCCGACCGCGCGCGCAAGAAGGCCCGCGCGGCGCTGGGCCGCCCCGAGCTGGTCTCGCGGCTGCTCGCGTCGGTGCACCACGGCAACCGCCTCGCGCAGGCGGTGCTGGTCACCATCGCGGCCGCGTGCATCGCGATCGCCCTGATGCGGCCGCAGTACGGCGGCAAGGCCAAGGTCATCCCCGCGAGCGGCCTCGATGTCGTGCTCGCGGTCGACTACAGCAAGTCGATGCTCGCCGCCGACGTGTACCCGAGCCGCAGCGAGCGGCTCGAGGCCGAGCTCGCGCGGTTCCTCGACGACGCCTCGCGGCGCGGCGATCGGCTCGGTGTGGTCGTGTTCGCCGGGGCCGCGCGCGGCTTCCCCGTCACCGCCGATGTCCGCTTGCTGAAGACCTACCTGCAGGCCGCCGACCCACGCACCGAGAACCCCGGCGGCACCGCGATCGGTCGCGCGCTCAAGCTCGGGCTCGAGTTCCTCGTCGATGCCCGCAAGGGGGACGCCGACGACGCCGCGGCGACCAACCTCGACGCTGTCGCCGGCGGCGACGGGGCCGCGGCGATCCCGGCGGCCGAGAACGACCAGGCCATCATCCTGCTCACCGACGGCGAGGACACCGAGAGCCGCCCGCTCGACGTCGCCAAGCAGGCCGCGCAGCTCGGCGTCCGCGTCTACACGGTGGGCATCGGCTCCAAGTCCGGCGAGCCGGTGCAGAAGTTCGACGCCGAGGGCAACCCCGACGGCTTCGTCACCGACGAGCAGGGCAACTACGTGATGACGCGGATCGACGCCGATCTCCTCAAGGAGATCGCGAAGACCACCGGCGGCGCCTTCGTGCACGTCGACCCCGACCACTTCGGCCTCGACGAGGTCCGGACGCTGCTGGAGGGGCTGTCGCGATCGCGGCGCGAGGTCGCGATCGAGATCCTGCGCGACGAGGGGTTCTCGTTCTTCGTGATCCCGGCGCTGATGCTGCTGGTGATCGCGCTCGCGCTGCCCGAGCGGCGCCGGAGGGTCGACGCATGATCGGCATCGGCAGCATCGCGGGGGTCCTGCTCGCCGGCTGGCTCGCCGACAAGCTCGCCAGCACCGACGCCGACGTCGAGGCCGGCATCGACGCCTACGAGGCTGGCGATCACGACGGCGCCCTGGGCCACTACGACCGCGCGGTCGAGCGGCTCGGCGAGCGCGCGGAGATCAGCTTCGATCGCGGGTTGGCGCTGCTCGCCAAGGGCGAGGTCGAGCCCGCGCGCACCGCCTTCGAGCGGGCCAGCGAGGCCGACGACACCGAGGTCCGCGCCAGTGCGCTGTACGAGCTCGGCAACCTGGCCCTCGACGCCGAGGACTTCGACGGCGCGATCGCCAAGTACATCGACTGCCTCAAGGCCCGCCCCGACCACGAGAACGCCAAGTGGAACCTCGAGCTTGCCCTGCTGCGGAAGCAGAAGAAGGACGAGGAGGAGGAAGAGAAGAAGGACGAGGACCAGGGCTCGGACTCGGGCGGCGAGTCCGGCGACGAGTCCGGCGGCGAGTCCGGTGGCTCCGAGGAGGGCGGTTCCGGGTCGGGCGGCTCCGAGGAGGGCGGCGAGTCCGGCGACGACGAGAAGCAGGACGACCAGAAGCAGGACGAGAAGCAGGACGACCAGAAACAGGACGAGTCCAAGCAGGACCAGAAGCAGGACGACCAGAAGCAGGACGACCAGAAACAGGACGAGTCCAAGCAGGACCAGAAGCAGGACGAGTCCAAGCAGGCCCCGCCCGAGCCGACGCCCGCGGAGCGCTTCGACCTGCAGCGCGCGCTCGACCAGCTCGACGAGCAGGATCAGTACCCCCTCGACCGCGCCCGCGTCCGCACCGCGCCGGCACGCAAGGACTGGTAGCCGCGGCCATGCTCACCACGCGACGCAGGGCGTTCCTCCTCGGGTCGGGCGCGCTCGCCCTGGCGTGGCCCGGGCGGGCCAACGCGGCCGGGGTGAGCGCGGAGCTCCGCGTCAGCGCGACCTCCCTGAAGGTCGGGGACTCCCTCGACCTCGAGCTCGAGGTCACGCGCGCCGGCGGCGGGCCTGTGCCGGATCCCGAGCTGCCCAACGGCCTGGCCGACGCCTTCGAGGTGGTCTCGAGCTTCTCGTCCGGCAGTGGCTTCCAGATGTCCTTCGGCCGCGGCGCGACCAGCCGAACCTCGCACAGCTCGATCGCAGTGTCGGCGATCGCCCTGAAGCCCGGGACCCACAAGCTGTCGTTCACCGTCGACGACGGCGGGACCAAGGTGACCTCGAACGTCGTCGAGGTGGTCGTCGAGGGCGACGCCGCGGCCGCGAGCACGACCGCTGCCGCGGCGCCGACGATCGGCAAGCCCACCGAGGCCCGCGGCGACGTGTTCGTGTGGTCGGCGACGAGCAAGGCCAAGGCCTACGTCGGCGAGCAGATCGAGTACCGCCTCGACGTCTACGAGCGCTCGCTGCTGTCGTCGGTCACGCTGCGGACACCGCCGAACTTCGCCGACTTCTACACCTACGATCTCCCCGAGGGCGAGGCCGTGGTCGAGGAGGTCGCCGGGGTCCCGTACCGCGTGCGACCGGGCATGCGCCGCGCCCTGTTCCCGCAGAAGGCCGGCACGTTGGTGATCGGCTCCCCCGAGATCACGATCGGCCGCCGTCGTCGCGATCGCGGGCCCGCCGTCAGCGTCGAGGTGTCGCCGCTGCCGGCCAAGGGTCAGCCCCCCGGGTTCTCGCCGAACAACGTCGGCAACTTCACCATCACCGCGAAGGTCGATCGCACCAGCGTCGAGGTCGGGCAGCCGTTCACGTGGACGGTGGAGATCGCGGGCGAGGGCAACGTCGCCCTGGTCGATCCGGGCGCGTGGCCCGAGTTCGCGGGCGCGCGGCGCTACGAGCCGAAGATCGAGTCGGAGATGAGCGCCCAGGCCCGCGTGACGGGGCGGCGCACGTACGCGTTCCTGGTGATCCCCGAGACGCCGGGGCCGCTGCAGATCCCCGCGCTCACGCTGAACTTCTTCGATCCGATCGCCGAGCGCTACGCGGTCGCGCGCACCGAGCCCTCGACGATCGAGGTCAGCGGCACCGCGACGACACCGACGCCGTCGCCCGAGGCCGACACGCCCGCGGCCGCCGAGGCGGACGACGCCGCGCTGCAGCCCATCCTCGACGCGGCGACCCTGCCGCGCGATCCGGTGCCGTCGCCGTGGTTGACCCCCGCGCGGTGGGGCTGGGCGATGCTCGCCCTCCCGTCGCTCGCTGCGTCCGCGTGGACCGCCGCCGCGCTGTGGCGGCGCTACGGCCCCGACGACGCCGCGAAGCGCCGGGCCGCGCAGCAACGCCGCCGCCGCGATCGCCTCGACGCCGCCCGCACCTCGGTCGACACCGGCGAAGGGTTCCACGTCGCGCTCGCGACCCTGCTGCACGATCTCGCCGTCGGTCGCGTGGGTCCCCAGGGCGTGGGCCTGCCGCGGCCCGAGCTCATGCGCCTCGTCGAGGCCAGCGGCACGCCGGCCGCCGAGCTGCGTCGCCTCGAGGGTCTGCTCGAGCGCTGCGACGCCGCCCGATTCGCCGCCCAACGCGGCACGGTCGACGAGCGTCGCGACATGCTCGAGGACGCCGTCGCGCTGCTCGAGAGCTCGTCGCTCGGTCGCGAAGCGTCGGCCAAGGCGGGGGGACGGACGTGACGCGCCGTCGCGGTTGGGCGCTCGTCGTCGCCGTCGTGATCTCGACGTGGGCGACCCGGGTCCGCGCGGACGCGGTGGACGACGCGTTCGCCGAGGGCAACGCGGCGGCGGCCGCGGGTCACTGGGCGGCGGCCGCGACCGCGTACGAGCGCGCAGGCGCCCTGCTCGGCAAGCCCAACAGCCTGCTGTCCTACAACCTCGGCACCGCCCACGCCCACACCGGCGATCTCGGGCGCGCCACGCTGCACCTGCGGCAGGCCCTCGACTTCCGCGGCAACCCGACCACCGGGCTCGCCGAATCCGCGCGGGCCAACCTCGTCGTGGTCCGTCGCCGGGCCGAGCTCGCGGCGGCCACGACCGGTGCCCTCATCGATCGCCCCCAGACCTGGTGGGATCTCGTGGTCGAGGCCCTGCGTTCGCCGGGCATCGGATGGCTCGCGCTGCTCTGCGGTGTGGCCGCGTTCGCGCTGCAGATCGCGGAGACGCGGCGTCGCGCCGCGGGTCGAGCGACGCGGTGGGCCGGCGTCGCAGTCGGGCTCCTCGCCGCGGTCTGGGCGGTCACGGGCAGCCTGCACGCGCTGTCGCTCCGCGCAGATCGCACGGCGCCACCGGCGGTCGCGATCGCGGCGACCACCGACGCGCGCGACGGTCCGGGGGCCCATCGCAACTCGACCTGGGCGCTCGCCGGCGGCGCCCAGGTGCGCATTGTCGATCGCACCCCAGGGTGGGTGTTGGTGCGGCTCGCCGGCGGAATCGAAGGGTGGGTGCCGGACACCGCCGTCGCCGAGTTGGAACGGCCATTCGGCCAGGCCCGTTGAGCGCCGCGCGCCCCCGCCCCAGCGGCCACCTGTGGCGCCCCTCCACCCTCGGGGATAAGCTAGCCATCGGGTGCTCTCCGTCGTCGCCACGAAGATCCGGACGTCGCGGGACCAGACTGGTCTCACGTCGACCGTCGGGCGCATCTACGAGGGCTACCTCCTCTCTGAGCCCGTCGTGGGCCGGGGGATGGTCATCTTCCGCGACCCGAACGGCCGGCGCATGGTGACCACCGCGGTGCGTCGCGTGCTGGCGACCTCGGAGTCGAACGTGCTCTACGTCGAGACCGAGAACAGCGTGTATCGCATCTCGATCCGCGAGGAGCACATCGCGGCCGCGACGGCCTGATCGCCGCGTCGGCGCGCCCGCGTCGGCGCGCCCGCGTCAGCGCGCCTGATAGACGTTCACGCGGAGGTACTCGCCTTCGCGGTGGCCGAGCGCGACCGGATGGTCGGCGCCGGCGCCGAGGGCCAACGTCCGGGTGAACGGTACGCCGGTCTGGACGAGCGCCCGATCGAGGTGCTCTCGCCCGATGTGGTGGCTGCAGCTGCACAGCACGAGGTGCCCGCGCGGCGCGAGGCGACGCGCGAGCTCGCCGACGACGCGGGCCATCGCGCCGACCGCCTGGTCGACGTCGTCGCGCCGCGCCGCGAGCTTCGGCGGATCGAACACGATCGTGCCGAAGGGCCCCGCCAGCGCTGGATCGGCCAGGGGCGCGAACATGTCGGCCTCGACCCAGGCGATCCGATCGACGCCGTTGTCGGCGGCGTTGCGGCGCGCATGCTCCAAGGCCGTCGACGATCGGTCGAGCGCGACGACGTCGACGCCTGCACGCGCCGCGTGCAGGGCGAACCCACCGACGTGGCAACCGAGGTCGAGCAGTGCGCCGCCGTGCGCGGCGGCGAGGCCCGCGACCAGGCGGCGATTGTCCCGCTGATCGAAGTATGCGCCGGTCTTCTGGGCCGGCGGCGCCGGCACCTCGAGCACCAGGCCGTCCTCGCGGAACTGCAGCGTGCCGCCGCGTCCGTCGCGGGTCGTCGCGGTCATGCCCTCGAAGCGCGCTGCGCCCTCGGGCACGACGTAGTGGATGGGGCCGGCCCACTGCCCGGCGAGCCAGGCGCCGATCTCCTCCTCGCGCGCAGCGACCGGCGCCGTACCCATCTGCACCACGAGTGCCTCGCCGTAGCGATCGACGACGAGCCCGGGGATGCCGTCGCCCTCGCTGTTCACCAGGCGATACCCCGTCGTGCCCGCGACGTCGAAGCCAAACGCCTCGCGGGCGGCGAACGCGATCGCGAGCCGGCGTTGCAACCAGTCCTCGGGCGGTCGCGCGGCGCCGTACGACAGCATGCGCACGCTGAGGCTCGACACCGCCGACACCAGGCCCCAGCCGACCGGCTCGCCGCGGTGATCGACCACCTGCGCGAGCAGATGAGGATCGGGCGCGCCGAGGAACCGCGCGATCTGGTTGCGGCGCAGCCAGGGCCCGAGGTGCGGACCGACGCGCCCGACGTCGCGGCGCAGCTCGACGCGCACGAGCCCGCCCTGGGCGGTCATCCCGAGCGCTCCGCGGTCGCGTGCGCGAGGCCACCGGGCACACCACGCAACACGGTGCGCAGCTCGTAGCGACCGGCTTGCAGCGCGCGCGCCAGCTCGACGCAGGCCGCCTCGGGCTCACCGCGCGCGCCGCAGGTGAACACGTCCGCCGCGGCGTAGCCGTGCTCGGGCCACGTGTGCACCGAGATGTGCGACTCGGCGAGTAGCCCGACGATGGTGAAGCCGTGGGGCTCGAAGCGATGGGCGCACTCCGACAGCAGCTCGCAGTTGGCGATGGCAACCGCGGCGAGCATCGCCGCGCGCACCACCGCGGGGTCGTCGAGGATCGCCGCCGGGCACTCCCACAGCTCGATCATGCAGTGACGGCCGGCGGTGGGCATCAGTCGTCACGGATCGCGATCTGCAACGTCGTGCCCGCGAGCTGACTGGGGTACTCGCGCAACGGCTGTTTCGCCGGACCGCGCACGACCTTGCCGTCGTCCGAGAACTGCGAGTTGTGACAGGCGCAGCGCAGTGCCTGCTCCTCGTTGTCCCAGCGCACGGTGCAGCCGAGATGCGGGCACCTCGATGACAGCACGCGGAACTGCCCGCCCTCGAGGCGCATGATGATGAGGGGCTTGCGCGAGCCCTCGGGCTGGACGGCGACCATGCCCCCGGGCGTGGCGAGCTCGGCGATCGATCCCAGCTCGAACTCGAGGATCCCGTCCTTCACGGCGGGGACCTTCTGCGCCGGCATGGCCGCGGGGCCGCAGCCTGCGAGGACGAGGCCCGCGGTCGCACCGACGAAGCGGCGCCTCGTCAGCGCACAGGCGGGCACGAGCGGCGCACCATCGTCGCCTTCTGGGTCGCGTGGGTCGCAGGGCCTTCGCGTCATGGCGCGAGCATCGCAAAAGACCGGGGACAAATCGACGCCGAGCGTGCCTGCGCGCGCCCCGTGGGATGCGCCGTGGTGCCGAGGGTCGCGGTGGCTGCTATGGTGCGCGCCGTGCTCGGTCCGTGGCTCATCGCCGGCCTGCTCGCGGCGTCGCCCGCGGCCCGGGGCAACGATGCGATCGGCCGGACCCGCGGCCCGGTCTTCAGCGTCGCGGCCGCCCCGCGCCTGGGCATCCTCTTCGCCGGGGGCGCGGCGGCGATCCAGAGGGTCGGGTTCGGGGCCGGCCTGCAGTTCCGGGTCCACGCCCTGCGCCTCGGTCCGCTGCGCATCGGCGCCGGCGCACAACTCGGCCACACCCGCTTCCTCGAGCGCTACGACGTCGCGGTCGACGGCGGTGGCACGGCACGGCGCTGGGCCGCGCTCGGCCACACCGACTTCGCCGCAGGCCCGTCGTTCCAGATCGTGGTGGGTCCGGTATTCGCCGAGCTCGGCGTCGAGGCGGGCCTGGGCATCTCGAGCCTGGTGCGCCCCCTCGGCCCAACCGTCAACGACGAGGAGGAGACCAACGACACCACCGCGATGATCCGCGGCGGCGGTCACCTCGGGATCCCGATCCGCAACAACTCGTCGATCACGATCGGCGCCGCCGTGCAGAAGTACTTCTCCCGGGCGCAGGTGGTCGCGCGCCCGGACCCCGCGGTGCCCGATGCCCCGCCCGACGTCAATCCGTTCGACCTGATGCTCGAACTCACCGTCGGGTATCACTTCATGTTCTGATCCGCCGCGCCATGCCCGAGCTGCTCCCCCACGCCACGCGCGTCGCCCCCGCTGGACCGGTCCTGTGTGTCGTGATGGACGGCGTCGGCGTCGGTCAACGTGACGAAGGCGACGCCGTCGCTTCGGCCCACACGCCGAACCTCGATCGCCTGCGGGCGCTGCCCTCGTACCGCACATTGATCGCCCACGGCCGCGGCGTCGGCATGCCGAGCGACGCCGACATGGGCAACTCCGAGGTCGGCCACAACGCGCTGGGCGCGGGTCGGATCTTCGATCAGGGGGCGAAGCTGGTCGCCGCCGCGATCGACTCGGGCGCGCTGTTCGAGGGCCCGCGCTGGCGCGAGCTGCTCGAGGCCGTCCGCGTCGGCGGTGAGCCGCTGCACCTGCTCGGCCTGTTGTCGGACGGCAACGTCCACAGCCACATCGACCATTTGCTCGCTCTCGTCCGCCGCGCGGCCCAGGACGGCGTGCCCCGCATCCGCGTCCACGTCCTGCTCGACGGCCGCGACGTGCCCGGCCGCTCCGCCCTCGGCTTCATCGATCGGCTCGAGACCGTCCTCGCCGAGCTGCGCGCCTCGGGCTGCGACGCCCGCATCGCCAGCGGCGGCGGCCGCATGCGCATCACGATGGATCGGTACGAGGCCGAGTGGGCGATGGTCGCCCGCGGCTGGGACGTGCACGTCCGCGGCCTCGGCCGCCGCTTCCCCTCGGCGCGCCAGGCCGTCGAGACGATGTACGCCGAGCGCGACATCGACGATCAGTACCTCGAGGGTTTCGTCATCGACGAGGGCAACGGTCCGCTGGGCCCGATCCGCGACGGCGCGGCGGTGGTGTTGTTCAACTTCCGCGGCGACCGGGCGATCGAGATCAGCCTCGCCTTCGAGCGCGAGGCATTCGACGGCTTCGACCGCGGCCCGCGGCCGAAGGTCACGTTCTTCGGGATGATGCAGTACGACGGCGACGAGCACGTCCCGGCCCGGTTCCTCGTCGCGCCGCCCACGATCGATCGCACGATGGGCGAGCTGCTGGCCGCCGCGGGCAAGCGCCAGCTAGCGATCAGCGAGACCCAGAAGTTCGGCCACGTGACCTACTTCTGGAACGGCAACCGATCGGGCAAGTTCGACGACCGGCTCGAGCACTACATCGAGATCCCGTCCGACATCCTGCCGTACGAGCAGCGACCATGGATGCGCGCCGCCGAGATCACCGACGCGCTCGTCGCCGAGCTGGTGCGGCAGCCCTACGACTTCGCGCGGGTGAACTTCGCCAACGGCGACATGGTCGGGCACACCGGCGTGCTCGAATCGGCGAGGATGGCCGTCGAGGCGGTCGATCTGTGCCTAGGCCGGCTGTGGCAGGCGATCGCGCGCAGCGGCGGCGTACTGGTCGTGACCGCGGATCACGGCAACGCCGATCAGATGCTCGACCTGCAGAAGGACGGCTCGACGCGACCGCGGACGAGCCACTCGCTCAACCCCGTGCCATTCGCGATCGCCGATGGCCGAGACCCCGCGCTTCGCGTGCGCCACGACGTCAGCGGCGGCCTCGGCAACATCGCGGCGACGTGCCTCGAGCTGATGGGCCTGCAGCCGCCCGCCGACTATCTGCCGAGCCTGCTCGAGCCCGCGTGACGACACGCGGACGGCGTCACGACGCGCGGACGTGGAGTGGGCGGGTCGCGTCGTCGTCGACGAACCGCGGCGCCTCGCCGTAGCAAGCCACGCCGTCGCGCCCCGCGGCCTTCGCGTCGTACAGCGCGGCATCGGCCGCGGCGAGCCACGCGGCGCGCACCGACGGGCCGGGCATGGGCCGCGCGATCGAGGCCAGGTCGGCGACGCCGAACGAGAGGGTGACGCCGCGGCTGGCACCGCTGACGCGTCGCAGCGCCCGACGGATGCGCTCGCACACCAGCGTCGCGCCCCGCGCGTCGGCGCCCGAGAGCAGGATCGCGAACTCGTCGCCGCCCATCCGCGCGGCGACATCGGTGGGGCGGATGCCGCCCTGCATCGCGGCGGCGACGGCGACGAGCGCCTCGTCTCCGGCCCCGTGCCCGAACTCGTCGTTCACCTCCTTGAACCGATCGACGTCGACGAGCACCACCGCGATCGACTCGCCGGTCCGAGCGGCCCGGGCGAGCGCCTGGTCGAGCAGCGGCTCGAAGCCGCGACGGTTCCACAGCCCCGTCAGCGGATCGGTGGTCGCCTCGGCGCGCAGGCGCTCGATCTCGTCCTGACGACGATGGATCTGACCGA
This sequence comes from Nannocystaceae bacterium, assembly GCA_044344875.1. GTDB lineage: Bacteria > Myxococcota_A > Polyangia > Nannocystales > Nannocystaceae > Xiheibacterium. Next base: position 48,557 of record JBIJCC010000009.1, read on the forward strand.
CCAACGTCAGCATTCCGACGACGGCGGCACGCATCCGGGCGTCGGTTCCGTCGGTGAGCGCGACGTCGATGCGGTGTGGCACGCCGTCGCGCGCGGCGAACTCGACCCGCAGATCCGCAGGCTCGCCGCCGTCGAGCTCGGCCCACGCGACCTCGGCGAGCAGCCCGAGGCTGACCGTCGCGCGGTGCAGCACCGCATCGGCGCTGGGCGCATCCAACAGGAACTGCAGCAGGCGCACGAGCGCCGGCGCGTCCGCGGACGCTTCGGGTCCACCCTCGGCCTCGCGGTCGGGTCGCAGGGCCCCGGTGCGTGCCGGTCCCGAGGTGGCATCGTTGGCGGGCTCGAAGGCGATGGGCTGGGCGAGTGCGGGTGCCAGAGACATGGCGTTACGCCCGAAGGAGCAAGCTTGGTGCCAACGCCCCGCTCGTGCGTCGCAGTGCGTCGCGGCGCGACCGTGTGGTGGCGCGCGGCCCGTTTTGGTAACGTCCCCCGGCCATGCCCGTGTCCAGCTCGGTGTCCCCGCGCCTGCGTCTCCTTTCCGCTCGCGGCCTCGCGGCCCGGGGCCTCGTCTGCGCCCTGCTCCTGGTCTCGGCCACGGGCTGCCCGAAGAAGGCCCGTGACAAGTCGGACGCCGCGGCGTGGATCGACAACCCCAGCGCGGGCAAGAAGGACGGCAACGTCATCACGATCCCGACGCTGGGCGTCAAGTTCGAGGTCCCCGACACCCTGTACGTGTTCAAGTCCTGTGGCGAGGCCGCGCACACCCCCGAGGGCGACCACGGCTGGATCCCCGTGGTGACCTGCCGCTCGACCAGCGGTGACGAGTTCGGCGGCGGCGACGAGGACGGTGGCGACGAGTTCGCCGACGACGACGCCGAGGAGGCCACGGGCGTCGAGGAGATCGCCGTCACCTTCTACGTCACCCGCAAGACCCGCCCCCTCGACGAGCGCGCCGTGTCCTGGTTCGAGAACCAGTTCAAGCAGGCCGGCATGGGCGTCGACGAGATCACCTACCAGCACGAGTTCCAGAAGAAGTCGGGCATCTACGCCAAGCTCCACGTCCTCGACGGCGACGGCGGCGCGCCCCAGCGCGAGATCGTGCAGTTCATGTTCCCGCGGCAGGACGTCGTCTTCATCGCGCGGATGGAGTACCCGTTCGGCGAGAAGCGCAGCGTCGATCAGGACTGGAAGTACATCCTGTGGAACTTCGAGTTCCTGCAGTAGCGTGACGCCGGCCGAACCGGCCGCCGGCGGCACAGGGGCCCCGGATCCTCCATGCGCATCGCCCTGAAGATCACGCTCGCGCTGACGCTGTGGACGATCGGTGTCCTCATGGTCATGTCCGAGCGCGAGCTCGACAACGAGTTCGAGATCATCGACCGCGATCTGTCCGAGGCGCTGGTGCTCATGGGCCGCGCCCTGCAGCCCCTGGTGGAAGACGCCTGGTCGCGCGGCGGCGATGCCCAGGTGACCGCGATCCTCGACGCCGCCTACGCCCGCGAGCAGACCGTGAACCTGCGCTGGCTCGAGCCCGAACGCATCGACGCCGGACTCGAGCAGGTGGCATTCACCGCCGCCGCCCAGGCCTGCGCCGCCAACCGCCGCGAAGAGGTGCTGCGCTGGCCCGCCGACGCCGAACCGGTGGCCATCTACGCCTACCTGCCGGTCACCACTTCGAACGCCCGCGCTTCGGTGCTCGAGCTACGCCGCTCACTCGCGGTCCGCGACGAGTTGCGCGCCCGCAGCCGCCGCCAGCTCACCCTGACGATCCTCGTCATCGGGACGTGCGCGGCAGGCATGGCCATCGGCATCGGTTGGCTGCTCGTCGGTCACCGCGTCGGTCGCCTGATCGCGCTGGCGCGACTGGTCGGTCGCGGCGAGACCACGAAGCCCGTGGCCGCGACCGGGCACGATGAGCTGACCGAGCTGACCTCGGCGCTCAACGACATGGCCGCGGATCTCGAGGACACCCGCGCCCGTGGCTCGCGGGCGGCCGCCGAGCGCGAGCGCCTGACCCACGAGCTGCGCCACGCCGATCGGCTCGCGACCATCGGTGCGCTGATGGCCCGCCTCGCCCACGAGATCGGCACGCCGCTCAACGTCATCGCGGCGCGGACCAAGCTCATCGCCCGCGAGCAGGTCAGCGGCGCAGCGATCGTCGAGAACGCCCGCATCGCGGCCGAACAGACCGATCGCATCACCTCCGTCGTCCGCAGCTTCCTCGACTTCGCCCGCGGCTCCCGCGAGGCCAACCGGCGGTTCTCGGCGGATACGATGGTCGAGCACATCACCGGCCTGCTCGACAGCTTCGCCCGCGAGCGGCGGATCGAGCTGGTCGTCGGGACCCGCGCCGAGGGCCAATGGGTGCGCGGCAACCTCCTGCTGTTGCAGCAGGCGATCACCAACCTCGTCATCAACGCGATCGACGTCGCACCGCCCGATACGCGCGTCACCGTGGACCTCACGCTCGCCGAACGCACGCCACCGGCCGGTCGCGGGCGCGGACCGGGCCCGTACGTGTGCGTCACCGTGGCCGACCGCGGCCCTGGCATCGATCCCGCGGTGCTCCCCCATCTGTTCGAGGCGTTCTTCACCACCAAGCCGCGCGGCGCCGGCACCGGCCTCGGTCTGTCGATCGCTGCCGGCATCGTCCACGAACACGAGGGGTGGATCGACGTGCTCTCCGACGACGGCGGCGGCACTCGGTTCGTGATATGTTTGCCCGTCGATGCCGACGCGTGATCACGCTCCGGTTCGCGTTCTCGCCGTCGACGATGACCCGAGGTTCTGCGAGCTCCTGGCCGACACCCTCGTCGGCTTCTCGGTGGCCACGGTCACCAACGAGGCCGACGCGCTCGCGCGGGTGCAAGCCTTCGACTTCGACGTCGTCCTGACCGACCTCAACCTCGGTGGACCGGGCGGGATCGCCCTGTGCCAGCGGATCGCCGAGCGCGACCACGAGCTGCCGGTCATCGTCATCACCGCGTTCGGCAGCATCGACACCGCGGTCGCTGCCATGCGCGCGGGCGCCTACGACTTCGTCACCAAGCCCGTCGAGCTCGACGCGCTGCGGTTCACGATCCAGCGCGCCGCCGCCACGCGGGCGCTGCGCCGCGAGGTCCGGGTGCTGCGGGAGCGGGTGGCCGAGCAGGGCGCCACCGGCATCATCGGCGAGAGCGTGCCGACCCGCCGCATGCTCGAGCGCATCGCCAAGGTCGCGGCCTCCGAGGCGCCGGTGCTCCTGCGCGGCGAGAGCGGCGCGGGCAAGGAGCTCGTCGCGCGCGCGATCCACCAGCAGTCCTCGCGCGCCGCGGGTCCGTGGGTCGCGGTCAACGTCGCCGCGCTGCCGCCGTCGCTCGTCGAGGCCGAGCTGTTCGGTCACGCCCGCGGGGCGTTCACCGGAGCCACCGAGCGGCGGCAGGGCTTGTTCCTGCGTGCCCAGGGCGGGACGCTCCTGCTCGACGAGATCGGCGAGCTGCCGCTGGACCTGCAGCCCAAGCTGCTGCGCGCGCTCGAGGAGCGCGTGATCCGTGCGGTGGGCGACGACCACGACGTGCCGTTCGACGCCCGGGTCATCGCCGCGACGAACCGCGACCTCGAGGCCCAGGTCGAGGCCGGGGCCTTCCGCGAGGATCTCTTCTTCCGCCTCAGCGTGCTCGACCTCGAGGTCCCGCCGCTGCGCGCCCGCGGCCGCGACATCCTCCTGCTCGCGCAGCACTTCCTGCAGCGCTTCAGCCAGACCGCGGGCAAGGACGTGCGGACGATCGCCCCCGACCTCGCGCAGCGCCTGCTCGACTACCCGTGGCCGGGAAACGTCCGCGAGCTCCGCAACGCGATCGAGCGGGCGGTGACGCTGTCCGATGGCGTCGCGCTGCAACTGCAGGATGTGCCGGAACGCATCCGCAGCTACGCGCGCAGCGACGTCCTCGTGGTCTCGCACAACCCGAGCGAGCTCGTGACGCTCGACGTCGTCGAGCAGCGCTACATCCTGCGGGTGCTCGAGGCGGTGGGCGAGAACAAGACCTTGGCCGCGAAGGTCCTCGGCCTGGGCCGCAAGACGCTGTACCGCAAGCTCGAGCGCTATGGGGCGATGGCGCGCGGCGATCGCAGACCCGAGGCCCCGCGAGCGGCCGCCGACGACGCCGACGACGACGAGTCAGCCTGACACACGGGAGTCGAAGCGATACGGGTCTGCGGGGCCCGCTCGGCCGTTCCAGGGGGCTTTTCTAGCGTGGGATCAAGCTCGTGGGTCGCGGCCTGCGACTTGCTTCACCGGGGCCTGCGACCGCTCTGCCGCGCGGTCCCCGAGTCCCGGCATGGCCTCCCCCACTCCCCGCTCCAACGGCCCCTTCTCCGGGTACAACCTCCGCGCCGACGTCACGTCGGGCTTCCTCGTCTTCCTGATCGCCCTGCCCCTGTCGTTGGGCATCGCGATGGCGAGCGGGTTCCCGCCGATCGCGGGCCTGTTCACCGCGATGGTCGGCGGCCTGGTCACGAGCTCCCTCGGAAGCGCACGACTCACGATCAAGGGACCGGCCGCGGGTCTCATCGTGATCGTGATCGGTGCGGTGACGGAACTCGGCGCCGGCGACGTCGAGGCTGGGTACCACCGCGCCCTCGCCGTCGGTGTCGTCGCGGGCATGATCCAGATCGCCCTGGCGATCGGTCGACTCGGCTTCATCGGCGCGATCATGCCGCCCGCCGTCGTCCACGGCATGCTCGCCGCGATCGGCGTGATCATCATCTCGAAGCAGTCGCACACGGTGATGGGTGTGACACCGGTGGCGAAGGCTCCGCTCGAGCTCCTGGCCGAGATCCCCCAGAGCATCGGCCGCCTGGATCCCGAGGTGCTGCTCATCGGAGGTCTGGCGCTGCTCGTCCTGTTCGGCCTCCCGAAGCTCCCGATCAAGGCGCTGAAGCGCGTGCCAGCACCGCTCATCGTCATGATGCTCGCCATCCCGTTGGCGATGTTGTTCGAGTTCGAGACCCCCCATGACTACGAGTGGTTCGGCAGCATCCACCACGTCGACGCACGACTGTTGGTGCGACTTCCGGCGAGCCTGATCTCGGCGGTTGCGTTCCCGGACTTCTCCCAGATCGCCAGCGCCGCGTCGATCAAGTACATCGTGCTGTTCACCCTGGTCGGTAGCATCGAATCGCTGCTCAGCGCGAGCGCCGTGGACGCCCTCGATCCGGCCAAGCGGGCCTCCAACATGGATCGAGACCTGCTCGCGACCGGCATCGGCAACACGTTCGCGTCGGTGCTCGGCGGTCTGCCGATGATCTCCGAGATCGTCCGCAGCAAGGCGAACATCGACAACGGCGCGACCAGCCCGTTCGCCAACTTCTTCCACGGACTGTTCCTGCTCGCGTTCGTGGTGCTGCTCCCCGGGGTCCTGCAGCAGATCCCGCTGGCCGCCTTGGCCGCCATGCTGGTCTTCACGGGGATACGCTTGGCGTCCCCGTCCGAGTTCGGACACGCGTGGCACGTGGGGCGCGAACAGCTCCTGGTCTTCGTGGCCACGATGGTGATCACGCTCGCCGATGACCTCCTCGTGGGGGTGTTCTCCGGGCTCGCGCTGATGCTCGTCGTCGACCTCGTCCGCGGCGCGCCGGTGGGCTCCCTGTTTCGCTCGCGGATCGTGCAGCGCCGCGATGGCGCGGTCGTGACGTTGGCGGTCAGCGGGTCGGCGGTGTTCACCAACCTGCGGGGCCTGATCTCCGCCCTGCAGCGGCTGGAACCGGACGTCGAGCGGGTCGTGATCGACTTCACCGACTGCACCGTCGTCGACCACACCACGCAGAACCGCCTGCACCTCATCGCGCAAGAGTGGGAGCGTCGGACGCTCGAGCTCCGCGGGCTGGATGCTCACACCACGGCCTCGACCCACCCGCACTGCGCAAAGTGGAAGAAGACGTGAGCCTCGCCGAGGACCGCAGTCGACTGCACGCCGCCGAGGATCCCCGCCGGACGGATCCCCGGGCGGTGCTGGAGCACGCCCTCGAGCACGGCGCGCACTACCTGCCGACGCAGGGGCCGATCGAGACGTTCATCCACCACAACACGCTGCATGCCTTCGAGCACCTGTCGTTCCACGACGCGCTGGCGCTGTCGCCGAAGATCACCGGCGCGAAGAGCTACCTCTCCGAGGACGAGTTCCGCGCCGCCTACGCCCGCGGGCGCGTCAACGATCGCGACCTCGACGAGGCCACGGTGCATCGCAAGGTCCCGGTCGAGCAGGACACGGTGGTCGGTGACCCGTTCGCCGACCGGGCCAGGATCCTCCGCGCGAGCCTGCTGAACGACCTCGGTCCCGAGCCGATCCAGCGGATCCGGTGGCGGTTCTCCGAGGAACTCGCGCTCACCGAGCCCGGCGACGACCTGCGTTGGCCCGCGTGCCTCGACGTCGTCCGTCAGCTCGGGCGCGCCGAGGCCTCCGACCCGCTGGTCGAGGTCGACCGCGTGCTCGACAGCCTCGGGGAGCGATCGCACCGCGATCTCGCGCTCACCCTCACCGGCGTCGACGTGTCGACGGCGGTCGATCGGTGGATGATCCGCGACGTCGCCAGCCACCTCGACGAGGGCCTCGCGATCGAGCGCCGCGCGCTGCATCGCACCGGTCTGTACGAGGGATGGCGGACGTGGAACCGCCCGGGCCGCCGCTACCTCGCCGGCCTGCCGAGGACGCTGGCGCTGCCCGAGGATCCCTTCGCCGCCGCCCTGCTCGCGCTCGAGGGGCTCGGCGTCCCGCCAGCGCGCTACGACGCCTACGTATCGCGCGTCCTGCAGCACCTGCCGAACTGGGCTGGCATGGTCCAGTGGCGGGTCACCCACCCCGAGTACCGTCCGGAGCTCCCGCCGGTCGCGCTCATCGACTTCCTCGCGATCCGCCTGCTCGGCGAGTGGTCCGAGCTGCGCACGCTGTGCCGGGCGACGTGGGGCTGCGAAACCAGCGCGATGGTCGATCACCTCCGCCGCCACCGCGAAGAGGCGGCGGTCCGCATCGCGCTGTTCGAAGGGCGCCTCCGCGGCAGCGCGGCCCGGCGCGCGCACCAGGTGCTGCTCCAGCGCGGCGCGGCGCGGAACACGGAGGTCGTCGCGCTGCTCCACCGCGAGCTCCGCGAGGACGACAGCCCCGAGGTCACTCGCGCCTGGCAGCTGCTGCGCATCACCCGAGTCCTGCACATCCACGGCGAGGAGCTGCGCTGCACCCCCATCCTGCGCATCGCGGCGCTCCTGGCCACGATCGACGAGTTCGGCCCCGAGGTGCGCCTCCCGATCTGGCAGGACGCCTACGAAAACCACTACCGCGACCAGGTCCTCGAGGCGCTCCACGACAACCGCAACTACCGGCGGCCGTTCAGCGGGCGGCGCGTGTTCCAGGCCATCACCTGCATCGACGATCGCGAGGAGGGCTTTCGCCGCCACCTCGAGGAGGCCGAGCCGCGGTCCGAGACCTTCGGCGCCGGCGGGTTCTTCGGGGTCCCGATCGCGTTCCTCGGCCGCAACGACGACGAGTTCAGCGCCCTGTGCCCGCTCGGTGTGCAGCCCATGCACCGCGTGCTCGAGGTTCCGACCGCCGAGGACGCGGCGCTCGCCCAGCGCTTCGATCGCGGACGGGTTGCGATGCGGCGCTGGCGAGGCCACTGGCGGCAGATCCTCGGCCATGGCTGGGCCTCGCTCATCGGCGCCTACGCGGTGGGCTTCTTCGCGTGGCTGTGGCTGATCGGCGAGCTCGTGTTCCCACGGCAGTTCGATCGCCTGCGCCGACCGATCCAGCGGATGCTCATGCCCGAGCACCCGACGTCGTTCGTCAGCGACGAGACCTGCGACGGCCAGCACGCGATCGCCGGGTTCTCCCTGCGCGAGCAGGTCGAGCGGATCAGCGGCACGCTGCAGAACACCGGCCTGGTCCGGAGCTTCGCCCGCATCGTCACCGTGCTCGGACACGGGTCGGGCAGCGTGAACAACCCGCATCTTTCGGCCTACGACTGCGGTGCGTGCGGTGGCCGCCACGGCGGTCCCAACGCCCGCCTGTTCTGCATGATGGCCAACTCGCCGGCGGTCCGCGCCGGCCTGCGCGGGATGGGCATCGACATCCCCGACGACACCTGGTTTCTCGCCGGTGAGCACCAGACCTGCAACGACAGCATCACGTGGTTCGACGAGGCGCGGCTGCCCGGCACCCACGCCGCGGACTTCGCGACGTTGGCGAGCGCGCTCGAGAAGGCCCGGCGCATGTCGGCCCACGAGCGCTGCCGGAAGTTCGAGCACGCCCCACCCCACGGCTCGCCCGACGACGCCCTGCGCCACGTCCAGAAGCGGGCGCTCGATCCCAGCCAGGCCCGACCCGAGCTGAACCACGTCACCAACGCCGCGGCGGTGTTCGGCCGACGCGAGCTCACCCGCGGCGTGTTCTTCGACCGGCGGATGTTCCTGGTCTCGTACGACCCGACGATCGACGTCGAGGGCCGCATCCTCGAGCGGCTGCTGTTCGCCCTCGGACCCGTGGGCGCGGGCATCAACCTCGAGTACTACTTCTCGCGGGTCGACGTGCAGCGTCATGGCGCTGGCACCAAGCTGCCGCACAACGTGGTGGGGCTCATCGGCGTGATGGACGGCGGCAGCAGCGACCTGCGCACCGGGCTCCCGCAGCAGATGGTCGAGATCCACGAGCCGGTGCGCCTGCTGCTCGTGCTCGAGACGACCCCGGAGATCATCACCGGCATCCTCGAACGTCAGCCGGTGATCCGCACGCTCGTCGAGAACGCGTGGGTGCACGTGACGCTCATCGACCCCGACGACGGCTCGACCACGATCTACGTCCCTGGCACCGGGCCGGTGCCGTGGCACTCGCGGGGCCGGGCCCTGCCGGTCGTCCTCAACTCGACCGCCTGGTACGACGGGCACGCCGACCTCCTGCCCCCGGCGCGCGTGGTCCCACCGCCGCGCCTCGACGCCCGGGACAAGGTGCACGATGCACGGTGAGTTCATGCGCTCGGTGGTCCTCGCCATCCCGCTGCTGCCGCTGGCGATCGCGATCTGGTTCGGGCTCTCGCTGGCAGTCGGCATCCGCCTGCGCGAGCGAACCATCGCCGTCGCGTCGATCGCCGTCTCGGTGATCTGCGCCGTGGCGGCCCTGTCGGCGCTCGTGGTCGTGATCGGCGACCCCGCGCCGCAGCGCCTGATGCTCGCGCGGTGGCTGTTCGTCCCGGGTCACGAGATCGACGTCGCGTTCTGGATCGATCCGCTCTCCGCCATCATGATGGCGATGACCACGGTGCTGTCGTTCGTGGTCTCGTGGTTCTCGGTCGCGTACATGCACCGCGAGCCGGGCTTCCAGCGCTACTTCATGCTCGTGAACCTGTTCGTCACCGGCATGCTCGTGCTGGTGATGGGCGACGGCTTCACGCTGTTGTTCCTCGGCTGGGAGTGGGTCGGGCTGTGCTCCGCGCTCCTCATCGGGTTCTTCCACGAGCGCGCCGCTCCGGTCCGCGCCGGCGCCCGGGCGTTCTTCACCAACCGACTCGGCGATTTCGGACTGCTCACCGCGGCGATGTTCGCGACCCACGAGTTCGGCGGGGACACCTGGGGCCCGATGATGGACCACGCCGGCAGCCTCACCCCGGGGATGGCCACCGTCATGGGCCTCGCGCTGTGGCTGGCCGCGATGAGCAAGTCGGCGCAGCTGCCGTTCTCGAGCTGGATGGCCCACGCCGTCGAGGGCCCGACCACCTCGACCGGGTTGTTCTACGGCGCGGTGATGGCCCACGCCGGCGTCTACCTGATGCTCCGCGCCAGCCCGATCGTCGCCCAGTCGGACGTCACGATGCTCGCGATGCTCCTCGTCGGCGGCGCCACGCTCGTCTACGCCACTGCCGTCGGTGCGGCGCAACCCGACGCCAAGAGCTCGATCATCTATGCGACCATCGCCCAGCTCGGCGGCATGTTCGCGGCCTGTGGCGCGGGCGCCTGGAACGTCGTCGTCGTGCTGATGGTCCTGCACGCCGGCCTGCGGGCGGTGCAGTTCCTGTTCGCGCCCTCGATCATCGTCCGGACGCGCGCCGCCCAGCACCGCACCGCGGCCAACGACGACGGCGTGCCCCGGGGCCGGGCCCTGCACACCGGCCTCATCGGCGCCGCGTTGGTCGTCGCCGCGTGGAGCATGCTCGGTCTGTCGGACCTCGCGTGGTGGTACGGCCCGCTGGGCACCCGAGGCCCGCTCGCCGGCATCCGCGACACGTGGCTCGCCGCCGCCGCCGTCGCGTCGGTCCTGATGATCGCGTGGGTCGGCCTGCGTCGACCCGAGAGCCGCAACCCGTTCGGGCTCGCCGCGCGCCTGCGCGAGCGCGCCTTGCATCGCTTCGACCTCGATGCCTGGCAGGTCAAGCTCGCGGTCACGCCGCTGCTCCGACTCGGCGCGGTGCTCAAGCGATTCGACGACCGATTCCGCGATCGCACGCGAGCGCTCATCTTCGCCGGGCTCGTCGTCGCCGGCCTGGTCGGGCTCGAGTCGTTCGGCGCCGAGCTGACCGTCGTGCGTCGCTTCACCGTGACCGACAACGCCGATGGCGCGGCGTTCCCATGGCTGTCGGCGCTGTGGGTCATCCCCGCAATCACCGCGTTCGTCGTCTATCGCATCGAGGACGGGACGTGGGCCCGCATCTTTGCCCGCGGCGGCGCGGCGACCACCCTGGCCCTCGCCATCGCGATCGTCCGTCGCTTCGACAGCGACGTCTCCGGGATGCAGTTCGTCGAGCGCCTCGGCCACGAGGTGTTCGGCATCGGCTATCACCTCGGGGTCGACGGGATCAGCGTCGTGCTGGTGTTCCTGCAGGCCGCGGTGATGACGCTGCTGCTCGCAGCGGTGGGCCCACGGACGCGGAGAGAGGGCCTGGTGACGGTGCTGGTGCTGCACGCCCTCGGCATGCTCGCGGTCGTCAGCGTGAACCTGTTCGTCATGGCCTTGCTCGCGCTGGTGGCGATCCTGCCCGGGGCGCTGCTCCTGCAGTACGCCGGCCCGCCGGGCTCGCCTCGCGTCGAGACCTCGACCTACGTCCGACCGATGCTGGGCTCGGGGCTGCTCGTGCTCGCCGTGGTCCTCGCGCTCGGCAACGCGGGGCCGGTCACCACCTTCGACTTCGAGGTCATCGCGGCGCAGGGCGTGCCCGGCCGCCTCGAGACGCTGCTGTTCGTGCCCATCCTGCTGGCGATCGCGATGCGGCTGCCGCTGGTGCCCTTCCACGGTTGGATGGTCCACCTGCTCGAGGACTCGCCCGCGCTGGCGTCGATCCCCCTCACGCTGGTGCCGTTCGGGCAGTACCTGTTCCTGCGCATCGGCGTCGAGCTGCTGGGCGACGCGTTCGGTCAGCACACGATCTTGCTGTCGAGCTTCGCCGTCGCCAGCATGTTCTACTGCGTGTTCGTCGGCTTCGCGCAGGGCAGCCTGCGCTCCTCGCTGGCCTACTTCCAGCTCGCGATCGCCGGCGGCATGCTGGTCGGCATCGCGTCGGTCGATCCCATGGGTCCGACCGCGGGACTGCTCAACGCGTGCAGCCTCTCGATCGCCGGCACCGGCCTACTGCTGGTCGCCGACATGATCCACTCGCGGGTCGGGAGCACCGACTTCGCGGCGCTGGGCGGCATCGTCCGGACTGCGCCCGTGTTGTCGGGGCTGCTGCTGGTGATCGCCCTGGCGTACGCCGGCTTCCCCGGAACCCTCGGCTTCGTGGCCGAGCACCTCTCGGGCCACGGCGCGTTCGATGCCCATCCTGCGATCGCGATGGCGATGCTCGGCGCGGTGAACCTGGCCTCGGCGCTGCTGTGGTGGAGCTTCACCCGCGCCTGCCTCGGGCCGTGGAAGACGCCGCACCTCGCCGGCTTCCCCGAGCTGCTCGGCCGCGAGCGGGCCGTCCTCGCCGCCATCGCGGCGATCGTACTGATCTCGGGCTGGTGGCTCGAGCCGTGGGTGGCGATGATCCAGCCGACGGTCGCCGCCCACATGCCGTGATCCTCCACCCCAGGGGGGACTCGGCCGGGCACCGCTGCTACCGTGCGGCCCGTGACGACCGAGCCCGTGTACCTCGATCACAACGCGACGACGCCCGTCCACCCCGACGTCCGTGAGGCGATGCTCCCGTGGCTCGGCGACGCGTGGGGCAACCCCTCGTCGAGTCACGCCTACGGACGGCGCGCCGCGGCGGCGCTGGCCGACGCCCGGGCGGCGGTGGCACAGCTCGTGGGCGCCGAGCCCGACGCGGTCGTCTTCACCAGCGGCGGCACCGAGGCCGACAACCTCGCGATCTTCGGCGCACGGCTCGCGCGCCCACGCGTCGTGATCTCGGCGGTCGAGCACCCCGCAGTCGAGGCGGCCGCGCGTCACCGCGCCGGCGCAGCGCTCGGCGTGCTCGCGGTCGACGGCGATGGCCGTGTCGATCTGCAACGCGCCGCGGATGCCCTGGCCGCCCCCATCGGCCTGCTGTCGGTCATGCTCGCGCAGAACGAGACGGGCGTGATCCAGCCGGTCGCAGAGCTCGCCGCGTTGGCCCACCGCGCGGGCCCGGACGCGCTCGTGCACTGCGACGGCGCCCAGGCCGTCGGCAAGATCGACGTCGACATGGCGGCGCTCGGCGTCGATCTGCTCACGATCGTCGGCCACAAATTCTACGCACCCGCCGGCATCGGGGCGCTGGTCGTGCGACCCGGCGTGCCGCTGAGCTCGACCACCTTCGGCGGCGGACAGGAGCGCGGCCTACGATCCGGCACCGAGCCCGTCGCCCTCGCCGTCGCCCTCGGGGCCGCGTGCGCGCTGGCGAGCCGCACGAACGCGACCGAGCGCCCCCGTCAGATCGCGCTGCGCGAGGCGCTATGGCTGCGCCTGTCTGCCGGCATCCCCGGCATCGTCCGCAGCGGCGCGGCCGTGGCCACGCTGCCCAACACGCTGCACGTGCGGATCCCCGGTGTGGCCGGCGCCGCCGTGCTCGCGCTCGCACCGGACGTGGCCGCGTCGACCGGCTCGGCGTGCCATGCCGACGACCACGCGGTCTCGGGGGTGCTGGGCGCCATGGGGGTCCCCGCGCTCGAAGCCGCCGGCGCGCTGCGTCTGTCGCTGGGTCGCATGACGACGCACGCCGATGTCGAGCGGGCCGCGAACGCCCTGGTGGCCGCCGCGGCCGCGTTGCGCGGCTGATGGGCGATCGCACCGCGGGCTGTGGCACGATCCTGCCTCGCGGTTGCGACGCGTGCGCCCCGACGCATGCGCCCGGCGCGAGCCCCCGCGTCTGACCGCGATGTCCGAGACGACCGTCACCATCGAGCGCGAGTATTCGGCCCCGGCCGCGCTGGTCTGGGCATTGCTCGGCGACACCGGTCGCTTCGATCGCGCGATGGGACTGGGCCTGCCGGCGTATCGTTGGGAGATCGTCGACGGTCGCCGCGAGCACATCGGCCGCGCGCTGCAGAACGGCCTCAAGGTCGAGTGGATCGAGCCCCCCTACGAGTGGATCGAAGGCCGGATGCTCCACGGCACGCGGCGCTTCATCAAGGGCCCGCTCGGATCGGGAGGGGTGCACATCGACGTCGAACCCACCGCCACGGGATCGCGCGCGCGCGCGCGGCTCTGGGGCGATGCGCCGCACTGGTACATGACGCTGATCCAGCCGCTCGTCGTATCTCAGCTGCGGCGGCGGGCCACGGCGTACCTCGACGCGATCGGTGAGATCCTCCGTACCGCCGGCGCACCGGTGGACGACGGCGCCCCGGCGGTGGTGCAGGCGTCCGCGCTGCTCGGCGGACCGACCTCGGCGACGACCAGCGGCACGACGACGCCGATCGACCGCGCGGAGTTCGAGCGGCGCGCCGAACGGCTGCGCGCGTCCGTCACCGGAGCATCGATCGATCGCGTGATCGCGTGGGTCGGCGAGCGCCCGGACGAGGACGTCGCCCAGATGCAGCCCTTCGCCCTCGCCCGGACGTGGGGCCTACCCCGACGCGAGGTGCTGCGCGCGTTCCTCCACGCCACGCGGGCGGGACTGGTCGATCTCAACTGGCAGGTGAACTGCCCCGTGTGCCGCGTCGCCGCAGGTGTCGCGAGTTCGCTCGAGGGCGTCACCCGACAGATCCACTGCGAGGCGTGCAACATCGCCTACGACGTCGACTTCGGCCGCAGCGTCGAAGCGGTGTTCCGCTGCCACCCCGCGATCCGATCCGTGACGCCCGCGGTGTTCTGCGCGGCGAGCCCGACCCTGCGCCCGCACGTGGTCGCCCAACTGAGCCTCGAGCCCCGAGGGCGGCGCGAGCAGCCCCTTCCGCTGTGCAACGGCGGCGTCCTGGTGCGCACGCTCGGCCCGCAGCGGCCCGCCGAGCGCACCGACGAGGACATCCCCGCCGAGCTGCACGTGCGGATCGGCGCCGAAGGGATCGAACTCGACGGTCGCGGACACGCCACCGACGGGGTGACCAGGGTCGTCCTCGTGTCGGAGCTCGACGCGCCGTGCACCGTCGTCGTCGAGCGCGGCACCTGGTCGAGCGACGCGGTGCTCGGCGCCGCCGTGGCGTCGTTGCCGGAGTTCATGGAGCTGTTCGCGACCGAGGCCCCCGCGGCGGGCCTCGAGCTCACGGTCGGCCGGCTCGCCCTGCTGTTCAGCGATCTCACCGGCTCGACCGCGCTGTACGAGCGCGTCGGTGATGCGCGGGCGTTCGCGATCGTGCAGGAGCACTTCCGATCGATGGAGGCCATCGTCGCCGCGCACGACGGCGCCGTGGTGAAGACGATGGGCGACGCGGTGATGGCCTCGTTCTCCCGCACGGAGCAGGCGATCGCAGCGGCCATCGCCATGGCTGCTGCCGCATGTCGTGATCACGGTGCGCTCGGCATCGGTGTGAAGCTCGGCATCCACGAGGGTCCCTGCCTCGCCGTGCGCGCCAACGATCGGCTCGACTTCTTCGGCACGACGGTGAACGTCGCGGCGCGACTGCAGGCCCAGGCGCGCGCGTCGGAGCTGGTGATGACGGCCGAGGTCGCCGCGCCGCTGGGCGCGGTGCTGGAGCGCGCGAGCACCCGGCGCTTCCGCGCGGCGCTGAAGGGCATCGCCGCCGAGCAGGACCTCGTGGGGATCGATCTCACGGTCGATCCCGCGGTGTCCCCAATCGAGCGTGCGGACGGACGCGGGGCCTGATAGCATCCGGCAGCCCGTTCGGCGCGCGATGCCCCAGCTCGATGAAACCAAGCTCCAGCGTGTCCTCGCCCGGTTCCCGTGGCGACGACGCAAGCCGCGCGCGGGTGCCCTCGGCGTCCCGCCGGTCGCGCTGCGAACGCGCGAGGGCGATCAGCTCTGGGCCGATCCCGTCGAGCTCGCCGAGTTCTCCGATCCGGGTCCGGCGCTGCTCTGCATCGCCCTGAACGGCGATGCCACGAGCCGTGCCCTGGTCCGCAGCCTGATCGAGCACCACGCCCGCACCCGCGGGGTCGAGCTGCCGCTGCTGGTGCCCGCGAGCACCCGGGCCGGCGTCACGATGCTCGACGCTTTGATCGAGCAGTCGGGACTCGACCCGGCCGCGGAGATCGGCCCGCACCCCCTGCGCGAGCTCGTCACCGCGACCTGGGCCATCGCCGCGGCCGAGCCCGCGCGCGCGGCCTGAGCGCGTCGCCCTCGGACAGCACCGCGGCGATCCGCGCTGCGCGATCGGCCCGCGTCGAGTCGATGCGTGCGGCGAGAGAACGTCACATCCGCGTCGACGTCCGTCGACCGGGTGCCGGTACGGTAGCCATGGCTACATTGTTGGCCAGACGTGATGCGTAGAATGGCCAAGCATTCCGCGCCTCGACCCTGGCACACAGCGTGAACCAACCACCCCTGTCCGCGCGATGACACGCCATCAAACCGCCCTCTTCCGTCAGGTCCTGCTCACGCTCGACGTCGCGTTCTCGGCGATCGCGTTCTACCTCGCACTCGATCTGCGTACCCGACTCGGCGCGTTGTTCCCCGGGGTCCTCGCCGAGTTCCAGACCGAGGCCGGCGCCCAGACGTACACCCACGTCCTGGTGGTGATGCTGCCCGCTTGGGCCATGGCCTTCTGGACGTGCCGCACCCACGACTTTCGCACGACCTCGTGGCGATCGTCGTGGCGATACCTGCGCGCGGTCGGCATCGGCCTCCTGATGCTGGTGGTCTGCTCGTTCTGGCTGCACTGGGATTTCCTCTCGCGGTCCTTCGTCTTCCTGCTCGGCGCGGTGCAACTCGGCGTCCTCGGCCTCGGGCGGTTGGTCACGATGGCCGCGATCCGCCAGACCAAGCGCGTCGACGATCACCGCGTGCTCATCGTTGGCTGCGGCCCGGCGGCGGTGGCCTTCGCGCGCTCGGCCAGCGATCGCGCAGCGTGGAACAACCGCTTCCTCGGCCACCTCTGCGTCGCCGGCGAGGAGTGCGACGCGGCCGCGGAGCCCCGTCGCGGGACCCTCACCGACCTCGAACGCCTGCTCGACACCGAGGTCGTGGACGAGGTCGTGTTCGCGACGTCGACCCGATCGGGCGCGGCCTTCGAGGCAGCGCTCGCCGCCTGCGACCTGCGCGGCGTCGACGTCTTGCTGATGATGGACGGCATGGTCCAGGGCAGCGGCAAGCTCGAGATCGCCAACGTCACCGGCTTCGACATGCCGATGCTCGGGATGTCGCGCGTGCCCACCAACCACGGTCACCTCGCCACGAAGCGCGTCCTCGACGTCGTCGTGTCGAGCCTCGCGATCCTCGTCCTCGCTCCGGTGATGCTCGTCGCCGCCATCGCGATCCGGCTCGAGTCGAGCGGTCCGGTGCTGTTCAAGCAGGTCCGCGCCGGGCGCAACGGTCGGAAGTTCGTGATGTACAAGTTCCGCTCGATGTGCACGGACGCCGAGAAGCGTCTGGCCGAGCTGATGCACCTCAACGAGATGGACGGCCCGGTCTTCAAGATCACCCACGACCCGCGCATCACCAAGGTCGGACGGTTCATCCGCAAGACGAGCATCGACGAGCTCCCGCAGCTGTTCAACGTGCTCTTCGGCGACATGAGCCTGGTCGGCCCGCGGCCGCCGCTCCCCGCCGAGGTCGCGCAGTACGAGGGCTGGCAGCGCCGCCGCCTGTCGGTGCGGCCGGGGATCACCGGCATGTGGCAGGTCTCGGGCCGCAATGCCGTCGACTTCGCGCGGTGGATGGAGCTCGACCTCGAGTACATCGATCGCTGGTCGCTGTGGCTGGACCTCCAGATCCTCTTCCGCACGGTACCCGCCGTCCTGATGCGCAGCGGCGCGAGCTGATCATCGTGAGGATTCGGTCAGGACCGGCTAGGTCCGGTCCGAACGAACGGTGACCATCGCGTCGAGATGCGATGACGGCGACGACGCGTCGCGCGGCCCAGAGTTGTTCGTGGAGGTTCCCCCCATGACACGAACGATCTTCGCCGCCATCCTCATCGCTGCGCTCCCCGGCCTCGGCTGCGAGCCGAGCAAGGCGGACGCCGCCCAGACGGACAAGGACAAGGCCAAGGCCCCGGAGACCAAAAAGACCGAGCCGGCCAAGACCGAGCCGGCCAAGGCCGAGCCCGCGGCAGATCCGGCCAAGGCCGAGCCGGCCAAGGCCGAGCCCGCTGCGGATCCGACCAAGGCCGAGCCGGCCAAGGCCGAACCCGCCAAGGTCGAGCCCGCCGCCGAGCCGGCCAAGGCCGAGCCCGCCAAGTAGCGACGCGCATCGAGCGACCGTGCCCCCTCTCCTTGGTGGCGCGGTCGCTCGATCCCGTCCCGGAGACGTCGCGCGTCGACTACATCGCCGGCAACAACTCGACCTCGGCCCATCGCTCGGCGCCCTCGAGCTGCTGCTCGCTGGGCTCCACCGCGAGCGCACCGTCGGCGGCGAACACACCGGCGAGCTCGGGCGCGCCCTCGACGATGTCCGCGATCGAACCGGCGACGTCCTTGGGCTCGATGATCCAGTCCTTGCGGCTGTACATGGTGACCGAGCCGCGCTTGTTCTTCAGCTCGAGGCACAGCTCGAACGGCTCGGGTGCCTCGTCGGCGCACTCCCAGGTCCGGACGTTGAGCTGGGCCTTGTGCTGCTCCTGCGGCAGGAACACCGACAGCCGCTCGCCCTCGAGGCCCCACAGGAACAGCTCGACGTGGTGTCGCCACTGCGAGGACTTGCCGACCGCGCCGATCTTCCCCTGGGGGTGACGGACGAGGACGAAGTGATTGATCTGGTCGCGGGCGTCCGAGGGCAGCCGCTCGATCCAGACCTGGTTGACCGCGTGCTTTGCCCCCGCGGTCTCGCCGTCCTCACCGAACATCGACGACCCCACCGAGTACAGGCCCACTGCCGCCGCGCCGACCAGCGCGACGGCCACGATTGTCTTGCCGGATTTCGACATGGCCCACCGTACCAGGTTGTCCAAGGGGCTATTTCCGCGGACGTCGCGGGCCCACACAACGCCGTTCCTGCGCCGGTGCAGCTTTGTTGGCATGATCCGCCGGCACGGATGGCAGCCTCGACGCCTTCAGCCCGCGCGGCCCTCGACGAGCTGGTCCACCAGTTCGCCGACCCCTACGCGTTCGTCCGCGAGCTGATCCAGAACGCCGTCGACGCCGGCAGCGCCGAGATCCACGTCGACGTCCGCCACGCGACCGAGGGGCCCGACGCGGGCCTCGTCACCGTCCACGTCGACGACTGGGGCGAGGGCATGACGCGCGAGGTGATCGAGAAGAAGCTGACCCGACTGTTCTCGTCGTCGAAGGACGGCGATCGCACGAAGATCGGCAAGTTCGGCATCGGGTTCGTCTCGGTGTTCGCGCTCGACCCAGACGCGGTGTGCATCGACACGGCGCGCGACGGGCAGTGCTGGCGGGTGCTGTTCCGGGCGGATCGCACCTTCGAGCTGCTCGCATTGCGCGAGCGGGTCGACGGCACCAAGATCCGCGTGATCAAGCGGGGCGACGCCGAGCGTTTCGCCGAGATCCGCGCGCGCGTCGAGGCCTCGTTGCGCTTCTGGTGCCGCCACCTGGAGGCGGAGGTCCGCTTCGCCGGGGTGCCGATCCGCGCGCCGTTCACCCTCGAGGACGCGCCCTGTCAGGTGAGCGCCGGCGCGGACGCCAGCCGCATCGTCGTCGGCCACCGCAGCGATCGCTCGACCTTCCGCGGCTTCTACAACAGCGGGCTCACCCTGCTCGAGTCCACCGCCGCGCGACCCGGAGATCCGCTGGACGGGCTCGGCTTCAAGGTCTCGTCCCCGCGGCTCGAGCACACGCTCACGCGCGACGCCGTCATCGAGGACGCGGGCTTCCACGGGGTGCTCCGCGACGTCGAGGCCCTCGCGCGCACCCCCCTCGCCGAGGCGGTGTTCGACGCCCTCGAGCGCGCGTCGACCGGGCCGGCGTCCCACTACCTCGTGCATGCGGCGCTGTGGCACCTCGCGAGGGGCCTGCCGCCCGGGCTCGGTGCACGTGCGGTCGCGAGCTCGCCCGGAGGCGCACCGCTGCGGATCGACGCCCTGCGCCGCGTCCCCAAGGACGGTGCGTTCCTGTTCGCCCCCGTCCGGAGCCCCGTCACCGACGCGCTCGAGCAGCGCGGCCACACCGTCGTGCTCGGGTCCCCCGACGACGCCCGCGCTGCGCTGTTGCTGGCCCTCGCGCCGGGGGCCACCGCCATCGCCGTCGCCGCGCGATGGTGCCTGCCGCGGGTGCTCGATCCGACCGAGGCGCCGCCGCCCTGGCCGAGGCTCCGCGAGCACCTCGACGCCGCGCTGCGCATCGCCGGCGCGAAGGTCCGCGACGTCGTGGCCGCAGACTTCGTCCACCCCGACTCGTCGATCGCCGAGCGCATCGCGGTGACGCAGGCGACTCCCGGCGAGCTCACGTCGCTCGACGAACTCGAGACCCTGAAGCCGGGCTTGTTCACGCGGCGGCACGCGCTGCTGGTGAACCTCGGCCACCCGAGTGTGGCCGCGTTCGTCACCCTCGCCGAGCGCGAGCCGGCGATGGCGGCGTACCTGTGTCTGAAGGCGTTTCGCCTCGGGCGTGACCTCGACGCGGCGATGGACACGGCCCTCGTCGAACACCTGGTGGAGCAACGATGGCCGACGACCTGATCGCTCGCCTGCGCGCGGGCGGCGAGGCCAATGGCACGGGGGCGTTCACCCTGGACCCGGCTCGCGCGCGGGCCAAGCTCCGCGAGTTCCAGCTCGCCGATCCGTTCCGCTACGTGCTGCTGCTGGTGCAGGCGCTCGCGGTGCGCAACGCGACCCATGTCGATGTCGACATCGACGCCGACGACGTGCGCGTGACCAGCGACGCGCAACCGCTCTCGGCCACCCAGCTCGAGGATCTATACCTGCTGCTGTTCGCCGACGGGCCTCCGACGCCCGGCCTGCGGGAGCTCGCGCTCGGCCTCAACGCGGCCATGGCCACCGATCCGCAGTATGTGCGGGTCGAGTGCGGCGGCGCCCCGGGCGAGCCGGGCGCGGTGCTGGAGCAGCGCAACGATGCGCCGGATCGCGTGACCATCACCGCCGATGTGTCGCCGGGGGTCCGCGTCGTGGTCCACCAACGGTTCAGCCTCGGCCTGATCAAGCGCTTCTTCGTGGCCTCCCGCGGCAACACGCGCGAGCAGCAGCTGCTGCGCGAGCACTGCAGCTGGGCCGGCATCCCGATCCGGCTCGGGGGCAAGGCGTTGCTGCGCCCGCACGCCGCGGCCGGCATCGAGTCGCTGCATCCGATCGTCGTCGACGGAGTGCGCCTCGGCGACGTCGGACTCTCCCCGGCCGGTGAGCGCGGACGGCTCGAGTTGATCCGTCACCACGTGTGGCTGCGCAGTCATGTGTTCGACGACCCCTCGCTGCGCGGGCTGGAGGGCGTGGTCGATGTCTCGCACCTGCGCACCGACGCGTCGATGGCGGACGTGGTCCGCGACGCCGATTACGACGCCCTGATCGCGGCGGTGCACGCTGCCCGCGACGTCGCGCTCGCGGCCGTGTGCCGGCAGCACCGCGACGGCCGCGGGCACTTCGCCGGCCCCCTGCGCGAGGTCCTGTGCTCGCGGATCGCCGCCCTCCTCGCGGTCCCCACGGCCGACCCGCGCGCCGAGCCGCTGTGCGACTACCTCGCCGTGCCGCTGTGGTTCGACCTCGCGGGCCTCGCCCGCCGCTCCGACGAACTCGTCGCTCGCCCGATGATCCTCTACGCGGACGTCGAGACCAAGGAGGTACCCGAGGGCTTCGAGGACGTGCTGTTCGCCCGCGGCCACGCCGAGGCGCTGCTCCGGGCGACGTTCGGCGCGCGCGTGACGTCGTGCGCCGCGCCGCTGCGCCGCGCGCTGCTGGCGAGACGCAACCGGGCGGCCTTGGAGGCGCGGCTGCACGCGGTGGCGCTGCCCGCCCACACCACCTACGACGTCGTCCGGCGGTTCGAGGGGCAGGACATCGCCGGCGTGATCGGCTGGGCGCCGAACCTCGGCCCGTCGTGGATCCGGATCATCCTCGTGGGCCGGCTGCTGGTGGAGCTGCCCCTGGTCGCAGAGCTGAGCACCATCCACGTCGTGGTCGCGGCACCGTTCCGCCCCGACGAGCTCTTCGCCGACGTCCTGCACGACGCGACGTTCACCGCAGCGATGCACGCGACGATGACCGCCTTCGCGGCGCTCGTCGCCGACGTCTGCGTGCGACTGCGCGGCCCCACCGCGCCCCCCGCACAGGTCGGGGAGGACCTGCTGCGCTACATGCTCGCGGTGCTCGGCGGCACCCATGCCCAGGGGTGGCTGGTCCGGCTGGGTGTCGCGCCCTCGAGCATCGCCGAGCTCTGTGCCGCGCGGGGAGAGCCCTGGGCACTGAAGGCCGGCTCCTTCTCGGGGCCGGACGCCCATCCGTTCGCGCACCTGTCGATGTTCACCGACGCGGCCGGCGCAGCGGTCGACCTCGCCCGGATCGACGCGGCGGTCGACCAAGAAGGGTTCGTCCGCGTCATCACGCTGGGGCGGCCCGTGCTGCGCGAGCCGCCGGCATTGGTGGTGCGAGTCGGCGAACTGCGCCTCACCCTGCTCGAGGCGATCTACGGCAAGGCGAACGTCCGCAAGGTCGGCCGCGAGTACGAGCAGTGGCTCGCGCGGCAGGAGTTGGCCGCACGCGAACCAACACCCCGACGCATCGCCGCGCCGTGCACGGTGGGGCCGATCGAGTTCACCGAAGACGGTCGGCCCTGCGTCGTCGGCGTCCACGCACGGATCGACCCGAAGAATGCTGGTCCCGGCCTCCGCGTGTTCGTCGAGGGTCGCGCGGTGACGACGATGCCCTTCCCGGCGGCGCTCCGCGGCATCGAAGCCATCGTGGACCTCGACGATCGGTGGCTCTCGTCGGACGTCGACGAGCTGCGCAAGGGCGCCGAGGTGGTGGTCGAACGGCTGTGTGCCGCCGCGGTCGACCGCGTGCTCGGCACCCTCGTCGCGCACGCGGACGTCGCCGACCCGCGCCGCATCGAGATCGTCCTCGACGCCCTCGCGCTGGCCCTACCCGGGCCGGGCTTCGTCGCCGCGTGGATCGGGCTCGGCGACGTCGCGCCCGAGCTGCGGACGCCCGCATACATCGATCTCCTCGAGCTCGGCGATCGCCGCTCGCCCACCCACCTCGGGACCCTGCTCGAGCGCGCGACGTCGCAGCTGCAGACCCTCGACTTCGAGGCGATCCGCACGGCCGTGCTCGCCGGCCCCAAGCGCACCTCGACGTGGAGCCGCATGCCGGTCACCGCGGTCGGTCACCTCGGCGCCCTGCTCGCGTACCCCGTGTTGCCCACGGCAGGCGGCTCGCTGCGGCCGTTCGGATCCCTGCTCGACGAGCTCGCGCGGACCGGGAGAATCGGTTACCTCGGAGACGCGACCGACGTTCCCGCGGCGTTCACCGACGTGGCCGTGTTGAGCGGGACGAGGCTGGCCACGGTGTCCGCGTTGGTCGGCGCCCGGGTGATGCGTGACCGATCCGCCGAGGTCGAGGCGGCGCGGACTCGCCGGGCGTTCGAGGCCCGCGAGCCCCTCGCCGAGCTGGCGCTCCCGCCCGGAGAAGCGCTCGCGTCGATCGTCGTCGAGATCGACGGCATCCGCGGCGTACTCGGCGTGCCGCGCCGCGCCCCGAACTCGGGCCCCGGCGTCGTCACCATCACCCGTGCGCGCCGTCCGATCGCCCGCATCGACGCGACCCCGGGCACCGCGTGGATCGGGATCCTCGACGGTGACGGGTTCGGGGAGGAGCTGGACTTCGAGAGCCTCACCGAGCGCGAGCTCGACCGGATCGCGGAGATCATCCACATGCATCGCCCGATGATCGTGGCGGCGCTGTGCGCCGTCGGGCTCGACGACGCCGATGGTCACGCGCGGCAGTGGGTGCAGCACCTGCTGCGGGGAGTGTTGCCGTTCGCCGGGCCGGAGCAGTTCTCACTCGATCGCGCGGGCGTCGCCCAGGTCGCCCTGCTGCCACTGTTCGCCGCTTCCGACGGGACACCGCGCACGCTGCTCGATCTCCGCACGATGCACGACGAGCACCGCTCGCTCATGGTCGTCCGTCGTCGTGGTCTGCAGCTCGATCGCCCGCTGGTGTGGATCCGCGACGAGATCGAGTACGCGCTGCTCCGCCACCTCTTCGGCGAGCTCGAGGACGGCGAGCCCGCCGCCGAGCGGCGCGCGGCATTCGGCGCCCGCCTGGCCGCCTGCGCCCCCCTGCCGACCGCCCCGGCCGACGCGTTCGTGGTCGAGACGATCCGCGGTCGTGGCCTCGACGGCGCGCTGTGGCTGTCGAGCGCCGTCGATGCGACCTCGACGATCGCGCTCGGGATCGACGGCCGCGCGGTCTCGACGTGGCCCGGCTCGACGATGTTCCCCTGCGCCGGCGCGGTGACGGGCGACGGCGTCACGATCGCAGCCGATTTCAGCGGCTGCGAGCTCAGCCGGTCGCGCGAGGATCACCTCAAGTCGGCGGCCGCGAAGCTCTACACGACGTTGGTCGCGTCGATGCGCCCCGCGTTCGCGCCGGTCGACGACCCGCGGTCGACGCTGTTGCGGGCGCTCCTGCTGCGTC
Organism: Nannocystaceae bacterium; assembly: GCA_044344875.1. Taxonomy (GTDB): domain Bacteria; phylum Myxococcota_A; class Polyangia; order Nannocystales; family Nannocystaceae; genus Xiheibacterium. The sequence continues at coordinate 72,630 of JBIJCC010000009.1, forward strand.
TGCACGAGATCCGCCGCGCCGATCGGAAGTGGCCGAGCCACGAGATGCGTCGGCTGTACCGCGACCTCGAGGACGCACCGCTGCTCCCCTTGGCGTCGGGTCGTGGCATCTCCCTGCGCATGGCGGTCGCGACCCGGCCGCAGGAGTGGGCGACCCTGCTACCGGGCGGCGCCGTGGAGGCCGAGGTCGACGACGGGCCCACGGTCGCCGATCCGGTCCAGGGGACCGCGCCGGTCGCCGCGCCCGCGGTGCCCGGAGCTGGGGAATCCCACGGAGCCGCTCCCACCCCGGCACCGCAGGCGCCGGTCGAGGCACCGGACCCCGAGCCACCACCACCACCACCACCACCACCGCCGACGCCCGAGGCGGTCCTCCGCGCGCGCGTCCTCGCCGAGCTCCGCCTGCTCCGTCACCGCGACGCGGGCAGCATCACCGGCGTGCGCACCGAGGTCCGCCTCGAGGCGATCGGTGTCGACGCGCTCGATGGCCGGCACGTCGCCGCCCGTCGCGGGACCGAGGTGTTCCTCGACACCCGCCACCCGATCGTCCGCCGTGCCCTCGCGCCGAACGTCGATCCCCTCCTCGTCAGCGTGCTCGCGTCGTCCGCGTTGACGGCGCTCAACGCCCTCGTCGAGGAACTCACCGACGCGGACGAGGCCCGTCTGCTGCGCTTGCACGCCGAGCACCTGCAGACGATGCGCGGGGCACCGCGCGCCTGATCCGAGGTTCGGGCCACGGCCCGCCATGGAATTCCGAGGTTCGGGCCGCGGCCCGCCAGGGAATCGAGACTCGGGCCGCGGCGCGCCATGGTATCGTTGCCGCTCGAGATGAGCCGCCTGACCGCGCTGCTGCTGGGTCTGTTCGCCATCGCCTGTTCGGCCGAGCCCGACGGTGGCCCGGACTCGTCGTGTACGCCGGGGATGGCGTACGCCTGCAACTGCGCCGATGGCCGCCCCGGCGCCGCCAGCTGCAATCTCGACGGTACGCCCGGCGTCTGCATGTGCACCGGAGCCGATCCCACCGGGACCGACGCCACCTCGGCGACGACCGCGGCGGCGTCCGGCTCGGACGACGCCTGCACCACGGGGTGTGGCGACACGACTGCGGTCGGATCCTCCGATGGCGGCGCGTGCGGTCCGATCCTCGCCGGCAAGGTCGACAACGTCGCGGTGCCCTGGAGCTTCTCCGGGCAGACCGGGCTGAACGCAGGCGACGCCATGTGCACGAGCATCGGCGCCGATCACCTCTGCGACTACGAAGAGGTCCTCGCCGCCGATCAGGCCGGGGAGCTCGCCGGCATGGTGAACATCACCGCGTGGATCCACCGCACCACCGTCGAGGCGGTCGAAGGCGTGCCCTCCGCCCCGGGCCCTGGTGGCCGCTGCGTCGATTGGAGCGACGGCTCGGGCACCCTTGCCGACGGCGAGTGGGTCGAGTTCGCCGCCGACGGTCTGCTGTACCACCTCGACCCCGACACGTTCTACGACGGCCTCGACGGCAGCCACACCGACCCGCTCGCGTTCCCGTGCATGGCGGTCGCGCGCTCGGTGCTGTGCTGCCACCCGACGTGCTGATCGGGCCCGCGGCCCCAGCCCGCCCGACAGTGGCGCTTCAGCGCGTGCGCGCCATCGTGCAGCGCCCCTGGAGCGTCGCACCGTCGTCGATCTGGATCGACGTCGCGCTGACATCCCCGACCACGCGACCCGAGGTGGCGATCGCGAGGCGTGCCGCGGCGCGGATGGGACCCTGCACCACGCCGCCGACGCTCACGTTGTCGGCCGTGATCATCCCATGCACCGCGCCCCCGGGCTCGATGCGCACGCTGACCGCAGCGACGTTGCCGACCACCGCGCCGTCGGCGGCGACCACCACCGTCGCGCCCGACGAGATGTCGCCCTCGATGCGGCCGGCGACCCAGAGATCCGACGCCGTGACCACGCCGCCGGTGACGTGCGTGTCGTCGCCCAACCGCGTGGCCCCCGAGGGGTCGAACGGCGGGGACTCGATGCGCGGCGGTGCGGCCGGGGCCGCAGCCCGGGTCGCTGCGGGCTCCGGCACCGGCGCCGAGCCCTCGTCGTCACCATCGTCGTCGAGGTCATCGTCGCGACCGGCGGGGAGCGCGGCGACCGACGGGGCAGGGAGCGCCACGACCTCGTCGGGCGTGGAGCTCCCCGGCGCAGACGGTTTCTTCGGGCGGAACCAAGACATCGCGAGGGGGATGGTCCGCCGATCCGCTCACAACGGCAAGGAGCACGCGCCGACGTGGTCGTAGCCGGGCGGGGCGTCGCCCTCCGCGTACCACGGCACGCACTCCATCCCCGCGCCCAACGAGCAGAACGAGTTGGGGTCCGCGGCCGTGAGATCGCAGAACTCGGCGCAGCAGCCGTTGGCCCCTGCGCAATCCGGCACCGCCTCTGCGTTCGCGCAGAAGAGTCCCGGGTCGCACGCGTTGATGAACTCGCAGGGATCACCGGCGGCCCCCGCCTCGCCCGACGCGTCGATGATGCAGGTGAAGAACTCGCTACCGGCGGCGGGCAGACACGCGGCGATCTCGACGCAGTCCTGCAGCAGCGGATCGCACTCGGGCCGGCACAGCGTGAGCACACCGTCGTTGGCGATCGTGCAGACGAAGCCCGGATCGCAGAGCGGGTTGGCCTCGGAGCCCTGGCAGAACGAGACGCACTGGCCGAGGTTGGTCTCGGCGTCGACGTAGTAGCACATCATGTCGATGTCGCAGGAGTCGATGCCGCTGACGCCGCTGCCCTCGACCATGCAGTCGTCGCCGACCTGGCCGGGGTTCTCGTCGACCGGCGAGCAGCGCGTGGCGTTCCAGGCGCTGCCGCCGTCGTTCGCCCACGGCATGCACTTCTCGCCCGGCGGGCAGTCCTGGGCCCAGACGTCGCACTCGACCGCCACGCCGCCACCATCGGGCGGCATGATGAAGCCGATTCCTCCGGTGGTGTCGGCCGAGCCGGTGGTGTCCGACGGGCCCGAGTCCTCCGTCGAGGGCTCGGTCGTCGCCGGCGACTCCGCGTTGCCCGATCCGCCGTTGTCGTCGGTGCCGGAGTCGCCACCGCCCGAGCTCTCGGGCTGCATCTCTTCGCCGTTGGAATCGTTGGCCTCGCCTTCGTTCTTGTCGCCGCACGCGACTGCGAACACGGCGGGAAGGATCCAGATGAGCGGGGCACGAACAAAGGACATGGAACGGGACATCGGCAACACGACTCCGGTGGAACTACGAAAGTCCGGAGTATAACACAGCCCCGCGCGACTGTCGAGGCCCGTGGGGCGGGCTCGCAGCCGACAGCAGCCTACGGCAGATCTGGCCCGTCCAGCAGCGTGTAGCGCCGTTCCACGGCGGCCTCGATCTCATCGCGGGCGAACAGCATGGTCTTTGCGCCGCCGTTCAGCCAGTCGTCCTGCATGTCGTCCCAGTGGCGACTGTCCGGATCCGCGACATTGCCCAGGGGGAACGAGAAGCGCAGCCGCGGGGTGCCGTCGTCGTCGAACGATCCGACGTGACGGAAGATCGGTCCGTGCGGTGAGACCCACTGCTCGAGCACCTCGCCGCCGGGGCCGAAGAACGTGCTGTCGGCGGCCACGTTGATCGAGCTCTCGCCGCCGTCGGTCGCGACCAGTCCACGGTCGATCCCCGTGCCCGTCGCGCCGTCGAGCGAGGTGAACCGCGCGTCGGCCAACCGGTAGGCCGAGGGATCGACCGTGCCGTAGCGCTCGGTCAGCAGCACCGCGACATCGTCGAGCGCCGCGAGCAGGAGCCAGTCGCGGCCCTCGGCCATCACCTCGTCACCGCGGGCATAGTCGCCGCGCAGGGCCATCGCCGCGACCTTGATCAAGAACGACGGCTGCAACTCGAGCGCCGAGTAGAACAACAGCGGGAGATCATCCGCGAGCACGCGACGGGTGATGAAATAGGCGTAGGCGTGCATGACCAGCGCCGCCGCGGAGTCGCGGGTCATCGCGCGATCCCAGTCCGTCAGCAGCGTGACGAGCGTGTCGAGATCCGGGCGCCCGTCGAACTCGGCCAGCGCAGCATCGTCGCCGATGCGCCCGTGGGCAGCGGCGAGCAGCGGCAGCAGGTCGTCCGCCAGCGCGCTGTGGACCTCGTGCTGCAGCGTCTGCATCGCGTCTGCTTCGACGCCGCCGTCTGCGACGAGCTCGCCGAGGCGCTGCTCGATCCGCGCCGCGCGCCAACCGGGATCGAAGTACGCGCCGAAGTACCACGGGTCGTCGTCGATGCGGCCGTTCGCCGCGAACCCGAACGGGTCGTTGTTCGCGGTGACGATGAATCCCCGCTCACCGCCGCGGCCGTGGGGGAGCTGCGTGGCGGGGAGGCGCGCCGCGGTCCACAGCGAGCCGGCGTCGTCGCCGTCCAACACGAGGTGCGGCGCGCGGCCACCGGACAGGTCGCGCAGCGGCACCTGGGTGCCGACGCGATAGGTGATGCCACCCGCGTCGGCGGCGACGAAATTGAAATTGCCGCTCCACCCATCGACCGCGGTGTCGAACTCGTCGATCGACTCGGCGCGGTTGAAGTCGAGCAGGCTCGGGAACGCGTTGGCCTCGAAGCCGGTCCAGCCCAGCAGCAGGCGATCGCCGGCGTCGCCCAGCGGCAGCGGGATGAGCTCGGTCGGCAGCAGCACGCCGAACTCCGGGACATCCACGAGGTCGAGCGGGTGCATCGTCCCCTGGCCGACGGCGTCGTCGGGGCCGCGCACGACGATCACCTCGTGGCGGTGTTCGACGGCGACGTCGCGTCCACCGATCGATATGTGGTCACCGTCGGGCACCGCGACGGTCCATACGTCCATGACGTCGGCGAACGCGGTGGTCGGCGTCCAGACGATGCGATCGGTCTGACCCACCGAGATGCCCGGCGTGCCGACGAACGAGAACCCCGCGGCGTCGATGGTGCCGCCGCCGTCCTTGCTGTTGAGGTGCTGCGCGTAGAACACCCCCGGGGGATCGAAGTTCTGGTGGGGATCGCCGGCGATGAGCGGGCGCCCGTCGACGGTGTGCTCGCACGACACCGCCCAGTTGTTGCTGCCCAGGCCGCGCAGGTCCGCCACGCGGCGCAGGCCCTGCATCGTCGCCGCCAGGGCCTGCGGCGTGAAGGCCCCGAGCGACACGGGGCTCGGCGGGCGCGAGGGCGGCGCGTCGGCGGTGGCCATCGAGAGCGGGCCCATCGTGAACACCGGCCGGATCGGGCGCAGCAGTTCCACGGCCTCCATCGCGTTGGCCGCGATCTTGTAGGCGATGGTCGCGAAGATCTCGCGGTCGAAGGACAGGTCGTTGCCGAAGCCGGTCATCGTCGCGATGACGAGGACGTCGACCGGCGTCCAGGGCTCGGGCACGAAGTCGAATGCGTCGGGCCCGAAGCCGTACGGCACCGCGACCTCGCCCCCGTCGACCTCGGCGATGCGCGCGTTCACGCCGCGGCACCACGCCTCGATCAGCGCGTGGGTGTCCCCGTTCTCGGCCGCCATCTTCGCCTCGTGCCGGCGGGCCCAGCCGGGCCAGTCGAAGATCCGCGCGAGCTCGTCGTCGGCGACCGCGTCGGCGCCGAGCACCTCGGCCGCGCGGCCCTGCGCGCGCCGCCGCATCATCTCCATGTGGAACAGGCGATCGCTCGCCATCTGGTAGCCCGCGCCGTAGAAGGTGTCGTCGTCGGTCGCGCCGTAGATGTGGGGGATGCCGCGATCGTCGACGAGGATCTCGAGCCGTGGCCGGACATCGTCGTCGCCGCTGCAGGCCACCAACGCGAACAAGACCCCGAGCGCGGTGCATCGCACGAATCCCAGCATGAACCCGGCGGGGCGCCGCGCCAATCCGATTCTTCGACGAATCGCGACCGGACGGCGCTTTGTGCAGACTGCACGCCGGTGTGCAGTTCGCCCAATCGCGCGGCGCCGGCCACCGCGGTAGCATCGATGCATGGGTGCAGTCCTCGAGCTCGCCGAGCGCATGTGGAACGGGACCAGCGCGGCTGACCACGTGATGCGCCACGCCGACGCCCTGGTCGGCGGTTTCGTCGGCATCGACGAGGTCGCGCCGGGCGTGGCCTTCGTCGGCAGCTTCGCCAACGTCACCGCGATCGACACGCCCGAGGGATTGGTCCTCGTCGACGTCGGCAGCCCGCTGCTGGCGCCACGCGTACACCAAGCGGTGCGGAGCTGGAGCCGCGCGCCGGTCCACGCGGCGATCTACACCCACGGCCATGTCGACCACGTGTTCGGGTTCGGCAACTACGAGCAGGAGGCGACGGATCACGGCTGGCGCGCGCCGTTCGTCCTGGCCCACGAGGCGGTGGCGCGGCGCTTCGATCGCTACCGCATGACCGCGGGCTACAACGGCCACATCAACATGCGGCAGTTCCGATTGCCGGCGCCGCTGTTCCCCACCGAGTTCCGCTACCCGGATCGCACGTTCACCGATCGCCACGTGCTCGAGCTCGGCGACGTGCGGCTCGAGATCACCCACGCACGCGGCGAGACCGATGACCATGCCTTCGTCTGGGAGCCGTCGCGCCGCGTGCTGGCGTGCGGCGATCTCTTCATCTGGGCGGCGCCCAACTGCGGGAATCCCCAGAAGGTCCAGCGCTACCCGATCGAGTGGGCGAAGGCGCTGCGCGACATGGCGGCGCTGCGCCCCGCGGTGCTGTGCCCCGGGCACGGTCCGCCGATCCTCGGTGAGGAACGCACCGTCCTCGCGCTGTCCGAGGCCGCGGAGCTGCTCGAGAGCCTGCACGCGCAGACCCTCGCGCTGATGAACCAAGGCGCGCGACTCGACGAGGTCGTCGCCGGCGTCGTCGCGCCCGCGCATCTGCTGGCGCGGCCCTACCTTCGGCCGGTCTACGACGAGCCGCAGTTCATCGTGCGCAACCTGTGGCGCCTGTACGGCGGCTGGTACGACGGCAACCCGGCGCACCTCGAGCCGCCCCGCGAGCGGGCGCTGGCGCTGGAACTCGCCACCCTCGCCGGTGGCGCGCACGTGTTGTGTGATCGTGCGCTCGCGCTCGCCGAAGCCGGTGAGCTCGCGCTCGCTTGCACCCTGGTCGAATCCGCCGCCCTCGCGGACCCCGACGATCCCGGGATCCGTGGCGCCCGCGGCCGGATCTACCGCCAGCGCGCAGAGGCCAGCGGGAGCCTGATGGCCCACGGGATCTTCGACGCCGCGGCGCGCGACAGCGGCGGCTGAACCGGGCGCCGATTCGGGCGCCAGCTCGGGCGTCAGTTCGGCGAAAGACCCAGCGCGCGCATCTCGTACTCGAGCGTCTCGACCAGGCCGACCTCGAGGCCACGCGCCTGCCACTGCAGCTCGCGCTCGGCCTTCGCGCTGCTGGCGATCGACGTCGTGCCGGCGACGCTACGCAGCGACTCCGCGCGGTACGACGCCGGAAGCCACGGCACCATGCGCTCGATCGCCCCGGTCACCTTCGCGAGCCGCCGCAGCGTGTCGCCGCCCAGGCGCATGCGCGGCGCCGGGATCGAGGTCTTCGCGGCGGCGATCTCGAACACCCGCGCGAACTCGCAGATCGGCCCCGCGGTGATGTACGACTCGCCGACGCGGCCGCGCTCCATCGCGAGCAGGTGGGCGCGCACGGTGTCGTCGACGTGCCCCCAGCAGTACACGGTGCCACGCGGCAACACCGGGAGCTTGCGCTGCAGGAACATCACGAACGAGTCGCGGATCGGGCTCTGATCGCCGGGGCCGTAGACGACCCCGGGCATCACCACGACCAGCGGCAGTCCGTCGGCCATCATCGGCAGCGCGACATCGTAGTGCGCAGCGGCCTTGGTCTGCTCGTACACGCTGTTGTACGGCCCGCGGAAGACCGTGTCCTCGTCCACGGTGTGACCGTGGGTGTCGGAGAAGATCGCGATCGAGCTGGTGTAGACGCCCTTGGGGATTCCCAGCTGTCGCATGGTCTCGAGCACGTTGCGCGTGCCGTCGACGTTGATCTCGCGGGCCTCGGCGACGTCGGGACTCCCGATGTGGTACCAGGCGGCGACGTGGTAGAGCGCGTCGCTGCCCTGCATCGCTCGGCGCACGCTCTCGCGATCACGGATGTCGCCGGGGCACAGCTCGACGCCGATCTGCTCGAGCGCGCGGGCTTTCGCGGGATCGCGGACCAGGGCGCGGACCTGGTGTCCGGCGCCGACGAGCTCGCGTGCGAGCCGCCCACCGATGAACCCCGTCGCCCCGGTCACGAAGATCTTCATGCGGGCGGAAGCTACCACAGCGGGGCCATCGGGACGCCGCGCGCGCGCCCCGAGGCCCCGTCATCGCGCCGGGAACACTGGCGCCCGGCGCGAGATTGTGGGATCGCTGGTTTCCCCATGGGGACGGAGTCCAACAACCTCGTCGCGCTGGAGCGGGCGCGCGCGGCCGCACGGGCACGGCTGGGCGAGGGCTATGCCCACGATCTCCTCGACGCCGACGAGCTCAATCGCCGGCTGGATGCCCTCGAGCAGGCGGCAACCACCGCCGATGTCGCGGTGCTGGTCGACGATCTCGCGGCGCCCATCGCCGTCATCGATCCCGCCACCGTGGGTCAAGCGGCGGCCCCCTCGGTCGCGCTCGTCCCCCTCGATCGGGTCGCACCCGCGGCCCGCATCCGCGCCTACTTCGCCGAGACCAAGCGCATCGGCCCGTGGATGCCCGCACGCGACAACGAGGTGCGCGCCGTGTTCGCGTCGGTGCGGCTCGATCTCCGCGAGGCCCAGCTCGCGCCGGGTGTCACCCACTTCGCCGTCGACGTGGTGATGGCCGAGCTCGAGCTCATCGTGCCACCGGGCTTGCCGGTCGACGTCGAGTGCAGCGCGCTGTTCGGCGAGGTCGATCAGGACGAGGCGGTCTCCGGCACCCCGATGGGCACCGACGCCCGCATCCGCGTCACCGGCCGGGTGTGGTTCGGCTCGATCAACGTCCGCGAGCAACAGATCGGCGAGAGCAAGTCCGAGGCCCGCAAGCGCCGCAAGGCCGAGCGCAAGCGACTGACCGAGGAGAAGCGCCGGAAGATGCTCGGGCCGGCTCGCTAGAACGAGTACGAGATCGCGTCCACCCACCCCTCGAGGTGGATCTCGATCTCCCCGCTCGTCGTCTGATAGCCCTCCTGGTACGCGACGCGCATCGGGCTGAGATCGATCCCCACGCTCTCGGACGGCTCCGCCTCGCACGGATCATCGTTGGCCTCGTGGGAGACGAACGCCCAGACCTGCACCGGATCCGACTCGGCGAACGACCCGTCCCAGCACCCGTCGAGCACGTGCACCTCGCAGCCGCCGCCGTAGCGCACGCCGACGGTGAGCAGGTCCCCCTCGAGGGTGACGGAGTCGATGAACAGCGGATCGCGGGGCGCCGCGTCGCCACAGACATCGAGCACGCCATCCGCCGCGCACGCGACCTCCGTGCACGCCCACAGTCCATCCAAGCAGCTGCACGTGTTGCAGTCCTGCTGCTTCGTGTCTCCGTCGACACACTCGCCGGGCGTCGCCGTGTCGCCGCCGTCGCAGCCGATCGCCGTGCACGCCCACTGGCCGTCGAGGCAACCGCAGCTGTTGCAGTCGTCCATCTTGGTCTCGCCCTCGACGCACGCGTCGCCGTCGGTGTCGCCGCTGCCGCCGTCGCTGCCCGCGGTCTCGGTCTCGTTGCCCAGGCTCTTGGGCTCGAGATCACAGGCCGTCGCCAACGCCCCCACCAGCCACCCAGCCATCCATCCAACCGAGATGTTCGAACGCGCCATATGCATCATGCAAGCTCCTCGACTCGGAGGTAGTGCGTCGGCGCTGCGACCCGTCACGGGGTCAACCCGTCGCACGCAGATCGGACGCGGGGGAGCAGCGGCGAGCCGGGGTAGCGCTCGGCGAAGCGCTCGGCGAGGGACCGCCCGCGATCCGCGGCCCCGATCGCACAGCTCGCGAACACCCGGAGCGCCGCGCGCTCGGGCTGCAGCGCACCGCGGGGATGATCGCGATCGAGGGCGTCGAGCGCATCGATGACCTCGGCCGGCGCCGTGGCGAGGGTCGCCTGGGCCGCCCGCAGGCGCGCGAGCTCGTCGGCGAAGGGATCCGCCTCCGCGCCGGGGGCGGAGCTCGGGCGCGCAGGCGCGTCGCGGCGCGTGACCGGCTCGCTCGGGGCCGCCGTGGACACGGGCGGGGTCGTCTCCACCGCGGGACGCGTCGGCGGCAACTCGGCGGGGATCGGAGCCGTCGCGGAAACCGGCGCCGCCATCGGCACGCGATCGTACGGGGCGGCCTCGGCCGCCACACGGGTGGTTGCCTCGAGCGCGCCCCCACCCCACCACAGCGCCGCGATCGCAGCCGCCATCGCGAGCCCGACGATCGCCGGGATCCACAGGCGACGCCCGACGTTCGGAGCCGCGACGTCGTCCTCGACGCGCTGCCACACGCGGGCACGCACGCTCTCGGGCAGCGCATCGGCCTCGCGACTCGCCGCGAGGATCGCCAGCGCGCGCGGATCGAGCTCGTCGTTCACGGCGTTCCCCCCTGCCAGCGCTGGACGGCCTGCGCGAACGCCTGCCGCGCGAGTCGCAGCCGCGAGTACGCGGTGTTGAGGTTGATGCCGAGGCTGCGCGCGACGTCGGCCACCGACTCGCCCTCGAGCTCGACGAGCTCGAACACGTCGCGCTTGTCCGCGTCGAGCCCGCGCAGGAACCCGTGCACGAATCGCTGCGCCTGCGCGCGCGTGGCCGCCCGCTCGGGGTCGACCGGCGCCTCACCGACGCTCGTGGCCTCGACGATCCGCAGCTGCTCGCGGGCGCGGGAGCGCTGCCAGTTGCTCACCACCCCGCGCGTCAGGTGGAACAACCACGTCGCCATCGACGCCCGAGCGTCGTACTCGTGCAGTCGCCGATGCACCACCATGAACACCTCGTGCATCAGGTCCTCCGCCACCGCATCGGGGACACCGCGCCGCCGGACCACGCGCCACACGAACGGGGCGTAGTGCGCGTAGATCTCGGCGAGGGGGGGCGGCGTCGCATGGGCACGGGCATGGGGATCCGCGGCCGATGCCGTGTCGGGCCCGGTCGCCGCGGCTGCTCCCATCGCCGCATCTAAGCCGCCGTCTGCCCGATCCGTCACTGCGTCCGTGGAGAATCGTAGCGCGGGGGCAGCGCCTGTGCTGGGAGCGACCACGGTCGTGCGACGTCGGCCCGTCGTGGGCGCGCCGGATCAGCGCCGCGACCACAGCCGCAGCTCGGCGCCGGCCTGGACCACGAGCGCGCCGGGCCCCGCGCGCCACACCAGGCCCGACGGCGCGGTCTCGAAGGCCGGACGCGTCAGCGCGCCGTGCCCCTCGGTGCGGAGCCATAGGCCGAGTCGTCCGCCGAGCCGTCGCGGGCGCCACAGGATCGACGGACCACCGCCCACCGCGATCCACGGCGCGCGGGCCGAGCGGGGATCCGGCAGCGCGGCGGTGCCCCGGCCGAGGATGGCGCCGGCCTGCGCCGCGGCGCACACCGGGAACTCGAGGGCGCGCCATCGCGGCACCACACAGCCGCGGAGCACGGCCGCCGCGAGCTGGAATCGCCCGCGGACGCGCGCGTTGCTGGTCGAGGTGCCCTCCGTCGGCGTCCACCACGTCGCGCCCAGCTCGATCCTCGCCATGCGTGTGGCGAGCGTGAGGGCGAGCTCGAGTGCCGCGGTCACGCGCGGTAGGGTGAACGCGCCGAGGCCCGCGCCGAGCGAAGCGCCGACGTGCAGCGGTGCGCGGGGATTCGTCGGCGCGGCGATCGGGGGTGACGGTGCAGGCGGCGACTCGATGACCGCGACGGGTGCGGGCTCGATCGACACGGGTTCGCTCGCCGGTTCGACGGGCGCAGGCTCGATCGGCGCAGGCTCGATCGGCGCATCGGGCTCCGGGAGGATCGGATCCGTGATCGATCCGCCGACGCTGGGATCGATCGCCATCGCGACCAACAGCGCTGCCGCGCTCGCCAGCGCATCGCAGCGCGCGACCTCGAGTCGCCGCTCGGAGGCCCCGGGCCCATCACCGATCCGCAGCACCAACGCAGCGCGCTCGGTGACGACGACGGACGCCTCGACGTGCAACGTCACCGCGGGATCGACCGGCTCTACGAGCAGCGCCAGGGCGTCGTCGAGCACGCCGTCCGCGTCGCCGCAGCCCGCGGGCGCCCGCCACCGCAGCGCGATGCCACCGCGCACCGCGTGGGTGGTCGTGTCCGCCGCGCTGGTCGGCGCCGACGTCAGCCACGCGGCGAGCCCGATCACGACGGCGAACGACATGGGCCCGCGGAGTCTACCCCGCGGGCCCGATCGCGCGCGCGGCCGTGGCGGGCGGCCCCCGCTAGAACCGCACCCGCAGCCCGCCCGCGGCGCCATCCACCCGGACGTGCGCCCGACCCGGGGCGCGGGCGCTCCGCGGGACCCGAGACCCGCGGGCCTTCAACACCGCGCCGGCCGTCACCAGCGCGACGCCGACCGCGAGCGCGCTGACGCCGATCCAGAACGACGCCTCCATCACATCATCCGCGCCGCGGGCCCGGCGATAGCGATCCTCCCGCGAGGAGAACGCCAGCGCGTCCTCGTCGTTCGCGCGCCGCAGAGCGACGCGCTTCACCATGGCCGACGGCGCCGCGACGAAGACCAGCGACACCACGCCGATGCCCAGCAGACCGCCGCCGACGCCGAGCATCGCGGCGGCCCCGGGCTGCGGCCGCGGTCGCGGCGGCGGAGGCACCGAGTTCGGCGTCACCGTCGGGGGTGGCACGGCAGCGGTCGTGGTCGTGGTCGTGACCGTCGTCGTGCTGGTCACCTCGTCCCAGCTCGTGGGCACCGCGGGCGCCGTCGCGGGCGCCGTCGCGGGCGCGGGCGTCGTCGCGACCGGGGCCTCGGTCGTCGCGGTCGGGGCCTCGGTCGTCGCGGTCGGGGGTGCAGCGGCCTCGGGCGCCGTGGCCATGGCAATCGCGGTGAACACCGCCACGCATGCGTGTGTCATCCGCCCCCCGGATTCTGGGCCTCGACCACGGCCTCGATGGTGTCGACGTCGCCACCGTTGATCGTCACGTCGACCGCAGTCCGGCCGGTGGACACGCCGATGAACACGAACCGATCGACGTCGGTCGAGGGTGCCACGATGAGAACCGCGGGGTTGAAGGACTCGAGCTCGACGAGGTCGAACTTCTCGTAGTCCTCGTAGCGATTGTCCGACAGCGGCGTCACCTCGATCGCGAGGGCCTGGCCCTCGTCGATCCGGATCCCGTCGGCCGAGAACTCGCCGACGCCGTTGATGTACCGGATCTCGAGCCCGTCGTAGTGGGGCTGGCACGCCGCAGCGACCAGGCCGAAGCCCGACAGCGCGAGGGCAGCGATGCATCGGGGAGTCTTCATGTCGCCACCCCCGTGCTGCCGCCGTCGGTGCCTGTGCCGGTGTCCGTGCCACCGTCGGTGCCGTCGGTGTCACCGGTGGTCGAGGCGTCCGTGCCGCTGCTCGCGTCTGCGGTATCGACCACGATGATGCCGGTGTCCGTCGAGCCGGAGCTCGCATCGGTGTCGCCGGCGGTCGCCGTCGTGCTCCCCGGCGCGACCACGCGGACCTCGACGTCCTGCGTGAGCGCACCCACGTGTACGGTGATCGTGGCGGTGCCCTCCGCGTAACCGGAGATGAGCACCGATTCGTCGCCCGCCACCACGGCGACCGACGGGTCGCTGCTCTCCGAGCTCACCGGCAGCCCGCCGCCCGGCTGGCTGCAGCCTGTGCTCGAGGCGGTGGCCGCGAGCGTCACGTTGGTGCCGAGCTCGACCTCGACGACGGGTGCGAGCGCGCTGCCGTCGGCGTGTCGAAGCGTCATCGTGTCCGGTGCCACGATGTCGAGGTGCAGGATGTCGATCACGTTGTCGTCGGCATACGCGACGAACGCCGCATGTCCGACGCGCAACGCCGTGAGGGTGTCGACGCCGCCGAAGTAGGTCGGGCTGGCGGGCTCGACGTAGACGAAGTCGTAGCCCCAGCTGCTGAGGTCGTCGGAATCGTAGGCCGTGTAGCCGAGCTCGAAGCGGCCGCCCTCCAGCAGGCAATCGGGGAAATTCGTCGCCGGCTGGCCACCCTCGCAGACCGGGTCGGTCTCGGCGGCGCAGCGGTAGTCGAACGTCCCATTGCCGAGCTCTCCGGTGGCCTTCGCCCCGGTCGCGCTGCTCGTACAGCCCGCCAAACCCAACATGAGCAACCTCGGCCAGCGCATCCCTGGCGGCCCCGATCTCGCCATGCATCCAATGTTCATCGACCTAAGCATCATGGATTGCATCATAGCCCCGTGTTGCACCGAGACGACAGTGACGCGGGCCACAGTCGGATTCGGGCGACCCGATGACGCAGGGCGTCGCTGTCAGCCGCGCGACACGGTTGTCGCTCCGTCGTTCACCGCCGCGGCCGGCACCTCGGCCCCGTCGTCGTCGTCCGTGGTCGGCTCCTTCGGCGTCGGCGCGTCGCCCTCGGGCGCGCTCGGTGACGGCGCGGGCGGATGCGCCGCGTCGAGCTTCGCGAGCTTCTTCGCCGCGGGCTTCGATCCGAGCGCGGCGGCGCGGCCCCACGATCGCCGCGCATCGTCGATCTGGTCGAGCGCGAATGCTGCGTCCCCCGCCAGGACATGCGCCTGCGCGCGCTGCGGTGCGTTCGCGACCATGCGCTCGGCGAACTCGAGCGCCTCGTCGTGGAGCCCGCGGCGCGCCGCGATCCCGTACATGCCCTGCAGCGCGGCCATGTTGTTGGGGTCGTACGTCAGCGCGCGCTTGAACATGTCCTCGGCGTCGGCGACGTTGCCCGCCGCGAGGAGTTTGGCCGCCCCCTTGCTGAGGTCCGCCGCGCCGCCCTTCTCGTCCGAGCCGACCTGCGTCGGCATCGGCGGCAACGCGTCCTCGGGATCGAGGTCCGCCTCGCCCGCCGGAGCGACCGCAGGGATGGCCAACGGATAGATCGAGTCGCCGCGGGTCGGCCGGCCGCGGTCGCCACCGCGGCGCAGGGGCGCTGCCGCGGCGATCTCCTGGGCCGAGAACGCGACGACCTCGGCCTTGCGCGCCAGATCGTCGAGGGCATCGCCACCCATCGCCGCCCGTTCGATCGCGTGGGCGTGGGTGCGATCGAACAGCAGCGCCTGCCGGTAGTACTCGACCGCGAACGTGCGACCGCCCTCGCGATCCCAGAACGAGTCGCCGAGGCGAACCAATGTGCCGGTGAACTCCGTTCGCAGCTCCGCCGCCGCCGCCGTGGCGGCTGGATCACCGAGCGCCTCGAGCTCGCGGACCTTCGCGAACGCCGTGGTGTTGTCGGTCCCGTCCTCGGCCGGATACACGTAGGCGCTGCGGGCCGCCGCGCCGCGGGCCTCGGCCACCAGGGCATCCGCCGCGCTCGGTGCCGATGCCACCGCCACCTCTGCGCTCGGCTTGCGCCCCGCGAGCCAGGCCCACGTCGCCGCGCCACCGCCCGCGACGGCGACGATCAGGGCCGCCGGCAGCCACGCGCTGCGCCGCCGGCTCGGGGCCGGTCCGTGCATGTCGGGCATCTCGCGCAGCAGTCGCTCGCGCAGGACGGGGTCGACCTCGTCCGGCAGCGGGAGATCGTCCCAGCTGGTCTGCAGGGCCGCGTCGATCTGGGCGGCACACAATGCGGCCTCGAGCTCGCCCATGGTCCGGAAGCGATTCGACGGCAGCTTGGCCAGACAGCGCATGATCACGCGGTCGAGCGCCGGCGAGATCGCGAGGTCACGCCGGGCCTCGCTGGGTGGCACCGCGACCTCGGCGAGGTGACTGCCGAGCACGGCCTCGATGTCGCCGCCGAGCTGGCCGAACGGCGGACGACCCACGAGCATCTCGTACGCCGTGCATCCCACCGCGTAGACGTCGGCGCGTCGATCGAACTTGGCCCCGGCGACGACCTCGGGCGCCGAGTAGTGCGGCGTGCCAGCGGCCACGACGTTGCGATCGTCACCGGTCATCGCAGCGATGCCGAAGTCGAGCAGCTTGATGGCGTCGGCGCGGCCGCGGCGATTCTCGATCACGATGTTGTCGGGCTTGACGTCGCGGTGGACGACGCCGGCCTTGTGCGCGGCGTCGAGGCCCTTGCAGATCTGCCGCAGCAACGCGACGCTGCGCGCCGCCGAGAGCGGTCCGCCCCGCAGCTCCTCGCGGAGCGTCGGCCCGTGGACGAGCTCCATCGTGAACATCACGGATCCGTCGGGCAGCTCCGCGAAGTCGAAGACCTGGGCGATGTGCTCGGAGCCCACCTTGCTCGCCGCCCGGGCCTCGCCGCGGAACTGCTCGACGATCTCGGGCGAGCGCGTGTACTCGGGCCGCAGGATCTTGAGCGCCACGCGGCGTTCGATGTCGATGTGTTCGGCCTCGTAGACCGTGCCCATGCCGCCGTCGCCGAGCTTACGGATCACCTTGTAGCGGGTGCCGGCCAGCACGGCGCCCGGCGTGATCGCGTCGACGGAGGTGACGATGAGGCGACCCGCGTCGCTGGACTGCGACGGCGAGGTGGCAGGGACCCGCAGCCGGGCCCCCGAGGCCTCGGACTCGAGGCGCCGCTGCTCGGGGCGCGGTGCCGGGGCCGGGCCCGCGTGCAGGATCGTGCGGTGTCCATCGTCGGGCGCGTGGTTGGTCTGCGACATGCGGAAAGGCGATCCAAGCCTGCCAGGCCCGATCGATGCTGCCTAGCCGCGACATGTCGCTCCTCGCGGGTCCGCCGCACGTGTGTCATGGCAACTGCGTGGCGACGCATACACGCTCGACCGCGACGCATGTGCGCAACGTGGCGCGCTTCGGCACCGCGGTGGGTTCAGTAGCCGCGCAATTTCTGGATCTGCCGGAGCTCGCGCTTGCTCGGACGGCCAGCGCCGCGATCGCGCGCGACCATCGTCTCGTCGCGCGGAGGTGGTGGCGGCGAGTGGTCCACGTACAGCGCGCGCGCCTGTTCGGCGGGCCCGCGCCGGTCGGACAGCGCCACGACCTCGAACACGCGCAGGCCACCCTCGGTGCGCGCCTCGATCCGATCGCCTTTGCGGACCAACTTCGAGGGTTTGGCCGAATTGGCGTTCAGCTTGACGTGCCCGGCGTCGCAGGCCTCGGCCGCCACCGAGCGGGTCTTGAAGCAGCGCGCGGCCCACAGCCACTTGTCGAGCCGGACCTCGGTCATCTCCGCAGGTGTCGTCGTCATCGCCGTCCCTTCGCGAACCGCCGCCAGTTGCGACCGATCGCCAGGCCCATGTCCTCGATCACGATGTACGCCGCCGGCAGGAACAGCAGCGTGATGATCGTGCTCGTCGTCAAGCCGCCGGCCACGACGATCGCGATCGCGTGGTAGTAGATGCCCGCCAGCGTCGGGTGGTGGATGAGCATCGGCACGAGTCCGAGCACGGTGGTCGCCACGGTCATCAGGATCGGACGCAGGCGATCGTGCCCCGCCGCCTGCAGCGCGAGCTCGCGCGACATGCCGCCGGCACGCAGCTGGATCACGCGGTCGACCAGCATGATGCCGTTGTTGACCACGACCCCAATGAGGATGAACAACCCGACGATCGCGGTGGCGTCGACCGTGGTGTCGGTGAACCACAGGGCCCACGGGGCGCCGAACGCCCCGAGCAGGCACGTCAGCAGGATGCCCGCCGGCTGGGCGAAGCTCTCGAACAGCGAGGCCATCACCGCGTAGACCAGCAGCAGGCACAGCCCGAGGTTGAGGAGCATGTCGGACGATGCCTCGCGGTCGCCCCGCCACTGCGTGCCCTTGCCCCACGTGTAGCCGGGCGGGAGCGCGAACCCCTCCATCGCCTCGGCGACCAGCGCGAAGTTGGCCTTGGGCTCGGCGTCGAAGAAGCGCGCCTGCAGTCGGACCTCCGTCTGGCGATCGACGCGCTGGATCCAGAACGGGCGCCGCTCGAGCTCGAGCGTCGCGATCGCCCCGAGCGGGATCTCGCCGCCGGCCGGCAGCGGGATCCGCAGATCGCGGACGTCGTCCATGTTCGGTGTGCGCGCGGACTCGCCGACCGCGGACATCCGCAGGCGCAGCTCGCCGCGCTCGCCCTGCACGCGGCCGAGCGGCATGCCCTGGAACGCGAGCGAAACCCGTTGGGCCACCCCGTCGGGCGACAACCCGAGGCCATGTAGCCGCGCGCCGTCGAGGACCACGTGGAGCTCCCGCGCGCCGTCGGTGTACGGCGTGGTGATGACGTCGAGGCCGCCCGACTCGGGGTCGGCCGCGTCCCCCTTGGGCAGCGTCCGGTCGAGGTGCTGGGCGACCTCCTGCGACAGCGCCATGAGCGTCGCCATGTTGTCGCCCTTGATCGCGAAGTCGACGACGTTGCGGTCGGTGTTCTCGCGCCAGCTGAACTCCGACTCGTTCACCCGGTAGCGCACGCCGACCTGCTCGGGCAGCGCCGCTGTGATCTGGGTCTGGAACGCCAGCAGCTCCTGCTCGCTGCCGAGGGCCTCGCGGGCATAGACCCGGCAGCTGCTGCGGTGGTCGCCGTAGGAGCACATCACCGACTCGATGCCGAGCTCGTCCTTCTGCGCGAGCAGGGTCTGCTCGAGGGTGATGACGTGCTGCTCGATCTTGGCGAAGGCGCGCGAGCCGGTGAACTCGAGCCGGATCGGCAGGTGATCGGGCTTGATGTCGGCGCGACCGAGCTTGACCTGCAGCTGCATCGACGGCCACACCGACGACGCCGCGATCGCGATGCCGAGCAGGAGCGTGAGCTTCGGCCACCGCGAGGTGAAGGCGATGATCCGGCGGTACGCGCCCGCGACCGCGTCGAGCACGGGGTGGCGCGTGACCCGGGTCGACGGCTTCAGCAGCCGGCCCATGAGCAGCGGCACCGAGGTCTGGCTGACGAACAGGCTCGCGATGAGGCAGATGGCGAACGTCACCCCGAGCGGCCGCAGGTACGTGCTCATCTCGTCGGCCGGGTCGTTGACGATCAGCGGGACGAACACGATGACCGTCGACGCGGTCGACGCGATCGTCGCGAAGCCGACCTCGCGGGCGCCGAGCCGCGCCGCCTCGATCGGCGTGCGCCCGGCGCGGGCGTGGGCGGCGATCGCCTCGACGATCACCACCGCGTTGTCGATGAGCATGCCCACGCCGAGCACCAGCCCGAGCAGCACGATGCAGTTGAGTTCCTCGCCGCGCATGAACAGCACGGCGCCCGCGGCGAGCACCGACAGCGGCACCGACACCGCTGCCGCCAGCGTGATGCGCAGGCGGTGGAGGAACAGGAACAGCACCGCGATCGCGAGCGCGCCGCCGTAGATGCCGCTGTCGCGCAGATCCGCCAGCGTCTTCAGGATGATCGCGCCCTGGTTGCGCACGACCAGGACCTCGATGCCATCGAGCGCCGGATCGGCACCCATCTGGTCGATCGCACGGCGCACCCCCTCGGTCACGTCGACGACGCTGGCGCCCGCCGACGCGAACACCTCGAGGTTGACGGCCTTGCGCCCGTTGAGCCGCTTGCCCGAGCGCATCTCCTCGGGGTGCTGGCGGACGCGCGCGACTTCACCGAGCGCCGCGAAGCGGGCGTCGCCCGCGGTGTCGGTGGGCACGGCGGCGACCGGCGCCACCGCGGCGACCGAGGTGTCCGCGACGTCGCCGGCCCGGCGCAGCGGCAGCGCGGCGAAGCGCTCGGCCGTGGCCGTCTCCGACGGGCTGCGCACGCCGGCGTCCTGCACGTCCTGGCGCACCAGCCCGAGGCTGCGGCCCTGCCGGGCGTCGCGGACGGTCGTGCCGATCTCGCCGAGCGAGACCCCGGCGCGATCGACCGCGTCGAGGTCCACCGCGATCTCGAGCTCCTGCGGCGCGACGCCGTCGAGCTCGACCCGCGCGACGCCGTCGATGCGCTCGAGCGTCCGCACGATCCGCTCGTCGATGAGGTAGTAGTCCCCCGATAGGTCGGTGCCGCTGGAGATGCGGACCTCCATC
This sequence comes from Nannocystaceae bacterium, assembly GCA_044344875.1. Classification (GTDB taxonomy): domain Bacteria; phylum Myxococcota_A; class Polyangia; order Nannocystales; family Nannocystaceae; genus Xiheibacterium. Next base: position 92,598 of record JBIJCC010000009.1, read on the forward strand.
ACCGGGTCATCGGCGTTGGAGTAGCTGCCGATCTCGATGTTCTGCACGAATTCGGGCAGCTCGCCGCGGACCCGATCGATCCGGTCGCGCAGCTCGAGCTTGCGCGCGTCGGCGTCGACGCCCGGCCCGAACTCGAGGTTGAGCCGCACCCCCCACCCGCCCGAGCCGATCTGCAGCCGCTGTACGTCGCGCAGCCCCGCGACCGATTCCTCGAGCGGACGGATGAGCTCGCGCTCGAGCACCTCGGGGCTGGTCCGCGTGATGTCGACCCGCACGAACAGCCGCGACGCCTGCGCGCTGGGCAGGTACGACAACGGCATCCGCAGCAGCCCGATGACGCCGAGCAGCACCATCGCGATCAACGCCATGCCGACCGTCACCGGTCGGGAGAGCGCGAGGTCGGAGAGGCTCCAGTTGCGCATCCGCGGGCCGGCAGCATACCGCGTCGGCCCGCGGCCCGTCAGACCCCGGGCTCTGGCCCGCCGTGCGGCGGCATCGCTCCCATCGTCGCGGGCGTCTCGCCCCCGCTCGGGCCCGCGGCGCGCTACCTTCGCCAGCGATGCCCGACATCGTCAGTCCCATCGATGGGCGCGTGGCCTACGGCTACGCGGAGCTCACCTACGACACCGCGCTCGCCAAGCTCGAGCGCGCGGAGACGGCGTGGCGCCTGTGGGCGACGACGCCGCTGTCCGATCGGATCGCCCTGTGCCAGCGCATGCTCGAGGCCTACCGCGCGCGGCTGCCCGAGTACGCCGAGCAGATCACGAAGATGATGGGCAAGCCCCTGGGCAACGCCCGTGGCGAGTTCGAACGATCGATGTGCGAGCGTACCGAGCATCTGTGCTCGATCGCCGAGGCCGCGCTCGCCGACGATCACCTGCCGGAGAAGGCGGGCCTGCGCCGCACGATCCGCCACGAGCCCGTCGGCGTCGTGCTCGACATCGCCGCGTGGAACTACCCGCTGCTCATCGCGGTCAACGTCGTCGTGCCCGCCGTGCTCGCGGGCAACGCGGTCGTGATCAAGCACGCGCACCAGACCGCGCTGGTCGCCGATCAGTTCGAGCAGGCGTTCCTCGCCGCCGGCGCCCCGGCCGGGCTGGTCCAGGCGCTGCCGGTCGACCACCCGACCGCGGCCAAGCTCATCGCCACGCGTCGCTTCGGCTACGTGTCGTTCACGGGCTCGGTCCGCGGCGGGCACGAGGTGTTCCGCGCCGTCGCCCAGGACAACTTCGTCGGCGTCGGCCTCGAGCTCGGCGGAAAGGACCCGGCGCTGGTCCTGCCGGACTGCGACTTCGACTACACCGTCGACAACCTCGTCGACGGCGCGTTCTACAACGCGGGGCAGTCGTGCTGCGGCATCGAGCGCATCTACGTCCACGAGTCGCTGTACGATCGCTTCGTCGAAGCCTACGTCGAGCTGACCAAGAAGTACGTCGTGGGCAACCCGCTCGACACCGCCACCAACCTCGGGCCGCTCGTCAACGTCGCCGCCGCCGAGCACGTCCGCCGGCAGAACGCCGATGCGGCGGCCCGCGGCGCCCGATCGCTCATCCCCGACGGGCACTTCAAGGTCCCCGACACCTCGGCGGCGTACCTCGCCCCGCAGGTGTTCGACGGCGTCGACCACTCGATGGCGTTGATGCGCGACGAGACCTTCGGCCCCAGCATCGGCATCATGCGGGTGCGCGACGCGGAGGAGGGCGTGCGGCTGATGAACGACTCGAGCTACGGCTTGACCGCCTCGATCTGGACCCGCGACTTCGACCGCGGCGAGGCCCTGGCGCGCGCCGTCGAGGCCGGCACCGTGTTCCTCAACCGCTGCGACTACCTCGACCCGGCGATGCCATGGACGGGGGTCAAGGACTCCGGCCACGGCACGTCGCTGTCGAGGTATGGCTTCTTGTCCGTGACCCGGCCGAAGAACTACCACAGCCGCGTGCAGTGGTGAGGGACCCCGCATGCAAGGCGTGACCAACCTCGACGAGCTCGTGGCGTTCCTCGACGCCCACGGGATCCGACGCCACAAGATCGCCGTCTTCGACATCGACGGCATCATGCGCGGCAAGTACGTCGACCGGGACAAGTTCCTGTCGGTGTGCAAGGGCGGCTTCGGCTTCTGCGACGTCGTGTTGGGCTGGGACAGCGCCGACGCGCTGTACGACAACGGCAAGGTCTCGGGCTGGCACACCGGCTACCGCGACGCGCCCGTGCAGCTCGATCTGTCGACGCTGCGGATCCTGCCGTTCGAGGAGGACACGATCGTCGTGTTCGGCAACTTCGTCGGCGACTACGCCGCGGCGTGTCCGCGCACGCTGCTGCAGCGCCAGCTCGAGCGCGCGACGGGCCTCGGCTTCGCGGTCAAGGCCGCGCTCGAGTACGAGTTCTTCGTGTTCGACGAGACCCCGCAGTCGGTGCGCGACAAGGGCTACCGCAACCTACGGCCGTTCACGCCGGGGATGTTCGGCTACTCGATGCTGCGCTCGACGGTCCACTCCGATCTGTATCACGAGCTGCTCGACACGATGGCCGCGATGGACTGCGACATCGAGGGGCTGCACACCGAGACCGGCCCCGGCGTGCTCGAGGCGGCGCTCGGCGTCGACGATGCGCTGCGCGCCGCCGACAAGGGCGCGCTGTTCAAGACCTTCGCCAAGGTGCTGTTCCAGCGTCGCGGCCTCATGGCGACGTTCATGGCCAAGTGGAGCTCCGAGCTGCCGGGACAGTCGGGGCACATCCACATCTCGCTCGTGGATCCACGCACGGGCGAGAACTGCTTCTGGGATCCGTCGGGCGAGCACCAGATGAGCGCGACGATGCGCCACTTCGTCGCCGGCCAGGTGAAGTACATGCCCGAGGTGCTGCCGATGGTGTGCTCGACGATCAACGCGTACCGGCGCATGGTCCCGGGGATGTGGGCGCCCATCTCGAGCAACTGGGGCGTCGAGAACCGCACCACGGCGATCCGGGTGATCCCCGGCGGGGCCAAGGGCCAGCGCAGCGAGTATCGGATCGGCCCCGCCGACGCGAACCCGTACCTGGCCCTGTCGGCGGCGCTCGCCACCGGGCTGCGCGGCATCGAGGAGCGGCTCGAGCTCCCCGAGGCCGTCACCGGCAGCGCGTACCAGGCCCACGGCCCGCACAGCGTGCCGCTGCCGTGCACGCTGCGCGAGGCGACGATCGCCTTCGAGCACAGCGCCGCGGCGACCAGCATGTTCGGCGCGACGTTCGTCGAGCACTACGCGGCGACGCGCCACTGGGAAGATCGACAATTCCGCAAGCACGTCGCCGACTGGGACCTGGCCCGCTACTTCGAGATCATCTGACGTGACCGAGCGCGTCTCCATCACGGCGACGCCGGAGCTCGACTCCGAGGCCCGGGGCTCGGAGGACGAGGACGAGCTCTTGCTGGCCCTGGCGGGCGCGCCGATGCGGGTGCCGAGCTTGGCGCACCTCCTCGGTCCCGGGTCGATCATCGAGGACAAGTACCGGATCGATGGGACGATCGGCGCGGGCGCGATGGGGACGGTGTTCCGCGCCACCGACCTGCGGCTGCAACGGCCGGTGGCGATCAAGGTCCACCACGGCCGCTCCGCGAGCCTCGAGCGGCTGCGCAGCGAGGCGCGGATGCTCGCCCGGCTGTCGCACCCCAACGTCGTCACCGTGCTCGAGGTGGGGAGCCACGCGGGCGCGCCGTACGTGGCGATGGAGTACGTGCAGGGCGACAACGCACGGCGTTGGGCGCAGCGGCCCGGCCGTACGTGGCGAGAGATCGTCGCGGTGTACGATCAGGCCGCGCAGGGCCTGGCGGCCGCGCACGCCGTGGGCGTCGTGCACCGCGACTTCAAGCCCGACAACCTCCTGGTCGGTGAGGACGGCCGAGCGCGCGTCGCCGACTTCGGCCTGGCGGACGGGCGGACCCGAGATCCCTCCGACGCGGGGGTCGTCGCACCGTCCACCTTCGATGCCACCGCCGAGGACCACGTCGCGGTCGAGGTGACGCAGGCCGGCGCGCTGGTCGGCACGCCCGCCTACGTCTCGCCCGAGCAGATCCGATCGAGTCGGGTCGACGGGCGCGCCGATCAGTTCTCGTTCTTCGCGTCGCTCTTCGAGGCTTTGTACGGCGAGCTGCCGTTCCCCGGTCGCACGACGCCCGAGGTGCTCGCGCGCATCCTCGGCGGCGATGTGGCCGAGCCGAAGGCGCGCAACGGCGTCCCGCGGTGGCTCCACGCGGTGTGCAAGCGGGGGATGGCCCAGGATCCCGCGGCGCGGTGGCCCGACATGGACACCGCCCGCGAGGCGCTGGCGGGGCCGAGATCCCGGCGGGCGGCGGTCGTCGTCGCGGCCAGCGTGGCGATCGTCGGCGCGATGTCGTTCGCGACGGCCCCACGCGCGACCGATCCCCGCTGCGCCGACGATCCGAGCGGGCCGAGCCGAGCGCGCCGCGCCGAGCTCGGTGCCGCCTTCGCGAGGAACGACGACGTGGCCGACGTGTGGTCGCGGCTCGATCGCAAGTTCGAGACGCGTGCGCAGGGCCACAGCGCGGCGTGGGTGACCGCATGCGCGGCCGATCGCGATGACGCGACGCCGGCCGCCCTCGCGACCATGCGCAGCCGACTGTCGTGCCTCGACGACGAGCAGGCGCTGACCGACGCGCTGGTCGACGAGATCGCGACCGCCGATCGAGCCCAGCTCGCCGCGATGCTCGCCAGCTCGGCGACATGGGGGGATCCGCTGTCGTGCATCGCATCGACGCAGGCGCAGGTCGGCAGCGCCGTGGGCCCGCCGATCCCCGACACCGCGCGCGCGCTGCTGATGCAGGTGCGCGCCGCGAGCGTGTCCGGCCAGGCACTCGCCGCGGAGGGCCTCGCCGGCGTGGCATTGGCCCACGCCCAGGGCACGGGGGACGATCGGATCATCGCCCGCGCCCTGCTCGCCCGCGGCCGCGCGCGGCTCGGCCTCGGCCAGTACGACACCGCGGTCGAGGACCTGATCGCCGCGTACAACCTCGCCCAGCGGTTCGACGACGGAGACACCTCGCGCGACGCCGCGGTGATCCTCGCGTCGACGGGCCGGAACAACGTCGGCGGCACGGTGATGGAGTGGGTCACGCGGGCGCGACGCCACGTCCACCGCTGGCCCGACGACGCGCGGCCGCAGCTCGAGCTCCAGCTGATCGAGGCGCAGGAGAAGGCCGAGCGAGAGGACTTCGCAGGTGCGCAGGCGCTGTTCGACGAGGCCGAGTCCATCGTGACCCGCGCGGAGCTCCCGGGCCAGGTCGCCGCGCGCCTGTGGTTGGCACGGTCGGCAGTCGACGTGAGGCGCGGTGATTTCGGCAGCGCGGTGAGCGACGCAGAGCGTGGCCGCGAGCTCCTGGAAGCGGACCTCGGGCCGGACCACTACGCGGTCGGCATGGCGTGGGCTCGACTCGGCCACGCCTACGACGCGGCGGGCAACTACTCCGAGGCGCGCGTTCATCTGCGGCGCGCGCTCGAGCTCTTCGGCGGGGATGGGCCCGACAAGTTCGAGGTGATGACGCTCATCCAGCTCGCCACCCTCGAGACCCTGCTCGGCAACAGCGAGCAAGCGCTGGCGGACCTCGATGCCGCCGAGGCCCTGACCGCCGCGCTGGGCATCGATCTTCCCGACGCCGAATACGCCGGCCACGAGACGCGGGGGCTCGCGCTGCTCGACCTCGGACGCTTCGACGAGGCGCAGGCGGTGTTCGAGGAGGTGATCCGGCTCCGCGAGGCGAGCTGGGGCAGCGCCCACCCCATGCTTCGTGCGGCGCTCCTCAACCTCGCGTTGGCGGCCCGCTCGCTCGGCCGCACCGAGGTCGCGGATGCGGCGCTCGCCCGTGCCGTGCGCATCCAGGACGACCTCGCCGAGGTGGACCTCATCGCGGCGGACGTCTACCACAGCTACGGCTTCGCGCTGCTCGATCGCGGGGACCTCGACGCGGCCCAGGTGCAGTTCGAGCGGGCCGACTCATCGCTGCAGCGGACCTTCGGCGACGACCACCCCGACCACGCCTGGCCCGCCCTCGGCCTCGGACGCATCGCCCTGGCCCGCGGTCGCGCGACCGAGGCGCTGGCGTGGTTCGACCGGGCCGCGAATGCATGGTCGAACGGCGACACCGACGACGAGTCCATCGCCGAGCTCACCGAGTCCCGCGCCGAGGCGCTGTGGCAGCTCGACCGCCGCGACGAGGCGATCGCGGCCGCGCGCGCGGGGCTGGTGACGCGTCCCGGCCACGAGGGATTGCAGACGTGGCTCGACGCGCGGGCCCGCGACGCGAAGCGCTGAAGCGGGGGACGCACCCTAGCGCCGGCGCGCGCCTACCCCTCGAACGGGTCGACGAGCGCGACGCCGCAGCCGACGAAGTCCCGGCCGTTTCGCGTGGCGAGCGTCAGACCGTGGATCACCGCCGTCGCAGCGATCAGCATGTCCGCCTGAGCGACACGACGACCTGCGGACTCCCGCGCAGCGCGGAGCTCGCCCGCAGCCCTCGCGACGGACTCGGTCACGCCGAGGATCTCTGCGGCCGATCCGAGCAGCTCGTCCAGCCAAGCAGCCAGCTTCGCTCGGCGGGGTACGGGTGCGCGCGCGACCCCGAACGCGAGCTCTTCCACCGACACCACGCTGAGCACGATCGTCGGCTGTTGGTGTAGCCAGCGCAACACGGCGGCGTTCGTCCATGTCAGCTCCGCGTGCGCCCGAACGGCGACGCCCGCCGCATCCGTGCCGGGATGTCGAGCGCAGCACCGCCCTCGTCCCGGATCTCCGCGCTGCGCTCGAGGAGGGCACGCCAGCGGTCGGTCGCCGCTTGCCCGCGGGCGAGTCGCTCGTACTCCTCCGTCGACAGCACCACCGCCACGGGGCGACCGCCCGACATGGTGATCAACGTAGCAGTCGTGACCATCTCCTGCAACCCGAGGCCGAGGATCGGAGCGCAGCGGCGCAGCCACACGAGCGGCATCATCGTTCCACCGCATGGCCGATGCCAACGATCCCGACGAAGCGACGCTGCACACCGAACTCGCCGCGGCCACCGACGCGCAGACGCGGGGACGGATCCACGCCGCGCTCGCGGTGTGTGCCGGACGTGCGCTGGCGTATCGGCGGATGAACCGTCACGAAGAGGCGTCGGCGTGGGCGTACGCGGAGGACTCACCGCGCCTCGCGGCGGCGATGCAGGAGTACCGGGCGGCGATCGAGGCCTTCTCGGCGCGACGCGACGCCGAGGGGCTCGAGGGGCTCCGCGCGGCGCGACCGGTGATCGTCGAAGAGCTCGGGGCGCTCCATCCCTATGCGCAGCAGGTCACCAACACGCTGGCGGGTCGACTCGGCGGCGCAGCGACGCTGGCGGAGCGCGTCGCGCTGCGCCGGTGGTTGGTCGCCGGACGCGAAGCGATCTTCGGCCGCTCGCACACGTGCACGCTGCAGCACCTCGGCGACCTCGCGTACCTCCTCGCGGCCGCCGACGATCGCGAACGCGCCATGGCGGCGTTCGAGGAGGCGATCGACGGCCTCGTGCTGGGCCCGTGGCCGCACGAGGCGGCCCGGCTGCTCGATCGACTCGCGCGGCTGTGCCGTGAGGCCGGGACCCCGGAACGCACGCGGCTCCGCGAGCGTCGCGTGCTCGCGGCGTCGCCGTCGTCGGGGTCGTTGGTTCGCGACGTGTTCTTCCGCCGCGCGCCCGCGGCCGCGCAGCACTTCAACGCCGAGGCGCTGCGGCACGGCGCGACGCACCTCGACGCGACGACCGACGACGAGGCGCGGCGCGGCTGGGCGAGCGCGCTCGAGGCGATGCACGCGGGCGCGAACCCGGAGTCGAAGGACTCCCCCACCCTCGCAGCGCAGTGGGTGCTCCATGCGCTGGCGGCCCTCGACGCGGCCGAGCGCGGCCCGTCCCGGACGGAGTCCAGTGCGAGCATGGACGACGAGCCCGAGGGCCCGCGCGAGCGGGCCGAGCGGGCGCGTCAGGACGGGTTGTTCGAGGTGCTGTTCGCGGCGGAGTGATCGCGGCTGCGACGATCACATCGGCACGAACGCGTCGTCGTTGGTCACGATGATCCGTGCGAGCGCAGGCGAATCGCGGGCCTCGAGCTGGAACTGGTGCGCGCCGGCCTCCGACGCCGCGATCCACGGATCCTCGACGTACTCGCACGCCATGCCCATCTCGGGGTCGCGCCAATTCAGCTCGCGCCAGGCGTACCCCTCGCCCCCCTGCGTGCAGTCGACTTCGAAGATCGGGGCTGGATCGGGCCCACCGTCCAGGCGGGCGAAGAACGTGTCGTTGGAACCGAAGTCGAACCCGCGGACCCAGATGTGCCAGTCGTCGTCGCACGGGATCTCGTCCCACGTGACCGACCCGGTGGGGTTGTCGAAGTCGAGCGACGCGACCGTGGTGCCCGGCTTGCTCTGCGAGTCGACGAGCGACCACCCGCCATCCAGCACCGCGTCCTCCGCGAGGTACTCCAGCTGGACCACCTCGTCGCACGCGCCGCCCACCTCCCCCGTCGAGCTCTCGCCGCCGCTGCTCTCGCCCGGACCCATGCACGTGGCGGCGCAATCCCCCATCGCGAGCTCGACGCAGTTGGGCGCCCACTCGAACACGCAGCACTCCGGCGACGCCTTGCACACGCAGATGGCGACCGCCTCCTCCTCGCAGCCGGGGTTCGCGTGGGCCTCGCAGCAGCTCTCGCTGCCGCCCGTGGTCTCGGGGGCGCCCGTGCTGTCGGGATCGGTCGTCGCGGGATCCGTGGTCAACGTCGTCGGATCGGCGGTCGTGTCCGCGGTCGGATCCGTCGTGATCGTCGTCGACACGGTGACCGAGGCGCTCTCGCTCACCGAGACGCCTTCGGTCGCCCCACCCGACGAGCTCGTGCCCGTGCCGCCGTTCGTGTCGGCCTCGAGCTCGCGACCGCCACACGCGGACAAACCGCCGAAGGTGGACAAACCGCCGAATGCGGACAAGAGGACAGCGGTGCGTGCGTAGGTCAGTGGCTTGGTCATGGTGGTCCCTCCGCCCGCGGTGCAGCTCCGGGCGCACCCCGAGCCGGGGCACGTCACGATACCGCGGCGGCCCGCGCCCTGTCAGCCGTGCACCCGCGCCGACTTTGGCGGCCGGACCGAACTCGGCCATAATCGCCGGCGAAAAATGACGATCCAGGGCAACTCGAACTACCCCACCGCCTTTCGCATCGGCTGCGGTCGCATCCGCGAGTTGACCTCCGCGTGTGCCGACTTCGGCTTCACCCGGCCGATGGTCGTCACCGATCCCCACATCGCCACGCTGACGTGGTTCGGCGATCTGGTCGATCGGCTCCGCGCCGCCGGGCTCGAGCCCACCGTGTGGCACGACGTCGATCCCAACCCCACCGAGGCCAACGTCGACGCCGGCGTCGCGGCCTACCGCGCGGGCGGCCACGACGGGCTCGTGCTCGTCGGCGGCGGCTCGGCCCTCGACGCCGGCAAGTGCATCGCCCTGCTCGCGCACAACCCCGGCGGCGTGTTCGACTACGAGGACATCGGCGACAACTACAAGCGCGCCGACCCCAACAAGATCGTCCGCTCCATCGCGGTACCCACCACCGCCGGCACCGGCTCCGAGGTCGGCCGCGCGTCGGTCATCGTCGACCCGCGCGACCACGGCAAGAAGATCATCTTCCACGCGCGCATGCAGCCGGCGCTCGTCATCGCCGACCCCGAGCTCACCTACGGCCTGCCGCCGGGGCTCACCGCGGCAACCGGCATGGACGCGCTCGCGCACTGCTTCGAGGCCTACTGCGCCCCGGGCTACCACCCGATGGCCGACGGCATCGCGCTGGAGGGCATGCGGCTCATCCACGAGAACCTCCGCACGGCCGTGCGCGAGCCGACCAACGCGACCGCGCGCACCCACATGCTCATGGCCTCGGCCGTGGGCGCGACCGCATTCCAGAAGGGCCTGGGCCTCGTGCACGCGCTCTCGCATCCGCTCGGCGGCGCGACCGGCCTGCACCACGGCACCGCGAACGCGATCTTCCTGCCCTACGTGATGGTGTTCAACCGCGCCGAGATCACCACCAAGATGGATCGCCTCGCGCGGCTGCTCGATCTGCCCCGCGGCGGCTCCGGGGCCGACGCCGGCTTCGAGGCGTGCCTGACGTGGATGCTCGGGCTGCGCGCCGACCTCGGCCTGCCGCACACGCTGCAGGGTCAAGCCGGGGTCACGCCCGCGCTGCTCACGTCGCTGGTGCCCCAGGCCGCGGCCGACCCGAGCATGGGCGGCAACCCGCGCCCAGCCACGAACGAGGAGATCGACGCGGTGTTCCAGCGGGCGTACACGGGCGACCTGGGCCCGAGCTGAGTCCCGTCTCCGCCGGGCCCGCCGTCACTTCTCGTCGGCGAGGCCCGGGAGCTGCACGTGGATCTCGACGCGGCGCAGCGCGTCGTCGCTGCCGACCACATCGTCGTTGTAGCCGCGGCCGACGACCTGCACGCGGTCCTGCGGCACCGTGCTCGTGCAGGCCCGGGCGTCGCGGCACTTGCCGCCGCCGCAGCGGCTCTCGGCCTTGTCGGGGTTCTTCGTCAGCCAGTCGTACGCCGCATATGCGCGGTCGATCGACAGCAGCATGTTGCTGTCGTCCTTGCGCCGCGAGGTGACGATCGCCGTCGGCGACGAGTACCCCACGATCTCGATCCGGTAGTCGCCGCCGAGCAGCGTGCCGACCTCCGTCGAGCCCAGCGTGTCGGCGACCTTGCACACCTGGGCCCGCGCGTCGGCGCTCAGATCCGACGAGGCGTCCTCGAACAGCACGTTGGTGAGGACCACGCGCACGCCCTCGTCGGTGGTCGCGACCCGGAACCCGGCCGTGCGCGCCACCGCGTCGAGCCGCTCGGCGAGCTCGCGCTGCCGCTCTCGGGCCCGATCGAGCCGCGCCTGCTTGGCCTCGATCTGCGCGAGCACGCCCTCGAGCCGGCGCAGCGTGTCACCATCCGCGCCGCGTCCGATCCCGGCGACCGCCTGGCGCAGCGCCCCGGACAGCTCGGCCGGCAGCCGCTGCACGCCGTCGGCCAGGGCCCGATCGACGCGGGAAATCTCCTCGACGCCGCGGGCGATGGGCGCCAGATCCTCGCGGCGCAGCGCCCCGCCGGCGAGCTCGGAGGCCACCGATGCGCGCAGCTGGGCGATCGCAGCCGCGTCATCGGGCGCGATCGGACGCTCGCGGGTCGCAACCAACTCGCACGCCGTGCTCACGCACGCCAGCGCTTCGTCGCAGCCCGTCACGCCGGCCGGGCACCGCGAACCGCAGACCTTCTCGGCGACGACGAAGCACGACGAGACGTCGGTCGTGTCGGTCGACACCGCCGCGACGCGATCGAGGTAGGGCGTGACCGGCCGCCCATGCGGCGCATCGGGGAGGACGTGGCGCTTGATCCTCGCGCAGCGCTCCGGGTTCGACCAGCACACGTTCTCGGCCGCGTTGCTGTGCCAGAGGTTGCGCGCGGCGAAGTAGCGGACCGCCGTGTGGCAGCGCCCGCGCTCGTGGGGCAGCTTCGCGTCGCGGCACACGTCGTCGATCGCCTGGCCCGAGCGCCGCTGCTTGGCGAGCTGCTCGCACGCCCGCGGCTGATCCTTGGCCTTGCACAGCGTCTCGAGCGGCGTGGCTTGGCTCGCGGCGACGAGGAACCACAGGTGATCGCACGTCCCCCGGTGCTTCAGCGCCTCGCAGGCGCGGTCGACCACCGCGACGGCCGCAGCCCCGCGCTTGCCGGCTGCGAGCTTGTCGCAGCTCGCCGGACGCACCTCGCCAGCACACAGCTCGCCCGGCGTCGAGATGGGGCTCGGCGGATCGAGCCGCAGGATGGCGCGCTTGAGGATCCGACGCGTCACCAGGGGCCGCGGCTGACCGTCGTCGAGCTGGCGACAGGCCAGGCGTGCGACCTCGGTGGGCTCGGCCAGGGCGCGCACCGCCGGCTGATCGAACAGCCGCTCGAGCGAGGCCGCGGTGGCCTCGGCGACCAGCAGGTCGACCCCGAGCTGCACGGCGCCGGCGAAGCGGCCGAAGCTCTGGCTGACCTGGGCGGAGAAGCTCGCCGCCCGATCGCCGACCTCGGCGAGCTTGCGCGCGAGCACCCGCGAGAAGTCGAACCGCGAGGCGTACGCCGACGCGTCGAACTTGCCGCCCTGCCACGCGCCCGACGACTGCACGACCAGGCCCAGCCACGCCGGTGGGTCCTTGGCCATCGCGGTCTCGATCGTGCGCGTCGCATCGTCGAGCGTGCACGCCTCGCGCAGCTTCGGATCGACCGCGATCGCGAGCCGGCACGCGTCGCGCCGCGCCTCGGCCTGCAACGCCGCCGCTGCGGTCGCCCCCAGGGCCGAGGTGCCCGCGGCGCCCACGGGCTCGAGCTCCGCGCACACCTGGGCGAGGTGGGATTCCTCGCCGATGAGGATGCGCGCCAGCCCCTCGGGGTGCTGCTCGCGCTTCATCCCCGAGGACGCACAGGCGGTCAGCACCGCGAACGACAGCAACCACGACCGGGACGACAGGGCGGGTGTCACGGCCGCGGAGCATGCCAGCTTTTGCCGGCGTACACGCGGTCGCCGCCGCAGCCTACGGCTCGCTCCCCGTCTGCGGTGGCGCGGGCGGTGGCGGCAGCTCCACCGGCGGCGTCCGGGAGATCCAGCGACCCACCCTGCGGAAGCCCTTCGCGGCGTCGTCGAACAGCGAGTAGGCCACGGGGACCGCCACCAGCGTCAGCAGCAGCGACAGCGTCTGCCCGCCGACGACCACGCCGGCCGTCGCGTTCGAGAACCCAGCGCCGATGCCCCGCGACGTCACCAACGGGATCATGCCGGCCACGAACGCGAAGGTCGTCATGAGGATCGGCCGCAGTCGATCCTTGTTGGCCTGGAGGATCGCCTCGAGCCGCGGCAGCCCCTCGCGCCGCAGCGCGTTGGTGTGATCGACCTGCAAGATGGCGTTCTTCTTGACCACGCCGAACAGCACGAAGATCCCCAGCGCCGAGAACAGGTCGAGCGCCTGATCGAAGATGAGGACCGACGCGATCGCGAACGGCAGCGTCAACGGCAGCGACAGCAGGATCGTGACCGGGTGCAGCCACGACTCGAATTGCGCGGCGAGCACGAGGTACATGAACACGAAGGCGAGCCCGAGGCCGAACACGAAGCTCTCGGCGGTCTCCTTCATCAGTTTGGCGCCGCCGACGGGGCGGACCATGTAGCCCGACTTCGGCGCCTCCTCCTCGATGATCCGCTTCATCTCCTCGCCGATCGCGCCCTCGCTGTAGCCGGGGGCCGGGTTGGCGTAGTAGGTGATCTGCCGCTGCCGCGCGAAGTGGTTGATGACCGACGGGCCGGTGCCGCCCTGCATGCTGACGACGTCCGACAGCGGCACGGCGCCGAGCAGGCTCGAGGGCACGGTCATCTGGCGCACGCCGTCCTCGTCGACGCGGTAGCGCTCCTCGGCGCGGATGCGGACGTCGTACTGCTCGCCGCCCTCGGGGTAGGTCGAGACCTTCTGCCCGCCGACGAGCATCTGCAGGACCGACGCGACGTCGGAGACGCGCACCCCGAGGTCCGCGGCGAGATCGCGATCGACGAACACGCCGACCTCGGGCTTGCCGACGACCAGCGACGAGTCGATGTCGACCGCGCCCGGCACCTCGCGCATGCGGGCGAGCACCCGCTCGTTCAGCTCCGTGAGCACGGCGAGGTCGGGGCCGGAGATCGCGTACTGGACCTTGGCCGCCGAGAATCCGCCGCCGCTGATCGCCGCGACGTCCGCCACGGTCGTGCGCAGGTCTGCGGGCAGATGCGCAAGGATCTCCTTGCGGACGACGTCCTTGATGTCCTCCTGCGTCAGCTTGCGGATCGAGGGATCGGACAGCCGCACGTAGATGCGCGCGACGTTGCTCGTGCGCTGCTCGTCGTCGCCGATCGTGACCAGCGTGCCCTCGATCGACGGCAGCTGCCGGATCTCCCGGGCGATCCGCTCGCCGATGAGCTTGGTCGTCACCAGCGAGCTGCCCTCGGGCGCGCGCACGCTGACCTCGAACCGGGCCTCGTCGTTGATCGGGATGAAGCCGGTCTTGGCCTGCTTGGCCATGGGGCCCATCGTGAACAGCGAGCCGACCGCCGCGAGCACCACGAGCCAGCGCTGCCGCATGCAGAAGCGCAGGATGACCATGTACCCGTGCTCGAGCGGGCGGTAGAACACGTCGACCAAGCGCTCGAGCCAGCTCTTGGCCCGGTGCGTGCCCTTGGGCACCGCCCGCAACCACCGCGACGCCATCATCGGCGTCAGCGAGAAACTCACCACCAGCGACACCGCGATGGCCGAGACCATCGTCATGCCGAAGCTGCTGAGGAAGCGCCCGGGGATGCCCGCGAGGAACGCCACCGGCAGGAACACCGCGATGAGCGACAGCGTGGTCGCGAGGACCGCCAGGCCGATCTCCTTGGTGCCCTCGACCGCGGCGATCATCGGCGGCGTGCCGCGCTCCTCGACGTGCTTGAAGATGTTCTCGAGCACGACGATCGCGTCGTCGATGACGATGCCGACCGACAGCGCCAGGGCCAGCAGCGTCATCGTGTTGAGCGTGAAGCCCTGCAGCCACATCAGCGCGAAGGTGCCGATGACCGAGGCCGGGATCGCGACCGCGGCGATGATCGTGCTGCGGAGGTTGCCGAGGAAGAACAGCACCACGATCGCCGCCAGGCCGGCGCCGACCACGAGGTGCTCGGTGACGGCGTCGGTGCTGGTGCGGATGGTCTCGGACTCGTCGCGCAGCACGTCGACGTGGTAGCCGGGCGGGAGCTCCTCGCTCATCTCGGCGACCTTGGCCTTGACGGCGTCGACCACCGCGACGGTGTTCTCGCCGGACTGCTTGCGGATCGCGAGGATGACCGCGGGCTCGCCGTTCCACAGCGCGGCGGTCTCGACCTCCTCGGTGCCGTCCTCGACGCGGCCGATGTCCTGCAGGCGCACGGTCTTGCCGCCGCCCTGGCGGATGACCAGGCGCTCGAGCTTCTCGGGCGCGTCGACGCGGCCGTAGATGCGCAGGGTGAGGAAGTCGGGCCCGGTGTCGAGCCGACCGCCCGGCATCGTCAGGTTCTCGCTGCCGACGACGCGGCCGACCTCGGGCGCGGTGATGCCGTACGCCCGCATGCGCACCGGGTCGAGCCAGATGTTGATCTGCCGCTCCTGCCCGCCGATGACCCGGGCCTGGCCGACGCCCGAGATGCTCTCGAGGTCGCGGCGGACCTTGTGATCGGCGAACGCGGTGACGTCCCGCGTGGGCCGGCCTTCACCCCACACCGAGAGATAGATGATCGGCTGCGCGTCGGGATCGACCTTCGTGACGACCGGTGGCTCGACGCCGTCGGGGAGCTCGGCGAGCACGGTGTTGACCCGGTCGCGCACCTCCTGGGCCGCCGTGTCGACGTCCTTCTCGAGCTTGAACTGGACGAACACCTGCGAGACGCCCTCGGCCGAGGCCGAGCGCAGCTCCTCGATGCCCGAGGCGGTGTTGACCGCCCGCTCGATGCGATCGGTGATCTCGGTCTCGACGTCCTCGGGCGAGGCGCCGGGCAGGCGCGTCGTGATGGTGACGTTGGGGAAGTCGATCTTGGGGAAGCGATCGACTCCGAGCCGACCGTACGCGACCCCGCCGACGACGCAGATCAGCAGCACCAGGACGGTCGCGAAGATCGGGCGCCGTACGCAGACTTCGGCAAGCCGCTGCATGTTCGAAGGCTCCTACTCGAGCTTGGTGCCGTCGACCAGGTCGGCGGGCGGATCGACGACGACGCTGTCCGCGTCGGCGAGGCCGGACAGGACCGAGACCACCCCGTCGCGACTGCTGCCGAGGCGCACGAACTGGGCCACGGCACGGCCCTCGCGGGCGGTCCACACCATCGCGCGGCCCTCGACGCGGACGATCGCCGCCTCGGGCACCGTGAGCGACGGGACGTCCGCGGTGGCGATGTGCACCGTCGCGAACATGCCGGGGCGCAGCAGGCCATCGGCGTTGGGCGCCACGGCCTCGACGACGAGGTCGCGCGTCGCCTCGCGCAGCGCGGGGCTCAGGTACTTCACCTCGGCCTCGAACGTGCGCTCGCCGAGCCCCGAGACATTGAACTTCACCGTCTGGCCGACGGCGATGTTGGCGACCTCGGCCTCGGGCACGGCCACCGACACGCGGATCGGGTCGACCGAGAACAGCGAGACCACGCGGGTCGACGGCAGCACGTACTCGCCGACGTCGACGAAGCGCTCGCCGATGATGCCGGCGAACGGCGCCTTGACCACGGCGTCACCGGCCTGCACCGACGCGAGCGCGGCCTGGGAATCGGCCGCGGACACCGACGACTTCGAGGTCGCGCACTGCGACTTGGTGCGGTCGTACTCGGTCTCCGAGATGGTGCCCGAGGCGAGCAGTCGATCGGCGCGCTCGCACTCGAGCGACGCGAGCTCGAGCTGCGCGCGGGCGACCTTGCTCTGCGCGGCGGCGGCCTTCGCCGAGTACTGCGCGAGGCGGGCGTCGAGCCGGGCGATGACCTCGCCGGCGGCGACCCGCTGGCCGCGCTCGACGTGGGTCGACAGCACGCGGCCGTTGGCGTTCGCGGCGAGATCGGACTGACGATCGGCGACGAGCGTGCCGGTGAGCACGAGCTCGCGCGGCATCGGCAGCGACTTCAGGGTCGCGGTCGTCAGGGCGCGCGATGGCTCCTCGGCGCGCACGTCGGTCTGCTCGTTGGCCTCGCTGCGGTTGCACGCGGCGGGGCCGAACATCAGGGCAAGGGCGAGCGAGGTCGAGACAACACGCATCTTCTGGTCCGCGGCGCACCGAGGAACGGTGGTTCCGTAGAACGATGTTACAGCGCCGACAAGGGCGCAATCGGGCCGTTCTCACGTCCGGCAGACCGGCCGTGTGGCCGTCATCCGGCCGGCTCGTTGATCTCGCCCAGGCTCATCCCGCCGGGGTACGCGTAGCTGATGCGGCAGTCGTAGCCGTAGACCTCGAGGCCGAAGCGGGCTGCGGATGTCGTGGGGGCCGTCTTCGACGAGGAAGCGGGCTCCCCATCAGGCGACACGGTGTGGTCCGGCGCGACGCGGGAGCGGAAGGCCCGCCTAGAAAGAGAGCCTGCGGCGGCACTCACGCGCGCAACGCGTGCGACGCGTGCGACGGCCGACGGAGAGGAACGACCACATGGACCTCCATACTTGCGATGTCGCCTGGACCCTGAACTCCCCCTTACGACGCGCAGGCGAGTACCTCGACCGCACGCAGCCCACAACGGACGAAGAACGAAGATCAAGACGGCTAAGCCCTTGCTGGGGCAGCTGAGTCGGCCTTCGGCGTCCCGTCGACGATGGTGAGCAACGAGTCGTTCCTGCAGGCCCTGACCCGCGGTCAAGAGGCCCCGCGCCGCACAGGCGGCAACCACCTTCGCCTCTGCCCTGAGTCGCGTCGCTCGCGGCCGTGTTCGCGAAGAGTCCGGAAAATGCCCTCGTGCACAACCCCAAGCGTTTCAACAGAAGCGGCAAAAAGATCGGGAGCCCGAGCCCGCGTGACGGGCCGCCCAGCGGCGGGACATCACCTGTGGCTTGACAGCGCGGTCGCGCGCGTGCGAGGAGTTGCTCCCGTGCTCGTCGTGTCGCGCGCCCGAGTCCGATGCGCTCTCTCCCGCGTGCGAGCACTTTTCGCCCAAATCGCGATGAGTTCTGTCTGGGCGCTCGGCGCGAGTGTTGCTTGCCTCGCGGCAGCGTGCAGCCCTGAACAAGAGACCTTTGCCGACGTCTGCGCACGCATGTGTGCACGGACCTACGACTGTTCGATGGAGAAACCCGCAGCCACGAAGAGTGTTTGCGATGACGTGTGCGAACGGACGGAACTTCTTCCGTGCGCCGCTGAGTGGAAAGCCGCTGCGGCCTGCGTGTCCGCCGAAGACGCGTGCCCACGCAATCTCTCGTTCGTCGGCGACGACTATTCTGAGTCTCCGTGCGCGGAGGCCGTCGCCGACTACCACGTCTGCGAGTCGGAAGGCGACTAGCACAACGCGCAGAAGCGCACCCGCCGCCGCGAGCGCGGCGAAAGAAGGCCAGCGATGCTTGACCGATTCGCAAACCGAACCGCGCGAACACTTGTGTCTCTCTCCCACGGGATCGCGCTTTTGATCAGCGGTTGCCAGCTCCCGGCCGGCGCCCCAAGCCGCCAGAGCGGCGGTTCTGATGAGGCGGGCACCGCGGCAACAGAGTTGGAGGCCGAGGCGATTGCCGCGTCGACGAGCCACGACCCTGCAGCCACGCTCCACGACGACCTTCCGCCTGACGGCGGCTCCGCTGGCGAGGTCGGCACACTTCGTGGTTCGTTTCGAGTCAGTGACGATGGGGTGGCGACGTACTCACTACCGCTGCCCTTGCCCATCACACACGCCTCCGTGCAACCCCAACTGGAAGTTCGCTACTCCAGTAGCTCGGGCAACGGCCTCCTCGGTGCCGGGTTCTCCTTGGGCGGATTCTCCGCGATCTCCCGATGTCCCAAGACACCCGTCCCGGATGGCGAACGCTCGCCCGTGCGGCTCGACGCATCCGACGCTCTTTGCCTGGACGGCTCTCGCCTGGTCCTGGTCGCGGGAGACCATCTCGCTGAAGGAGCGGAGTACAGAACCGAGTCCGAGAGCTTCGTACGCGTGCGCCTGGTCATCGCCGCTGATGGTACGGAGGCCTTCGTCGTCGACCATCCATCGGGACGCCAACTCTCCTTCGGCACCGAGTCACAGTGCCGTCAAGTCACCCGAGACATCACGTCATCATGGGCGCTGTGCCAGATAGAAGATACCTTCAAAAACCACACGACCTTTCGCTACCATTCGTCGACCGCTGCCGTCGTCGCCGACAACCAGCTGCCCGCGCTCTCCACCATCGAGCACCGTCCGTCGGAGATCCACATGTGGGGCCACGGGGGCCGCAACGGTCGGCTTGCCGTTCGCTTCGACTACGGCATTAGATCAGACAGAATCGAATCTCACACGTCTGGCGGGATTCGGCGCACGAGTCATCTACTTCACGCCATCAAGCTGTTCGATCCAGACGGCCTCATCTATCGCTCGTACAATTTCGACTACAGCATCGCTGAGACGGGCCGCTCACGTCTCGATGCAGTCGAGATGTGTGGCGGCACTGCCGGCAACGTCTGCATGCCGCCGATGCGCTTCGAGTACACCGACAATCCTCCAGACTTCGCCATCGCCGAGGCCAACGATGTCGCTTTTTCTGGTTGGCGTTGGCCGAACCCACACCAAGGCGATCACCGCATCACCGCGGTCAACGTAAATGGCGACGCCTTCGACGATCTTGTATTCCGGTCCGAGGAAACGAACACCTGGCACATCTGGCAAGGGGGCCCGGGGGGCGACGCTGTCGACTCGGGGATCGTGAGCCCCGACGCGGCGCAACAAGAGTGGTTTCCAACGCGTTTCCGAGGCTTCGTCAACGACGATAGCCGCGAGGATCTGGTTGTCGTTGACGCACAACTCGACGGACCACTCTCCCATCTCAGCATCCTCTTCGGGTCGGAGTACCAGGGCGTGGCCAATCTTGGGGGTCCTCTTTTGGAGAGGTTCGGCCCCGAAGAGCAACTCGACGCACCCACCGTCCTCGCAGGGACGTGGATCCCGCAGATGACGGCAGCGGACTTCAACGGTGACGGCCTACTTGACTTCGCGATCTGCCATGGAACAGCGGAATCCTCCACCTGGACGATCTACGAGTCAACCGCGCACGCCCCTGGCACATGGGTGCGCAACCATACCGAAACCGCCGGAACGTGTGCCTTCGACGACTTTATCGTCGTGGATTTCGACGGCGACCGCGCCGCGAACCTCTTGCGCATCGAGCAACCCCTGAGCACAGAAGAGTCACCTTACGTAGCTCTCGTCCAAGATCCGCAAGGTGCGTGGAACGAGGTCGACACAGGGCTGCCCAGGGACCTGCTCCAGCGTCTCTTGGATCTCGGGCCCCCCTTCCGACGCGCCGGTCAGGGCAGCGACATCATCGCTGATCTGAACGGCGACGGTCTCTCCGATATCGCGCGGCTCGAAGCGCCGGGAGGAAGCGACTACGCCGCGATCGACGACGCGAACGCGCTTGCAAATCAGTCAGGCCACATCGTCAGCTATCTCAACACCGGCGCCGGATTCCGTCGCGGCCCGAGACTCTGGCCACCAGAAGGCGAACTTGGCGAGGTGAGCTATGCACGTGTCGGCGCGGCACTCGCAATGGACATCAGTCTCGACGGAGCGACGGACATCATTGTCGACCCGGTCGAAGGAAGTCCTCATTTCGCCATCGGAATCCGCGCGGCCGAGGAGCCAGGCACTTACAGAGCGTTCTACCTGACTCTGAATGCCCTCGCGAATGCGACTCGGGCGATCGGGCCTTTTGACTTCAACGGGGACGGGCTCCCGGATCTTGTCTCCCAGCAGGGCGCGCCACCGGAACTCCCGAATGATGGCTTCATCGAGGTAGCCACCCGCATCGGCGAAAGGCCGAACCTGTTGACCCGCGTCATGGATGGCTACGGCGCAACGATCGACATCGACTACGCCCCACTTCGTCGCGTACATGAGCGGGATCCCAACTGCGAGGACAACCTTGGCGGCGCTGTCGAGTGCGTGAACGATGCACGGCCCGTAGTGCGATTCGAGACGCACGACACCGGAACACACAATATCTCAGGAGGCGTTGTTCGACGGACGATTGAACACAGCTATTCGGATGGACGCCGGCATCGGCTCGGGAGGGATTGGCTTGGATTCGGAAGGCACAGCTACTCCGCGACAGACGACCTTGCGCCCGACGTTCTAACCCGCGTAGAGATGGACAACCACACTTTCGATGAGGAAACTGGAGCGTTTCCGTTCGCCCATCGGCAGCGTCGGGTCACGCGCGAGACGGAGGTGGTCGATGGTATCCGACACGTCGTCGACGATGATACCGAGTTCGTCGTGCGTACGGGGACTGACAGCAACACTTGGTATCCGGCGCGCGAACTCGTGAGAACGCGCCACTTCGAGGTGGCAACGCCGCCCGGGGATTGCGACCCTCACCAAGACTGCGCCATCGACGTTTCGTCCCTTGACGGCCTCACACCATCACGCCAGACGGAGGCCTGGCACGAGTATGACTCATTTGGCAACACGACCTTGATCACCACCACGCGCCTAGGCGGTTCAACAAGTGTCGTAGAGAAGGAGTACGCCAACGACACAGTGACGTGGCGTCTAGGCCAGATGACTTCACGCACTGAAACGAGCACAGTCGGGGAGAAGTCTGCGAGTCGACGCAGCGAGTTCTCCTACGACCCTGACACGGGTGCGCTCGACGGCAGCATAGTTGCACCCGGACACCCGACGTATGAACTGCACACCGAGATTCTTCGGGACGACTACGGGAACGTCGCCCTGTCCGTCATGACGAACAGATCGGATGTCTGGTCACCTCCCAGTACGATTCTCGGAGAGGCTAGGACTGTCGCGACGGAGTACGATTCTCTTGGTGTTTTTCCGGAGGTCGTCACCAACGGAGAGGGCTTTCCTGACCGTCTCGTACACTCTTATCGTCACGGCGCTATTCGGAGGATGATGGACGCCAATGGTGGGGTCGTGGATACGAGCTACGATGATTTTGGACGGGTCGTCCAGCGAGATCGATTCGCATGGGTCGGTGGGCCTTCGAGTGGCATTAGCGAGCGGACATCCTACGAGCGTATTTCTCCACAGGACCCGGAGACGAAGCCACCATCCCGCCTTCGACGCGTAGAAGACACACCTGGTAACAGCTACATGGAGATCGAGTTCGATCGCCTGGAGCGACCTACGAGGCGCGCCTGGTACGATATCGAGGGTGAACTGGTCGTCCAGAAGGAGACGTATACCCCCGCGGGCCTTCCCCTCGCAACTGAGGTTCCTCACCGCGCCGGCGACGCCGCCGCAGGAAGCACTGAGCGTCGATACGACTCGCTCGGGCGCCTTCGCAACGAGACGGCTCCAGACGGCGCGACCTCGGTGGCCACTTACCCAACCAGTGGTGAAGAGGTGTTCACTGATCCAGCCGGCCGCTCTACCCACACCTGGCACAATACCGAGGACCAAATCGTCCGTTCTGAGGATCACGTTGGAACTCCCACCTGTTTCACGTACGGCCCGTTCGGCGTCATGCTTGAACTCCGGCGCGGTTGCTCGAACAACGGGAAGCATTGGACGAAGGCGACATTTGATTCTTGGGGTCGTCGAACTTGGAGCGAGGACCCAAACGAAGGAGCACGCAGTTTCGAGTTCGACGGTTTCGGTATGCTTGCCCGCATCACCGACGCCGCGGGCTCGACCACAACGTTCACGTACGACTCGATTGGTCGGCAGATCGCGCGCAGCGATGCAGATGGCGAGACGAGATGGGTCTGGGACCGTGACTCCGATGGAGGCTTCATCGGCAAGCTCCGCTCGAGCATCAGCCCTAGCGGAGTCGAGAATCACTACACATACGACGCATTCGGAAGGCCACGACAATCCACCCGCAAGATCGGTTCGACAACGATTTCGATGCAGTACGGCTACGACGAGTTTGGGCGTGAGGCGACCCTCACCATGCCGGATAGCTTTGGAGTAGGTTTCTCACTTCGGCGCGAGTTCACGGATGAGGGCCATCTATTCTCGGTCGTCGACGCTGACTCCGGAGATCTGTACTGGGCGCAGACCGAGCAGCATCCCGCTGGAATGGCTCGAACAGAGTACTACGGCAATGGCTTGGCAACGTGGCGAGAGTACGATGCCACATCACTTCGTCCGGAGAGCATTGTAACATCGGACGAAGAAGGCGAATTCGAGGTTCAGGGTCTCGTTTTCTCGTTCAACGCCGACGGCAGCCTCGACTCGCGCGGGGATGCCACGTTGGGACAGAATGAGACTTTCAAGTATGACTCGCTGGGTCGCTTGACCAGCTCGACGGCGACGAGGGGTGCCGCTTCCCTTGTAGTCAAGCAGACATACGACAACTTCGGGGACCTGACGTCGCGCACTGGTACAGGGGCTTACGTCTACGGCGATCGGGACCGGCCTGACCGGGTGACCAACATCGCCGGCGTCGAAGCTACGTATGACTTGAACGGCAATCTCAAGAAGTACGGCGCTGCCTTGTCGATTGAGTACACTGATTTTAATGTCCCGAAGAAGGTGACTACTGACTCTGCGGTGACTCGATACACCTACGATGCCGAAGGGGATCGAGCCCAGCGAACCTCATCCGCAGACAACTCCACAACGGTGCAGTTCGCAGACTACCAGGTTCGGCGCTGGGGCCTTCAGGCGGCGCGAGAACACCGATACTCTGTTCGCGCCCAGGGCCGAGTTGTCGCGGAGGTCACGCGTTCAAATGCCGCCGAGGCCGGGATTCCAGGCCCACTTGGTTTCGTGGAGCGAACTCGGTACTTCCACGACGATCATCTGGGCTCGCCATCCGTCATCACGAACGAGGTTGGAGCTGTCGTGCAGCGACTGTCGTTCGAAGGATTCGGCCGTTCGAGGAACGAGGATTGGACCAGTGTTGCTCCGCCGGCTGCGCCCATCTCGCCGGCCATCGGTTTCACAGGACTGCCGGGTGAGGTCGATGGCGGCTTGATTGCGATGCACGGGCGATGGTATCACCCGCACTTCGCGCGATTCTTGAGCCCGGACCCGTTTACTGCTGCGGCGTTCGAGCCGAACGGACAGAATCGCTACGCGTACACTTGGAACCAACCGCTTTCGCTCACTGACCGCACGGGATTTTCGCCGGACTGCTGCATTGATGGCGTGGACGAACCTCGGGTGGTCGTTGTCGAGACTGAGACTGGTGGCGGCGGCTGGATCGACCTGTTCCTGGAGTGGGTTCATGGGTTCCAAGCTCCGGATGACAGCGACGGATTTTGGTTCTCCGTCAAGCAAGTCATCGATGCCGTTGCCAGAGAAGACCAGTACTGGGACAAAGCGAAGGCCGGCGTCCGGACTGCAGGTGGTGAGCTGCTTGCCCACGCCGGTGGCGCAATGGACAGGGCGAACGACTTCCATTCTGGTGTGCTTGACGGGACGAATCCCGGCCTGACGCAGGCAATCCGTGAGGCCGTCGTTCCTGGTGTGACGAACTACGATTCGACACTTTATGGAGTGGGCAAGATCAATGGTTTGGTCGCGTCCACCGCGGCTTCGGGAGGCTCGGCCGCGATCGGTATCGCGCGTGCATGGCAAGGCTACAAGGCGGCGAAGGCCGGGGCAGCAGTTGCGACAACGAGCCAAGTGGGCAAGGCTGCAGGGAGCGGCACCGGAGCAACAGCAACGAAAGCAAGCGCCGCAGCGACGTCCGCGGCAGCGGATTCGAATGCACTCGCGAAAGCGCTTTTGAATGCAGGAGACACTCGCGGTCCTTCTACCGCGGCGCATCACATTGTCGCTGGGAACGCGCCGCTCGCTGCTCGTGCACGCGCAGTCCTCGACAAGTTTGGCATCGGCATCAACGATGCGATCAACGGCGTGTTCTTGCCCGCGAACAGGTTCTCTCCAAACGCTGGCGGTGCGGCTGTGCACGCATCGCTTCACACCACATCCTATTTCACCGAGGTCAATCGGCTTCTGTCGGCCGCAACTAGTAGAGCGGAGGCTGAACTCATTCTGGGTGGAATCCGAAGCGCTCTCCTCGCGGGTGGGCTCTAGATGGACTTCTTCGAAGCAGCTCCCGTTGAGGGCTATGAAGTGATCAACTGTGTCGACCCCGCGGACTACGACGCTTTCTTGGAGCTCAACACGGGTGCCACCACGCGGGGCTGGGGCCCACCGCTGGTCCGGCGTCTGGGTCCCGAAATCGGCCAACCCGGGCTAGAGTCCGACTTCCCGTGGTTCGGAGTAGACGTCCTCGTGATGCGACGGCATGCAGTGGACGCGCTCCGCGACCTCCTCGAGGCCAACGGTGAGGTCCTCCCGTTGGCGACCGAGGATGGCGTGGCGCTCTCCGCGTACAAGCCTCAGGTCATCGATGCGCTCGACGAGACGCGGTCGACGATCGCCAGGATCCCCGGGACGAACAAGATCATGCGCATTCGTCGCGCCGTTTTCATTCCGTCCGTGCTAAGCGGGGTCGATCTCTTCACGCTCCCACATCGGGCCAGCGCAACCTATCTGAGCGATCGCGTGGTGACCCGAATCAAGTTCGCGCGCCTCCGAGGGATCACGTTCGAGAAGGTCTGGTCCGGCTGACCCGCCCCGCGTCGACTCAGCAGAAGTCCTCGTCCGAGCCGTCCCCGCAGTCGTAGTACCCGTCGCAATAGTAGCTGTCCGGGATGCACGCGCCGTCGAAGCACTCCCACTCGCCGAAGCCACACCCGACCGGGCCGCCGCCGCAGGACAACTCGTCCGAGCCGTCGGCACAGTCGACGTACTCGTCGCACTCGTAGCTGCTCGGGATGCACTCGCCGTCGTTGCACTCCCACTCGCCGAAGCCACACCCGACCGGGCCGCCGCCGCACGACGCCTCGTCCGAGCCGTCGGCGCAGTCGACGTAGTCATCGCACTCGTAGTTGCTCGGGATGCACTCGCCGTCGTCGCACGTCCACTCGCCGAACCCGCACGACTGGCCGCCGCCGCCGCAGTTGGCCTCCGACTCGTCCGAGCCGTCGGCGCAGTCGGTGGTCGAGTCGCACGACCAGTCCTCGGGGATGCAGGTGCCGTTGTCGCACTGCCACTCGCCCGCATCGCAGGCCACAGGCGCGCTCTGATCCGCGGGCTCGTCGGTGCCGTCGGCACAGTCGACGATGCCGTCGCAGAACCAATCACCCTGGATGCACTGCTCGCCGTCCTCGCAGGAGAACTCGTCCGCCGCGCAGCCACCGGCGCCACCGCAACTCATGTTCGCCGGCTCGTCGGTGCCGTCGTTGCAGTCGGTGACGCCGTCGCAGTACCAGTCCTCGGGGATGCACTGGCCGCCCTCGCACGCCCACTCGCCCGCCTCGCAGCTCGCCCCGCCGCCGCACTCGGCCTCGTCCTCGCCGCCGTCGCAGTCCGCTTCGCCGTCGCACTCCCACCACGCCGGGAGGCAGGTCTGATCGGCACACTCGAAGGTCAGCAGCGGGACGCAGCCGCCGCCTCCGCCTCCGCCTCCGCCTCCGCCGCCGCCGCCCTGGCCGTCGCACAGCTGGGCCTGCTCGTCGGACGCATCGGCGCAATCGGGCTGGTCGTTGCACACGCGCACGGACGGGATGCACGGCCCGTCGGCGCACTTGAACTCCGTCGGACCGCACGCATCCTCGAGCCCGCACTGCTGGTTCTGCGGGGCCTCGTCGCTGCTGTCGGGACAATCCGGCGTGCCGTCGCAGCGGCGCACCATCGGGATGCACGTCCAGTCCTTGCACGTGAACTCGGTGACGAGGTTGCAGCCGTCCTCGGACGCACACTCGGCGTTGAGCGGTGCCTCGTCGGACTTGTCCGCGCAATCGTTGACGTCGTTGCAGGCGCGCGCGGCTTCGATGCACGCTCCGTCTTGGCACTGGAACTCGCCCTCGCCGCACGAGGGCACGCCGCCGCCTCCGCTCGACTCGCCGGCGTCGTCGCCGTCCGTGCCGCCGGTGTCGTTCGGGTCGGGGTTCTCGGCCGCGGTCGCGCTCGCGCTCGCGTCGCCGATCGACGTGTAGCCCACCGAGGTGTTCTGGCCGCCCTCGGCCCCGCCCGCGCACGCCGCCGACAGGGCGACCAGACCGAGCCCCGCGAGGAGGCCACCGTTTCGCTGCGATCGACGTTTCATCGGTTCCCCTCGCGATGCCGCGCCTCGATCGGCGCGGAACCACTGCCCCACCCTAGGAGTGCCACGAGACCCGCCAGCGGTTCATCCGGCGCGATCGCGCCCGGGGAGGCCCCCGCGCGCCGCAGGGCAACTGTGCGTGAATACAGCGACTTCGTCGCAGCCACGGTCGAGCAGCGCTGGCGCCCGGACCCACGCGCGGTCGACGTGGTCCCGGCCGGAGTGCCATACTCGAGGGAGGTTGCCCCTGCTCCTTCGGCTGTGCGAGGCGACGTCGACGAGCGAGCTGTGGTCGTCGCCGTTCCCGGATTCAACGCCCCACGCGTTCGTTCCGCGCGACCTCGACGGGGCCATGGCGCGCCTGCGCGACGCGGACCCGCGCCAGCTCCGTGATGCGGCCGAGCTGCTCGGCGGCCGGTCCGAGCACGACGACCAGGACGCCGCGATCGTGGTCGCGCGGGCATGGATCGACGGCCGCCTCGTGCTCCTCACCTGGCCGCACGTCGTCGGACGCACCGATCCGATCGACTCCGCGATCATCGACCTCGCCGACCTCGCCGACGACTCGGACCCGATCGAACCGAGCACGACCTTCATCGAGGTCCAGGTCGTCTTCGCCGGCGGCATCGGCTGCGCAGGCGCGAAGGTCCGCGTCCTCACCCCCGAGGGCGACTCCCGCGAGGGCACGCTCGACGGCGACTCGAAGTTCCGCGCCGACGACCTCGAGCCGGGCACGTGCATGCTCGAGTTCCCCGAGCCGCTGCCGATCCCCGATGGCGATGCGGGCGAGGTGACGCTCGTCGATCCGACCGGACGCACGGCGCGATCGGCCCGCGACGGCCGCACGCAGCTCCGCGCCGGCTTCACGCACCTCGTGGTCGTGGCGGGCCCGCGCTTCGAGTTCGCGATCGACCTCGGGGGCGCGGCGGCGTGGCCGGCCGGCTCCGCGATGCGGCTCGCCGGCGGTCCCTACGACGCGCGCATCGAGCTGGGCCAGGCGAGCGAGACCCTCGGGCTCACCGTCTTCCACTTCGAGGGCGTGCGCCGCGGCGTGGACTACACGCTGACGTTCGAGTCGCCGGGCGCCGAGCCGGTCACCCTGGTGGACGCGCGATCGCTGGATCCGTTCCTCGACGTGCTCGGCGATCGCGGCGCGGCGATCGAGCCGCTCGAGGTCGCCCGCCTGATCCCGCCGGAGCCGGAGCCCGACGAGGGCATCGCGAGCGCCGGCCGCCCGCAGCGCGCCGACGACCTCGCGTGGGCGCTGGCGACCCTGCCGTGGGACGAGGGCGACGGGACGATGCTGGCATGACCATCCACGGCACCATCGACAGGCAGGGGGGCCGCGTCGCATGAGCGAGCACGCGGTCGTGAAGGTGAAGGACGAGACCGGCGCCGACGTGACGCCCAAGAGCGTCGCGCTCGTCATCGGCACCACCTCGCACGCCTTCGCCGACATCGCCGGCCAGGGCCTGTCGCTCGACCTCGCGGGGCTCGCTGCCGGCGAGTGCAAGCTCGTGCTCACCCTGCCCGACCACCCGGCGCTGCCCTTCTCGCTGAAGCTGTCGGGGACCACGACCAAGGCCGTCGGTTTCGACGGTACGTCCCCGCTGTGCTGCACGCTCTCGAAGCAGACGGCGACCGACGGTGCCGCCGGCACGCGCACGCTGTTCGTCTTCGCGTTCGCGATGACCAAGAAGCACACCGAGCTCGTCCTCGCCGCGGGCTGGGACTACCACGGCGGCGCCGACAACACGCTGTACGCCAAGACCTGGCGCGACGACCTCTGGGCGGGCACGACATACGCGACCGGGACCAAGATGACGATCGGCAAGCTCATCACGCCGACGACCGTCGTCACGATCTTCGACTTCAAGTCCGGGAATCGCATCCGCCACCTCAAGGGCAGCACGGACTGGCATCGGATGGACAAGGTGCTGCAGGGGACGGTCGCGACGTACACGGCCGGCGGCGAGACCGACGCGGCGCTGCAGAGGCGGTACGACGACGACTCGATCTCGATCGTCCACGTCTACGGCTACATCCAGGACCTCGGCGTCGCCGCGCCGGGCTCGCTGCTGCGCTTCGACATCTTCTCCCACGCGTGGGTCGGCGGGCCGATCATGATCAACACCTGGGAAGCCGCGGCGTACTCGAGCACGACGACCCGCGACCCCGGCGACAAGGACGGGCGCAGCAAGGACTTCGCGTCGATGGCCCGCGTCGCCGACTTCAAGAAGGCGTTCGGGGCGGGGGCCGTGGCGAAGATGTGGGGCTGCCAGGCGACGACCGACAACCGCACGATCGTCCGCGCGGCGGCCCGCGCCAAGGACAAGGCCGCGAAGATGAAGATCTCGTACGCCGGCAAGGACTACGACATCTCCGCCGACGACATCGCGAACGCGGTCCGCACCAAGATCTTGCCGGGCACGTACATGAAGGCGCTCGCGACCGCGGCCGGCATCACGATGTACGGCGCGCCGCCCGGCATGGGCGCAAACCTCCGGGCGGTGGGCAGCCGCAACTATATGTATGTCGATCAATCGACCTACGCGCTCGAATACAAGTGGTACGCCGACGCGCTCGGCCTGAAACCGGACGTGACCGGATACTTCGCGTACGAGCCGTGATGCGCTGGACGAGGGCGCTGGGTGCCTTCCTCCTGCTCGCGTCGTGTCGGCCGGAGCCGGGCTCGGACACGACGTCGCTGCCGCCGGTCGAGGCGCGCCGCAACGACGCCGGCTCGCTGGTCGGTGCGGCGGCGACGATCGTCGGGATCGAGATCGTCGCGCTCGACGATCGCCACGTCATCGCCCGCTGCGACGACGCGATCCTCGACGGGGTGCGGCAATCGATCGCCAGTGGCGGCCGCGACGGACTCACCGCGACGCCGCCCGCGTGGCCGGTCGCCCTGCGCCTCGTGATGCGGGACGGCGCGCCGTTCATCGCCCACCTGGTCGGCCACGAGCGCCTGCGGCTGTGCCCGGCGGATCCGTGGCGCGACTGCGTCGCCGACCCGCCGACGCCCGCCGAGGTCGCCGTGCCCTTCGAGCTGTTCGAGGAGGTCTCGCGCAAGGTCGGCATTCCGCCGCGCCGCGAGTACCGCACGGACGACCGGCCGAGCCCGTTCTGAAGTGGCGGGGTCAGCCCGGCCACGGATCGGGGCTCGGGCCCCCGCCCGCCGATCCGCACCCGGCCGATTGCTCGACTCCGGCTTGGCGCGTGCCTTGCTCTGCACCGATGCCATGCCCGTCCTGCGCCGCGTCGCCCCCCTCGCCTGCGCCCTGCTCGTCCCGTCCACCGCCGCCGCCGACGCGATCGACGACCTGCCCCCTGGGACGTGGCACGAGATCCCCGACACCCCGATGCGCGCGGTGTGTCCCCCGGACACCGAGGCGTTCGAGTGGAGCTACTACTGCGCCGCGGTCATCACCGCGTGGGGCGGCGGGACCCTCGACACCACCCGCGGGCGCCTCGTGCTGTGGGGCGGTGGCCATGCCGACTACCGCGGCAACGAGGTCTACGTCTTCGATCTGCAGTCGCTCGCGTGGTCGCGGATCTGGGGACCGACCGGCGATGCGCAGATCCCCGCGGGCGGGACCCACGAGACCTACGACGCCGGCAGTCCCGGTTCGCGGCACACGTACTCCGGCCTGACCTATCTCCCGCCTCCCCACGACGCGATGATCGCGATGGGCGGATCGCTGTGGCAGTCCGGCTCGTTCGCGACCGGCACCTGGAGGTTCGGCTTCGCCGAGAACGCATGGGCGCGCGTCGCCGACGGTCCGCCCGAGCAGGGATTCGGGGATCCCTCGGTGCTCGATCCCACGACCGGCCACGTGTTCCGGCGGACCAACAGCCGCATGCTCGAGTACGATCCGGACGCCGATGCGTACCTCGACCGCGCCGAGTCGAATGGCGGGTTCTGGGCCCCGAACGTCGCGGCGGCCTTGGATCCGACCGCGCGCCTGATGATCATCGTCGGCGAGGGCCGCCTCGACACCTACGACCTGGAGACCGACACCTATGTGCAGGACGTCGCGATCCAGGGCCCCGACGTGGCCAGCCTCTTCGGCGGTGGCAGCCCCGGGGTCGGCTTCGATCCCGTGACCGAGCGCTTCGTGCTGTGGGGCGGTGGTCGGGACGTGTACTCCTATGATCCATCGACGGCGTCCTTTGCGATGCACGCGGGCGAGGGCGACGATCCGGGGGAGATCACCGCGTCGGGCGGCGCATTCGGTCGATTCCGCTACGCGCCCTCGCGCAACGTCTTCGTCTGGGTCGACAACGCCGACGCGAACGTATTCGTGTTCCGCATGGGCGAAGGTCAGGGAGTGCCCCCCGAAGGCGGGGACACCGGGGGCGACACCGGGGGCGACACCGTCGGTGACACCGGCTCACAGGGGACCAGCGCGGGCGGTCCATCCGGCGATGGCACCGGCGCTGCGACCAGCGGCGGTGCCTCCGGCGCGGGTGAAAGCGCCGCCTCGACCGAGGATTCCGCCGGCACCAGCGGCGACCCGGCGCAGGACGATGACGAGATCGCGGGGTGCGGTTGCGCCACGTCGCAGCCCGGCGCTGCGTCATTCTTCCTGGGGCTGGCCGCCCTCGTCCGGCGTCGACGCGCACGGGCCTGAACGGCCCCGACTCACACCGGGGTCAGGAACGGCAGCGGCGACCGCCGGTCGCCGAGATCGTACTGCCCGAGATAGTTGCCGCTGTAATCCCCGATCCCCGCGACCCCGCCACTTTCGTAGTCGGCGGGCTCGAGCCCCATGCCCTGCAGCAGCGTGACCAGCAATTCGTTGTAGCACCGCCCCCGGAAGTCGGCGTCCGGGATCTCGGCCGTCTCCCCTTGGTAGTCGTACTGGATCTTTCGCCCGACCTCGCGATAATCGAGGTAGAGGCCCGTCCGCAGCGCGCCTCCGCCCCCGCCGGCGAGCAGCACGGGCATGCCGTAGGCGTAGTGGGACCCACCCGACCCGAACTCGTTGCCCCAATACACGATGGAGTTGTCGAGATACGTGGCACCCGTCAGCGGATCCTCCACGACGTCCAGTTGCTCGAGGAGGTACGCGACCTGCTGCGCGTACCAGTTGCCGATCAACCCCATCTTCTGCGCCGATAGCTCATACCCGCCGGCATACGAGTAATCGTGGGAGATGTCGTGATGATCCTCGGCGATCGTGGAGCCCAAGAACGAGAAGGTCCGGGTGTCGGTCCCCGAGCACATCTGGAACGCCACCACGCGGGTCAGGTCGCATTTGATCGCAGCCACGATCAAATCCATGTGATCCTTGGTGATCTGCGGCAGATTCGCGTCGGTGGCCTCCTGGTCGAGGGGAATCGGCGCCTCCGGGAACACGCAGCCCGCGGCCGTCGTCGCCGACAATCGCGACGCGAGATCGTCGAGCAGCGTCACGTGGGAATCGAGTCGCTGCCGGTCGGCCTGACCGAGGCGAGGGTTGTCGCGCAGCGCGAGGTAGTCGGCCTGCAGCGAGGTCAGCACCGAGGCCCGCCGCGCGGCCGTGACGTCGAGATCGGGGGCATCGGGCGCGGGGAGACCACCGAAGATGGCCGCATAGGCGGTCGCGGGGTCGATCTCGTTGGGAATCGGATTGAGCTGTGCGTCGACCGAGATCGGGTGGCCGGGGCTCTGCGGCCCGCGCGCCTGCAGATGCAGGGAACGGACGTGCGGTGGCGCGTCGTAGACCTTCGCCGAGCGGGCGAGGATCTGCTCGATCGATTCGTGCAGGTTCGCCACCCCGCCCTGGCCGGCATGGCCGCTCAGCATGAACGACGGATAGTGGTCGCCGGTGCCATTGACGAGATCCAGGCCCCGGACGAGGTTGACCTTGCCGCGCAGAGCGTTCCACTCGGGCCCGAAGACGGCCGAGATCCGATCACCGGGAACATCCGCGAGTGCGAGTTCGCGGACATTCGCGCCGGCGTCGCGCACAATCCACGGCAACGCCCCGATCTCGTCCTCGTTCGGGTAGTACTTGCGAAAGCGCGATCCGTTGGACGAGAACAGCGCGATGAACCGCTTGGGGAAGCCACCCGGTGCGGCGGCCGCGTGGCGGGGCAACAGCGACGGGAGCACGGGCAGGCCGAGCGCGCCGACCCCCGCCGCCGCGAGGGTCGAGCGGAGCAGGGAGCGCCGCGACAGCGAGCGACGCGGGGACGAGCTGCGCGAGGGCGACATCGGGGACATGGACGTTGGCTCCGAGAGGGGTCAGTCGGCGAGCTTCACGGTGCGGAACTCGGGCGCGGTCACGAACGCGAGCAGGAGGTCTCGAAGGGTCCGTTCGCCCGGGACCAGCGCGTCGATCGACGACGCGTCTTCGTCGGCCTCCCGCCGGCCGTTCCCGTAGCGGAACAGCTGGGTGGCGAAGCAGCGCGACGCCTCGTCACTGTCGGCGAGGATGGCCCCCAGCTCGACGAGGTCGGCGACGTCATGCGTATCGCCGTCGATGATCACACTCACCCGCGTGTCGACGGGCAGCGTGTTCACCACCTCGCCCGCGGGATCGATGACGTCTTCCTCCGTCCGCGCGCGTCCGATGGCGTCGTAGCCCTCGGCAGCGAAGCCCGACGGGTTGATGAGCTGATGGCAACCTGCGCAGCTCCCGGAGTCGGTCTTCTCGGACCAGCGCTGACGATTCGAGGCATTCGGGTCGAACGGCGGGGGCTCGAGCGCGTCCGGGGGCAGCGGCGGTGGCGTCAGCTCGTGGCACAACAGTCGCTTGACCACGAACGCCCCCCGCACCAGCGGATGGGTCTCGTCGCCCGTCCCGAGTAGAATCGCGGCGCGCGTCAGCAACCCACCGCGGTCATCGCTCAGCGCGATCGGCCCGTCGGACACCTCGGCGCCTGGGAGCCCGACACCATAGATGGTCGCGAGGCCCGGCGTCGTGACGAATCCCAGACGCGTGGTGAACAGATCGGCGAATCGACCGGCGTCCTCGAACACGAGGTGTTCGAACAGCCTCGGTAGCTCGGCGATGATGTCCGCGCGCAGGCCGGTCGTATCCAGGCCATCGAGGAAGCGCTCCGAGAAGCCGAGACCAGGGCGCTCGAGCAAGCGCAACCATTCGACGGCGAACCGGGCGATGCCGGCCCGGGCGCGGGGGTCGTCGAGCATGCGCTCGGCCTGGACGCGGATCCCTTCGGCGTCGCCGAGCGCGTCGGCGTCGGCGGCCGCGAACAGCTCGGCGTCGGGCATCGTGCCCCAGAGCAGATACGACAACCGCGAGGCGACCTCGTGACCGCCGAGCGCCTGGACCCGGCCGCCGAGATCCTCGCCCGCCAGCTCGGGACGGTAGAGAAAGCGCGGGGACATCAACGCGTGGAGAACGACATTCTCGACCCGTGCCTCGAGCGTGTCGGCGGACCACGCCGCGAGCAGCCGCGCCCGTTCGTCCCCGTCCAGCCGACCGCGATAGACACGGGGTCCGAAGGCGTCGATGAACGCGCCGCCGCACTCGTCGTCGTCGCGGTCGAGCAGGCATGGCGCGAGCGCGGCGCGGCGCGCCGGGTCGCGGCTCACGAGCTCGGCGACGGCGATGGCCACCGCGTAGTGGGCATCCACGTGGCCGGCGCTGAGTCGCCGATCCATGGTCGAGTAGCCCCCGTCGACGCGACTGGTGGGGATCGAGCCGAGGATGGTGCCGAGCTCGGTGCGCACCTCGGCGCCGAACAGATCGCCCAGGGTGTTGGCGTACTCCCAGTCGCTGAGCATCCGCAGGTCGGAGGGTCCGAGCGCATCGGCGTCGACCGGTGGGACCGCATCCCCCGTGTCGTCGCCGCCTGCGTCACTGCCGTCGCCCTGTGTGTCGCCGCCGCCCTCTTCGGCGGACGTCCCATCGAGCCCCGTGTAGCAGCTGCAACACAGGGCGAGACCGAGTTCGCATCGCCAGGTCCGCGCCATCGCGACCGAGTACAGCAAGCCGCGTGCCGTCGACGCCTGCATGCGTCCCCACGCTCGAGCTCGATCGAGCGTGGGTCGCAGGACCCGCCAGGCGGCAGGTTGCACCCCGCCAGGCGGTGGCTCGACCCCGCGCCGGCAGAGCCCTCAACCCCGGGGGAGCCACGGGCGGCGCGAGAAGTAGCTGCGCGTCAGCGCGGTGACCTCCCCCGACAGGGCCCAGAGCACGACCAGGTTCGGGAGCATGGCGATCCCCAGCATCGCGTCGCCGAGGGTCCATGCGATCGACATGGGCAGCACCGCCCCGACGAAGTGCATGATCACATAGACCACGCGGTACGGGCCCACGGCACCGGCGCCGAACAGGAAGTGCGCGCAGCGCTCGCCGTAGTAGCACCACGAGATCGCGGTCGAGACCCCGAACAGCAACACCGAGACGAGCACCAGGTGGTGACCGATGTCGAGGATCGGCGCGAGCCCGCGGCGGAACGCGAGCATCGTCAGCGGCGCGCCGCTCTCGGCCGCGTCGGCGAAGAGCGAGTGGGTCGCACCGCCCGCGTCGATCGCCGTCTTCCCGGCGGGGTCGATCACGCCGGTGAACGGTACGGTCTGCGCCTCGTCGACCCACAGCCGCTCGACCGGCGCGTCGTGCCACGCGACCTCGACGTCGCCGACGACGATGCCCTCGTCGACGTGCACCGCCGCGGGCGGGGGCACCGGTCGCGGAACGCCGTCGCCGTCGCGCACGACGAAGCCCACGTCGCCGGCGCCCAGACCGATCGCCGTGGGGTGCCGCTCGTGCCACACGCCGGTCATGATCACGACCAGCGCGGTCATCGTGCAGATGATGATCGTGTCGATGAATGGCTCGAGCAGCGCGACGCTGCCCTCGGAGCACGGCTCGTCGGTCTTGGCCGCCGCGTGGGCGATGGGCGCCGAGCCCTGCCCCGCCTCGTTCGAGAACAGGCCGCGCCGCACGCCCCACATCATCGTGACCATGATCGCGCCGGCGCCCGTGCCCGCGACGCCCGCGGTCGGATCGAACGCCTCGGTGACGACGAGCGCGAGCGCGGGGCCGACCTGGTCGAGGTGGGTCGCAATGACCAGCAACCCCGCGCTGACGTAGAGGAGCGCCATGCCCGGCGCGAGCACGGCCGCGACCTTGGCGATGCGGCCGATGCCGCCCAACACCACGGCGCCGACGATCGCGGCCGTGCACAGCCCGACCTGCCAGTGGGCCAGCCCGCCGGCGGTCGCGAACGTGTCGGCGATCGTGTTGGCCTGCACGCCGTTGCCGGTGAGCATCGCCGTGGTCCCGAGCAGCGCCGCGAACACGTAGGCCATGGGTCGGAACGCCCGCGGCAGCCCCCGCGCGATGGCGTACATCGGCCCGCCGGACACGCTCGCGCCGCCGAGCCCGATGCCGACCTCGCGGTGGTGCAGCGCCATCACGACCTCGGCGTACTTCGTCGCCATGCCGAACACCGCGGTCATCCACATCCAGAACAGCGCCCCGGGCCCGCCCCAGTGGATCGCGATCGCGACGCCGCCGATGTTGCCGATCCCGACCGTGGCCGACAGCGCGGTCGACAGCGCCTGGAAGTGCGAAACATCGCCGGGGTGATCGGGGTCGTCATAGCGGCCAGTGGCAACCCGGACGCCGTGGGCGAAGTGGCGCAGCTGGACGAAGCCGAGGCGCAGCGTGAGGAACAGCCCCGTGCCGAGCAGCGCCAACACCAAGAACGGGACGGTCTCGCCGTCGATCTGGATCCCCGACTTCCAGACGACGTGGTCGAGCCACTCGATCGCGACGCGCAGGGTCTCCATCGGCGGCAGGCATGGTACACCGGCGGCCTCCATGCTCGTCGCCCCGTCCTCTCGCCTCGCGATCGTCGCGTTCGTCACCGCGCTGGGGTTGGGCCTCGGCCCCGGCTGCACCGGTCGCACGGGCACACGATCACCGGGCGACGACGCCGTGCCCGCGCGCGAGGGCGACGTCGTGGACGAGCCCGGCCTGCGCCTCGATCCCGCGGCCGCCACTGCCGAGCCCGCGAAGCCCGAGGATCCGGCCAAGCCGACACCGCCCAAGTGGGACGTCGAGGCGCCGCCCGGCCCGGCGAAGACCGTCGAGCTCGACACCGACGAGGGCACGTGGATGAGCCTCGACGTCAGCCCCGACGGCAAGACCATCGCGTTCGATCTGCTCGGCGATCTCTACACGGTGCCGATCACCGGCGGCGACGCGAAGGCGCTGACCGAGGGCATCGCGTGGGACATGCAGCCGCAGTTCTCGCCCGACGGCAAGCACGTCGCGTTCACGAGCGATCGCGACGGCGCCGACAACATCTGGATCCTCCCCGCGGCCGGTGGCGCGCCGACGCAGGTGAGCAAGGAGGACTTCCGCCTGCTCAACTCGCCGGCGTGGAGCCCCGACGGTAAGTACATCGCCGCGCGCAAGCACTTCACCGCCGAGCGCAGCCTCGGCTCGGGCGAGATCTGGCTGTTCCACGCCGCCGGCGGCAAGGGCGTCCCGCTCACCGACAAGCCCAACGACCAGAAGGACGTCGGAGAGCCCGCGTTCTCGCCCGACGGCCGCTACGTGTACTTCAGCCAGGACACCACGCCCGGTCCGGTGTTCGAGTACAACAAGGATCCCCACGCCGGCATCTACACGATCCTGCGGCTCGATCGCGAGGAGGGCCGCACCGAGTCGTTCCTCGGCGGTCCCGGCGGTGCGGTCCGCCCGACGCCGTCGCACGACGGCAAGTCTCTGGCGTACGTGCGCCGCATCGGGCTGCACACCGCGCTCGTCGTCCATGATCTCGCCAGCGGTGCCGAGCGGGTCCTCGAGTACGGCCTCGATCGCGACATGCAGGAGACCTGGGCGATCCACGGCGTGTACCCGACGATGGCGTGGACCCCGAAGGACGACGCGCTCGTCTACTGGGCGGGCGGCAAGCTGCGACGGGTGGAGATCAAGACCGCGAAGTCGAGCGTGATCCCGTTCCGCGTCCGCGCCAAGCGCACGATCCGCGAGGCGCTGCGCTCCCCGATCGAGGTCCACCCCAAGCGCTTCCACACCAAGATGCTGCGCGACGTCGAGGTCGCCCCCGACGGCAAGGCGGTCGTGTACCAGGCCCTCGGTCACGTGTGGATCCGCGAGCTGCCCGAGGGCAAGCCGCGGCGGTTGACCTCCGACGACGACGTCTTCGAGTTCGAGCCGACGTTCTCCCGCGACGGCCGCAGCGTGCTGTACGTCGCCTGGAACGACGAACGCCTCGGCAGCCTACGGGTCGTGCCGCGCAGCGGCGGCCGCGGGCGCAGCCTCACCAAGACGCCCGCGCACTGGGTCGAGCCGACGTTCTCGCCCGACGGCAAGACGGTCGTCGCGCGCAAGACCGGCGGCGGCGGCATTCTCTCGGAGAAGTACTCGCGCGATCCGGGGCTCTACGCCATCGACGTCGCTGGCGGCGCGCCGCGCCTGGTCAGCCGCGACGGCGCCGACCCGCACTTCGGGGTCGATCGCGACCGCGTGTACTTCACCGACGCCGAACGCGGCCCGGACGGCAGCAAGGCCGTCCTGCGCTCGATCGCGCTCGACCGCAGCCAGCCGCGCACGCACCTGCGCGGCGAGTGGGTGACCAGCTTCCGCGTGGCCCCCGATGGCCGCTGGGTCGCGTTCACCGAGGGCTTCAACGCCCACGTGATGCCGATGCCCACCACCGGCGCCAAGCCGATCGACATCGGCGCCAAGTCCGAGGCGCTGCCGGTCGGGCGCGTGAGCAAGCAGGCGGGCGAGTACCTGCACTGGTCGGGGGACGGTCGCGCGCTGCACTGGTCGCTCGGGCCCGAGCTGTTCACCCGCTCGCTGCTCGATACCTTCGCATTCCTCGACGGCGCCAAGACCCCGCTGCCCGAGCTACCGGCGAAGGGCCGCGACATCGGCTTCGACGTCGACGCGGACCTGCCCAAGGGTCAGCTGGCGCTGGTCGGCGGCAAGGTCGTGAGCATGAAGGGCGACGAGGTCATCGCCGACGCGACGATCGTCATCGACGGCAACCGCATCACCGCCGTCGGCCCCCGCGCCTCCGTCACGATCCCCAAGGGCGCCAAGCAGATCGACGTCAGCGGTACGACGATCATCCCGGGCCTCGTCGACGTCCACGCCCACGGGCCCCAGGGCAGCCACGGGATCACGCCGCAGCGCAACTGGCTGCACCACGCGACGCTGGCCTTCGGCGTCACCACGATCCACGACCCGTCGAACGACACCGGTGAGGTCTTCGCCGCCGCCGAGCTCGCGCGCGCCGGCACGATCACCGCGCCGCGGATCTTCTCGACCGGCACCATCCTCTACGGGGCCAAGGCGCCGTTCCGCGCGGTGGTCGACAGCCTCGACGACGCGCGCGCCCACCTCACGCGCATGAAGGCGGTCGGGGCCTTCAGCGTGAAGAGCTACAACCAACCCCGCCGCAACCAGCGGCAGCAGATCATCGCCGCAGCGCGCGAGCTCGGGATGATGGTCGTGCCCGAGGGCGGCTCCCTGTTCCAGCACAACATGACGATGGTCGTCGACGGCCACACCGGCATCGAGCACGCCACGCCCCTGGCCAAGGGCTACCGCGACGTCACGCAGCTGTGGTCGGCCACCGAGGTTGGCTACACGCCGACGATCATCGTCGGCTACGGCGGCATCTGGGCCGAGAACTACTGGTACGCCCACACCAACGTGTTCGACCACGAGCGCCTGCGACGGTTCGTGCCGCCCGATCAGATCGAGCCCCGGTCGCGCCGGCGCATGCTCGCGGGCCGCGGCGACTGGAATCACATCGCGATCGCGAAGCTGTGCAAGCAGCTGCTGGACGCCGGTGTCGAGATCCAGCTCGGCGCCCACGGCCAGCGCGAGGGCCTTGGGGCCCACTGGGAGCTGTGGAACTTCGTGCAGGGCGGCATGACCCCGCACGAGGCGCTGCGCGCGGGCACGCTGGCGGGCGCGCACTACCTCGGCCTCGATCGCGACCTCGGCTCGATCGAGGTCGGCAAGCTCGCCGATCTCGCGGTCATCGACGGCGACGTCCTCGGCGACATCCGCCGCAGCGAGAACGTCCGCTACACCATCATCAACGGCCGGCTGTTCGATGCCCGGACGATGGACGAGCTCGCCCCGCGGGCCCGGAAGCACCGGCCGCTGCCGTGGCAGAGCCCGGCACGCAGCGATCGCGGCGCGGCCGCTGCCCACGCCGACGACTGACCGGGCGCGGGCCCGGCGGCGCGCACTGGGAAGGCAGCTCCGCCCCACGCTCGACGCGGCCGCGCGCGCGCGCCATACTGCGTCGCTCCGGATGCAGTGGGTCTCCGAGCTCTCGACCGCGCCCAGCTTCGTCGATGCAATGACGGAGGCGGCCGCCGGCGTGAGCGCGCGGCTCGGCGGTTCCGCGCCCACCGTCGTGTTCGCGTTCGCGTCACCGCACCACCGCGAACACTTCGCGGAGCTGTCGAGCACCGTCGGTGACGCGCTCGGCACGGGCGTGGTCTTCGGCTGCGGCGCGGCCGGCATCGTCGGGGCCAATCGCGAGGTCGAGCGCGGCCCGGCGTTGACGCTCGTCGGCGCCGTGATGCCCGCGGTCGAGCTGCGACCGTTCCACCTCGAGGCTGACATGCTGCCGCCCGCCGACGCCCCCGCCGCGGACTGGCACGAACGCCTCGGCATCGAGCCCGCCGACGCGGAGTCGATGATCCTCCTCGCCGACCCGGCGACCTCGCACGTCGTCCCTCT
Source organism: Nannocystaceae bacterium (assembly GCA_044344875.1). Lineage (GTDB taxonomy): Bacteria > Myxococcota_A > Polyangia > Nannocystales > Nannocystaceae > Xiheibacterium. The sequence continues at coordinate 133,135 of JBIJCC010000009.1, forward strand.
GCTCGCGGGACTCGATCGCGCGTACCCGAACGCGATCAAGGTCGGTGGCCTGCGCTCGGGCGACGCCGCGCCGGGCGGGGCGCTGTTCGCCGGCGGGCAGAGCCACCGCGAGGGCGTCGTGGGCCTCGCGATCTCCGGCAACGTCGTGCTCGATACGCTCGTCGCCCAGGGCTGCCGTCCGATCGGCACGCCGATGTTCGTCACGCGGGCCGACGGCAACCTCGCGTTCGAGCTCGACGGCCGCAGCGCGGCGCGCATCCTCCAAGAGACCTACGAGCAGGCGCCGCCCCGCGATCGCGAGCTCATGCGCACCGCGCTGTTCCTCGGCCTCGCGGGTCAACCCGACCGCGAGGTCTACGCCCAGGGTGACTTCCTGCTCCGCAACGTGCTCGGGCTCGACGCCCGCACCGGGGCGCTGGCCGTGGGCGCCAGCGTGGGCACCGGCAACGTCGTGCAGTTCCACGTCCGCGACGCGGAGACCTCGGCGGCGGATCTCGAGGCCCACCTGCGCCGCTACCGGGCCCGCGGCGTGCGTCCGGCCGGCGCCCTGATGTTCTCGTGCGTCGGCCGAGGCGTCGGCCTGTACGGGCATCCGAACCACGACCTCGACGCGCTGTTCGACGAGGTCGGCCCGGCCGCGCTGGCCGTCGGTGGCTTCTTCGGCAACGGTGAGATCGGGCCCGTGGGCCGTGCGACCCACCTGCACGGCTACACCACGGTGCTCGCGCTGTTCCGCCGCAGCCACGCGGATTAGGGCGGTTTCTTTTTTTCCCCCCGCGGACGGCTCGGGCTTCGCGGTACGCGCTGACGCGCGGATTGCCCCCGCACGCGGGGGGCGACTCGCTCTCGGCGGACCGGCGCGCGCGACTCGGCGCGCTCCTTCCGGCGCGCGCTACTCGGCGCGCTTCTTCAGGAGGTCGCGGATCTCCTCGAGCAGCTCCTGGTCCTTCGTCGGCGCGGGCGGGGCGGCCGGTTCCGGCGGCGGAGCCTTCTTCAGCTTGTTCATCGCGCGGACCATCATGAACACCGCGAAGGCCATGATGGTGAAGTCGATCAACATCTGGAAGAACTTGCCCCAACGCAGCATGACGGCGGGCTTGTCCCCGACCGCGGCCTTCAGCTGCACGGCGAGATCCGAGAAGTCCACGCCGCCGAGCAAGAGCCCCAACGGCGGCATCACGATGTCCTCGACCGCGGACGCCACGATCTTGCCGAACGCGCCACCGATGATGACGCCGACCGCCATGTCGATGACGTTGCCCTTGACCGCGAACTCCTTGAACTCCTGCATCAAACCCATGGCGTGCTGACCTCTGTGGGCCGGACGCTACAACGCTTCTGCGGGGCGCGGTGGGGGAATAGTGCCCCACAGGCGCGCGCAGGCCGTGCTCACGGGCGGACCAGAACGCGCGCGGAGCGTGCAGGCACCGTCACCGAGGGCCCCATCAACGCATCCCCTGTCAGCTCGTCCACGAGCATTTCAGCGGGTAGGCCGTCGACCTGCGTCGAGCCGTCGCCGCGGTTGAGCGCGACCCAGACCGCGTCGCCACCGTACTCGACGACGTACGCGAACGTGTCGCCGCCGGCGGACAGGGTCGTTCGGGTCCCGCGGCGCGTCGCCGGGTGCTCCGCCCGGATCGCCGTGAGCCGACGGATGTGCTCGAGCAGGAACGTCTGGCCCGCGCTGTAGCCGTCCCACTGCATCGCGCGGCGGTTGTCGGGATCACCCCCGCCCGGCATGCCGACCTCGTCGCCGTAGTAGAGGAGCGGCGCGCCCTTGGTGGTGAACAAGATCGTGAAGCTGTTGCCGAGCCGCTCGAACGCGGACGACCCGGCCGGGAGCCCGGGCTGGTTGGACCACGCGCGATCCTTGCCGTCGGCCCACTGGTTGTTCCACACCGGCGTGTCCTGGGCGAGGTGGATCGCCCGCGGGATGTCGTGGTTGCCGATGAAGGTGCTCATGATCGCCGCGCCGTAGTAGTCGTCGTTGGCGTCCATGAAGTCGGCGAGCTCCTGCATCGAGCCGCCGCGCATGAGCACGTTGTAGGCCATCTGCATGCGCAGCGGGAAATCGAACTGCCCGTCGAGCATCTCGGGGTTCACGTAGCGGGCGATCGTCCCCTGATCGCCGGTGAACGTCTCGCCGACCATGTAGAAGTGCTCGCCGGTCTCGGGCTCGACCTCGGCGAGCACGCGCTCGCGCAGGTCGAGCAGCCAGGCGTCCTCGATGTGTTTGACGGCGTCGAGCCGGAAGCCGTCGACGCCGGTGTCGCCGATCCACTGCAGCGCGTTGTCGATCGAGAACGTCCGCGCGGCGGCGTCGGTGAAGTCGTAGTCGGGCAGGTACTCGGTGAACCAGCAGCGGCGGGCCTGATCGCCGTCCCAGCTGCAGCCCGACCCGCACACGCAGTCGTCCCCGGAGCCGTTGTCGTTGGGCCAGAACCACTCGGGGTGGTCGGCGTAGACCGGCGAGCTGACGTGGACGTGGTTCATCGCGAAGTCGAACAGCACCTTGAGGCCGTGCTCGTGCGCGGTGTCGATCGTCTGCTGCAGCTCGGCCAGGGTGCCGAAGTGCTCCTCGGTCTGATCCACGTTGGCCGGCCAGTAGCCGTGGTACGCCGAGTACTCGCGGCCGTCGGAGCCGAAGCCGCTGTCGTTGGTGTTGTCGAACGGGACGCTGAGCCACAGTGTGTTGACGCCGAGATCCTCGAAGTACCCCGACTCGATGCGCGCGGTGACGCCGGCCCAGTCGCCGCCCTGCCAGTCCGAGGCGAGGGGCACGCCCACGCCGCCGTCGTTGCTGGGGTCGCCGTTCTCGAAGCGATCGACGAACACGAAGTAGATGACGCTGTCGCGCCAGTCGAAGGTGCCGACGACGTCCGGCTCGCAGGTGAAGTCCTCGCAGGTGACCGCGTCGAGCACCGAGTTCTCGCCGCCCTGGCCGTCGGGCACCGTCGTCGGGTTCGCGGGATCGGTGATCCACGTGGTGTCGTCGACGCGGAACTTGTAGAGCACCTGCATCTCGAACGGCACCGGCACCGCGGCCCGCCAGGTGTCGCCGTCCTTGGCCATCGGCACGCCGGCGTCCCAACCATCGGCGGCGAAGTCCCCGAACAACACCACCGAGGCGTAGCCGTCGTCGGCGAGCTCGAAGTCGTGCGCGCAGCGCTTGTTGGCGTCCTCGCACTCGGTCGGGCCGCCGGTCGTGTCGTCGTTGCCCGTGTCCGCGCCGCTGGCCGAGCCGACGGTCGTGCTGTAGCTGCCGCCGCCGGGGCCGACGCCGTTGGTCGGGTCGAAGGTGTCGGTGTCGGGCGGCTCGAGCGACGTCGCCGACTGGAGCTCGTCGGCGCCGCAACCGAGGATCGTGACGACGCCGATCGACAGGGCGCGAACGAGGCGGGTGGGGATCATCGAGCTACGCACAGGCATGTTCCTCGGGGACGAGCACCAGGACGCCGAATGGCGGCAAGTCGAAGGTCACACCGCCCTCGCCGATCTCGAGGCGGGCGCCGGACATCGCGTCTTTATACCACCCGGGCGCGACCGCGGCGGGCACCGTGATCGCGGTCGCGTCGGCGGCGGCGGAGGCCACGACGAGCACGGCCGTGTCGGCCCCCTCGCGGACGAACGCGAGGTGCTCGGCCGTGACGCCGACGGGACGCCATGCGCCGCGGCGCAACGTTTCGGAGCAGCGGCGCAGGGTCCCGAGCGTCGCGACGTCGGCGGCGAGGGCCGAGGCCGCGGGATCGAGCGCCGCGGGATCCGGCATCACCCGGCGGCTGTCGGGATCGTTCGCGCCCGGCAGCCCGACCTCGTCGCCGTAGTAGACGACCGGCATGCCCGGCAGCGTGAACACCAGCGCGAAGCCGAGCCGCACCCGCGCGAGTTCGTCGGCGGTGGGCGTCGCGGTCGGCGGCGACGCCCAGGGATCACGGGCGTCGTCGCCGGCGACCACCGAGGTGATGCGCGCGGTGTCGTGGTTGCCGAGCATGCGCGCGAGCACGGCCCCCGAGCCCGCGAGCGCGTCGTCCTCGGCCTGCAGTACATCGACGAGTGCGTCGAAGCCCGCGCGCCCGGTGAGCACGTCGCGGATCGCCCACATCGTCGGGAAGTCGAAGACGCTGTCGAGGCCGTCGGGGCCGAGGTGGTAGCGCAGCGCCGCGATCCCACCGGCGCCCGGGCCGGTGAAGACCTCGCCGAGCAGGAGCGACGCGCCGGCCGGGCCGATCGCCCGCCGCACCGCGTGGTAGATCCGGCGCGTCGCCGCGCGCGGCATCATCGGCACCGCATCGACGCGATAGCCGTCGATGCCGAAGCGGGCCTGCCACCACAGCGCATCGTCGATCGCCGCGGCCAGGGCGTCGGGCTGCTGCAGGCGCACATCGGGGAGGTAGGGCGTGAACCAGCAGGTCTCGATCTCCGTCGACCACGGGCAATCGGCCGCTCCGCACACGCACACCGGGTCGCGTTCGTTGAACCAACCGTCGTCGCCGTGCTCGAGCACCCGCGGGTTGCCTTCGTCATAGTGGTTCGGCACCAGATCCAGCACCACCCGGATGCCGCGATCGTGCGCGCTGGCGACCAGGGCATCGAGCGCCGCGTCGCCGCCGATGCGCCCGTCGACGGCCCGCGAGTCGAGGGGCCAGTAGCCGTGGTAGCCCTCCACGAGTCGATCGCTGTCGCGGGCCGTCCGCGCCTCGTCGGGGTTGAGGTAGACGGGCGAGAGCCAGAGCGTCGAGACGCCCATCGCGTCGAAGGTGCCGCGCTCGAGCTCGGCGCGCACGCCGTCGAGGGTGCCGCCCGCCCGTGTGCCGGGATCGGACGGGGTCGCGAGCGCAGCCCCATCGTCGCCGCGATAGCGATCGATCATCATGTGGTAGACGATCGCGTCGGCGGGCGTGTCGGCGACCGGATCGGTCCACACCGCGACGCTCGTCGCGGGGCCGGCGACGCCCGCTCGCCCGCGGGCGCGCAGCTCGACGACGTGGCGACCGCGGGGCAGCACGGGCGGGGTCCAGTCGAGCTGCGTCGCGCCCGCGGGCACGTCGAGCGCTGGCTTCGCCTCGCCGTCGACCGCGACCTCGACCGCGACGATCGCCTCGTCGTCCCGGGCCGAGAGCAGCTCGAGGCGCTCGGCGTCCGCCGAGATCGCGACCCGCGGCCGCAGGCAGTCCTCGACGATCAACCACGACACCGGCACGCCGTCGGACTCGCGCCAGCCACCCTGGGGGTTGTGGCGATCGACGTGCGCCTCGCCCTCCTCGACGACGAGGTAGCCGTACTCGCCGGGGGGCAGCGCGAGCTCGGCGACCCACCACGTGTCGTCGAACTGCGACATCGCGGCGGTGTCGCGCCACTCGGTCCACTCACCGAGGATCCGCGGCTCGGTGCCGCCCCGACTCGGCCGGGCCCACACCGCGACCGAGCACGTGCCCTCGGGCAGCGCCACGCCGTCGTCGCCGCAGCCCGCGAGGCACAGCGCGATCGAGACCGGCCATGCCCTCGCGGCATCAGGAGCACGCGGTCGCATCGGCGTCCATGATACGCGGAGCGCGACGGTGGGTACGCGGCGGCGCCACGGTTGGGCGCGGAGCCCCGTCGCGCGGCCGATTCAGGCGGCCGAGGCGGTCCCCTCGGCGGCCCCGAGCGCGCGCACCGACGCGACCCGCGGATCCATGACGCGCCGCCACAGGGGCGGCACGAGCGCGAGGATCACCATGGTCGCGTAGCCAGCGGGGAGCTGGGGCACGCCGTCGTAGTGCCGCAGCACGTCGTACGGGCGCGAGGCGAGGAAGTGATGATCGGAGTGGCGCTGGAGATTGAACAGCAGCCAGTTGGTCACCCGATGACTCGCGTTCCACGAGTGCCGCGGGGCGACGCGCTCGTAACGACCCGGCGCGACCTCGCGGCGCGACAAGCCGTAGTGCTCCACGTAGTTGATGACCTCGAGCAGCAGGACCGCGAACACCGACTGCCCCACCCAGAGCGCGACCGCGACCGGGCCGAGCACGAGCGCGAGCACGCCATAGATCGCCACCTGGACGGCGGCGTAGCGGAGCATGCGATTGCGCGGGCCGAACACCGCGAGGCCCGAGCGACGCATGCGATCGGCCTCGATCGACCAGGCCGACACCAGTCCGCCGACGAGGGTCCGCGGCAGGAACCGATAGACGTTCTCGCCCAGCCGCGAGCTCGCTGGATCCCGCGGCGTGGCGACGTGGCGGTGATGACCGTGCACGTGCTCGATGCAGAAGTGCGTGTAGCTGACGCACGACATGAGCACCTCCGCGAGGGCCCGCTCGGGGCGCGTCGGCCGGTGCATGAGCTCGTGCGCCACGGTGATCCCGATGCCGCCGTTCATCAGGCCGACGGACACCATCGCGAGGATCGTGGGCGCATCGAACGCCGCCGTCGCCGTCGCCTGTGCGATCCACCACAGGGAGACCGCGAGCTGCACGACGACCCAGAGCAACAGGGGTACATCGAAGCGGCGCGCATGGATCGCGTCGGCAGGAGGATTTCGGGTGTCACGGCCGAGCCACGCGTCGAGCCACGGCACGATCCCGAACACGAACGCGATCGCGGCGCCGCTCGCCCAAGGCGCCCACGCGGCGCGATCGATCATGCCGAGGCGGCTCGTGAGGATGCCGGCGACGACGAGCGCGGGGATCGACAGGACGAGGAAATAGGGCGCGATGCGCATGGCTCGGGATAATCTACTCCCAGGTAGATAATCAGTCAAGCCCTCGCGCCCGAGGCTGGTCGAGCCGCGGTCGCATGGCCCCGGACGGCCCCCTCGGAGCCCGGCCGGGCCGACCTCGGAACCACGCGAGTGTCCCGAACCACGACCGACGGAGGTGAACTGCGCTCGCCTCGCGCGCGTGCGCTCGCCGCGGCTCCGCTGGGCTCGATCGACGCGCTCACGCAGCTTCCCTTTCCGAGCGAAACGAAGGATCCTCCGCTAACTTGCCATCGATGCATGCGACGTCGTTCCCCCGCGACACGCGGACATCTCGCCGTCGATCCCCAGCCCAGGGAGCTCCCATGTTGCGCACGACCACGCGCCTTTCTCTTTCGCCGAGCACTTCGCTCGGTCTCGTCGCAGCACTCTCGCTGCTCGCCGTGTCCGGCTGTCGTGACGACGGCGGCAGCGGTGACGGCGAGGACGACGGCACCGACTCGGCGACCGGCGGCCCCGATGGCACCGCCGACACCACCGCGGACAGCGGTGGCACCATGGACGAAGGCGGGACCGAAGGCGGTGGCGTCGACATCGAGCCGGCGCCCGGCGGCGTCCGTCGCCTGATCACCCGCGAGTACCTCGCGACGATCGACACGCTGCTCGGCCCCGAGGCGGCCGACGCCGCCGATCCGCCGGTGGACACCGCGCAGGATGGCTTCCAGGCCGTGGGCGCCTCGCTGCTCGCCCTCGACGCGGTCTCGGTCGAGCAGTACGAGACTTCGGCAGGCCTCATCGCGGACGCCGCGATCGCCAACCCGTTGCGACTCGCCGAGACCGTGCCGTGCGTCATGGGTTCGCCCACGGCCGCCTGCTACGAGGACGTCGCGCGGGACTTCGGGCGCCTCGCGTTCCGTCGCCCCCTCGACGCCGAAGAGATCGATCTCCTCGTCGAGGTCGCCGAGCAAGCTCAGAGCTGGGGCGAGGGCGACTTCGAGACCGGGCTGCGCTACCAGCTCACGGCAATCCTGCAGATGCCGAGCTTCCTCTACCTCGTCGAGCTCGGCGAGCCGGACGAGCAGAGCGGCTATCGCAAGCTCAACCCCTACGAGCTCGCGACGCGCATGTCGATCTTCCTCGTCGGCCACGGCCCGAGCAGCGAGATGCTCGACCTCGCCGAGTCCGGCGGGCTCGACGACAACACCAAGATCCGCGCGCAGGCCCAGGCGCTCATCGCCGGCGTCGAAGCCCGCACGGCCCTCGCCGGCTTCTTCGACGAGTACTTCCGTCTCGAAGACCTCGAGACCACGGCCAAGAATCCCGAGCTGTTCCCCGATTTTTCGGCCGACCTCGGACGCTCGATGCGCCAGGAGAGCCAACTGCTCGTGCACGACGTCGTCTGGGAGCGCGACGCCGACTACCGCGAGCTGTTCACGGCCGACTACACGTTCGTCAACGACCGTCTCGCAGCGCTCTACGGCATGACGCCCCCCGCTCAGCCCGGCATCTACGAGCGCGCCGAGTGGCCCGCAGAACAGCATCGCGCCGGCTACCTCTCGCAGGCCAGCTTCCTCACCTATCAGTCGAGTTCGCTGCGGAACTCGCCGACGAAGCGCGGGCGCTTCGTGCAGCAGTCCGTGCTGTGCACCGATATCCCACCGCCGCCACCGGAGGTCGTTCCGACGCTCCCCGACTTGCCCGGCGACGTCACGCTGCGCGAGCTGTTGCTCATGCACCTCGAGGCGCCGTCGTGCGCGCCGTGCCACGCGGCGACCGACCCGCCGGGCTTCGCGTTCGAGTACTTCGACGCCATCGGTGCCTACCGCACCACCGAGCCCAATGGCCTTCCGCTCAGCGCTCAAGGCGAAATCGAAGGCTTCGGGAGCTGGGAGAACGCGGCGGATCTCGCCGAGCTCGTCGCGGCGGATCCCCGAACCAGCGAGTGTTTCGTGAAGAACCTCATCCGCGGATCGCTTGGCCACCGCGAGACCTCCGGCGAGGGCGACGCGATCGCGGCGCTCGACGAGACCTTCGGCGAGAACAGCTACAGCGTGCAGGCACTGCTCGTCGAGTTCCCCTCCAGTCCCCTCTTCCAGCTGGTCGACGAGCCCAAGTAGGAGTCAACATGACCAGGTTTTCGCTCAGTCGACGCACGATGCTCCGCGGTCTCTTCGGTGGCGCGACCGTCTCGGTCGGGCTGCCGCTCCTCGAGTGCATGCTCAACGCCAACGGCACCGCGCTGGCCGGCGGCGCCGCGCTGCCCCTGCGCTTCTTGATGTACTACTGGGCCGATGGGGCGAACATCGGCGACTTCGAGCCGGCTCAGGTCGGCGCGAACTGGGCATTGTCGCCCGCGATGGCGTCCCTCGCCCCGGTGAAGGACTACATCAACGTGGTCACGGGCCTGCAGAACCGCTGCGCGGACCGGATCACGCACCACGAGGGAATGACGGTCTTCAACGGCTACTCGTTCCTGTTCTCCCAGGGCGGCGGCCTGAGCACCGACGCCGGTGGCCCGAGCATCGACCAGGTCATCGCCGATGTCGTCGGCGCCGAGACGGCGGTGCGCTCGGTGCAGGTCCGCGTGTCCAAGCGCGAGAGCACCGACGGAGACGGTGGCACCACCGTGACGGCGATCTCCCACCGCGGCAGCCCCGGGAACCTCACGCCGCAGATCCCCCAGGAGAACCCGGTCGACGTCTTCCAGTACCTGTTCGGCAACTTCACCCCGGGCGTCGACGACCGCAGCGAGCGGACCCACGTCCTCGACGCAGTCAAGGCCGACGTCGCACGACTGCGGCCCAAGCTCGGCACGATCGACCGACAGCGGCTCGACGCGCACCTGACCAACATCGACGAGCTGCAGGCGAAGATCAACGCCATGCCGCCGAGCTGCCAGCTGCCCGAGGTCCCGACCGAGACCAACACCGACTCCGGTGGCCAAGAACCGATCAGCTCCGTCGTCGAGGCCCACGCGTCGCTCATCGCCTACGCGTTCTCGTGCGACGTGACCCGTGTGGCGTCGTTCCTCTTCAAGAAGTTCGTGTCCTCGACGGTGTTCGACGAGATCGACGCGACCGACGCCCACCACAGCGCCAGCCACAACGGAGCGGACGATACGAACTGGCGCAACGGCGTCGAGTACTCGATTCAGAAGCTCTCGCAGGTCCTGCAGATCCTGCAGAACACCGAGGAGGTCGACGGGACCAATCTGCTCGATTCCACGATCGTCTATGCGAGCACGGATTGCTCGACCGGCGCGAGCCACTCGATCGAGCGCCAGCCGATCATCCTCGCCGGGCATGGCCGCAACTACCTCAAGTACCCCGGCATCCACCACCAGGGAACGCCGTGGAACGGCGACGACAACTCGCCCAACGCGACGGGCAACACCAGCGACGTGCTGCTCGCGTGCCTGCAGGCGTTCGACCCGGCGGCGACCAGCGTCGGCGGCGGCGCGCCGCAGTCGAACTCGCCGCTGACCGCCGTCGTGGCCTGAGCTACGCGCCCCGGGTGGCGCGCCAGATCTCGCGCAGGCAGCTCGTCACCCCCGCGGTCGCGACCGCGGGTGGCAGCGAGTAGTCGCGCACGAGGAGCGCGGCGATCTGCTCGGTGCTCCGCGCACCGTCGACGAGCGTCACGACGGTCGCGAACAGCGGGTGTGGGGCCCGGTAGCCCTCGATGCCATCGAAGCGCGGCACCGCGAGGCTCGGCTGCCCGAGCCACGCGGGCTCGTCGGGCACGGCACTCGGGCCCTCGGGCTCGCCGGCGCGGGCGACGGAGCTGAGCACCGTCTCGCGCCGCCCCCGGGTGCACGCCGGGGATTGCAGGTACGTCAGGCGATCGGCGCGGTGTTGCTCGATGTGCAGGCCCGCGGTCGGGGCGATGGCGAGGACCTCGTCGGCGGCGTAGCGCGCGGCCACGCCGGTGTACGCCGGGTTGTAGATGAGCGGCCCGTGGTTGATCCAGCGACCACCGGGGACCAGCACGCGGCGGATCTGCGGCAGCAACGTCGCGAGGTCGCGCGGGACCTGATCGATGAACCACGGCGTGAGCACGGTGTCGAACGTGGCGTCCGCGAACGGCAGCGCGAGGGCGTCGGCGAACAGGTGTACGAACCCGGACGCGGGTCCGTCGGTGGCGAACAGCTGGCGATCGACCACGACGTGGGCGAGATCCGGCGGCGCCACCGGCAGCTCCATCAGGCGCACGCGCTGCCCGGCGAGCACGCGCCGCGACACGAGCATCGGCAGCGGATTGATGTCGACCGCCACCGTCAGCGACGCGTGACCGTACCGGTGCAGGTCACTCGCGAGGCGACACGCGCCGGCGCCGAGCACCAGCATCGCACCCAAGCGCGGCTCGGGCCCGAGCACGGCGGCGACGGCCGCGAAGGCGTCGCGGTTCTCGGTGCTCCCGTCGGCGTCCCAGCCCCAGTCGCGGTGGATCTGGTGGAAGTACGACGACGTCGAGCCCTCGCCGGGCACGCCGTCGGGCTCCGGCGCGGTGCGCTTGGCCGGGGTGATGCCCGCCTCGGCGAACAGCCGGACCACGATGCCGCGGTGGGTCAGCATCGCCTCGGCGTGCCGCTCGAGCCGCGCCTTCGTGCTCGGGTGCAACGTCTGCGTCGCTGCGTCCGCGATCATCCGCGACCGCAGCGACTCGTTGGTGGTCTCGAACTCCGCGAGCCGGAACCGCCACTGATCCACGAGTTCGTGCGGCCGCGCCATCACGACGGCGATCCCGTCGTGGGTGGGGAACGTGAACCCGCAGGTGGTGCAGGTCGGCGGCTCGTCCACGCAGCGTCCCGCGCAGCGTGGACACCGGAGCTTCGACACCCAGGACTCGGCGGCCGCGGTCACGTCCGCGGCATCGTACCGTCAACGCCCCAGGTCGGGGCAGTCGAGCTCCGGGGCCTGCGAGACCACGCAGTCGGCCTTGACCAGCGAGCCATTGGCGCGCTCGCCCGCCGCGGTTCGCTTCACCTCGAACTGCAGGTTCCAGCCCTCCTCCACGCAGGTCTCGTGCATCTCGTCGCGGTCGACGATCGCGCGGTAGCAGACGTCGGCGCCGTCGGGGAACTCGATCGCCACCGCAGAACCACCGCAGGGCTCGAGCGTCTCCGAGTGCACGTCGCCGTCGATGTCGGTGTACTCCTCGGTGAGCGTGCACGACGGGTCGACGCCGGCCTTGACCGGGTCGGTGTCGGCGATGCACGTCGGCATGCACGCCGGACGCAACTGTCGCCCGATGATGTCCGCGATCTGCTCGAGCGCCGGGGTGTAGTCGTCGGCGCAGACCGAGTAGATGTTGCGATCCTCGATCGTGTCGCTCAACGCGAACGCCTCGGCGAAGGCCCGCAGGCGCACCGGCGGCACCGCCTCGCCGGCGGCGGTCTGGCAGCCGGGGCCGATGCCGTTGCGCCGCTGGAAATCGGCGTTGGCCCCGGTGCCGTCGGCGTAGACCAGGTCGGCCCCACCGGTCGCGTAGTTGTCGGGCACGCCGCCGAGCACGGCCACGAGCACCTGGGCGTCCGGGTTGAGCTCCCGCTTGGCGTCCTCGAGGCGCTGCACGTACTCGACGTACTGCGCCACGTCGTAGAGCACCGAGTCGTCGGGCCCGGCCGGCTCGCCGTCGATCCCGAAGTTGGCCGGATGGCACTCGTCGTAGGTCCCCGGCCCGCCGCTGCACTCGACCCCCGCGAACCAGCACACCTCGGAGGTCGGCGTCGACGCGCCGTCGTTCTGCTCGCTCCAGAACACGTGGTTGCCGTCGGGATCCCACACGGTGCGGAACTCGGGCGCGTTGCGGGCCGAGCAATCCTCCTCGTCGGTGACCAGCACGATCGACAGCAACGCGCCGGGCCGCACGAACCCGTAGCTCGCCTCCGTCGAGGTGCTCGCGCGCTCGAGGGCGAGGCGCATCGACTCGAGCGTCGACTCGAACCCGCACCCGGCGATGCCCTGGGGCCCGAAGCACTCGAAGGCCGAGGCCGGCGTCACCCCCTCGGGGAGGTTGGTGCCCTGGCCGCCGCGCTCGATCCACGGCCGCGAGCGAAGGTCGGGCTCGAGGGCGATCCGGGTGGGCGTGGTCTCGACGCTCTCGTGGTCGCAGATCGACGCGCACGCCTCCTCGTACCTGTCGATGAGCCCGGTCTCCTCCATGAACCGGAACTCGCCCATGCGGCCCAGGCAGCTCGCCAGCTGCAGCTTGCCCTTCTCCGGGCCGGTGCTGCCGCAGTACGCGACGTGGCCGGCGTCGGTGGTGGTCACGCCGATCCGGTAGTTGGCGTCGACGTCCTCGCGCTCGAGCTCGGCGATCAACCGCTCGAAGTTGCGGGCCAGCGTGGCCTGCTCCTCGGCCATCGATCCCGAGTTGTCGATGACGAACAGGATGTCGACGTCCTTGTTGATCGACAACGGCAGATCGCCGGAGCCGACGCCCTGCGTCGAGTACTCCGCGGGTTTGAGTGGATGATCGAGACACGCGGCCAGGGCTGTGAGCGTGCACAGTCCCGCGGCCGCGCCGATGTGGCGCTGCTTGCCCATGAGGTTCCCCTGTTCGGACCGAGGACCACGCGAGAGAGTCGCGTGGAGCCGTTCGGTTCCGCCTTCCGCTGGTACACACGCCGTGCCATCTCGCGTGGTTCCCGGAGCCCTCGGAGAGCACGATGGTTGCCAACGCCGTTGGCGATGCTCCTGCGCGCCTCCGCCGGGCCTCGACCGCACGCGACGTTGGCGAGGGTCGCAACCCAGTTGTCGAGCCCCGCCGGCTTTTCGTGTAGATTCCGCGCCACGCGTGTCCCGCCCCCGGCCCAGCTCCTTCCTCGCCACCCGGCTCGACCGGGTGCTCGCCTGGGTGTTGCCGCGGGCCGTCGCCGCCGCGCTGCTGGGCACCACCGCGATGCCGGCCGAGGCCCGCGCCGAGCCGGCCGCCGATGCGCCGAGCCCCGAGCCCGACGCACCGCCGCCGACGATCGTCGCGACCGATCCCGACGCGCCGCGGGTCGACGCACTCGAGCAACGCATCGACGCGCTCGAGCGCGAGCTCGAGGCGATGCGAAAGGCCACGCCGGCACCCACGGTGACGCCGAGCCCCGCGCCCGCCGACGCCGCCCCGGCGCCGAACGGGGTGCCGACGCCCGATCGCCGCAGCCCGACGGCGACCCGCGCCGCGGCCGGGGATTCCCGCGACAACCGCTCGCCCGACTACGCCGACGGCTTCCACTTCGGCTCCTACGGCCGCGTCATCGCCGGCGGTGATCACCGCGGTCGCGCCGGCCGCGACGGCGACATCGTCGCCCGCGGCTCGCGGCTCGACGAGTCGAACTACGCCGAGCTCGAGCTGCGCCGCGAGGACTACTGGAAGGCGACCGGGGCCTACACGCGCATCGTCGCGACCGTGGCCTTCGGCAACCCGGTCTTCCACTACAACGGCCAGTTCGCCGCGAGGATCGGCCTGCGCAACCTCTACATCGAGGAGTCGGGCCTGGGCCTGAAGAACCTCAAGGTCTGGGCGGGCTCGCGGATGTACCGCGGCGACGACATCTACCTGCTCGACTTCTGGCCGCTCGACAACCTCAACACGCTCGGCGGCGGGCTCAGCTACGAGTTCATCCCCAACCTCGTGCTGCGGCTGCACAGCGGCGTCAACCAGCCCGACAACGCCTTCTTCGTGCAGGACGTGTCGCGGCCGCGGCCGCTTGGCCAGGTCGGCAGCCAGACGGTGCGCGTCACCGATCGGCAGAAGTCGATCAGCAGCGCGCGCATCAGCCACATCTTCCCCGTCGGCGAGTCCGGCGGCATCAAGCCGGTGCTCTACGGCGAGTTCCACTACACCGCCAGCGGCCAGCGCGAGCGCGAGACCTCGCAGTACGAGAGCCTGCCCTCCGACAAGGGCTTCACCGTCGGCGCGCAGGTCGGGCTCTTCTCGGGCAAGCGCAGCTCCCACGTGAACCTGGTGTTCCGCTACTCCGGCGGCCTGGCGGCGTACGGCGAGTTCAACGCGCCGACGCGGCTGTCCACCGAGCGCACGTCCAAGGGCGCGCGCGAGATCCTCGCGGCGCTGAGCGGCAACTACGAGGTCGGCCCGTTCGGCGTGCTCGTCGGCTCGTACCTGCGATCGTTCCGCAACGCGAGCCCGGGCCTCGACGTCGACGACCTCGGCGAGGGCATCATCATCGCCCGGCCCACGATCTGGTTCGGCAAGGTCGCGGGCCTGTCGGTCGAGGGCTCGTACCAGGCGCAGCGCCGCGGCGTCCTGATCGGCCAGGCCGACGGCGGCCTGAAGCCGCAGTTCGGCCAGCTCGGCCGCGTCGGTCTGGTGCCGTTCCTGAGCCCGGCCGGCCGCGGCAGCTACGCCCGCCCGCACATCCGGCTCATCTACCTGCTGACGGTCCGCGACGCCGGCGCGCGCCGGCTCTACACCCCCGACGACGTCTTCGCGCTGCGCAAGGTCGACCACTTCATCGGCATCGGGGCCGAGTGGTGGTTCGGCTCGACGAGCTACTTCCGCGACTAGAGGCGCGCCCCATGACCCGCCGAACCCACCGACTCTCAATCGTGACGCTGTCCGCCGCGCTGCTGCTCGCCCCGGCGTGCATGGACTTCGGCGACCTCGAGGAGCCTCTGGTCCTCGAGACCCACGTCGACGATTGGCGCAACGAGATCATCTACCAGGTGCTCGTCGATCGCTTCGGCAACGGCGACGTGTCGAACGACTTCGGGGTCAAGTACGACGATCTGGCCCGCTACCAGGGCGGCGACTGGCGGGGTCTGCGGGATCGCCTCGACTACCTCAACCAGCTCGGCGTCACGACGCTGTGGATCTCGCCCGTCATCCGCAACGTCGACACCGATGCCAACGTCGACGGCTACCACGGCTACTGGGCCCAGGACCTGCGCGCTACCAACCCGCACTTCGGCGACCTCGCCGAGCTGCGGGCGCTGGTCGACGCGGCGCACGAGCGCGACATGAAGATCGTCGTCGACATCGTGACCAACCATGTCGGCCAGGCCTTCTATTACGACATGAACCTGAACGGCGTGCCGGACATCAACATCCAGGGCAGCGGCACGCCCGAGAGCCCGACCAAGCACTTCACCGAGTACGACCCCGACTTCGATCCGCGCGGCGTGCAGGCGTTCACGTCGCTGGGCGAGGCCGGCCCGGCGCCGGCGGTGTTCCAGTACGACCCCGCGACCGGGCACCTGCCGCCCTCGCCGGCGCCGCTGGGCGATCCCGCGGCGTACAACCGCAAGGGCCGGACGTTCAACTTCGACGATCCCGATCAGCTCCTGCACGGCGACTTCCCGGGCGGGCTCAAGGACCTCGACACCACGCGCTGCGACGTGAAGCAGACCCTCGTCGACGTGTTCGTCGAGTGGGCCGAGCAGACCGACATCGACGGCTTCCGCATCGACACCGTCAAGCACGTCGAGTACTCGTTCTGGCGCTTCTTCACCCAGCAGGTGCGCACGCGGCTGGCCGAGCGCGGCAAGCACAACTTCCTGATGTTCGGCGAGGTCTTCGACGGCCGCGACGCCCTGCTCGGCAGCTACACGCGCCACGACATCTACGGCACCGCCGACCTCGCGCAGTTCCTCGGCCAGACCGTGGCGCCCGACCCCAGCGACGAGGACCAGCTCGCCGAGGAATCGGCGTGCGTACAGAACGGCCAGGCGCTGACCGGCGACCAGCTCGACAGCGTGTTCTACTTCTCGCAGCACTTCACGGCGATCCGCGAGGTGTTCTCGCAGGGGCAGTCGACCGATCGCATCGAGCGGCTCTGGGCCGATCGCCTCGTGCACTGGGGCGACACCCCCAACGAGAACGGCATCGGCGTCGCGCCGCGCGACCTGCCGATCAACTTCATCGACAACCACGACGTGCCGCGCTTTCTCTACGAGCTGCGCGACCGACCGCGGGACGAAGCGCGCGCCCTGCTGCACAACGCGATGCTGTTCACGTTCACCGCCCAGGGCGTGCCGTGCCTCTACTACGGCACCGAGCAGGAGTTCGCCGGCGGCAACGACCCGGCCAACCGCGAGCGCATGTGGGACTCGGGCTACGACGTCACGCACCCGAGCTTCGCGTTCGTGCAGCGCCTCGCGCGGGTGCGCAGCAAGTACGCCTCGCTGCGCCGCGGCGCCGTGAACGTGGTGTGGTCGACCGGCGCGACGGGCGACGAGGCCGACGCGGGCATCCTCGCCTTCGAGCGCCTCGGCGGCGACGCGGGGGGCTCGTACGCGATCGTCGTGCTCAACACGAATCAGGTCCACCCGAGCACGACCCGCACGGCGGACCGGTCGATGACCGTGACCGCGCCGCCCGGCACCGAGCTCATCGATGCCCTCGGGGCCGATGCGCAGTCCTACGTGGTCGGCGACGACGGCACCCTCGACGTGACGGTGGACCCGATGCAGGGCGTCGTGCTCGTGCCCGCGGCCGAGTACGACGGCGGCGTCTGACGGCGCGCAGGCCCGCGACCGCGCCCGGGCTTTGCATTCTGGCCGGCATGCGGTAGGCGAAGGGCATGCGCACCACCCTGCTCGCCGTCCTGTTGGTCCTCGCGTGTGGCGGCAAGGACGCGGCTCCGGCCGCGGCGGCCGGCGGCACCAAGGCGGTCCCCGCGGCCGACTCCCCGTTCAAGCCCAACGACATCGTGCTCGACCACGCTGTCACCACGATCGAGGGCAAGCCGGCCAACCTCGCGGACTACCGCGGCAAGGCCGTGCTGCTGGTGAACACCGCATCACAGTGCGGCTTCACCCCGCAGTACGCCGGCCTGCAGGAGCTGTACGGCGAGATGAAGGGCCGCGGCCTCGAGGTGCTCGCGTTCCCGTCGGACGACTTCGGCAACCAGGAGCCCGGGACGCCCGAGGAGATCAAGAACTTCGTCGCCAGCAAGTTCGCGGTCGAGTTCCCGATGTTCGACAAGGTCCACGCCACTGGACCCGAGATTTCGCCGCTGTACAAGACGCTGACCGAGCAGACCGGCGACGGAATCCGCGGCGAGGTAAAGTGGAACTTCACGAAGTTCTTGGTCGACCCGAAGGGGCGCGTGGTCGCACGCTTCGAGCCGGGCGTCGAGCCGGGGGATCCGAAGCTGCGCGCGGCGATCGAGGCCGCGCTGCCGGCCGGGTGAGGGTCGCACAGGACTCCCTGCCCACGTGGGCGCCGAGGCGCCGTTCTCGGCCGAGTCCGCCGCGAGGCCCTGGGGGAGGTTGAACCGCACGGCCTGCGCTACACTCACCCACGGCCGCCGGCCGACCGCGCATGCCCGGACCAGCGAACAATGAGCTTCGAGACCGCGCGAAGGCGTTCTTCAACGCGCTCGACTTCGACAAGCCCGTGAGCTTCGGGCTCGACGACCTCGTTCCCCGAGAGCGAGGATTGCCGGCCAGCGAGTATGTGGAGGGGATCCATGGCGAGTCGGGGGCGCCGGATCCAATCGAAGAGCTGGCGACGCAAATCGAGTTCTCCGTGAGCGCCGGCGCGTACCTGTTCACCGGAGGTCGAGGCGCGGGGAAGACCACGGAGCTGCTTCGGCTCGCCCGGCGCCTGCGCGACGCGGGGCATGAGGTGTTCTACGCCGACATGGCGGAGTTCCTGCCGCTGACCCAACGGATCGAGCTCGTCGAGTTCCTGGTCGCCGTATTGGGCGCGTTCTCCGAGGGCGCTCGCGAGCGATTCGGCGCGACACCCGTTGCGCCGAAGTCGTTCTTCGATCGCGTCCGCGCACTGCTCGGGGCCAGAGTGGACCTCCAGCAGGTGGGGTTCAAGATCCCGTTGCCGGGCACCGACGTCGAGTTCAAGGCCGCGCTGCGTCAGGATCCGGAGTTCACGACGCGGCTCCGCGATGGCGGGCGAAGCCTCGTTCCCGAGCTGGTCAGGCAGGCGCGCGAGTTCGCGGCCGAGTCCGTGGAGGCGATCCGGGGATTCCGTGCCCAGCCCGAGAGGCGGGTGGTGTTGCTCGTCGACTCGGTGGAGCGGCTCGGCGGGGGTGGTACCGCGGAACAGATCGCCGACGTGTTTCGGAGCGTCGAGACGCTCTTCAACAACTCGGCGAGCGAGCTTCGGTTCCCCGCGCTCGACGTGGTGTACACCGTACCGCCCTATCTCTCTGCGCTCACCGGCGGCGGACTGACGTCGCAGTATAACGGCGACCGACTCTACTTCCTCCCCAGCCTCCACATCTACAAGGCCTGCCCCGCCGATCACGAGTGGCCCGAGACGTCGTCGGTCGGGACCAGCAAGATGCTCGCCATCGTGGAGCGGCGGTACTCCGGCTGGCGAGAGTTCTTCGCACAAGACCAGGTCGAGCGGCTGGCCGAGAGTGCGGGCGGGGACCTGCGCGACTTCTTGCGGATGCTGAGGCTCGCGATCGTGCGCGCGATGGCGGTCGGCGTGCCGGTGCCCAACGACGCGATCGCCGACGCGGAATCCGCGGTGCGCAACGACATGATGCCGATCGCGGACGACGACCTCGCGTGGCTGGTGAAGATCGCAGACACGCACCGCGCCGAGCTACCCAATCTCGATCGGCTCCCCGACTTCGCGCGGCTTCAGACGAAGAAGTACGTGCTGCAGTATCGCAACAGCGCCGACTGGTACGCCGTGCATCCCCTGCTGCGCCGGGAGATCGAGCGTGCCCGAGCCCGGCGATGACGACCGGGACCTCGAAGCGTGGGCGCAGCTGCGTCCCCATCTCGAGTGGCCCGACGGCTTCAGCTTGGTGCTCGTGTTCTCCGACGCGCCACGACGAGCGGAGGCATTGCGCCGGCTCGCCTCCGACGCCGCGCGGCTCCGGACGAAGAGACTCGTGGCGACGCGCCCCGCAACGGTCGAGGAGGTCGACGAGCTGGCGCCGTGGTTGCTTCGATCACACGGCCCGGGCTGCGGCGGCGTCTGGGTCGACCTCGGAGCGGGTGCCGGGACGGCTGGGTGGAGCGACGCGATCGCGCGACTGCTCGCGCAGTTGAACCAGCACCGGATGTTGCTGGAGCGCGACCTGGCGGCGCCGCTCGTCTTGGTGGTGCCAGATTCGATGCGTGAGCGATTCGCCGAGATCGCGCCGGATCTGTGGGTGGTTCGCAGCGCGACGGCTCGGCTGAAGGCAGATCGCGTGGGACCCGAGGAACGTGTTCGGTTCGCGAACCTCGAGGATGAACTGTCGGTCGGACCGCTGCTCACCGAACCCACCGCCGTGGAGCGCGAGTGGGCCCGCGTGCTCGCGACGGCGCGAACCTCCGCGTTCTCGGCAAAGGATGGGTTCGCCGCGTACTCTGCTGCGCTCGCGCGCGGCGATAATCTTCGCGCATTCGAGATCGCCGGCGAAACTCTGCGCGTCGTCGCAGGCCAGCTCGGCGTCGAGGGCGAAGTCTCGCGCGACGGGCCTGATGACGAGGCGCTGCGTGCCATGGAGGCGGCGGCCCGCGGCGATGCACGACGGGCTTTGGAGCTGGTGGCTGGGTTGACGAACGTTGGCCAGGCGGCGCGGCTTCTGCAACGAGACTACCTCGCCAGCGCAGTGCTCGGCGTCGCGGTGAACGTGGCTCGCGCGGCGAGTAGGGTGCTCGGGGATGCCACCGATGCGATCCGGTATCTCGCCCTCGCGCTCGACGAGGCCGCCGCGGTCGCGCACACGTGCGGCGAACTCAACCGTGCGCATGGATGCCTCGACGAAGCAGTTGAGTTGTTGCGGCGCATCTTGGAGTCCCCCGGCCAGTGGCCGCAGGTGCTCCGCGACCTTTCGGCTTCCCTCGACAAGCTTGGCAAGGTCCATCGCGAACTCGGCGATCTGGACCGTGCAGGGGATGCCTACCACGAGAGTCTCGCTCTGCGCCGTCAGCTGCGGGCCGCGATCGGGGACGCCCCCCTGGTGCTCCGCGGCCTGTCAGTGTCCCTCGGCAACGTCGGCGATGTCCATCGCGAACTCGGCGAACTCGAGCGCGCCGGCGAGGCCTACCGCGAGAGCCTCGCCCTTTTCCGTCAGCTGCGGTCCGCGACCTGGGATGCACCGCCGCTGCTCCGCGACCTGTCTGTATCACTCGACAAGGTCGGGAACATCCAACGCGACGTCGGCGAGCTCGACCGCGCCGCAGAGGCTTACCGCGAGAGCCTCGCTCTGCGCCGTCAACTGCGGGCCGTCCTGGGGGACGCGCCGCAGGTGCTCCGCGACATCTCGGTGTCCCTCGACAAGCTCGGCGACATCCATCGCGATCTTGGCGAACTCGACCGCGCCGGCGAGGCCTACCGCGAAAGTCTCGATCTGTGCCGTCGAGTGCGTGCCGCGGTCGGGGACGCTCCGCAGGTGCTCCGCGACCTCTCAGTCTCCATCAGCAAGGTCGGCGACGTCCACCGCGACCTCGGCGACTTCAGCCGCGCCGGCCAGGCCTACGGCGAGTGTCTCTCACTCTCTCGTCACTTGCGGGCCGTGCTGGGGGACGCGCCGCAGGTGCTCCGCGACCTGTCTGTGTCTCTCGACAGAGTTGGCAACGTCCATCGCGATCTCGGCGAACTCGACTTCGCCAGCGAGGCTTACCGCGAGAACCTCGCCCTGTCGCGCCAGTTGCGAGCCGCCCTCGGGGATACGCCGCAGGTACTTCGCGACGTATCGGTGGCCCTCGACAGAGTTGCCGCCCTCCATCGCGAGCTCGGCGAGCTCGAGCGCGCCGCGAAGGCCGGCCACGAGAGTCTCGCCCTCTCCCGTCAGCTACGGACCACGCTCGGCGACACGCCGCAGGTGCTCCGCGACCTGTCGATCGCCCTCGACAACGTCGGCGACGTCCATCGCGATCTCGGCGAACTCGACCGCGCCGCAGAGGCCTACCGTGAGAGTCTCGCCCTGCGCCGTCAGCGTCTCGCCGCACTCGGAGAGACTCCCACGACCCTCGTCGACCT
This sequence comes from Nannocystaceae bacterium, assembly GCA_044344875.1. Classification (GTDB taxonomy): domain Bacteria; phylum Myxococcota_A; class Polyangia; order Nannocystales; family Nannocystaceae; genus Xiheibacterium. The sequence continues at coordinate 154,718 of JBIJCC010000009.1, forward strand.
CGCGCGTTCGCTCACCCTCGTGGGGAGCACCGAGCGAGCACGATCCAACAGCCTTCCAGCTCGTGAAGCGCTGGTCGAAGCAGCGGAGCTGTCGCGCAAGCGCCTCGCGCTCGTCGACAGCCAGCCTGCCAAGCTCGACCTCGCCTACGACCTATTGGCGATCGCGGAGCTGGACCTCGACGAAGGACGTCACGGGGAGGCGCGCCCGCTCCTCGAAGAGTGTTCCGCCCTGCTCACCGAGATCGACACATCTGCGAATCCTGCGGTCCTCCAGGACGTCATGGCTCGACTCGCCGTCGCACGCGCGGGGTCGAGTTCCGCAGACACGCAGTAGGCCTCATGGGTCCGAGGGCGCGAGGATGCTCGCGCGACGCGTCGGCACCGCGCACGCCCCGTCCGAACGGCCATCTTGCCGCCACGGCACCGCCTCGGGTATGCCGACCGCATGCTCGCTCCCAGGAAGGGTCTCCTCTCGACGCTCGTCGCGGGCATGCTCGGCATCCTCGCCTGCGCGCCCCGCTGGCCCGAGGGGCTCGTCGCGCCGTCACGGGAGCTCGTGGTCGACGGCGACGGCCTGCTGCGTACCTACGACAACGGGCTGGTGCTCTTCGTCGCGCCCGATCCCCGCACGGAGCTGTTGCAGGTCGACATGCGGCAGCGCGTCGGCAGCCGTGACGACCCGCCGGGCAAGGCCGGCCTCGCCCACCTGGTCGAGCACCTGATGTTCCAGATCCCGACGGCCGGCCCAGGCGCCCCGAGCGTGGCCACCGAGCTAAAGGCAGCGCTGTCCTTCAACGCGTTCACCTCACTCGACGAGACCGACTATACACAGACGGGCACCGCAGAGGATCTCGAGCCCTTCCTGCGCGTCACCGCGGCGCGACTGGGCGCCGACTGCCGCTCGATCGACGACGCGCAACTCGCCCGCGAGAAGGAGGTCGTGCGGCTCGAGCACGCCTGGCGTCGCGAGACGATCCTGCCGGAGATCATCGACGAAGTGCTCGCGCAGGCCTTCCCCGCGGGGCACCCCTACCGCCGCACGATGATCCCCGCGCAGGCCGAGTTCGCGTCGATCACCCGCGAGGACGTGTGCGCCTTCATGGACCGCTACTACACCGCGGGCCAAGCCAGCGTCGTCATCACCGGCGACGTCGATCCCGCCGAGGTCGCCGCGCTCGTCGAGCGATACCTCGCCCACCTGCCGAACATCACGGTGGAGCCGCGCGAGGCGGTGCCCTCCGCGGCGCTGGGTGGACGCACCGTCGAGGTGACCGCGCCGGTCAAGCGGCCCGCCGCGTTGCTGTTGTACGAGCTGCCGCCGCGGTTCACCGTCGAGCATGCCGCCGCGCGCGTGGCCTTCGCGATGGCGCCGGTCTTCGTGCTGGTGGGCGAGGTCATCGCAGCGCGGGGCACCAAGAGGCGGATCGCCACCAGTCAACCGGTCGTGCTCGGGGCCAAGGCCTCGACGCTCGTCGGCGTGATGATCGAGACCGAGCGCCCTGGGGATCTGGATGCGGCGACGCAGCGCGCGCTGCGATCGATCCAGGCCGGCTTCGACCTGACCGCCGGTGGCACCGCCTTCCGCGAGGTCTACGATCAGGCCCGACAGCGCCGGCGACTCGAGCTGCTCGACGAGGTCGCGTCGATCGAGCGCCGGGGTCGAGCGTACGCCGATTACCTCGAGGAGGGTGACGAGCCCGGGTTCCTCGGCGCGGCGTTGGCCACTGTCGACGGCCTCAGCGGGGACGCCGTGCAGCTGACCGGTCGCAAGGTCTTCGCGCGCGCCCGCGCGCTGGTCGTCGACATCGTGCCGGGCGGGAGCGGGAGCGCGCGCCCGCGACTCGACCGCGCCGCCTTCGAGGCACCGATGGACGTCGAAGAGGACTTCCACGTCGACGACATCGACGACGACGCGTCGGCCCACGTGCCCCTGCCCTTCACCCCGCGCGTCCCCGATCGCGCGAGCATCCGCCGCATCGTGCTCGGCAACGGCCTGGTCATGGTCCTCGCCCGCTCAACGGAGGTGCCGGTGCTCGACGTTCGCATCGTCGTCGGCGCAGGGCACCAGGACGCGATCGACGAGCGTCCCGAAGTCCCCGCCTTGGCCGCGTCCATGTACGGCGCACGCGACGATGGCCTCGGGCAATCCGTGATGGCGCCGTTCGAGCGCACCGGCGCGGAGCATGGGACCCTCGTCCGCAGGGCGACCACGACGTACTTCGCCCGCGGCCTGGCGATCTACCTCGACTACATCATCGCGGCGATGGCCGAGCTGGTGGTCGAGCCCGCGTTCGAGCGCGAGCGATTCGAGGCCTGGCACGACCGGCGACGGGCCGAGCTGGCCGAGCCGAGCGCGCGCCGAGACGCGGCGCTGCGCAACACCGTACGCGCAGCGCTGTACGGCGAGGGGCACCCGTATGCACGGCCCGAGTCGGCGCGCCCCGAGGACCTCGACGACACGGGGCGCTACGATCTCGACGCCTTCCGTCGCGAGCACGTCCGGGCCGACAACACCACCGTCGTCGTCTCCGGCGGGTTCCCGCTCTACTTCGCCGCCGATCACATCGAGGGGCACTTTCGTGCCGGCAAGCGTCGCGGCATGGATGCGCTCTGGCTCGCGAAGGGCGACGACGAGCCGCGGCCGCAGGTGCCCGAGCCCAAGCCCGGCGGCGTGCGCCTCTTCACCGAGGTCGACGATCGCCGCGCGCAGACGGAGCTGACCGTGATGTTCCCGCTGGCCGAGGTCGTCGGCCACGATCATGCGGCGCTCGCGATCGCGGTCGAGATGCTCGACGTAGCGCTGCTACGCCTGCGGGAGCAGCTCGGCCTGACCTACGGTGTGGATGCGAGCCTCGATGACGAGGAACCGAAGGTCATGGTGCACGGCTTCGTGGACAGTGCTCGCGCCGCAGAGGGCCTACGTGCCGTGAACGCGGTCCTCGCGGAGCTCCGCGGCGGCGAGGCCTTCGACCGCCGATTCGTCGCTGCGCGACGGGCCCTGGTCCACCGCATGCTCGATCGCCAGGGCGACCCGCGCGCGCACGCGGACCTCCTCGCGGAGGCCATCGGCGCCGGGCTGCCGCTCGACTACTTCGACCACCTGCCCGAACGCCTCGCGAAGTCGACCCCGGAGCAAGTGCGGATGCAGATGGAGCAGGTGCTCGCCGCGAACCGCAGCGTGACCCTGGTCCAGGGGCCCGAGGCCGCCATCGAGGCCGTGCTCGAGCTCGGCCCGGATCCCATGTCGTCGCCATCGCCAGCACGCTGAGCTGCCCACCGCGTCGTTCCGGGAACGCTTCGCCGTGGGATCACGCCTTGAACCGCGTGGCAGGTTCCACCCCGCCACGCGGGGAGCGACCCCCCCCGCGGGAACTCGATCTCGCGGCGCCGCGCAGGGCAATCGACCCGAGGTTCCAGTACCGCGTGAACGTCCTCGAGAACTGCGGCGTCGCGATGGTCCTGCCGCACGCGGCCTCGAACTGGTGGGCGCTGCGCCTGCCGTGATCGGTGGGCACGGAAGTCGCGGCACCCGGCCAAGGACCCGGGCATGAAGGCCACGCTGACCGCCTCGCTCCTCCTGGGTGCCCTGCTCGCCCTCCCCAGCACCGCGCTCGCTGCACCGCCCAAGGCCAAGCCCGCGCCGGCGTCCGACGGCGACGCCGACGACGCGGCGCGCGTCGCCGGGTCGAAGACGACCAGCTACATCTTCGACAACGAGGGCGTCGACGGCCTCGTGCTGCGGCCCGAGGGCATGCCGGTCGCCGCCCAGGCCCGCGCGAGGTTCCCGAGCCTGCTGCACATCCGCGGGCACTTCGTTCCGGAGCTGGTGCGCATGGCGAAGGATCTGTGAGTCGAGCACGTGCTGCGGAGCTGGGGCGCGTACGGGTATCGAGGTTGAGGGGCTCCGCGACCCGGAGCTGGACAACGCCGCAGCGCGCCGACTACCGTCCCGCCGTGCTCCCTCGCATCCTTCCGTCGTTCCTCGCCCTCGCTGGCATCGCGTGTTCCTCGAGCTCGACGACGGCGCCAGCGCCGACTGCCGCGGCGCCGGCCGCTGCGCCCCCGAGCACTCCGCAGGGCCCGACCGTCACCGGCCGCCTGCTCCGTGCGCCGCTGCTCGACGGCTACGAGTCCGTCGACGCCACCGACCCCGACGCCAAGGAGGCGGTGGAATCCGGCGGCGTGATGGTGCGGACGAAGGGCAACCCCAAGGGCACGACGCTGGGCGTCGCGGCGTTGCCAGGGCTCCCGATCGACCTCAGCGACCCGAAGAACTGCACCGCGATGTCCACCATGAGCGCCCAGAACAGCGGGATGTCGCTCGCGGGCGCCGACGTCGTCCCCATGGCTGGCACCAAGGGCTGTCGCTTCAAGCTCACGCTCGCCGGGACGGCCACGCAGACCTGGTCGTACGCGTGGCGCGTGAGCCCGGCGGCCGAGCTCGCCGCGATGGTCGTGTGTGCGATCGATCCGAGCGATGCCGCAGCGGTGCGTGCGTGCGAAGTGTTCCTCGACGGCGTCGCTCCGGTGTAGCCGGGCGGCGACGCCACGGCGTCGCGCCCGTCTGCCTCGCGAGCGCTCACTCGACCTCCTGGTCGATGTACAGCCCCGCAGCACCGTTCACGCCCTGGTGGTCCGCCACGCCCGTGCGCTCGTAGGTCGACCAGACGCCGTCGCCGTCGAGGTCGCCGAACGCCTGCGCCGTGAACTGGCATGCGCCGAACCCGGTCCCGCTGTTGGTCCACTTGAAGTCATAGTGGAAGGCGTGGCCCTGCTCGATCTGGAAGTGCACCGCGCTCCACACCGGGTTCTCGGTCCACAGTGCGATGTCGTAGACACCCGAGCCGGTGGCCATGCCGGTGGTGGGGACGCATCGTCCGCCCGGGCCGGCATTGCAATCGACCGACAGCGGCGGGGTGATGCCAGCGCTACCGCTCGCTCGCCCATCGTTGGGGCAAGCGTGTGAGGCGATGAGCGCTACACCTGCGGCCGGGATCAGCTCCTCGTTGAAGTATGCCGATGCGGCGTCGAACATCCTGGCGAGCTGGACGCGCGCCTCACTCGTCTTGCTGCGGCGCATGGACTTGGTCAGCTCGGGAATCGCGATCGCGGCGCCGATCCCCACCATGGCGACCAGGGCGCTCGCGTGCTCCGAGTCGAGCGGGACCTCGAGGCTCAGGCGCCCGCCGTCGACCACCGGCTTGGCGAGGCGCTCGAAACGCCGCACCTGATGGGCGAGGAAAGCCGACCCGATGAGGTTGAGCAGATCGTCGCTATGGCGCATCATGGCCGCGAGTTGCTTCAACTCCCCGACCGCCGACTCCACGAGGAGCTCGGCCTCGGTCGTGAGTCCGGCCACCACCGCGGGATCGCCTTCGATCGAGACCGCGAACCGCTTCGACGACAGGACCGCGAAGCCGCGATCGACCCCTTCGAGGCCACGGGCGAGCTTGCTCGGCGCGCGCATCACGTCGATCGCGACGACCGCCGATGCACCCTCGGTGTTGCTCGCGATCCATCCCGCGAGCTTGGCGTTGCTGGCCAGCCGCTTGCTCGCGTCCGTGGTCGCAGCGAGCGCCGACGCGACGGCCCGCGGTGAACCGATCACGAGCTGCCTGCCGATCATCACCGCGTGGAACCCGGGGAAGGCCTCGAGCGCGACGATCCCCTGACCATCGGCGTTGCCACGCGGCGCACCGCTCACGCCGTCGAGCACCGCGGCGTAGGTGTCGGCGTCGAGCGCGAACACCGACGCACCGCGGACCTCGCCGAGCACGACGCCCAGGCGCGTTTGGGTCATCCCGTCGAGTTCCTCGCGCAACGCGTCGAAGTCGTCGCCTGGGCCCGCGATCGGATCGAGTGACTTGATCGTGTCGAGCCACGGACCCCCGAGGCGCACGACCGCGACCGCGAATGCCTCCGCGGGAATCGCGTCGGACAGCGCCATGGGGCCGCTCGGCGTCGGCGCGCCAGCGGACGCCGCCGCTGCGGTCGGTGGGAGCGGGGTCGCCATCGCGGGCGCGACATCGGGCGTTGGCGGGGTGGGCTCGGTCTTCGCGTCGCAGGCCGCGAGCACGAGCGCAGCAACGAGCCGTCCTTTGCGTGTCACTGGCGCACTCTAGCAGCGCGGCAGGACCTACGGCCGGGGCAACGCGATCGGCTCCGAGGTCCCCGTCACATCCGCCAGGCGTCGCGTCTCTCGGTGCTGGACATGCACCGACACGCTCGACTCCTCCTCGCCACCCTCCTCCCGTACGCCTGCGACCTCGCGGACGAGCCGAGCAACGCGGGGCCTGATCCAAAGGACGACGCCGTCGTCGAGGTCGAGGTCGGACCCGAGGGCGGCGTGGTCGAGGCCGGCGCGGTGCGCCTCGACATCCCCGCGGACGCCCTCGCGGAAGCCACCACGATCTCGGTGCGCGTCAGCGACGAGGCGCCGGCCGCCGAGCACCTCTCGCCGACGTGGATCTTCGAGCCCGACGGGCTGACCTTCGCCCAGCCGGTCTACGTCGAGATCGCGTTGGACAGCACCGAGACCGGCACCTTGATGTGGTCGGTGCCCGGCGACGCCGGGACGTTCGAGCCGGTCGGGCTGGCCGCCGCGGGCCTCGCGGGCGGATACACCACGCACTTCAGCCAAGCCCACGTCGAGGGCGGCACCTGCCCGGCGCCCTCGGGGGAATCCACGACGCGCTGTGCCTGTCGCGCGACCGACGAGATTGGCGATCTGATCTGCCCGGTCGATCTCGTCGACGACGTCATGTGCCCGGACATCAACGGCTTCATGGGATCCGACGGCGGTGGATGCTCGGGCTACGCGCGACGCGACGAGACCGAGTTCCACTGCTCCTGCTACTCGGACACCGACGGCTACCTGTGCCCCGAGCCCCTGGACTTGGGACCCATGCAGAACTGCCCCCACCCCGAGGGGCTGAGCGGGTTCGTCGGCGAGCCCGGGGCCGGCTGCAGCGGCTACACGATCGCCTACGACGCGACGACCATGGAGAGCTCGAACGTGGGTGGTTCGGGCACCCTGGTGATGTGCAGCGAGGTCGTCACCGCGACCGAGGTCGAGTCCGTCGCCGGCACGCTCGAGGGTTGCTACGACACCTCGATGGCGCTGTCGTGCCCGTACGAGGATCCCGACACCGGCGAGCCGATCTTCGGCCTGCTGCCCGAGTGCCAGAAACGCCTGGATACGCTGGCGAGCAAGGGGCGCACGACCGCGTGCAAGTTGTCGGTGGGGCAGCCGAGCCCGGTGGGCACGCGCGCCGGTCAGCAGATCGAGGCGGTGCTCGAGGAGGGCGGCGCGCTCACGCAGGTGGTCGTGCCGTATGGGTCGAAGAAGTACTGCGAGACCGCGGCGCCGCTCGAGAGCCGCGGCGACGGAAAGCTCGATGCGCTGTACGTCGACCGCACCGACGAGACCAAGCTCGTGCTCACGATCGCGGAGATCAAGCCGCTCACGCCGACCGGGATTCCTACCGGCGAGCGCGACGTCTATGATTGCTATCGCGACGTCGTCGCCAATGCCGCCTCGCATTGCGATGACAAGCCCACGGTCCCCGACGCCTACGCCGAGTTCTGCGAGGAGATCGGGGCCAATGGCGCCGAGGTCGTGGTCGCGGATCCGATCGGCGAGGTCATCCCCTCCATGCTGGGCTTCGGGTACGTCGATCCGAAGGGGGTCGAGCACCCGATGGATGTGGTGACGTGCCTGCCGGGGGTGTTCGCGTACGTGTGTCTCGATTGAGGGGAGGAACGGGTCGCGTTCAGGCGTCGCCGCGGAGGAAGCGGCGCCTGAACGACAGCATCCGCGCATCCGGCGCCCACGGTTCGGAACGCCGTCAGCGGGACCGTGACAGCCCGCGGTCCCCACTCGTCCGGTGACGCGGCTTCCCGCGAGAGAGCGCTGGTAGCATCGGCCACAGGCACCCATGCACTCGCTCGTTCGCGACCCTCACCACGGCTGCTCCGCGTCCCCCGAGTCACCCCGTGGGCGCGCCGTGGCTCGGCGTCGGCGCCTCATCACCGCGGCGCTCGCTGCCATCGCCCACCTCGCGGCGTGTCACAGACCGGCTGCCCCCTCACCACCTGCGCCCCCGCTCGCCCATCCGAGTCCTGCCCCCGCTGCCCCACCCTCCAGCGCGGCGGAGCCCGATCGGCTCCCGGTGCAAGCCTGCGACAACAAAGAGAGCAGAATCCCGTCTGGACCGAAGGATCAGGTCATCCGCAGAGCGGTCGACGCCTACGAAATCGCGGGTCACCACTGCGCGATCGATCGCGACGGTGACGCGGTCTGCGATGCGTCGGATACCACATTGCCGACCATGCTCATGCGATACACCGAGGACAGCGGACGATTCGGCCTGACGTTTGGTACGAGTCGCAAAATCGATGGCGACATCGTGTGCTCCGACCTCGACTCCCTGGTGGTCGCGACGCCCCCCGGCGTGCAGACGGGACTCCAACTGAGCTGTGAGGGCGGCATGTTGTTCGCAGGCGTTGGCATCCCGATACCCCCGGGCGGCATCACCGTCCGGGAGCTGAACCGCAATCTGACCCTGGGCCTGATTCTCGTGACCACCGCATTGCTCGAACTCTTGTCCCTCCAGCGTGCTCGCCGAGCGTCGTCGGATGCGAAGGGAACGAAGGGCAAGGGAGGTTCCACGCGCAAGGGTGGAAACCACGGGAAGGCCAGCGAATCCACCAAGGGCGTCGAGAAGTAGCAAAGATCGAGGGCAACGCGGTCAGGAGCGTTCAGGCGTCGCCGCGGAGGAAGCGGCGCCCGAACGACACCAGCGACCGCGCCGCGATCCCGGCCATGTCGCCGCGACCCAGCGTCGGTCGCGTCACCAGGGTGGTCGCCCCGAGGGCCTCGACGCGATCGAGGATCGCCATGCCGCCGCGCCACGTCGCGTCGAGCTCCATCGACAGACCCGGGCTCACCTTGCGCACGAGCGGGCGGCCGCGGTGGAACATCGCCCGCACCCGCGCGATCTCGAAGTGCAGCAACTCGGCGAGCTCCCGCGTCGGGCGCTGCGCCACCAGATCTTCGGTGCGGACGCCGAAGTGCTCGAGGTCCTCGACGGGGAGATAGAACCGGCCGCGGGGGATGTCGACCGACAGATCCTGCAGGAAGTTCGCGAGCTGCAGCGCGCTGCAGACCTCGTCGCTGAAGCGGTGCAGCTCGGGCTCGCGGTGGCCGTGCACGAGCAGCACGAGCTGCCCCACCGGGTTCGCCGAGTTGGCGCAGAGATCCAGCAGCTCGCGGAAGGTGCCGTAGCGGTGCTTCACGAGGTCCATGCGGAACGACGTGAGCAGCGCCTGCAGCGGACCGATCGGGATGTTGTGCGCGCGCACGGTGTCGCGCAGCGCGATGAACACCGGGTGCTGGACCTCGCGGTGGTAGCAGCCCTCGAGCAGCGCCTCCCAGGCGTCGAGCGACTGCGTGCGACGGCCCTCGAAGCGCGGCTCGTCGGCGAAGTCGTCGGCCGTGCGGGCGAAGGCATAGATCGCCGCGACGTGGGGCCGCAGGTGCGCGGGGAGGAAGCGGCTCGCGACCGGGAAGTTCTCGTGGTGCGCCGCGGCGAGGCGCTCGCACCAGTGGTAGCCGGAGGCGGGCGTCCACGGGCCGGGCGGGGCGCCGTCGGGGGCGACGGGGTCGACGTCGGCGTCCCCCGGGGCGAGGGATCCGCCGACGCAGTAGAGACGGGGTTCGGTGGCAGCAACCATCGGGTCCTTGCGGTGACGCGGGGTCCCGTTGGGCATGACACCTCGCGGTGGAGGGCGCCCGGGTGGAGGTGAAGGCGGGCCTGGGTGCGGGGGGCGTGCGGGGTTCGGGGGGTGCGGCCGAGTGGCCGCGATCGCGGGCGCATGCGGCGCGGACGTTGGTGTGGCTGGCGCCCTGGGCCGCATGCCGAACCACCGCGCGATCGGATCAGGGCAGGGCGGATTGCCGGGTCCCGTCGCGGGCGAGCGCCCCATCGCGCGTGGTCCATGTCGGAGCCAGCGCACCTACGGAGAGAGACGCACGCGTCCGAGCTCGTACTCTCGAAGATATCCGAAGCGAACTGCAGTCCGCTGGCATCGAGGCGACGAACTCTGTGCCTCGAAGGCCGCCACCGAATCGCGAGCGCAGCCACGGCGTCGCAGGGTGGCGAGGGGCGCGCCGTCGATTGACGTGAAACAGAGCCCGTGGCGAAACGTTGCTTGCCATGCTCGGAGATTCGGAGGAAGCTGCGGGAATGCTCAGGTCGCCCCCACCGGCAGGCGGGACACCGGGTGGAACCCGCGTCGTTCGAGTCGCCGTGGTGGCGAGCACCGGGATGGTTGTCGCGGTTGCGGGCTGGATGATCATGCGCACTGGGTCGCCCGTGACCCCCGTAACCCCGGCGAGCGCTCCCTCGAAATCGTCGAACGACCGGTCCGCCGGCCCGCAGGCACGTCGTCGGTCCGAGGCGGACGAGCCCGGACCCCGGCCGGCGCAGGACACAGTTGGCAAAGACGCCGACCCGCCGGACGCGGACGCCTCGGTGCGTCGTGCGGTGCTCGGTCCGGTCGAGGCCGGCGAATCGGAGCTTTCGCAAACGTGGGACGAGCTCACTCCGGACGAGCGAACCGGAGCACTGCGCGATCGCCTCGAGGCGGCGCTGACCGGGATTGAACGGCACGGCGCGACGGCCCAGCGGATCGCGAAGGCGGAGTCCGCGCTGTCGGATCTGCGCGCAGTGTTGTACGCGTCGGAGCGCGGGCGAGCGGAGCACCAAGGCTACGAAGCGCGACTCGATGCCGCGCAACGCGACTAGGGTCACCGATGAGACCCACGGCAGGCGGCTCGGGCCGCCAGGACCGCCGATGCCGACCAGGAGGAAACAGTGATGCCCGTCAAAAACCACCGCTTCTCGCCTGCCACGCGCGCCATTCGTGCTGCTGGCGTTCTCGCGACGTGGGCCTCGCTTCTCTCCCCGGCCTTCGCCGACGCCTCGATCATCGAGACCACCGGTTCGCTCGCCGTCGGTGACTTCGATGGCGACGGCGACCGAGAGTTCGCGGTGGG
>JBIJCC010000211.1:0-5515 GCA_044344875.1 Nannocystaceae bacterium
AACCTCGATCATGATCGCTGCCACGGGACATCCTCCGAAGGGGTGTGTAGACAGCAACTTGACGGTCAGGCTCTGTCCCGAATTCACTTCAAACTTCAGCTCAGGCAGAGATCCAGACCCGACGCGCCACGGGAGGTTGGCGCACTCGAAGCGGTACTCGACGTGGGGGATTCGCGTGGTCATGGGGTTGGGTCCTGCGGTCGCTCATGCCCGTCCGCATCGGCGGCATCGTCCGCCGACACCGCGCCGCTTGCCGGCGCGGCCGAGGCTGCGGTGCTCCCCGAACGCGGCGCGATCGACAGCGGTTCGTAGGGCGGAGCTGCTGGAGGAGTCGGCGCGAATGCGAGCCCGACGAACAAGAGCAGCGCGAGCGCGCCGACGACCACAGCTAGCGTTCCAAAGTCGGACGTCGCTGCAGCCCATGCAATTGGCCACGGCGCAGCGGCGAGCAGGAGGACGAAGTAGGCACGGGACCGACGCGCTCGTACGTGCGTTTCGACCACCTCGCTCTGCGGCGGCAGCGCCCACCAAGCACCGTCAGCCACCAGCTTGCCGATTCGAAGCACCAGCAATACAGCCCCACCGAGCAGCACGACAAACCGCGGAACGGCGGAGAACAGATCTTCGGGTCCGGTCGCCCCCAATACAAGCATGTCCACGCCCAACACCCCGGCAATTCCAATGAGATTCGCCTGCACACGCGCGCGACGGTTCCAATGAGTGGTCGACGCGCTCACCACCTCGACCAGGATCGGCGCGCTGCCACCGCCGTCGCCCCCGTCGCGCTTGCGGAGGTTCACTTCGGCAATCGCCCCCAATGGGCGGTAGGGCGACTGCGTCGGCTTCCCGCCTTCCGCGGCGTCATCGCCCGGCACCAGCGGTCGTTCGCTGGACAGGCGCACATCGCCGCAGAAGCCCGCCTCGATTCTCACGGTGTCGCCGGGCCGCACCACAATCCAGTCGAGTCCCTCGCCAGGCGCCACATGCGATGCAAATGCCGCGCCCCAGAACCATCGCGGTCGCCTCGCCTCGATGCGCCAGGATCGACTCTCAATTTCGCACAGCCCTTCCTGAAAGACGTTCACCAACACGTGCTGCCGCGGCGTCTCCACTACAAACGCACACCATCGGTTCTGATGCCGGAACTCCTCCAAGACTCGAAGCGCCGCGACGCACGGGCGGCCGTCAGGCCCTTCGAGCAAAGCCTCATGGGCCACAACCTTCCCAACCAGAATGCCCTCGTCGGGCAACCCTTCTCGTGGGCGAAAGCCGTCGTGTCCCCAGGCCACCACGCCTCGATTTTCCGCGCACCCGAGTCGCGCCTCGAGCACCACAGTCACGATCCCGAACATGCGAGCTTCGAGCACCGATAGCGAGCCCACCACGACGCACGCCCAAAAAAACTCCAGCCCGCTCATCGTCGGGTCAGGGTATGTCATCCAAATACTCAGCAAAGGCAGCCCGACTATCACTGTCACAGGGATGCTCCAGAAGAGCAGAGTCGAGACGATCTCGAGCAGGACAGTCATACGCGCTTTTCGCATCGCAACCGGACCGCGGCCGCCCTCAACGCCGCTCCTCGTCACTGCCCACCGTCCGGGCGATTGAGCTTGTAGAACGCGACCAGAGTCGGACCGACGTCGGCCGCTTCCGCTCCGAACAACTTCTGCACCGCCCGCTCCGAGAATCCTAGCTTCGCGGCTTTCCAGTACGTCGGACGACCGCTCCAGGCATCATCGCTTGCGTCGCCACGAAACTTCTTCAGCGTTGACATTGAATCAGACCGACTCGAGATGGCCTCGCGCACATATTCGATCTGATCGCGCAAGGTCGCCGCACTTTCCATCGACTCGATGCTGTCGAGCAGCGTCCCTGCCACGTTCTTCGTCCCTACATTCATGAACTCGTCATAGATGACCTGCGCGATGAACACCGCGACGCCGATGGCAACACCCGCAGCATTTACGAAGGCGCCCCATCGAGCCGCAGACAAGATCGCCAGTTCGCTCGCGCCGGCTTTCGTCATTCTAGCAGCCCATGGTCCCATCGCCGCCTGTCCGACACCGACTGCCAGGTTCCCGGCTCCTCCCGCGATCTGGATCGCCATCTGGCCATAGTTCCCCTTCTCCGCGCTCGCAATCGCTCGAATAGCGTCGGCGCCCATCGCGATTCCCGCGGCCGTACTAGCGAAGAGCTTCATCGCGCGATCGAAGTTCTTGATGTCAGTGTCGCCCTTCAGCCACGCCCAGCTCAGTCGCTTCGGCGCCCCGTCGAACACGAACTCGAGCGCTCGCCCGCCATGCTCGCCCACACTGACCGAAGCGGCCACCAGCGAAAACCACTCGTCCCACCTCACTTTGCGGTCGCCGAAGAGTGGCGCCGACGCCAACGCCAGCGCGACTACGCTCACCGCCACGCGCACGGTTGCGCCGGGCGCGGTTCGTGGCACAGGTCGGACCTGAAGCCCGTTCAGCCTCTTCCCCTGCGTTGCCCAAAACTCTCGGGCGGCCGGGACCTCGAGCTTCTCGGCCAGGTCGCCTGCGCGTTTAGCCGCGGCATCGTCGATCTCGCGCAGCATCTCGAGAATGTTTGTCAATCGCGCGCCCCCAACGACAAACAACTCGCCGGTCGCAGCCCGATGCTGCACGGCGCTATTGGCGAGACCGCGAAGGAGCATCATCGCGAAACCACGACCGGCCGCCTGCATAGGGGTGACGCGACCACCCGCCGCGTACCCCCGCACCAGATACACCATCACCTGTGCGACGACCCCCTGCTCGAGGATGGCGCTTGTCGCCGACAGTCCGAGTCGATACGCCCGGATCCCGTGCTGCACGGACCGCAGCGGCGAACGGTGCGGCGTCCCGTCGCCGGCGAGTTCCATTCCCTTTCGGAGCGATGCCATCGCCGCGTTCCACTCTGTCTGCGTCTGGGCACCCAGCGTCGCGGCATGCTTTTGCAGGATCTCGGCCGCGGCCGGCTCTAGCTCGCGACTTTCCTCCTCGAGCATCTCGACCACGTGATCTCGCGTGAATCGCGGGGCACGAGCAGAACGCGCCAACGCACTGCACGCGCGAAACGTCAACGCAATGATCGCATCGAGTTCCGCCCGCACGACCTCCTTCGGTCGCTCGAACGCCATCTCGATCGCGACCTGGACCCCGACGCTCCCGGCCGCCTTCCGCGACCCGTGGAGAAGACCGAGGACGACATCCGCTGCTTTGCGCTCCGGCTCGATGTACTCCGCGTCGAACTTTCGCCACGCGGCGTCTTCGAGTTCGCTCACCGCGGCATTGATTGCCTCCAAGTTCGTCGCGTGGACGCCGAACTCGGAATCAGAGAGCCGCTCAGCCCGTCGCTCCGCCTCCCAGTGCCTGCTCTGGAGATCGAGGGTGCTCCGCAGCATCGCCACCCCTCCGGCCAGCGTGGTGAAGGAGTTCTGCTCGCCCAGCTTTGCAGTGCGCTCGTCGATTCTCGTCTCGAGTGCCTTGACGGCGGATCGCAGCGGCGCGATCCCACCCACGATGGAGTCGAGCCGCTCCACGGTGAAGATCCGGTCTCGGCTCGTCCCACGCGCGTAAAGCAGCTTGACCTGGCTCTCCACGTGTTTGCTACGCGGTAGGTAGAGGTTCATCGCGGGGAGCCCCCAGAAGATGGCGTCCCCAGCCTCGCCTTCATCGAAGGCGGAATAGGCGTAGTACACCTCGATGATTTTCTGGGTTCGCAGAGTCAGGTCTGGATCGTCGTCTTCTAGCATGTCGACGATCGGAGGATTGGGACTCTCGGGGTCGTACATGCGAGCGCGTACCATCTTGTACATCTCGCGCTCGAACTTCTTGTTGTGCGGCAGGGTCATGCTGAGGAGAATCTGCACCATCGGCATGTGCAGGACATCAGCGAGTTCTTTGAGCGACATCGGCTCACTCAGCCGCTCGAGATAGACGACGATCTCCTCCTTCGAGTCGATGCGTGCAAACTCGTACTCGATTGGGTCAGCCATCGTTACCCGCCCCCTCCTGCGATACGTCGGGAACGGCCACGTCCGCCCCCAGCACGCGCGTCCCGGAGACCCCGATGCCTGCGACGCGCAGCGACGTCGCCTGCGACGACAGGTCGATCCCCCGGACCATCACGACCTTTCCGTTCGCGAGCCTTGCGACCGCAGTCCCTGCCGCGGGACGGTGGCATTGCAGCCGCTCGATTCCCACTCCGGGCCCGCTCGAGAACCCCCACGCCCCCGCGCTCTCGACGGAGAACACCGGCGGCCGATACGGCGCAAGCCACAGGTTGTCGGCCTCGGTGTCGCCGGGGCGACGGAACCAGTGGGTATCGTCCAACGGATCGTAGTCCGGCCCGTGATCCCACAGCGCATAGGCGACGCCTGATCGGATGAGTCCCGGCAGTTCAGCCACCACCTCGCCGATCGACGGCGGCGCTCCGACGCCGTCGTCGTCGTCGGGCTGGCCGCCTCCCTCGACGAGTCGCACCACGATCGTCGCGTCGTTGGTGTCGGGGAGGTGCGTCAGCGCGCTCAGGTGGGTCTTGCCCGAGAGCGTGCGCATCCAGTCGAAGTCCCAGAAGGGGGTGAGTTCGTGCTCGACGTCCTCGTCGCGCAGGCGCTCGCGGTAGAACTTGCAGGTGAAACGGCCGCCGTGGTCGATCTGGCAGGCACCGGCGTCGCCGTGCTTGCAGGGGAAGTCGGCGTCGGAGGGCGCATCGTCGCCGTAGATGGCGAGGGTGACCCGGCGGTTGTCGCGGTCCTCGTCGGTGAGCGGGTTGAACTCACCGCAGCCCATGTGCTTGGGTCCGATGAAGCGGCTGGGGCTGAGCTTGAAGGAGAGCTCGGTATGGTACGCGTCGAGGAGAGCCTGCTTCGTCGGCGCGTCGAGTGCATCGCCCGCTGCCAGGTCTCCATAGGCGCGGGCGCGTCCCTCGTCGTGCCAGGTGTTCGCGTTGTACGCCCGCCGGAACGCGTCCACTGCCAGGGAAGTCTGGTCGCCGGGCTCGCCGTCGATCGCGGTGGGGTTGCAGCCGAGGACACGAAGCATCATCTGATGGGCGGCGAGGTCGAGGTCGTCTTGCTCGACCGCGGAGAGGAACAGGTCCCAGTCGCCGGTCAGGATCCCGAATACCGCCTGCGCGCGCCGGTCCGCGAGAAGTTTGTTCGCGTCGGCGTCGTCGCTCGAGTCGGTGTGCCCGAAGATCCCGAAGCGGGCGTTCGGGTCTTGGTCGGCAGTCTCCTGCGCGCGGGTGCCCAGGTCGCCGATCGCATGGGTCGGCAGCGCCGACTCGCTCGCGAAGAGCGACGACGCGTAGCTCAGCGTCGGGTGCTTCGGCGGTGGCTCGAGCACGAGGCGATACTCGCGGTCGAGCTGCTTGAGGAAGAGGGGCGACTTCGGCTCGCGCGGGACGGGCACGTCGTCGGGCGACGGCTTGAAGCCGTCGAGGGCGAGCTTGCCGCGGGCGGACTCCGGGAGCGCCACCCGCTTCGGGAAGCCGACGATCGTCGGACCGG
>JBIJCC010000065.1:0-53108 GCA_044344875.1 Nannocystaceae bacterium
GACTCAAGCGTTCGAGCTCGGCGACCTCATCCTGCGTCAGTTTTAGTTCGGCTTTGGGGCGGCCCATCGCCACGTTAGATCACAGACGCAGGATTTTTCCAAGGACTCCCGTGACGCCTGACTAGGCGCGACCGTGACGTTCGCGCTCTCGCGGGGCTGGCTCGACATGCCCTGGTCGGCGTCGGCGTCCCCGTCGGCGCCCTCTGCCGCGGCCGACGACGCGAATGTGCCCGGCGCGCGGATGGGCGATGCTCCGACCCGGCCGCTGCGACCCGGGGGCCTGCCGGTGGGCGAGCTGGCGGCACGCGCTGGGCTGTCACGGAACTGAGCGGCCGAGCACGGGCCTGCCGAGGTCGGCCTCGACGTCGTCGAGCGTCACTCGACTCGCCGCCCACGCCCCGCGTTCGGCGAGCGCCGCGGCGGCGCGGCCCCGATCGAGGCCGCGTGACAGGGCCAGGCGGCCGCGCGCGGTCGCTCGGTCGATCCGACGAACGAGTCGCGCGTGGAACAGCGCAGCGTCGCGGTGCTCGCCGAGGCACCGTTGTAGGGCGCCCACCCGATCGGGCCAGGCCTGGGCCTCGGGGGGCAGGACCCCATCGAAGAAGCCGATGCCATGGCGCAGGGTTCGGGCTGCGATGCGAACGCGATGCAGTCCCTCGAGGTCGTGCCCATCGTCGTTCTGGTCGAGATTGGCGTTGGCCAGCCCGTTGACGGCGGCGCGCAGTCGATCGAACGCCGTTCCCCACCACTGCGCCGCGAGAGTCGGGCCGTCGCGGTCCGTGATCGCCGAGGCCACGAACAGCCGCAGCTCCGCGACGACCGTCGCGATCGTGTCGGCCCGCAGCCGCCGCTTTGCGCGGGCCAGGGCATGCTCCCGCTGCCGCAGGAGCTTCGCCGCGAGCTCGTCGATCGCCGCGAGCTCGAGGTCCGCGTCGCAGTCCCGACGCCGCGCGTCGAGGCAGGCGATCGCCACGTCGAGGTCGCGCACCGCACCGAGGCGTTTCGCCACGCGTCGCAGCGCGCGGTCGAGGTCGCGGTGCGCGGTCGCCCCGTGCCCCGCGACGGCCGCGACGATCGTGCGCAGGCGCCGGACTGCGGTGCGGACCCGGCGAACGTCGCGGGCCCCCTGAACGGTGTCCGCGCCGACCAGGCGGGCGATCCAGCGATCGATGTGGTGGCAGGCGTGCTCGGTCCATGTCGGGCCCGCGCGCGGGATCACGTCGATCGCCGTGGTCGGTGCGGCCGTCGCCCAGGGCCGCTCCCGCACCGGTTCGGGGGCACGCCACGCATCCAGGCGTGCCGCGGCCCGGCGCCAAACCCCGGCTGCGATGCGGCGCACGAAGGCAGACGGGGCAGACGGTCGAGGACGCGCCACGGGCGGACCATCCTACCACGTGGGTGTCCCAGCCCCGGCCTCAAGCGGAGCGGGCGACATTCCGAAATACCGATGTACATGCAGCCGCTCCAGGCCAGCACACTTCGGCTCCCATCGCCGCCGCAGGCCCTCGCGCGGGTGATCCAGGCCGCCTCCGATCCGAGCGTGCCGGTGAGCGCCCTGGCACGGGCCGTGAGCAGCGACGCCGGGCTCTCGGTGCAGCTGCTGCGGATGGTCAACTCGAGCATGTACAGCCGCGGCGCCCGGATCGCGACGGTCGATCGCGCCGTCGCGATGCTCGGCAATCGTTCACTGCGCAACCTCGCCCTGTGCGTCGCGGTGCAGAACTGCGTGCGCGGGGGCATGGGCAAGTTCGATCTCGATGGATTCTGGGAGGACTCCCTGCGCCGGGCCGTTGCCGCGCGGACACTCGCCGAACACTTCCGCGCGGCGGAGGTCGATCCCATCGAGGCGTTCACCTTCGGCCTGCTGCAGGACCTCGGGGTCGTCGCGCTCATGCAGACCGCACCCGAGCGGGCCGAGCAGTGGATGGCCGTGCGCGGGCGGATGGCCGAGGATCGCCGACGGCTCGAGACCGAGTGCTTCGGCATCGCCCACGACGACGTCGCCGATGCCCTGATCCAGGCGTGGTCGCTGCCGGCGGAGCTCGCCGCGCCGATGCGCCACCACCACCACCCGGCCCGCGCCCCTGCGGAGCACCGCAACCGCTGCATGCTCGCCGGGCAGGCCGAGCTGCTGGCCCAGGTGCTGCGCTGCGACGACAAGCGCGCGGCGTTGGGCGCTGCGCGGGCGGGCCTCGCTCGCGAAGTGGGGATGGAGGCCGACGCGGTCGATGCCCTGCTGTCCACCTTGTCCACGCGCGTCGACGAGGTCGGCAAGGAACTCGGCTTCCGCGTCGGTCGGCAGCCGCCGATGGAGGAGATCCTCGCCGCCGCGAACGCAGGACTGGTCGAGCTCAACCTCACCTACGAGGAGGTCGTGCGGCGCCTCGAGCGGGCGCTCGCCGACACCGAGGCGCTGAGCAAGGAACTCGCGGCGCGCAACCGCGAGCTCGAGCAGCTCTCGGTCACCGACGCGCTGACCGGCCTGCCCAACCGTCGCGCGCTGTCGGGGCGCCTCAACTACGAGCTCACACGGCTCGCCCGCGACGGGGGATCGATCACCTTCGTCATGGGTGACCTCGACAAGTTCAAGTCGGTCAACGACACCTGGGGGCACGACTTCGGCGACGTCGTGCTGCGCGCCGCCGCGGGAGCGCTGCGCGCCGCCGCCGTCGCCGGAGCGCTGGTCTGTCGCGTCGGAGGAGAAGAGTTCGGCGTGGTGATCCCCGGACGCCACGGCGCCGAGGCGCTCGCGGCGGTCGAGCAGCTGCGCGAGGCGGTCGCGGCGGTCCAGCAGGCGTGCCCCGACGGCGAGACGCGGAACTTCACGGTCTCGTTGGGGGCGGCGTGGATCCTCGGTCCCACGCAGGGAGCGGTCGATCCCGACGCGGTCGCGGTGCAGCTCTATCGCGCCGCCGACCGTGCGCTCTACGAGGCCAAGCGGCAGGGACGCAATCGCGTCTGTGGCGCGGCCGAGCCCAGCTCGTGGGCCCCGGCGCTCCCGGTCCGCGCCGCGTGACGCGAAGCACCCGCGCAGGCGGACGGCCGTCGGCCGGCGCGCGTGTGCCAGGGCACGACTGCCGGGGGGTGTCGCGCAGAGCGGCCGCGGTATGGTCGTCGCGTCGACATGGCTGCCACGCCCAGCGAGTTCCTCCGCCCCACCGATACCTTCGTCCGTCGCCACCTCGGCCCCGATGAGGCCGAGATCCACGCGATGCTGCAGACGCTCGGCCTGCCCGATCTCGCGGCGCTCGTCGATCGCACCATCCCGGCGTCGATCCGCCTCGCGGGCTCCCTCGACATCGGCCCGCCCCGCGGCGAGCACGAGTTGCTCGGGGCGCTCGCGGAGCGGGCGGGTCGCAACACCGTGCTGCGATCGTTCCTCGGCCTCGGCTACCACGGCTGCATCGTGCCCGGCGTCATCGAGCGCAACATCCTGCAGAACCCGGGCTGGTACACCGCGTACACGCCGTACCAGGCGGAGATCGCCCAGGGGCGGCTCGAGGCGCTGCTCAACTTCCAGACCGCGGTGTCCGACCTCACCGCGATGCCGCTGGCGAACGCGTCGCTGCTCGACGAGGCGACCGCCGCGGCCGAGGCGATGGCGATGGCCCACCGGCTCATCGGCGAGTCGCGCCACACCTTCTTCGTCGCCGCGAACTGCCACCCGCAGACGATCGCGGTGCTCCACACCCGTGCCGAGGCGTTGGGGCTCGAGATCGTCGTCGGCGATCCCGATACGCACGACCTCGCGGCGCTGCGCCCGTTCGGCGCGCTGCTGCAGTACCCCGACACCGACGGTCGCATCCGCGATCTCGCGCCGGTGGTGGATCGCATCCACGCCGCCGGCGGCCTCGCGGTGGTCGCGACGGATCTCCTGGCGCTGACGCTGCTGCGGCCGCCCGGCGAGTTCGGGGCCGACATCGCGATCGGCTCGGCGCAGCGCTTCGGCGTGCCGATGGGCTTCGGTGGCCCGCACGCCGCGTTCCTCGCCACCCGCGACGAGCACCGTCGGCAGCTCCCGGGCCGACTGATCGGCGTGTCGCGCGATGCCGCTGGCAAGCAGGCGCTGCGCATGTCGATGCAGACCCGCGAGCAGCACATCCGCCGCGAGAAGGCGACGAGCAACATCTGCACCGCGCAGGTGCTGCTCGCCGTGATGGCGAGCATGTACGCCGTCTACCACGGCCCCGACGGCCTGCGCCGCATCGCTGCGCGCGTCCACGGGGCGGCGCGCCTGCTCGCGGCGTCGCTGTCGGCCCACGGCCACGGCGTCGGCGCCGGCGAGTTCTTCGACACGATCACGGTGCGCCCGGCCGGCGGGAAGGCGGCCGACGTCGTCGCGGCGGCGCTCGGTCGGGGCATCAACCTGCGCCGTGTCGACGACGCGACCGTGGCCATCGCCCTCGACGAGACCGTCACCGAGGGCGATCTCCGGGCGATCCTCGGGGCGTTCGGCGTGCCCGAGGGCGAGCTCGACAAGCACGGCGCTGCGCTCGAACAGGGCCTGTCCGCGCCGTTCGTCCGCACCAGCGCGTACCTCACCCACCCGGTGTTCAACCGCCACCACGGCGAGCACGAGATGCTGCGCTACATCCGGCGGCTCGAGGCCCGCGACCTGTCGCTGACGACGTCGATGATCTCGCTGGGCTCGTGCACGATGAAGCTCAACGCGACCTCGGAGATGGTGCCGGTGTCGTGGCCGGGCTTCGCAGCGCTGCACCCGTTCGTGCCGGCGGATCAGGCCCGCGGCTACCACGAGATGATCGGCGAGCTCGAGGGCTGGCTGGGCAACATCACCGGCTTCGACGCCGTGTCGCTGCAGCCCAACGCGGGCAGCCAGGGCGAGTACACCGGGCTGCTCGTGATCCGGGCCCACCACCGCGCGCGCGGCCAGGCGGACCGCAACGTGTGTCTGATCCCGGTGTCGGCCCACGGGACCAACCCTGCCAGCGCCGTGATGGCCGGCATGCACGTGGTCATCGTCGCCTGCGACGAGCGCGGGAACGTCGACGTGGCCGATCTACGCAAGAAGGCAGCGGCCAACGCCGACAAGCTCGCCGCGTTGATGGTCACCTATCCGTCGACGCACGGGGTGTTCGAGGCGTCGATCCGCGAGATCTGCGAGATCGTCCACGAGCACGGCGGTCAGGTCTACCTCGACGGCGCCAACATGAACGCGCAGGTCGGTCTGTGCCGGCCCGGCGACTATGGGGCCGACGTCTGTCACCTCAACCTGCACAAGACGTTCTGCATCCCCCACGGCGGCGGCGGTCCCGGCATGGGCCCGATCGGAGTGAAGGCCCACCTCGCGCCGTACCTACCGGGTCACCCGGTGGTGCAGAGCGGCGGCGCGAAGGCGATCGGGCCGGTGTCCGCGGCGCCGTGGGGCAGCGCGAGCATCCTGCCGATCTCGTGGGTCTACATCGCCCTGATGGGCAGCGCGGGGCTGCGGCGCGCGACCGAGGTCGCGATCCTGAACGCGAACTACATGGCCCATCGCCTGGCCGACGAGTTCTCGATCCTCTACCGCGGCGAGGGCGGCATGGTCGCCCACGAGTTCATCGTCGATCTGCGACCGTTCAAGGCCAGCTGCGGGATCGAGGCCGAGGACGTGGCGAAGCGGCTGATGGACTATGGATTCCATGCGCCGACGATGTCGTTCCCGGTCGCGGGCACGCTGATGATCGAGCCCACCGAGAGCGAGTCGCGGGCCGAGCTCGATCGGCTCTGCGACGCGCTGCTGGCGATCCGCGGGGAGATCGCGAAGGTCGAGCGCGGGGAGTGGCCGCGCGACGACAACCCGCTGAAGAACGCGCCGCACACGGCCGCGGCGGTGACGTCGGAGACGTGGTCGCACCCGTACACGCGGGAGCAGGCGGCGTGGCCGGCGGCGTGGGTGCACGCGCACAAGTACTGGCCGACCGTCGCGCGGATCGACAACGCGTGGGGGGATCGGAATCTGGTTTGTAGTTGTCCGCCGATCGAGGCGTACGCGGCGGAGTAGGGGGAGCCGGGCACGGGCACGGATCCGGGCACGGGCACGGGCACGGGCACGGAGCGGGGGGTGAGGAGCTTCGCTCCTCATATCCCCCGCTATCTCTCGATCTCCACCAACAACGTCGTGATGTTGTCCTTCCCGCCCTTCGCGTTCGCGAAGCGGATGGACTCGAGGACGGCGTCCTCGACCTCGAGGTTGAGGAAGTAGCGCATCTCGTCCATCGACTCGACGTAGCCGTGGAAGCCGTCGGAGCAGAGCACGAAGCGGTCGCCGCCGAACAGCGGCACCGGCATCGTGTCGACCTCGACGTAGTCCTTGTGGCCGACGGCGCGGGTGATCACGTTGCGGGCGCGCGACTTGGCGGCCTGCTCGGGTGTGATCATCCCGTGCTTGAGCTGATAGTTGATGAGGGTGTGGTCCTCGGTGATCTGCTCGACCATGCCCTGGCGCACCAGGTAGACCCGCGAGTCGCCGACCTGGCCGATGATGCCGAGGCCGCCGCACACCAGCAGCACCGACGCCGTCGTGCTCATCCCGCGCTGATCGGGATCGAGCTGGCCCATGGTGTGGACCATGTAGCAGGCGTTCTGGATCGCGCCGCGCACGATCTGGCACAACTGGCCCGCACGCGCGCTCGGATCGGCGGTGGCCGCCTCGCGGACCGTCGCCTCGTGGCGCTTCACCCACTCCCAGACCAGCTCGACGGTCTCCTGGGAGGCGACCTCGCCCTTGGCCCGGCCGCCGACGCCGTCGGCGACGACGAAGAGACCGAGGTCGGGATCGGCCAGATGGGCGTCCTCGTTGTGGTCGCGGGACAGGCCCGTGTCCGTGTGACCGAAGTATCTCAGCTGCATTCGCGGACCGGAGGCGATCCTACCACGGGGGAGCATCGCGCGCCCAAGGGCGCAACTGCAGCTCGCGCACGCGCGCCTCGAGGGCCGCCGGCAACCCGGCGCAGACGCGCTGCTCGCCTGCACAGCTCCCGAGCCCGTCGGGCGCGGTGCAGGCCGACAGATCGAGCGCGATGCAGTGCAGCGCGAGCGAGGGCTGCACGCCCGGCGCCGGGCTCCCGCCGTACCGCGCGTCGCCCTCGATCGGCATACCGAGCCACGCGAGGTGCACCCGGATCTGGTGGCGATGGCCGCGACCCAGCGCCACCGCGACGAGGCCACGGCCCTTGGCCTCCGCCGTGACCGGATCCGTGACCGGATCCGTGACCGGATCCGTGACCGGATCCGGGGACACGGCGAGGGGGACGACGTTGCAGTGCGTCGGGCGACCCCCGGTTCGCACCGCGACGGACTGTCGATCGGCCCCACGACCGAGCGGCAGATCGAGCCGCACGAGTGATGGCGATTGCGGAACCGGCAGACCCTCGAGTTCCCACCACGTCTCGGTGGTCGGCTCGGCGGTGACCCCCGCGTGCGGGGGCCACCGCATCGGATGGGCGGAGCACACCAACGCGACATAGATTTTCCTGGCCCGTGGGTCGGCCATGGCGGCGCGTCCGCGTCGCCATGCCTCCGGGCTCCGCGCGAACGCGGTCACGCCCGTCGTCATCCGATCGAGTCGATGGATCGCGCCGCCCTCGCGGGGATCGGGGCTCGCACTGGCGCACTCGGGGAAGCGCGCAGCGACGGCGTCGGCGAGGGCGTCGGGTCCACCCGGCCGCAGACGGTGCGTGTGCACGCCGGCGGGCTTGTCGACGTAGACGAAGTCCGCCGTGACGGCGAGCACCCGCAGCTCCGCTGCGTCGCCCGACGTCGGTGCGACGGCGAGCTCGAGGCGTTGCCCGATCGCCACGCGCGTGGATGCGATCGCGGGCGCGGCGTCGATGCGCAGGGCCCCGGTGCGCGCGAGCGATCGCGCGACGCGGCGCGAGAGCCCGGGCACGCGGCGGCCGAGCACGACATCGGCCCGCTCGCCGACGTCCTCGGCACCGACGATCCACTCGACGGTCGTGGGCGAGTCGGTCACGGCGCGCGCTCGTGGGCGTGGGCATGGGCGTCGAGGAACAGCACGTCGCAGGGGGCCCCCGCCTCGATCGCGCCGACCCCGGGTGGCACCCGGACGAGGGCGTCGGCGCCCGCGAGCGAGCGCAGGTTGCCCGAGAGCTGATCGGGCAGCGGCGAGACGATGTCGCCGGACGTGCGGGCGCGGACCCAGTGCTCGCGCGTTCGTTCGCCGAGGAAGACGCCACCGGCGGTCATCGGCCGCAGCGGTCGCCGCGGATCGCCGCGCACGCCGAGCATCCGGCGCAGCGCCGGCCGGGCGAAGAGCTCGTAGGCGACGAACGTGCTCGCGGGGTTGCCCGGCAACGCGAACCACAGACCGCCCGCCGTACGCACGATGCCAGTCGGCTTGCCCGGCCGCATCGCGACCCCCCAGACCAGGACTTCGAAGCCATCGCGTTCCGCCGCGCGGCGCACGTGATCGTGATCGCCGACCGAAGCGCCGCCCGTGGTGAGCACCACGTCGGCGCTCGCGATCGCGTGATCGAGCGCGGCGAGCAGCGCCACGGGATCGTCGCC
The DNA here is from genome assembly GCA_044344875.1 of Nannocystaceae bacterium. GTDB lineage: Bacteria > Myxococcota_A > Polyangia > Nannocystales > Nannocystaceae > Xiheibacterium. The sequence continues at coordinate 8,530 of JBIJCC010000065.1, forward strand.
GACGGTGCGGCACGACACGACGTCCGCCCCCGCGGCGACACCCAGCGCCGCCAGCATCGGCCCGTTGGTGTCGACGAGGTGACCCTCGCGTGCGGCTGCGCCGACGGGCAGCAGTTCGTCGCCGGTGGAGAGAATCGCGAGACGCGGACGCCGGTGCACCGACACGCGGGACGCACCCGCACCGGCGAGCAGCGCGATCTCGGTGGGCCCGAGGTGCTGGCCCTCGTCGACGAGCACGTCGCCGCGTCGGACATCGGAGCCCGCGGGCCGGATGTGCCGCTGGGCGACCGCGGCCGCCGCCACCTCGGGATCGAACCGCACCGCGTCACCGTCGCGCGTGGCGTCCTCCTGGGCGATCACGACCTCGGCGCCCCGTGGCACCACGGCGCCGGTCGAGATCCGGACGGCATCGCCGGGCTCGAGCGTGCCGGACCACGGGTGGCCGGCCGCACTCTCGCCCACGACGCGGGCCGAGCCGGCGCGCGCCGTCGCGACGGCGCAGGCGTAGCCGTCCATGATGCTCACGTCGCGGCCGGGCAGATCGATCGCCGCCGACACCGGCGCGGCGGCGATGCGCCCGCCTGCCTCGTGCACCGCGAGCTCCTCGATCGCGCGCGCCCCCGCATGGGCGAGGGCGAGCAGCTGCGCCTGCTCGACGTCGACGAGCGTCATGGGGACCGCCGACCCGGCACGCGGCTCGAGCTGGGGGTCGACGGTTCGTGCCGCGGCCGCGACGGCTTGCCGGTGCCCTTGGCGCCCGACTTCGCCTTGGATTTGGGCTTGGTCTCGGCGGGGGTCGCCTCGGCGTCGCGCCCGTCGGCGTCGGGTTGGGCCGCGCCGCCCTCGGAGGCGTCGTGCTCGAGCGCGGTGTCGTCGTCGTCGTGATCGTCGAGCACGCTGCCCCGCGGTGGCGGAGCGTCGAGCGTGCCCTTGCGGCGCTGCGCGTCGACGTAGACGATGACCAACTCACCGGACTCGACCGCGTGATCGCGGGCGTAGCCGTTGATCCGCGCGAGGTCGCCGGTGGTGAGATCGAAGCGCCGACCGATCGACTCGAGCGTGTCGCCGCGCCGGGCCTTCACCGCGCGCCGGGCGAGGCCACGCCGGGCGAGGCTGGCCTCGATGTGCTCCCTCGACCCCCGCAGCACGTGCTGCACGTCGCCGAGCTCGTGGACGACGATGCCGTGCGCGGCCGCGTCGAATCGCTCCGGGACGAGGATCTGCAGCAGTTGCCCCGGCTGCAGGCGCGCGTGGGGATCGAGGTCGTTCCATGCCACGATGCGGTCCCACGGCGTCCCGAAGCTGCGCGCGAGCGCGGCGGAGGTGGTCGCCCGCGTGACCTCGACGAAGACCAGACGCTGACCATCGCCGATTTCGAGCCGCGGCACGGCGGCGAGCGGCCGGATCGACTCGACGTCGCTCGGGCTTGCGGCCCCGGCGTCGACGACGAGCACCACCCCCGCGGTGACTTCGGCCGCGTCGCGGATGCCGTTGCGCTTGCGCAGCTCCTTCTCGGTCATGCCGTACTTCGCGGCGATCGCCGCGAGGCGCTCACCCTCGCGGGCGACGTGGGTGGTCTCGTCGGCCCACGTCGACTCGATCTCGCGGCGGGCCCGGACGAAGCGCTCCGACGCGGCCTTGGGCAGGCGAACGCGCGTGGTCGTGCGCGGCGGGGTCCGCCCCCGCAGGAGATGGGCGTTGAGCTCGGCGACGAGGTCCGCATCGACCTCGCCGAGCCGGGCGATCTCGGCGAGGGAGGTCGAGTGATCGACCTCGACCTCGACCCAGTCGACGGCGGGCAACGGCTCGACGTCCGCGGCGGAGAAGCCCAAGGCCTCGCGGTTGCGGGCGACGATCGCCGCGGCGACGATCTTCGGCACGTAGTTCACCGTGGCGTGGGGCAGCCCGCTCTCGATCTCGGCGAGCGCCCAGAAGTTGTTGGTGTTGTGCCGCTCGATCGCCGTCGTTACGAGGCCGTAGCCGGCGTTGTAGGCGGCCAAGGCCAGCTCCCACGAGCCGAACCGCACCCGCAGATCCGCCAGGTAGCTCGCCGCCGCGACGCTCGAACGCTCGATGTCGTAGCGCCAGTCGATCCAGTAGGTCTTGGTCAGCCCGTAGACGCCGCCCGTCCCCTCCATGAATTGCCAAGGCCCTGCGGCGCCGGCCGCCGAGCGGACCCGCGGGTTGAAGCCGCTCTCGGCCATCACCACCCAGACGAGGCCCTCGGGGACGTCGTGGGCCCGGAGGATCTTGCGGACCATCGCCTCGTAGCGGCCGGCTCGCCGCAGCCACGCCTTCATCATCGAGATCCCGCGCGGATCCTTGGTGAAGTAGCGCAGGTACTCGACCAGGCCCCGGTTCCACCGCACCGGAAGATCGGGCAGGGCGAGCTTCTTCATCCACGGCTCGGGCGGGGCCGAGACGATCGTCTGGGGCCGGTCGAGCATCTCGGCCTCGAAGGCCGCGAGCGCGCTGCGATCCTCACGATCCGGGTCGTAGGCCGGTGGCGTCCACGCGGCGTGGATCGACGCGCGTTCGGCCCGATCACCGCGAACGCGTCTGCGGCCGTCCTCCGCGGCCGACCCCGCGTCGGGGGCCGCAGCCACCGGCGTGCTGCTGGACAGCATGGAGGCGCACAGGACGGCGGCGGCGGCGAAGCGCCAACGACGGCCATCGCACGTCATCCGTGCAGCCCACCGACGCGTCCTTTGCGCGAGGTGCGGCGGAGCCAGCATCGGCGCCACGCTAGCATTGGTCGGCAAAGCCGACTACCTTTCCGCCATGCACACCGTGCTCGGCTTTGGGGTCGGCCTTCCCGAGGTGCTCATCATCTTGTTGGTGGTGCTGCTCATCTTCGGACCTTCGAAGCTGCCCGCGCTCGGCGAGGGCATCGGGAAGATGCTCCGCGGCTTCAAGAAAGAGATGAAGTCGATGGAGGACGACAAGCAGGCCGCCGCGGCCGAGCGGGCGATCGATCGCGATGACCGACCGGAGATCGACGTGACGCCCAAGGGCGCGCCCGATCACAAGGGCTGAGCCCAGCGCTCACATCCCGGGCTGGACGCGGCGCCGCATCGCGGCGCGGAGGGCCGGCGGCAGACGGGTGTCGTGGGCGAGTTCGCGGATCTCGACCGCGTCGAGCAGACCGACGAGCTGCAGCGCGAGCGGCAGCGGGAACCGAGGGTTGCGGACCAGCGCGACGCGGACGCGCGGGCTGAGGCTCCACCGCGGCGACCGATGCAGCAGCCCCAGCACCTCCGCCGAGCTGCGCCGCGCGGTGGCGATGCGCAGGACGTCGTCCTCGGTGACGTGTGGATTGGCGAGCAGCAGCGCGACGACGTCGGCGTGGGGGTCGGTGAGCAGGCGCAGCAACACGTCGCGGCGCCACGAGCGGGCGAGCGACTTGCGCTCACCGAGGGTCAGTGGCCGCGTGCCCGGCACGAGCGGGCGCGGTGCGGCGGCCTTCGCATCGCCCGGCGCCTCGGCGACGAACAGCAGCGATCGGCACGCCTCGAGCCCCCGCGCGACCGCGGCGGCATGAATCGCGGCCCGTGTTTCGTAGGGCAGGCGATCCGAGCCGAGCATGTCGACCACGGCGAGCAGCCCGACGAAGAACGGCGGTCCACCGCTGCGCCCCGCGGTCGCGAGCACGTCGAGCAGCCACGCCGCATCGCCGGGGTCCGCCTCCATGATCCACCCCGCGAGCCGAGCCGCCCGCATCGTGCGATCGGGTAGGGCGCCGAGCCGCGAGGCGATCGCGAGCGGATCGAGCGTCGTGGGGCGTGGCTCGTCGGCGGGGTCAGCCCCCATCGACCCAGCGTCTCACGGCGCGACGTACTGGCGGTAGAGGTCCTCGAGCAGCGGGCGCGGGTCCGGCGTGTTCTTCCGGACGATGCTCGCCGCGGTGAGGCCGACGGCGGCGAGCAACAGGATCATGAGGACGACGGTGCCGAAGGCGCCCGAGCGGCGCGGCTCGGGCTCCGCGGCCTCCTCGATGGGCGCTGGCGCCTCGATGCGGGCGGGCCGAGGCCGGGGCGTGGCCGCGGCGGGCGTGGTCGCGGGCTCGCGGGGCGGAGTGACGGGGGTCGGCCGCGGCGCCGGACGTGCGGCCGGGGCCTCGGCGCGTGGCGGCGGCGCGTCGATCGGCTCGGGCACGCCGGCCTGCGCGAGCGCATCGGCACGGCTGCGGGCGGGCTCGGTCTCGGCCTCGGCGGCGCGGACCTCGGTGCGGGCTGGCGGCGGGGCCATGCCGATCACGGTGGGGCGACCGACCGCGGGTGTGCGGACGATCGTCTCGGAGGCGTCGTCGTCTTCGTCGAGCCCGATGGGGACGATCGGGCGCGGCGCAGCGGGGGCGGTCGTCGCCGCGGGCGGTGCGACCGGGGCCGGCACGCTGGCCGGCGGCGCGACGGGGACCGCGGTCGGCGGCGAGACGCGCTCTGCCGCCGGGGCTACGGGGGCGCGATCCGGCTCGGGCGCGGTGATCGGGGCCGGGGCGACGAGCTCGGGGGCCGGGGCGACGACCTCGGGGACCGGCGCGGTGATCGGGGCCGGGGCGACGACCTCGGGGGCCGGGGCGACGACCTCGGGGGCCGGGGCGACGACCTCGGCAGCCTCGGCCACGCGGATGCCGGAGGGGGCCCCCGCCGCGCGGCGGTAGTCGGCCGCGCTGCGGAAGCCGCTCGCCATGCGCATGCCCGCCTCGACGAGGCTCGCATCGTTGGCGGCGGCGAAGTCGAGGATCATGCGGAAACGACAGTGCGGACACTCGATCTGCACGAGCTCCGCGATGTCGCCATCGCGCACTTCGAAGGGGCCTTCGCACTCGGGGCAGGCGATGATCATCTAGAAATCGAGCCCCACGGAGAACGTGTACTGCTGTTGAAACTGCGAGCTGTCGGCGACGCTCACACCCTCGATCTTGCCGGCCTTGTTGCCACCGGGGGTGAGCATCGCTTCGACGCCCAGGCGCATCACGGAGAAGATCATGCGGGCTCCGAAGTAGGGGCGGTGGCGGATGATGGCGCCCGCGTTCTGGAAGACGAACTCGTTGTTCGCCGCGGTGTCGACACCCGGACAGCTCTGGTTGTAGTCATCGACGAACTCGTCGCAGTTCGGCGTCGCATCGAGCACGCTCGAGCGCGAGATGATGATGAGCGCCTCGTAGCCGGCGTACGGCGTGAGGCTGAAGGTCTTGCCGAGTCCGAACACGTACGAGACCGACACCGACGGGGCGGCGGTCGTCATGTTGACGTCCTTGGCCCCGAGCAGGCGGCTGAAGCTCCCGCGGATCGCGATCGACGGGATCGGGTGCTTGCGATAGAAGCCCTCGTGGATCGCGATCTTGCCGTAGCCGGACATCGCCCACATCCGACTGTCGAACAGGTGCGTCGCGCCGGCGCCGACCTCGATGCCGGGCCACAGACCCTTGCGCGCCATGAGTTGCATCGTGGGCGCGACGTTGTCGGCGCCGCCCCGGGTCGTGCGCGACCAGTAGTCGTTCGAGCCACCGATGGTGTTGACGCCGAAGTCGGCCGAGATCGCGAAGCCGGCGAGGCCCAGGGAGTCGGCGGGGTCGACCGGCCGCGGCGCCATCAGGGTGCCGAGCTCGGAGGACAGCGTGCGGAAGGCCGCATCGTCCTGCGTCAGCGTGGTGCCCGACTGCGTCCCGAGCCGTGTCAGGTCGAGATCGTACTTGCCGGCTTGCACGGTCCGCGGCGCAAGCGACAACGCGGTTGCGACCAGGGCGGCGTAGGGCAGTAGCCGGCGATGCATTCGGTGCTCCGAGCAGCGGACGGCGCAGCGTAGCGTTGCGTCTGGTCGCGTGTCAAGGATGCCCGAAGGTTCAACGTTCGGAGATCGCTGCGATTTCGTGTAGGTGTCGCGCGAGTACGCCGGGGTCGCCAGCGTTCACCAGCGCAGCTCGACACCGTGGCGAGCGACGCTGCCCCCGAGCTCGGCGCGTCGCGAGAGCGCGGCTTTGGAGCCCAGGCGGAGCGAACGGGCGGGCGCGCCGGTCGGCGCGAAGCGGACGTCGAAGCCCACGCGCACGTGCGCTCGGCCATCACCGGTCGGATAGCGATCGACGGCGACGACGTCGACCTGCGTCGGCGCCTTGCCGTCCGCCCGGAACCACCACGTATCGGGATCGAGCAAGACGTCGCCGTCGCGCGGCCGGTCGGCGACCTCGACGACGACGGTGAACGACACGCCGTCGCAGTGGCGCGCGCACAGGCGCTCGCGGACGTCCTTGCGATCGGGACCGGGCGCCCCGGCGGCCGCGAGATCGACGAGCGTCGCGTCCCAGCGCGTTGCGGTCACGACGACGCCGTCGCCGACGACGACCCGACGCTCGCGCGCGGACACGGGGGACGCACCCGGTGGCGCGTGGGTGCCCGCGCAGCCGGTGAGGCCGAGGAGCGCCAGCGCGACGAGGACGGGGGTCGTTCGGCGCGCCACGCTAGCGGGCCTTTCTCGGTGCACCCGCGAACATGATGCCGAAGGTCCCGCGGCGCACCCAGACGACGCGGGACGGCAGGACCATGTCGATGGGTCCGCCCGCGTCCTCGACGTGCAGCGCCACCTCGGCGCCCTCGACCAGGGGCAGCGGCCGCAGCAGCTCGAACTTCGCGCCGCCCGCCGAGAGATCGACGACGATGACGTCGCGGGGGTCGCCCTCGGCTCCGTGCTTGCCGACGATCGACAGCGCAGCCGAGCGCCGGCACGAGAACCGCGTGAACTGTCGCCCACCGCTGCCGTCCTTCGCCCGGAGCTTGGCCTCGAGCTCGGCGAGCCGGGCGGCGCCGTCGCGCTCGAGCGCCACGCCGCTCATCCCGCGCATGCGCAGTTCCCGGTACTCGAGGATGTCCAGCCAGAGATCGCCATCGTAGGTCGAGCCGTCGCCCCACCGCGCGACCAGGCGGGCGAAGGTCTGGGCCCCGCGATCGCACTCGCCGACGACCCCGACCCGCCCGGGGGCGAGCGTCGTCGAGGTGTCGCCACCGGTGCGTCGATCGCCCAGTACGGTGGCTTCGAAGGCCTCTGCGGGCCGCCACGGGGCCGTCCCGCCGTCGTTGGCGGCGGACTCGAGCGACCAGGGAGGGGCACCCGAGGGCAGGGGTCGTGCAGCGGTCATGGTCGCCTTGCCACGGCGGAGCCGCGACTGCTAGCGTCATCGACCGTCTGGGCACGAGTTGAAGGCCGACAGCGAACGACGTCGCGGACCACTTCGGGCCGTACCCATGCACCTCGAGCAGCGCGAGCACTGGGTCTTGCTGGCGCTGTTCCTGGTCTCGCTCACCAGCGGCCTGGTGTTCTGGACCGACGGACCGACGTGGGCGCCGTGGGCTGGTCGCGCGGGCGTCGTCACGTTCTTCGGCCTCGTCGCGTGGTGGGGGATCACCGGCTTCTCCGGCTACGAGCACCGCACGGGTCTGCGGATCGTCCGGCGGCCGGGCGCGCCGCGCAAGTCGCTGGCGCGGGCGTTGCTCGCCGTCGCCGGCGTGATCCTCGGCTTGACGTGCATGTACTACGGCCTGCGCAGCGCGCCGGTCGTCATCGCGACGGCGCTGTGCGCCGCGGCGGCGCTGGTGCTCCTCGTGTTCCGCCGCTTCGCCGTGTTCGCCAGTCTCTCGATCGTCGGCATCGCGATCGGCGTCGCCGCGCTCATCGTCGTGCAGTCGGTCGCGACGGGGTTCCAGCACGAGTTCGAGCGCCGCGTGCTCGGTGTCTACGCGCACATCAACGTCACGCGGGCCTTCGGCATCCAGGAGTACCGCCGCTTCGAGGCCTACCTGCGCACCGTCGATGGCGTCATCGGGGCGAGTCCCTTCGTCTACTACGCGATGGCCCTCGCGCCGCAGTCCTCGGCGGCCGACGACCGCGAGCTGCGTCGGGCGAGCGTGTTGGTGAAGGGCATCGAGCCCTCGACCGCCTCGGAGGTGATCGATCTCGACGCGCACCTCGACGCGGGCGGTGGACCCGAGGTCGAGATCGCGGCGCTGACCAGCGACATCGAGCTGCAGCCGATGCCCGACCGGCCCGACGGCAAGCTCCCCGAGGTCATCGCGCGCACGCCCGATCCGCGCGGCGAGGGCTGGTACGGCCCCGCGCTGGCGCGGTGGCGATCGCTGCCCGACACCGTCGAGTACGGCCACGGCCGCAAGACCGTCTGGGACGGCGACGACGGCGATCCGTGGCCGGACGACGATCCACAGACCGCCCGCGCGGCCGTCCCCGACGAGGTCCTTCCGACGATGTTCGTCGGCGTGACGCTGGCGCGCGAGCTCGAGCTCGAGCTCGGCGACGTGGTCACGCTCGTCGATCCCGGTGCTGGCTTCGATCATACCGAGGTCCCCGAGTTCCGCCGCTACCGCATCGCGGGCATCTTCCGCGCCGGCTTCCAGGAGTACGACAGCCGCCTGGTCTACGTGCACATCCACGAGCTGCAGTGGTTCAAGTACCGCGGCAAGGACATCGTCTCGGGGGTCGACCTGCGGCTGGCCGATCCCTACGACGCGCCGCGGGTCGAGGCCGTGCTGCGCGGGACGATCGGCGACGACGAGTACTCGATCCTCGAGTGGCAGAAGCTGAACGCCAACCTGTTCCAGTCGATCCGGACCCAGAAGTCGATCCTCACCATCATCCTCAGCCTGGTCAGTACCGTCGCTGGCTTCAACGTCCTCGCGGCGCTGTGGACGATGGTCGTGCGGCGCACCGCCGAGATCGCGATCTTGATGTCGATGGGCGCGACGGAGTCCAGCGTCGCGCGGATCTTCCAGTTCTCCGGCATGACGCTCGGCGCGGTGGGATCCATCGCCGGCGTCGCGTTCGGCCTGGTGCTGTGCGCCCTGGTCGAGTTCTATGGTTACACGCTCGACCCCGAGGTGTACTTCATCGAGCGGCTCCCGGTGGAGCTGAGCGTGGCGCAGATCGGCGCCGTGCTGGCGCTGACGATGGGCATCTCGTTCGTCGCGACCATCCCGCCGGCGCTGCGCGCCGCGAAGCTGCGCCCGGTCGAGGGCCTGCGCTACGAGTGAGCGATGGCGGAGCGGATCGACCGGCCGGTGCAGCGGGGATTGTCCTGGCCGCTGCTGACGATGGTCGCGTTGCGGCTCGCGCTCCGCGATCGGCCGGCGTCGGCCCGCGTGCGGCGCACCGGTGTGCTCGCGCTCGTCGTGACGCTGGCGAGCGCGGGGTTGCTGCTCGGTGGGGTCTCACAGCTGTGGCTGGTCGTCGTGCTCGCCGGGGCGAGCATGCTCCTGCTGACGACGCTGGCCCTGCGGCTGTTCCCCGCGGCGATGGCGGTCTCGGTCATCGGCATCGCGCTGTCGTGCGCGAGCCTGATGACGGCGCTTGCGGTCACCAGCGGATTCCTCGACGAGGTCTCGGTCACGGTGGCGAGGTTCAACGGCCACCTGCTCGTGACGAAGTACGGCCTCGACTTCACCGAGTACGAGGCGTTGGGCGCGGAGATCTCGAGCGACCCCCGCTTCGCCGCTGCGTCGCCGTTCGCCTACTCGATGGTGGTCGTGGTCCGCGACGACGCCGACGCGTCGGCGCAGGCGGCCGCGATTCCCCCCGCGGCGCCCGCGGGAGATCCCGACGCGGCGTGGGACGTGGTGATGGACGCCGATGCTCGCCTGCCCGCGGCCGTCGCGGCCCGGGGCGACGCGCCGGAGCCGGCCGCGGAGCGCCCGGCGATCGTCATCGGCAAGGGCATCGATCCGGCCCAGGCGCAGCACTTCTCGGCGCTGGCGCAGGCGTTCGGCCGCGGTGACCTGTCGGGCCTGCGGCCGGCGGACTCGCGGGCGCTGCCCGGGGTCGTGCTCGGCCACAGCCTGCGACGCAGCCTCGGCGTCGAGCTCGGCGATCGCGTGCGGGTGGTCGTCCCCGCGGAGCTGGACGGCCGCACCGACGCGACGACCGCGATGCCGCGTCACGCGACGTTCGAGGTGCTCGACGAGCTGCGCACCGGGATCGTCGAGCTCGATCGCAACCTCGTGCTGATGCACCTGTCGGCCGCGCAGGCGCTCTTCTTCAAGTCGGCGCGCGTGACCGGCATCGAGTTCGAGCTGCACGATCCGACGACCGCCGACGCCGTCGCGGACGAGCTCGCCATGCGCCTCCCGGGCCTCTACCGCGTCAGCACCTGGTTCGAGGCCAACGCCGAGATGCTGCAGACGCTCGCGCAGATCCGTGTGGTCGTCTCGGTGATCCTCGGGCTCATGGGCGTCGTCGGGGCGTCCTCGCTGGTGGCGAGCCTGCTGCTCATCGTGCGCCGCAAGCACCACGACATCGGGTTGCTGCTCGCGGTCGGGGCCGACCACGGGACGATGTTCTGGGTGTTCGAGGGCGTCGGCCTGTTCGCGGGCTTCGTCGGCGTGCTGCTCGGCACGGGGCTCGGCGCGCTGTACTGCGCCGTCATCTCGGCGTACCGGTTCCCGCTGCAGAGCGACGTCTACCCGATCGACCACTTGCCGGCGCACGTCGCCCTCGCCGACGCGATCATCCCGGGGACCGTCGCCCTGGTGCTGTGCGCGGTGGCCAGCGGACCCGTGGCGCTGATGGCCGCCCGGGTCCGGATCCTGTCGGCCCTGTCGCGCTGACGCGACCTTCAGCCCGGCTGGGTCGGCGTCGCGCCCTCGCCGGCGTCCCTGGCGTTCGAGGCGGCCTGCAGGTCGACGATCTTCTTCTTCGCGACGCTCTCGGAGTACGGCGAGCAGCAGTCCATCCGCACGTATGTCGACCACTCGGTGAGCGCGTGGTCGATGTCGCCCTTGGCCTCGTAGACCTGCGCCGCGCCGGCGTGCGCCATCTTGTCCGAGGCCCACGACGACAGCGCCTTCATGTACGTCTTCAGCGCGTCGTCGTGGCGGTTCTGCGCCGCGAGCACGTCGCCGAGCTCGGTGTAGACGAACTGCGCCATCGGATCGAGCTCGGCGACCTGGCGCAGGACCTTCTCGGCCTCGTCGTACTTCTTCGCCTTCTTGAGCTGCACGCCGTAGGGCAGGCCGTACTCGCTCTTGTCCGGCGCGAGCTCGAACGCCTTGGCGAACGCGGACGCGGCCTCGGCGTGCTGCTCCTTGCGGGCGAGGATCTCGCCGCGCAGGGCGTGGACCGCCGGGTCGTCGCCCTTGGCGGCGATCGACTTGTCGACCAGCGGGAGCGCCTCGTCGGGCTTGGTATCGGCGAACCGGATCCTCGCGAGGCCTGCGAGCGCCTCGGGCTGGTCGGGGTGGGCCTGGAGGATCTGGTTGTAGAGCTTCTCGGCGTCCTTGTGCTTGTGGTTGCGCGTCCACGCGGCCGCGGACTTGAGGTCGGCGGTCAGCTTGGCCTGGGCCTCCGCAGGATCGACCTTCGGGGCGTCGTCGCACCCGGCGGGCAAGAGGGACGCGAGCATCGACGCGAGCAGGAGGGCGCGCATGGGGGCATAGCGTGCATGGACGCGGCGCGCGGGGCAAGGGGCGGGTCCGTCGCGAATCCTCGGTCCGTTCGGCGGGCCGGTGCTAGGCTTGCGGACGCGTGAGCGAGCGAGCGCGCAGCGCGAACACGGGCGGTCTTCGGACCCAGGTCAAGGCGGCGCTCGCCCGATGGGTGCTGCACAAGCGCCGCGATCTGCTGGGGAGCGAGGACGCGGGTCATCGGCCGGCTGCCCACGACGAGGCGACCCACGCGTGGGACGGCCGGCGGCGCTTCGCCGAGGACTACGTCTTCGCGGCGGTCCAGCCCGATCTCGGCGTACTCGTCCGGCTCGAGTGGCTGCCGGGGCGCGCCGCTCACCGCGTGTGGCTCATGATCTTGCGCGAGGACGCGGCGTGGTGGATCCCGCCCGACGAGACGATCGTCGCGCAGTCGGTCGCGGATCGCTGGCACGTCGCCGGCCTCACGCTCGACTGCGTGCAGCCGCTGTCCCGGTGGACCGTGCGTTACGCCGGCAAGCTGCATCCGGTCGAGCCCGGGGACGATCGCGGCCCGCGGCGCTGCGAGATCCAGCTCGAGTTCACCGCCGATGGTGCGGTGTTCGTGCCCGGCGTCGACGACGATCCCGAGCTCGTCGCGCGGCGACTCGGCGAGGCCCACTGGGATCCCGCGCTCGTGCGGGCCGTTCGACGCGCGGCGCAGCGGGGCTATGTGCAGGTCGGGCGGCTGCGCGGCACCGCGGTCGTCGGCGACGACGTGATTCCCGTCGACGCCCGCAGCGTCCGTCAGCACCACTGGGGAGTCCGTGACTGGGGCGCGCCGACCGGCGCCGTGCAGAGTCTGCTGGTCGACGGCGGCGAGCTCGCGTGGGTCCAGCGCGCAGAGTTCCCGGCGCTCACGCTCGAGGGGGGCTTCGTCGCGGACGATGGACGCTGGCGGCCGATCACCGGGATCGGTCGCGCCGCGCGCGAGCGCGACGCCTGCGAGCTCGAGGTCGAGACCGGCGACGGCGCTCGGCGCTGGTCGACGCAGGTGCTGCGCGCCGCCACGATGCGGGTCGACGGCCGCGGTTCCTTCGATCTGGCGCTTGTGTCGGGGCCGTCCGGCGTATGCGGGTTGTGGGCGAGCCAATGGCGGACCTTGCCGCCGGTGCCCGTGTCCCGCTGAGGTGGCTCGATCGCCTGCGAGCCGGTGGTATGTTCCCCGCGAATGCCCGCGCGAATCATCAGCAGCACCGAGGCCATCGCACTCATCGACAGCGACGCCGTCTTCCTCGACGTGCGCTCGGTGCCCGAGTTCGAGGCGGGCCACGCCCCGGGCGCCTACAACATCCCGCTGCTCGAGAGCAGAGGCGGCGCGCTGGTGCCCAACCCGAAGTTCGCCGACGAGGTCGCCGCGGCGCTGCCGCGGGATCGCACGATCGTCGTCGCGTGCAAGGCCGGCGGTCGATCGGCGAAGGCGGCCGCGGTCCTCGTACAGCTGGGCTTCGAGCGCGTGCTGGATCACGGTGGCGGTTGGAGCGGCAACGCCACGGACATCGGATGGGCGCGCAGCGGCGGTCCGCAGACGACGGCGGACGTCGAAGGGCGCAGCCACCGGGAGCTCGCACGATGACTCGTCCACCGCTCGTCGGGCTGCGGCACTTGGCCTTGTGGATCCCCGCGACGCACTTCGACGCGACCGTCGAGTTCTACCGCGAGGTCGTCGGGATGGCGCTGCAGTGGCAGCCCGATCCGGACAACGTGTACCTCAGCTCGGGCACCGACAACCTCGCGCTGCACCGCGTGACCGGGTCGCGGAGCGTCGAGCAGAGCACGTCGCCCCTCGATCACCTCGGCTTCTTCGTGCCCGCGGCGAACGACGTCGCGACCTGGGAGGCGTGGGTCGAGGGGCGCGGCGCGCCGCTGGGCGCGAGGATCGAGCAGCGAGTGAAGACCCATCGCGACGGCGCGACGTCGTTCTACGCCCGCGACCCGGCCGGGCACCTCGTGCAGTTCCTTCACCTGCCGGCCGAAACGGCCGCCTGACGCCTCAGCGGCCGTGTTCTGACGCGTCAGCGTCCGTCGAGCCAGCGCTTCGCCGCCCGCTCGTCGCCGAAGCAGGCCACGCGCACGCCCCGGTCCGGGCCGAGCTTCTCGGCCACGGCGCGGGCCGCCGTGCGCAGTACGGCGGACGAGGCGAGGATCGCGACCCGTCGGACGCCGCAGTCCCGCACGCCCTCGATCAGCTCGGCGGCGATCGCCGTGAAGCCCGACTCGTAGCCGGCGACGTCGCGGAGATCCACCAACACCCCGACGGGGGCGGTCTCGCCGTCGCGCCAGTGGTCGAGTGTCGCGCCGACCATGTCGCGGGTCACGAACCCGCCGCCCAACACCCGCACCGACGCGTCGACGAGGTCGCACGCGACGCGCATCGCCGAGGGGGTCTGGGTGTAGTGCCGCGTGTCCATCCTCGAACGTCCAGACGGACGGGGCCCGCGTGTATTGCAACGCGCTGGACCGTCCTGTTCCAGCGTAGTGGCCCGTCGCACGATGTGCAAACGCCCGGTGCTCCGCGCGGTGATCCGAGCGCGCTCGGATCACCATCGACGCAGGAGGCCGGGCGTGAAACGACGTTTCGTCGGATCAGCCGCTGCTCGAGTCGCCCGCGCCGCCCGTGGGGTCGCCGCCGGAGGTCGGCTCACTGGTGTCGCCGCCGCCCTCGCCGACGCTCGACTCGCCGGTGCACGTCACCTCGCCGTTCACCTCGTTGCAGTTGAGGGTGAGCTCCACCTGGCGCCCCGGGCCGGGCGGGTCGAACTCGAACGTCACCGAGGTGAGCTGGCTGTCGTCTTCGTCGAGCAGCCGCACCTGGATGGTATCGAGGTCTTGGCCGTTGATCTCGCGGGTGGGGTCGGGGACGATCGCGAAGCCCGGCGGCTTGACGCAATCGAAGTCGTGGGTGAGCAGCTGGCTGTTGCCATTGCTCTCGTAGGCGATCACCTGGAAGGTCTTGGTGACCACGAACTGGCACTCTGCCGGCTCGCCGTCGAGGGAGTTGAACCACTTCACGCCGATCGACGCCGGCGTTGCCGAGAGCATCGCGTCCACCTCGGGGGAGCTGCCGCCGACGACCTCGACGGTGTCGTCGTCCTCGGGGGACCCGAGGTTGTCCATCACGGTGATGCCGGCGCCATCGATCGCCGTGACGAGCAGCGGGTAGTTCCCCGCGTTGATCGAGTCGATCACGATCGGCTGGTCGGGATCGCAGTCCTGCTCCGCGGACTCCGTGCCGTCGCCGACGTTGACGCGGACCCGCTGGATGTCGAGCCCTTCGCACATGTTGGTGGCGCCGAGGGCGTAGCGGACGCTGATGGCACCGGTGGGATCGTCACCGCCGCAGGCGAGCCCGACGAGGCCGATGGCGGCGATGGAGGCAAGCGACAGGAGGCGTGAATTCGGGGCGGTCGTGCAAGTCATGGGGACTTTCGTGTCGACGTGCCGGCTCGGGCACGTGGCCAGAGGGTTCGACGTTTGGCGGCGCGGTGCAAGCCCAACCGACAATCCGGACCACCGGTTGGTCGACCTGAGACGGCAGTCGCACGGGGGATGTTCAGGGGCCGATCGCGGCTTTCTTGCCCGCCGCGGGGGCTTCGTGCCACGTCCCCGTGGGGAGATGTCTCACCGAGTGTTGCAGCCCACACGCCGCATCGCCACGAGCCCATGGCTACGCGCCCTGCTGTGCGTCGCCTTCATGCCCGGCGTGGCCGAGGCCGCGGGACGCCGGCCGACCGCCGCCGCCACCCCGGCCGATCGGTCGGCCGAGTCCGCGGCCGCGGCCGATGCGGCCGACGACGGCGACGAGCACGGCGAGGCGCCGGGCAGTGAGATCCCCGAGCGCACGCGCGCACCGGCCCACGCCGACTGTGACAACCGCGTCCCGATCTGGGAGCACGTCGTCGACGCCGGCGAGCACCTCGGCGGGATCGCGGGGCGCTACGGGGTTCGCCGCGCGGACCTGCTGCGCCTCAACCCCGACCTCACCAATCCCGACCGGATCCGCGTCGGCCAGCGACTGCGCGTCTGCCCGACGATCGCCCCGCGGATCCGCAAGTCGATCGAGGTGGTGGTGAAGTCCGGCGACACTGCCGGCGGCATCGCGCTCGCCCACGGCCTGACGGTGAGCGAGCTGGTGGGGATGCAGCATGGCAAGCTCGACGACCCCAACCGACTCGCGGCCGGACAGCGGCTGCAGCTCGTCGTCGATGGCGGGGTCGTGCCGGAGTTCCTCCCCGCCGAACCCGATCCGCCGCCGAAGCCCGCGGGACGATCCGGCGGACGCAGCAGGCCCCGCGCCGGTCGCACCGGTGAGGGCCCCAACGTCAGCGCCCAGCTGCGACTCGACGTCGAGCACGTGTTCGTGAAGCGACCGCACCTCGCGTGGGGGACGACCTCGACGATCCGCCACATCGAGCGCGCCGTCGATCAGTACCGCCGGCGACACCGTGGCGCGCCGCAGGTGCACATCGGCGACATCAGCAAGCGCGGCGGCGGGGCCCTGCAGCCGCACCTCTCGCACCGCGCAGGCGTCGACGTGGACGTGGGCTACGTGCTGCTCGGCGCCGACGGACACCGCACGCGCTTCTCCGGGGTGACGCGGACCAACCTCGATGTGGCGCGCACGTGGGCACTCGTGAAGGCGTTCGTCGACACCGGCGCGGTCGAGGTCATCTTCATGGACTACGGCCTGCAGGAGGTGCTCTACGAGCACGCGAAGCAGCGCGGGGTCAGCGAGGACGATCTCGACGAGTTGTTCCAGTACCCGCGGGGGCGCGGGCGATCGCACGGCATCATCCGCCATTGGCGGAGCCATCAGCACCACTTCCACGTCCGCTTCCGATCCTGACGCGTCAGCGTGGGCGGACGCGCAGGCGGACCGTGCCGTCGGCGCGGGCCTCGAGGAGCTCGACCGCGAGCGTGCCGTCGGCGACGAGTCGCGCCCGCGCGAGCTCGGCCCGCAGCGGCGTGACGAGCGTGCGCTCGAGTCGGGCACGATCGGGCTCGCCGCACACGAGATTCGCGAGGCCCGCGTCGTCGGCGACGAAGCCGAAGTCCTCGACGCTGTCGCACGCGCCCGCGGCGACGCGGACGTCGACGGGGACGTCGCCGCACTCGACGCCGCCGTGGAGCGTGACCGGATCCTCGGCCCGCTCGAACGCGACGCCGAGCCGCGCGAGCGCGGCGGTCACCTCGTCGAGGGATCCGAGGCCCAGGGCGATTTCGACGAAACGGCTCACGGCGTCACGGCGGGGGTCCGGCCCTGGCCACAGATCGGACACGCGGCCTCCGTCACGTCGACGTACCAGCTGCAGTGGGCACACCCGGTGGTCACCCGTACGGTCGGGGGCGGGGACGGGTCCGTGGGGGCCTCCAGCGCCACGCCGAAGTGCGCGAACAGATCTCCGGTCGGGGCCAGCCGTCGGAACCTCGCGTCGCGGTCGCTCACGGCGTCGGACTGTACGGCGAAGGCCGGTGCGCGGGCTGCGACGGATGCCCCTACAAAGGTTCAGTGGCTGGAGCCTTGCGTCCGTGCCGCCGCCGGGCCAGGATTGTCCGGAGCGACCCGCCCGTGTCCGCAGACCACAACCGCGATCGACGACGCGCCCGGCGTGTGCCCATGAGCGCGGCCTTCAGCGAGAGCGATCCGCGGACGACGACGCCGGTCAGCGATCTCTCCGAGACCGGTTGCTGCGTCCACATCGGTAGCAAGCTCCCGATCGGATCGCTCATCGATCTGCGGTTCACGGTGTTCCCCGAGGAGCCAATCCTCTTCGAGGGTCGCGGTCGAGTCGTTCGCTACAGCGACGATCCACCCGGCATGGGCGTGGAGTTCGTCGAGCTCGACGAGTCGGCACGCGACGTGGTCCGCAAGATCATGCTGCGCGACGAGGCTGCGCGCCGCCTGCCGACGCTCGCGCAGCGGCACGTCGGCCTGCGCACCCACGGTCTCGTGGCGCGCCTGGTCGAGACCACCAAGAAGTAGCGAACGACGCGGTCGCCCGCGTCGCTCGGCGTGCGGGCGGCGTCAGCCCGCCACGCGGCGCACGATCTCGGCGATGAGTGCGACGCCGTACCCGGTCGCGCGCTCCTTCGGGAACGCGGGGCCGGCGAGGTCGATGTGGCACCACCGGCGTGACGCTGCGCCCGGTGCGTCGGCGAGATGAGCGTACACGAACTGCGCGGCGCAGCTGGACTGCGCGTTGTTGCGGTTGGCGACCGAGTTGCGCATGTCGGCGACTGGGCTGCGGAACTCGTGGGCGTACAGCTCGGGCGCGAAGGGCAGGGGATGGACGAGGTCGCCGCTGGCGCGGCCCGCTTCGATCGCCATTGCCTCGAGCGCGGCGTCGTTGCTCACGACCGCGGCGTGCACCAGACCCGTGGCGATGAGCTGTGCGCCGGTGAGCGTCGCGGCGTCGATGACGACGTCCGCGCCGAGCTGCCGAGCCGCCCAGCTGACCCCGTCGCCCAGGAGTAGCCGACCTTCGGCGTCGGTGTTGTTGATCTCGACCGTCTTGCCCGAGTGCATGCGCAGGATGTCGTCGGGCTTGTAGCTGTGGGCGTCGACGGCGTTCTCCGCGATGCACAGCAGCAGCGACAGGCGACAGCGCAGGCCCTCCGCGGCGAGCACCCGGAACGCGCCGAGCACGGCCGCGGCGCCGCCCATGTCGGCCTTCATCGTCTCCATCATGCCGCGGGCCTTGATGTGCAAACCGCCGGTGTCGAAGCAGATGCCCTTGCCGACCAGCGCGACGTGGAGCTCCGCGTTCTTGGGGCCGGTGCTCGCGACCAGCAGCCGCGGAGGCTCGGTCGCCGCGCGGCCGACCCCATGGATGCCGCCGAGCCCATGCTCGAGCAGGGCGTCGCCGACGATCTCGCTGACCTCGACGCCGCGTCCGAACCATGCCCGGGCCTGCTTCGCCAGCGCGGTCGGGTGGAGCTCGGAGGGCGGTGTGTCGACGAGCACGGCGGCGTCGCGGGCGTACTCGATCGTCGATCGCACGCGAGCGTCGGGGAGGATGCGCTCTCCGTCGGGGCCGAACGCCGCGATCTGGATCTTCACGTGCGAGACGTCGCCGCGGGCCGAGTACGCCGGGGTCGCCCGCGCGATCGCGTTGGCCGCGGCGAGGAAGTGGGCCGGATCGTCGAGCAGCAGAACGACGAGCGCCTTGCCCTTGGCGCCCCAGCGCATGGACTCGAGGGCGTGGCGGATGCTGTCGGCGCGCGCCGGCGAGTTGTAGCGCGACAGGTGATTCGGCAGCACCGCGACGTGCAGCCACACCGGATCCTCCGCAAGCGTGGAGCCGAGCGCGCCGCGATCGCCGGGCTTGGTCTGCGCGACCAGCTCGGCCAGGAGGTTCGTCCGCTTGCGATCGAAGAGCTTGGGCGGGAGCTTGGGCGGTCCGCGGTGGCCCTTGGTCGCGCCCAGGCGCCCCGCGGGCGCGACGACGACGAGGTGTTGGAGTCCCGACGTCGACAGACGTCCCGAGGTCGCGAAGCTCAGCTCGATCACGTCGGCAGCGTACGACGAAAGCGGGCCGCGGTGTTCAGGCCGGCCGCGCTCGGCCGCTCGCCCAGTGGCGCAGCGCGAGGACATCCTCGGCCCGCAGCACCGACAGTGGGATGCTGGCCGCGAGCGCGGCCGCGAAATCGTCGGCCGTGACCGGCCGACCCCGGGCGAAGGCGATCACGCGCGCCTCGGCGAGGGCCGCCGCGAGCTCGGCCCCGCTGTAACCGTCGGCGGCCCGGGCGATGCGGGCGAACGCCGGCCAGGGATCGCCGGGGCGATGCGCCGCGGTCGTGCGCTGGAAGTGCAGCGCCGTGATGCGCTCACGCGCGTCGGCGTCCGGGAGGTCGATGAAGAAGATCTCGTCGAATCGGCCGCGCCGCAGCAGCTCCGCCGGCAGGAGATCGACGCGGTTGGCGGTCGCCACCACGAAGATCGGCTGCGTTCGCTCCTGCAGCCACGTCAGCAGACCGCCGAGCACGCGTGCTGCCGTACCGGCGTCGCTCGCCGAGCCCTCGGCCCCGGCGAAGCCCTTGTCGAGCTCGTCGATCCAGAGCACGGCGGGTGCCATGCGGTCGAGGTCCGACAGGGCCTGGCGGAGGTTGGCCTCGCTCGCGCCGACGGTGCCGCCGAAGAGGCGACCCGGATCGAGGCGGACCAGGGGCAGCTCGAGCGTGCGGCCGCAGACCCGCGCCGCGAGGCTCTTGCCACAGCCCTGCACGCCGACCAGGAGGCACCCGCGCGCCGGGCCGATGCCGGCCGCCGCGGCGGCGGACGAGAACGTCCGCTTGCGCAGGGCGAGCCAGGCCTCGAGTCGTTCGAGTCCGCCGAGCTCGTCGGCGTCGGTGACCGCGATCGGATCGAGCAGGCCGCCGCGGCCCAGGACCGCCGGCTTCGCGCCGCGGAGGTACCCGACGACCGCGGGCACGTCGAGTCCGAACGCGAGCACGGCCTCGGCGAGCAGTCGATCGTAGGCGAAGCCAGGCAGGCCCGCCGCGGCGTCGAGGATCGCCGGCCCGCCGGCCGACAGGCGGGCGGTCGCGTCGCGCCAGCCCGATTCCTCGAGCGCGGCCGCGATCGTGTGCAGCCGCGCCTCGAGCTCGTCGCGATCCGGCGGTGGCAACGTCAGCGGTACGAACTCCGGAATCCGTGCCAGGGCGACCTGCGACGGGCCCGCGCGCTCCACCAGCACCAGCGCGGGCCCGATGTTGCGCTGCGCGAGCTCCCGCAGCCGGCGCAGCGCCGCCGCGTCGACGACCGCGCCGACGTCGAGGAGCACCCAAAGCGCATCATCGCGATCGCCCCGCAGGCGCTCGAGGATCTCGGGCACCGTGCGCGGGCCACCGGCCCCATCGACGCCGCTGGCGATGCTCCACGTGTGCACCGGCCACGACAGCTCGCGCCCCACGTCCTCGAGCAACGTCACCGCGCGCGCCTCGTCGTCGGTGTCGATCGCGACCACCCGCGATCCCGCCCGCAGCACCCGCGCCAGATCGGCCCGGAAGTCGGTGCTCATGGGGCGGTGTTCACCTGGCGCGCTGCCCAGCTCAACCACGCCCGAACGAAGTGGATCTGCACGGCGGGACGCACCGTGCCGTGGGCGTCGAAACACCAGCCGTTGATCCACGTCCGGGTCGTGCGCTGCTTGCCGAGGCGCCCGTGCAGCCACTGCACGTCGTGGGCAATTGCGGCGGCGCGGCCGGCCAAGGTGCCGCGCCGGGCATCGAGGACGAAGCGGTAGTGCACGTGGCCGTCGACGTCGAGCTGCTCGAGTGCCTCGCCGAACACCTGGCGCGCGCGGCCGAGGGCGTCCTCGAAGCTCGCCTGACGCGATCGTCGGAAGTCCATCGCGAGCATCGGCACCACCGGCTGGCCGTCGACGCGGCCGCGCACGACGCCGGCCGCGAACGCACCGTACAGCGCCTCGACCCAGCCCGGCACGCCCGGCGGCAGCGCGAGCAGGGCGTCGACGGCCGCGCCGTCGCGCTGGCACGACAGCACGCCGACCGCGGTCCGCAGCAGACCGGGCACGAGGCCCAGCGCATCGACGAGCTCCATGCACTCGCCGCTGCGCAGCGCTCGGCGGCCGGCGGTGTCGAGCCACGTCGTCGCGACCTGCAGTGCATGCTGTCGCGGGTCATTCATCGCCGATTCCGCAGCGCGCGCTCGACCTCGCGCTTGTCCTCGCGCTCGCGGACCTTCTGCCGCTTGTCGTGCTCTTGCTTGCCGCGGCACAGGCCGATCTCGACCTTGATGCTGCGGCCCTTGAGGTACACGCGCAGGGGGATGAGCGTCAGTCCGCCGCGGGCGACCGACTCGGCGAGCTTGTCGATCTCGCGGCGGTGCAGCAGCAGCTTGCGCCGACGCATGGGCTCGTGGTTGCGGCGGTGCGCGAGCACGTACTCGGCGATGTGGGCCCCGAGTAGCCAGACCTCGCCGCGCTCGACCTGCGCCCACGCCTCGGTGAGGCTGATGCGACCGTCACGGATCGACTTGACCTCGCTGCCGGTGAGGACCATGCCGGCCTCGTGGCGCTCCAGGATCTCGTAGTCGAACGTCGCGCGGCGATTGACCGAGAGTGTCGCGTCGGGGGCGAGGCGTTCGGCCTTGGCGTTCGCGCGGGCCACGGGTTGTGGGTTGTACGCTGCGGTCGTGTCCGCGAGCAAGCGCGGCCGACGGCCGGGTTCTCCGGGCGCGCCGCGGAGCCTGGGCGTCACGTGGACAGGCTGCGCAGCAGGGCGAGGCCGTGGACGAGGGCAGCGCCCGCCGCCCGCAGTGCCCGCGCCGCCTCGCCAAGCGTCGCGCCGGTGGTGGTCACGTCGTCGACGACGAGGATCCGCGCGCCCCGGGCCATCGCGACCCCCCCGCGGACCCCGAGCGCGCCGACGAGGTTGGTGTGTCGCCGCGCGGCCGGGAGCGAGGCCTGCGGCGGATCGTTGCGCACACGCACCAGCAGGCGCGCGCACGCCCGACCCGAGGGGCGCACGCGTTGGGCGTGCTTCAGCAGGAGCGCCGCGTGATCGAAGCCGCGACGCAGGCGGCGCCACGGGTGCATCGGGATGCAGGTCACGAGATCCCACGGCTGCCCGTCCGGGGCGAGGGCCCACAGCGGATCCGCCGCCAGGGCCCGGCCCAGGGGCCCGGCGAGCGCCGCATCGCCGCCGTACTTGCAGCGCGTCACCGCCTCGGCGAGCGGGCCGTCGTAGGCGAAGCGCGCGGTCACGTCCGCGACGCAGCGCAGCGGATCGGGGAGGACCACGAGGGCGACCACGCACCGCGAGCACAGCTCGGGCACCGTCGGCGCCCGCAGCAGCACACCGCAGTGCAGGCAGCACGGCGGCAACAGGAGCTCGAGCAGCACCGCCCGCGCCCGTCGGCCGCCCGTGCGATGCGTTGCCGGTTCACGCGTGATGGTACGGATGACCCGCGAGGATCGTGCCGGCGCGGTACAGCTGCTCGCACACGACGAGCTGCGCGAGACGATGCGGCAGCGTGAGGCGCGACAGCGAGAACACCGCGTCGGCCCGCGCCCGCTCGGCGTCGTCGAAGCCGTCGGCCCCGCCGATCAGGCACGCGAGGTGGCGGGTGCCCGCGTCGCGCCACCGCCCGAGCCGCTCCGCCAGCTCGGGGCTGCTCCACGGCTGGCCGCGCTCGTCGAGGACGACAATCGGCCCGGCGAGGGCCTTCGCGCGCTCCCACTGGGCCTTGGCGGTGCTGCACACGACCAGCTCGAAGGGGACGAGCGGTCGGGACCGACGCACGTACTCGTCGCACAGCGCGGCCGTCTCGCGGTCGAGCTTGCGGCCCTGGGCGAGGATCGTGATGCGCATCGTCGTCGCGGCCGCGGCCCCGCGGCCGACCGTTCAGGACGGATCGCGCGGCTTGGCCGGCGTCGGCGTGGGCTCGGCGTCGAGGTCGTCCGCGACGAGAGAATCGTCGTCGTCGTCGTCGTCGACGAACTCCGGATCCTCGGGGTCGTTGTCGTCGTCGAAGTCGTCGAAGTCGTCGTCCTCGGCGCCGAAGTCGTCGGCCGCACCCACGGCGAACTCGCCGTGGGCGAGGGAGTCATCGGGCGGCGCGCTCGGGCGTGGCCGCGGGCGCGGAGCGACGCGCGGGCGCAGGGCCGTGCGCGGCGGAGCGTCGCCGAACTCGTCGTCGAAGCCGCCGAACGTCGCATCGCCGTGGTAGGTCGGCAGGCCGTCGGGCAGCGCGAGCTGTTCGAGCTCGCTCGTGTCCATCACGTCCGCCGGCAGGCCGAGCGCGACGCGGGGCGCGTCGCTCCACATGCTCTCCAGATCGTAGTGCGTGCGCACCGGATGGAAGAACACGTGGACCATGAAGTCATCGAAGTCGAGCAGGTCCCACAGGTGCTCGCCGGTGCCCTCGACGCCCAGGACCTTGGCCCCGGCGTTGCGCGCCGCGATGCTGACCGCGTCGACGATCGCGGAGACCTGTCGCTCGTTGCGGGCCGAGACCAGCAGGACGAAGTCGGTGTAGCCCGCGATCTCGGTGACCTGGAGGATCGCCGGGGACTTCGCGCCCTTGTCGATCGCCGCGTCGAGGGCGGCGGCCAGGGCCGCGGGGAGGTCTGCGCGCGTGAGGATGTCGCCGGGCGCGCGGCCGGCTCCGGGCGTCGTGGCGGCAGCCCGGTCGTCGGTGTGCACTCGGGATTGGGTCACTGCTGGGCGTAGTAATAGCGCGGCGATTCAGCGACCTGCAAGTCCGTCCAGCAGACGGGCCCGTTCGGCGTCGTAGCGGTCGCGCTCGAGGAGCGGCAGGGCGTCCGTGGGCACCGCCAGGGGGGTCTGGGCGTCCACCGCCGTGGTCTGCGCGATGACGGTCACGCGGCCGGTCAGCGGGCGACCGTCCGGGCCGGGCATCGAGAAGCCCACGCGGACGTCGGCCGCGAGCCACGCACCGCTGCGCCCGTCGACCTCGAGGGTGCCGGCGATCTCGTCGATCGCCGCGGCCCTGCGCCACGCCGCGCGGTCGTCCGCGGCGACGAGCGCGGGGTTCGTCGTCCCCGCGCGCGAGAGCGTGAACGAGAGCCGCCCCGCATCGCCGGCGGCGACGGTGACGGCGAGCTGTGGCGCCGCGAGGGCGACGGCGTCGTAGACCGAGCGCTGCGCATCGTCGAGCCACAGCTCGTAGAGATCGGACTGCAGCGGCCCGACGTACCACCCGCGGTTGCGTTGCCGCGTGTAGATCGTCTCGCCGTCGACCACGACGTCGCGGCCGCGATCGTGATCGTTGGATTGCGACAGCGAGAAGCGCGGCTGGTTGGGGGAGCTGGTCACCCAGAGCAGCTCGAGGTTGTCGTCGACGTGCTGGGCCGTGGGGCGCAGCTCGTCGACCGCGGGCTCGGGCGTCGCGGGCTCGCCCTGCGGCGAGAGATCGAACGTCGCCTGCACGACCATCCGATGCGGGCCCATGGCCGCACGCGCACGGGCGTGGGGCTGGCGCAGGGCCTCGAGCAACGCCGCGATGTCGCCCTGGCCGAGGCCCTCGGGCGCCGTCGGTGTTGCGGTCGTGAGGGGCGAGCTGCCTGCGGCGGATGGTTCGTCGCCGCACGCCGGTGGCACGACGGCCACGGCGAGGACGAACGCACAGCGCGCGATGGGGGAGGGCCAGGGCACCGGAGCGCGCGGAGCATAGCAGTCGTCGCGGGCAAAGGGTCGGCCGATGCCGGCGCGTCGCGGGTCCATGCCGTATGCTGCTGCGACGGTGCCCGACCTGGTCCACCTGCTCGCCTCGGCGCCCGCGACCGGCCTCCCGGTGGCCGTGCCGGAGCTTTGGATCGAGGTGCTGCTGTCGCCGTGGACGCGGGTGTTCGCGTTCGCCTGGGGGGCGATCTGGGGCAGCTTCGCCAACGTCGTCATCTACCGCATGCCGCGCGGCGAGAGCGTCGTCCACCCGCGCTCGCGCTGTCCGTCGTGCGGCCACGCGATCGCGGGCTTCGACAACGTTCCCATCCTCTCCTACTTGCTGCTGCGTGGCCGCTGTCGCCACTGCAAGGCGTCGTTCTCCCCGCGCTATCTCATGGTCGAGCTCCTCGCGGGCATGCTGTCGTTCGCGACCTTCATGGCCGCGGTGCACGTGCCGCTGGTCGCGGGCGGCACGGGCGATCCGATCCTGTGGCAGCTGCAGTTCCTGCTGTGCCTCGCGCTGCTGGTGGTGGTGTTCGTCGATCTCGACCTGTGGATCATCCCGGATCCGATCGTGCTGCCGATGACCGGGATCGGTGTGTTGCTCGCGGTCGTGATCCCCGACGCGCTCGGCGTCGGCTGGATCGCCTCGATCGCGGCGGCGGCCGCGGGCTACGGGGTGTTCGCCGGCATCCGCTGGCTGTACCTGCGCACGCGCGGCATCGAGGCGCTCGGCCTGGGCGACGCGAAGTTGCTCGCGATGGTGGGCGCGTGGACCGGGCCGATGGGGTTGTGCTGGTGCGTCGGCGCGGGTGCGGTGCAGGGGCTGCTCGTCGCGGTGCCGATGCTGATGCTCGGCAAGCAGGTCGCCAACACCGATCTGCACGAGGCGCACGGCGACGATCCGGAGCTCGGCGGTCCGAACGACGAGCGCGCCGTGATGGGCAAGCACGTGCCGTTCGGGCCGTTCCTCGGCCTCGCCGCGATCGAGTTCGTGCTGCTCGGCCCGCAGATCGCCGACATGTTCGGGCTGTGGATCGCGCCCTGAGGTCGGCGCACCCCGATGGGCGGCGCGGGGCCGTGATTGCGACGGCGATTCCGCGGGTGGTACGATTCGAGGGACGATGGCCGTCGGCTCTCCTGCCCCCGACATCTTCGGCGCGCTCGCGTGGAGTGACGGCGTCGCGCCGCCCACCGGCGACGGGCCTGCGCCGGAGGTCGTCGAGGTCGCCGAGAGCCCGGCGGCGCTGACGTCCGCGGGGCTCGAGCGGCCGGTCGCGCGGCCCCGCACGGTGACCCCGCCCGCGCCCGTCGCTCCCGCCGTGGCCCCGGGCTTCGGTGCCCTCGCCGATGCGCTCGAGCCCCCGGCTGGCGTGTCCCCGGTACTCGACGAGTTCGAGGATCTGCTCGGCGTGTTCGACGATGGGCGCGGTGCTGCACCCGCGGCGCCCGTGGCGGTGCCGAGCCCCGTCGCGCCCGCCGCGGCGCCGCCCTCGGCCCGACCGCCGATCCCCGCGGCGCGTCCGCCCGCCCCGGCCGCCCGGGCCCCGCCGGCCCCGCCGCGTCGCCCCACGCCCGTCATCGCCACCGCCGCCCGTCCGCCGATGCCGGGGGTCGGTGCGATGCCGCGACCCCGGCTGGCCGACGCTGCGCCGCCGCCCCTCGATTTCCCCGCGCCGGGTGACCCGGCGGTGTCCGCCCAGCTCGAGAGCCTCGCCGAGCCGTCGTCGGCGATGCTGAGCCGCGTCGCCGCGCGTGTCGACGATGAACCGGCGCCGCGCCGCGGAGGCATGCCCGTCGTGTGGATCGGCCTGACGCTCATGCTCGGCGGCGCGTTGGCCTACGTCCTCGCGACACAGACCGACCTGTTGTCGGGCAACGTGATCGAGAAGCGCAACGCCGAGGCGCAGGCCGAAGCCGAGCGCGAAGCGGCGGTCGAGCAGGCGAAGATCGACGCCAAGCGGGTCTCGTACGGCACGATCGAGATCGACAGCGAGCCGAAGTCCGCGCGCGTCTTCGACATGCGCGAGGGCCCGACGGCCCGCTTCGAGCACCTCCCCGTCGACCACGAGTACATGGTCCTCGTCACCGCGCCGGGCCATCTGCCCCGCGTGCGCCTGGTCAAGGGCTCCGAGCTCGCGGCGCCGGTGATCGTCGATCTCGATCCGCTACCGCCCGGCGCCGCGGCTCCGCCCATCGCCGAGGAGCGGGTGCCCAAGCTCGCGACGCCGCCGTCGAAGGTGGACGCGACGCTCGAGCTGCGCAGCAACACGCCGGGGGCCCAGCTCGGGCTGCTCATCGGCTACACGCCCGGCGTGAAGGTCATCGATGTCGACGTCGAGCAGGCGCACCGCTACCTGCTCGTGCGCGATGGGCACCAGGACGCCGAGCTGCTCGTGAAGGGCCGTCACTTCGAGGAGAGCACCGCCGGTGCGCTCGTGTTCCAGGAGACGGTGAAGCTCGTCCCGCGGCCGCCGGTGGATCCCGACGCGGAGCCGGCAGACGCCGACGACGAGGTCGTCATCGATGGCGCCCCTGCGGCGACGCCGGCCGCGGCCGCGCCGGCAGCCACACCGGCGCCCAAATCGAAGAAGAAAAAGAAGAAGAAGAAGCGCCGGCGCTAGCGGGCGCGGCGACGCAGCAGGCGCCGCCCAAGCGGAATCACGACGAGCGCCGCGAGCCAGCGCAGGTCGTCGCCGCGACCCGATGGCGCGACGCCGCACTTCGAGTCGTCGTCGGGTGGGCTGGTGTCGATGCAGTCGCAGTTGGCACAGGCGCCGCCGACGAAGTCGACGCCGGTCTCGTCCCGGACCCAGCACAGCGCCGGGTAGGGCGCGCCGTAGTAGCCGCCGTCGCCGCACGGATTCGATCCGCGCGAGGTGATGCCGGCCAGGCGGATCGCCCCGCTGCCCACGCGCACGAACGCGGGCCCGCCGGAATCGCCGTTGCAGGAGTCGCGTTGATCGCCGCCGGCGTAGAACTCCAACCCCGCGTCGCTGAGGCGGCGGATGGTGGTGTTCACCTGGCGCTTCACCCCGATGCCCGCGGAGCCACCCGCGGCGCCGGGGTCCTCGCCGAAGCCGACCAGAGTGACAGCCGCACCCTCGGCCATCGCCTCGTCCCACTCCACCTGAGTCGCGATGGGGAGCGTGTACCCGCCGGGTACGTTGAAGTCGGTGCCGAGCTCGACGTAGCCGTAGTCGAAGAGGTCTTCCTTGCAGTCGGGACAGAACCGCGGATGCGC
The DNA here is from genome assembly GCA_044344875.1 of Nannocystaceae bacterium. Classification (GTDB taxonomy): domain Bacteria; phylum Myxococcota_A; class Polyangia; order Nannocystales; family Nannocystaceae; genus Xiheibacterium. The sequence goes on from JBIJCC010000065.1 coordinate 36,382, forward strand.
CGCCCAGTTGGTCGTCGCGATGGTGCCCTGGTTGATCTCGTTGCCGTAGTGGACGATGACCTCGTCGTTGTCGTCGAGGTTCGCGAGGCAATGCGCGGCGGTGAGGATGAGTCGCGGGGCCACGACGGTGCCGCTGCACAGCCCGTTGCCGGCCTGCAGCGCAACGACACCGTCGAAGTCGCCGCTGACGGTGACCTCCCCGCCGACGATCGGCGTCACCGGGGTCGGCGCCCGGAGATCACCCGCGGCGCGGGCCGTCTTCGCCACCGCGAGGGTCCCCGCCACGGTGATCACCAGCCCCACGAGCGTCCGCGACGCCACGACGTCCATCGCGGCAGGATAGCACGGGGTCCCGCGCTGCTACACTGCCGCGCGCACCGTGTCCGAGCTGCACCATGTCGTCTTGGTCCCAGGGTTCTTCGGTTTCCTCAACCTCGGGGAGCTGACGTACTTCTCGCGGGTCTGCGAGCAGCTGCAGTTGCGGCTCGAGCAGCTCGGGGTCCGCGCCGAGGTCCGCGCCGTCGGCACGCTCCCGACCGCGTCGCTGCGCTCGCGCGCGGCCACCCTCGCCGAGGCCGTGCGGCAGTTCGCCCCGGGCGATGGGCCGCTGCACTTCGTCGGGCACTCGAGCGGTGGGCTCGACATCCGCCTGCTCGTCACGCCGTCGGTCTCGCTGCCCACCGACGTCGACGTCGCGGCCCTCGGCGCGCGGACGCGTTCGGTGGTCACCGTCGCGACGCCGCACTACGGCACGCCGCTGGCCAGCCTCGCGACGGGCGTGCTCGGACAGAAACTGCTGCAGGTGCTGTCGCTGCTCACGCTGTGGGGTCTGCGTGCGGGCAAGCGACCGCTGCGCGGCGCGGTTCGACTCGGGCAATGGTTGGTGCGGCTCGACGATCTCGTCGGGCTCGGCGGTCGCGTGTTCGAGCAGCTCTACGAGCAGGTGCTCGCGGACTTCGACGACGAGCGCTCCGAATCGCTCGAGCGATTCCTCGGGCACGTGCGCGGCGACCAGGCCTTGCTGCCGCAGATCACCCCCGACAGCCTCGATCTGTTCAACTCGTCCGCCGAGGATCGCAGCGGCACGCGGTACGGGTGCGTGGTCACCCGCGCCAAGCCGCCGCAGGTGTTCGGCTCGCTCCGCGTGGGCCTCGATCCGATGGCGCAGCTGACGCATTCCCTGTACCAGGCGCTCTACCGCTTGACTTCGGCGATGCCCCCGGGTCGGCTCGGCCCGCTGACCGACGCCCACGTCGAGGCGCTCGTCAGTGGCTACGGCAAGGTCCCCGCTCCGAGCGCGAACGACGGGATGGTCCCGACACGGTCACAGATCTGGGGCGAGATCATCCACGTCGCGCGGGCCGATCACCTCGACGTGATGGGGTACTACGGGGATCCCGAGGGTGGGGCGAGCCACGTCGATTGGCTGGTCACACGCTCAGGCTTCGATCGGACGCGGTTCCGCGCCCTGTGGGGCGCCGTCGCGCGGTACATCGCGCAAGCGGGCTGACGGTACGCGCAGCGATCGATTGCACGACCTGCGTCGTCGCGCCGCTGCGTGCACCTCGTCGCGCCCACGGCCCGGGGCCTCTGGTATCGTGCGTCCGTGGCCGGCAGACGGAACGTTGCGATGGCGGTGGGTTTCTTGCTCGCGATGGGCAGCGCCCCGGGGGCGCGCGCGGGGACGACGGTGGCGCCGGGTGCCTGGGTGCCCAGCGCGCCGTACCTGATGCTCGCCAAGAAGAAGAAGAAACCCGCGGCTGCCGAGGAGGAGCCCGGGCCGCGGCTCACGCCCGACGCGGCCGAGCCCAAGCGGCAGGCGATCCGCGACGCGGTGCAGCCGGCGCGCGACGCCGGGAACCTCGCCGAGGTCGCCGATGGGCTCGAGCGCAACGCAGCGCAACTCGGCGATCCGGTCACGATGCTCGAGGCCGCGGAGGCGCGGCTCGAGGCCGCGAAAAAGGATCGCAAGACCGATACCGCCGAGGCGGCGATCGAGACCTCGAAGCGCTCGCTGGACATCCTGCACTTCTATGCCGCGGTGAACAACGGCGAGGCCACCTCGGACTGGCTCGTGATCGAGCCTGGGGACGCGGGCGGCCTCATCGATCGCGCGGACGGTGTCGTCCGCGACGCCGAGGCCCTCATCGAGGAGATCGAGGCCGAGGACGACGCCGAGGGCGCTGCGGCGCCCGCCGACGGCGGGAAGAAGGCCAAGAAGAAGCGCAAGAAGGGCGAGGCGAAGCCGGGCACCGGCATGATCGCCGCGGGCTCCGTCTTCACGCTGGTCGGTGTCGCGGGTGTGTCGATGGTCGTCGCGGGCACCGTGATCAGCGCCGGCAAGCAGAACGACGTCGAGAAGTTCTCGCCCGGTGATCCGGAGGTCGACAAGCTCGACGACGAGGGCAAGCGTGCCAACCTCATCGCGTACATCGGAGCCGGTGTCGCGGTGGCCGGATTCGCGGTCGGACTTCCCCTGATCATCATCGGGGCCAAGAAGCGAAAGCAGGGCAAGGCACCGCCGGCGTCGGCGAGCACACGTTCGAGTCTCGTGCTCGCGCCGGTCTTCGGTGGTGGCACGGCGGCGCTGTCGCTGCGCGGTCGCTTCTGACCTCGACGCCGCATTCGCTGCGGGTTTCCGGATTCCGCAGGCGCAGCATTTCAGGTAGACAACCCAACAGGTGCCGTCCCTCCGGCACCGCACACAAGGAGCACCATGACCTTCTCGATCGGACGTCTCGCCCCCCTCGCTCTCGCCATGCTCGGACTCACCGCCTGCGCGGCGGACAGCGACGACGACGGAGACGGCGACACCGGAACTGCCACGGACACGGCCACCGCCACGGCCACGGACACGGCCACGGCCACGGCCACGGCCACCGCCACCGCCACCGAGCCGACCACGGGCCCGGCGGACTCCTCCGACTCCGGTAGCGACACCTCCACGGCGGACGTCGACTACGTGACCGACATCCAGCCGATCTGGGCTGCGAACTGCAACACCGGTTGCCACGAGCCGGGCGGCATCTATCCGGGGCTCGACCTCAGCAGCGCGACGTCCTACGCCGCGCTGACGACGGGCACGCCCGTGTACGGGACCAACGCGTTCGTGGAGGTCGGCGTACCCGAGGAGAGCCTGCTCGTCGAGGGGATCCGTGGAACGGCGCTCACGCTGCGACAGATGCCGCTGCTGCTCGACACCAGTACGATGCCGCCGATGGGCGTGGCCGGCACGCCGCTCGCCGAGGCTGACATCGCGAAGGTCGAGGCTTGGATCGCTGCAGGGGCGAACCCGTAGGAGTTCGGGGTCCGGGGTCCCGGGGTCCGGGTTCCAGCGGGCAGGGGCAGGGGCACGGAGAAACGGGCGGATGGGACGCTTCGCGGTCCCTTCCGCCCGTTTCTATGCCTGGATCTCATGCCCCAGCGCCCGGCGTACCGCAGCGTAGGAGGCGCTCACCACGAATGACAGGAGATCGCGCAGGTCGTCGTTGCGCTCGACGGCGCGTGCGAGGTCCTCACCGGTCGGCGTCTCGGAGACCTTCGCGACCGTTCGGATCGCGGCGGCGAGGTCGCCCGCGATGACGAGGCCGACTCGGTTACCGGCGCGGCGGATCCACGTGCGCCACTGCTGCGAGTCGAATGATTCGTTCTCGTGGTCCTTGAAGAGCGACCCGAGCTGACGCGACACCCGCATCGGCAGTTTGCGGAGTAGCTCCTGACCGAACCGCGCGACCTCGTCGTCGGGGCGCTGGTGATGCTTGCGCCGGGTATGCCGCGGGTGGAAAGCCTGCAGCACCGCGGAGAGCAGCTGCGCGAGGGTCGAGCGCGGCAGGCCCAGGGCGAAGATCGTGTCGGGCCGCGTGAAGTAGAGCGCCCGCGCCAGGGCGAACCGCAGCGCGCCCGCATCCGTGGTCGTGAACGCGTCGGCGTGCGCAATGACGACCGGCGGCTGCTGGCAGCGGACCTCGAGCACGCCGTCGGCAGTGTCCCCGGCCTCGGAGAGGTGCGGCAGCGCGTGCGCGGCGACCAGCGCGACCTTGCCGGCGGGGATCCGTTTCAGGACCTCGCCCCAGCACTGCGCCAGCAGGCCCTCGCCCAGCGGCGAGATGCGAGCCTCGGGGCGGATGTCGACGCGCGGCAAGAACTCACCGAGCAGCGCGGCGCCGCCGTCTTGCAGGGCGAGAAGCGCCTCGCCGACGCCGCCGTCGGCCGGCAGCGCCGGCACGACGCTGGCGACGTCGAGCTCGGCGCCGGGCGTCGACACCAAGCTGGCGCGCGCGAGGTAGTCGGACGCGTCCCGATGCGCCGGGTCCCGCAGCGCGAGGACCTTGTAGAGCGCGTGGGCCCGATCGTGATCGCCGATCTCCATGTGGTGGCGCGCGAGCGCAGCGAGGCTGCCCTGCTCGAGGGGATCGGTGGCGAGCACCTCGGTGTGGTTGGCGAGGACGCGCGGGCCGGTGGTTCCGGCGCGCTCGTACAACCCGGCGAGGACCTTGCGGTCGGCCGAGCCGAGCGCGCTGGGATCGAGCTCGAGCGCGTGCTCGAGCGATGCGATCGCCTTCTCGGGGCGCGCACGCTGGATCTCGGCGAGGCGCAGGAGCAGCGCGACGCGGGCCGGCGTGTCGGAGCCCTTGGCCCGGCGACCGAGGTTGGTGAAATAGGTCTCGACCAGCGGCTCGATCTCGTCGGCGCGGCCGGTCGACTCGAGCACGCGGGCCTGCGCGAGCACAGCGGCGGAGGAGTTGGGGCTCAGCTCGCGGGCCTGCTTCGCAAACCGCTCGGCGAGCCCCTCGCGTTCGGGCACGCCGAGGGCGATGTCCACACCCTCGAGCAGGAGGTCGTGGCGACGCTCGCGGCCGAGATCCGGCTGCAGGAGCAGCCGATCGAGGCAGCGCAACGCCGTTGCGGGGTCATGGCTGGCGGTCGCATGGAACGCGACCTCGAGCTGCGCGCGGTCGAGGGCCGCGACGTTGTGGGCCTCGAGCAGCTCGAGGCCAGCGCGGATGTTCTCGAAGGCCCCGCGGCGCAGCTCGGCCTCGGTCTCGGCGCCCTGCGGCTCGGCGCCGTCAGCGAGCGCCGACGCTGCGTCATGGAAGAGCATGCCGGCGTCGATGAATTTCTGACCACGCACGCGCGGATCCTCGAGCCCGCGGGCGAGCATGGCGGCCGCGCGGGCGGCCTCGACCAACAGGCCGCGCTCCTGACACAGGCCGATCAATGGTTCGAGCGCGTTGGGGTTGGTCGGGTCGAGTGCGCTGGCCCGGCGGTAGCGCGCCAGCGCCTCGTCGACCTGCTTCAGTGCAAGGGCACTCTCGGCGACGAACGCGAGGACATCGCTGAGTAGGCGCAGGTGCTTGGGCGTGCGCTCGAAGCCCTCGGCCAGCCGCTCCTCGAGCTGATCGGCCGCAGCCAGCGCGTCGCGGTGCCGGCCCGCGAGGACGCGGTTGCGGACCAACGCGGCGCGGATCTCGAGGTCCGCAGGCGCGTGACGGGCTGCGAGCGTGAGTCGGCGGTATGCGTCGGGGTGACGGCCGCTCTGCTCGAGCACCTGCGCGAGCGCGAGCAGGCCGGAGGCGAGCTGGCTCGGATCTCCGCCGAGGCCGAGCGTGTCGACGGCCTGCTCGAGCAGCGCCTCGGCCTCCTCGTGGCGGCCCGCCTCCGCGAGCATCTCGCCCAGGCCCAGCTTGGCCCGCGCGTACTCGGGATCCTCGGCCAGCGCGGCGTCGAAGCGACTGCGCGCCGCCGCGACGTCGCCGGTGCTGCGGTACGTGATCCGACCCATCTCGGCGAGCAGCTGGGCGCGGATCGTCGGGCCTCGCATCTCCGCGAGCTGCCGATCCATGAACTCCATCGCGCCGCCGATGTCGCCGTCGTCGACGCGCAGGCGAACGAGCCCCTCGAGGGCACCCGCAAGCCGTCGGCCCGACTCGGGATCCTCGGCCGCGATCTTCGATTCCGCCAACACGCGGGAGTACAGCCGCACCGCGCGGGCGCTGTCGTGCAGCCGCGTGCGCAGGAGATCGGCCGCCTCGAGGACGCCGTCGGGGTCGGGCAGGGCGGCCAGGGACTCGACCAGCAGCGCGTCGTCGTGGACGGTCCGCGCCAGCTTGGCCTGCGCGCGCAGTAGCGTCGCGTCGCCGGGGTGGCGGGACAGGGCGCTGGCGACGACCGCGAGCGCACCGCGGGGGTCGTGGTCTTCCTGGTCGAGGACCTCGGCCAGCGCGATCGTCATCTTCACGTAGCGCGGCGCGCCGGCGTCGACGAGCCGCGCCACGTGGTCGCGCAGCAGGGCGATGCCGTCGTCGTGCCGATCCTGGCGGCGGTACAGCCGGCTCAGGCCGAGGACGACGTCGTCGTTGTCCGGGGCGACGCGCACGAGCTCCTCGAGCGTCGCGGTCGCCGCGTTGGCGTCGCCGCTGCCCTCCTGCAGCGCGCGGGCCTTCGCCACGAGCAGCGCGATGCGCCCGGCGCCATCGTCGGGATCCAGCATCGCGAGGCGCCGCTCGATGATCGGCAGCGCCGGGTCGAAGCGCCCGGTGGCGATGTAGAGGTCCTGCAGCTTGGCCATCGCCCGCGGCTCGTCGTGCAGGTCGACGACCTCGGCCCACGCCGTGATCGCGCGATCGGGCAGGCCGAGGCGGTTCTCGTAGATCTCGGCGATCTGGGCCAGTGCGTCCAGGCGCACCGCGTCGTCGGGGACGCTGTCCGCAGCGATCCGCAGGGCCTCGATCGCCTGCTGCCATTGCCGGGTCGACGAGAACAGGCGGACCAGCGCTTCGTGCAGCGGGGCGTGGTCGGGGAACTCGCGGGTGAGCTGCTCGACGCGCTCGATCGCGTCGCGGGGCCGCGCGAGCTTGGTCTCGAGCACCGTGGCCAGCGCCATCGTCCGTTCGATCCGCTCGTCGCGATCCAGGTCGGGTGCCTCGAGCTCGAGCAGGTCGGACCACACGTCGGCCCACTCGGCGTGGCGCTCGAGCGCGGCGTAGATGGCGATCAGCGCCCGCATGGATTCCGCGTGTTGCGGGGCGACCGCGAGCACGGCGCGGTACCTCGACTCGGCGGCCGACCAGTCCTCGCGCGCCGCGTGCAGCTGCGCGATGCGGAGGTTGTTCGCGACCACGTGCTCGGGCAGCGCCGACTCGGAGAGCAGCAGCTCGTAGGCCTGGAGCAGGCGATCGTGGACGCCATGCCGCTCGGCGAGGGCCTCGAGGCGCTCGATCGCCTCGGGGTGCCGCGGGATCCACAACAGCGCGCGCTCGAGGGCCCCGAAGGCGCGCTCGAGGTTGTGCGCACCCTCTTCCCACAGCCGCGCGAGCGCGATGGCGACGCCGACCTTCTCGGGCTTCGACTCGGCCGCGATCTCGGTGTAGGCGAGCGCGACCTCCTCCCATGCGTTGGCCACACGCGGCCTCGGTGGCAGGATCGGGCGGGTCAGCTTCGGCAGCGCGGGCAGCCCGTAGTCGGGGGCGCGTCGCGGCGGTGGCGGTGGTGCTGGGGTGGGGGCCGCCGACGTACGCGTGTGGCCCTCGGCGAGGGCGTGCCCGGCGATGAGTCCGGCCACCGTCGGGTCGGCGGTCGGCAGCTCGACCGCGTCGTCGAGTTCCTCGAGATCGTCGACCTCGATCTCGGCGAGGTCGAGGGCCTCCGGCTCGACGGAGATCGGCGGCGCCATCGCGACGGAGTCGACGAGCTGCGCCTGCGCGACGGAGACCTCCTCGGTGTGCCCCGCCGCAACGCGGATCGGCGCCGCGAGCTCGGCGGCCGGCTCGTAGGGCGACGGGAGCGTGTCGAACAGCCGCGGGTCGAGGCCCGCGCCGACCCAGGCGGCGTGGTCGGCGATCTCGGGCGCCACGATCACCGGCAACAGCATCGGATCGCGCGGCACCGGCGGGGTCTGGTAGGCGCCGGCGTGCTCGGCCAACCGCCAGATCGCCGCGTGCTCGTCCCCGATCGGCCCGCTCGTCGGCGGGAGGTTGGGGCGGGCGCGCCACGCCTGCAGGCGGGCCCGCAGCGCGTACTCGGGCCGCCCGAGCGAGCCCTCGTAGAGCTGCGCGATGCGCTTCAGCAACACGCCGCGATCGTGCGGCGGCGCGACCTCGAGCGCGCTCGCCGGGACGAGCAAGAACAGCTGCCACAGGTCGCCCTCGTCCGCGAGCCGCTCGAGCTCCGCGGTCGCGCGCTCGTCGTCGGGCTCGAGCCGCAGGACGCGGATCCACTCGGCCATCGCGCCGGCGCGGTCGTCGAGGCGACCCTCGCGGATCTCCGCGCGCTCGGCCAGCATCTCGATCGTGCGCTCCTTCTTGCTGCTGCGCGAGACCTGGCGCTGCAGCACCTGCAGGAGCATGAGCGCTCCGACCGGCGGCAAGCCGCCATCGCGTCGCTCGTCGACGAGCTCGCTCAGCCGTCGCAGCTCGGGGAGGAGCTCCTCACCGCCGGTCTCGTCGAGCCCGCGCACGAGGATCCGCATCGCGGCGAGCGGGTCGGCGCGTCGCTCGTCGAAGACCTCGGCGGCAGCACGCAGGGCCGCGATGGTGTCCGCCCCCGACGCGGCGCTGCGCGCCCGCTCGAGGTGGAGCTCGCCGAGCTGTTGCCACAGCCGGTGGCGCGTCGATAGATCGAGGATCTGCGTGAACGCGTCGGCCGCGAGCGCGGGGTCGTGGGTCAGCAGGTCGTTGTACGCCTGACGGAGCCACTCGAACGCCTTCTCGGGGTCGTGGAGCTCGTCCTCGTAGACCCGCGCAATCGCCTTGCAGGCGTCGTAGCGGCCGAGGTCGGTGGCGGCGCGACTGAGCCGACCGCCGTAGAGCTCGACCACCGCCTGCCACAGGCCGTGGCGCTCCGCCGTGCGCTCGAGCTCGTCGGCGAGGTCATCGTCCTGCGGCGCGGCGCGGTGCGCCCGCTGCAGGTAGCCGACCGCCTTGGTTGCGTCGGCGAGGTGATCGAGGGCGACCGCCGCGGCCTCCCGCAGTCGAGCGACGAGGGCGTCCGCCGACTGTCGCCGCTCGAGCAGCGCAATCTCGTGGTCGAACACCGCGAGCAGCTCGACGCGGAATCGAAACTCATCGGCGAGGGCGCGCACGCGCTTGCCCGCGGCGACCTCGTCGAGGTCCGACTCGAGCGCGGTGACGTAGGCCCGTCGCGCCCAGTCGAATGCCAACGCCGGGTCGCCCCAGTCGCGCTCCGCGATGGTGCTCGCCTCGAGGCCGAGCTCGATCTTGCGCGGGGCGTCGCCGGGTTCCGACAGATAGCCGAAGCGATCGTCGTAGACGCCGAGCAGCTCGCGCCACAGGCCGCGGGCCCGGGCGATCCTCGATATCTCCGCGACGATGCCGGTGTGGTTGTGGTCCAGGGCGAGGCCCCGGCGCAGCAGCTCGATGGCCCGCGGCGCGTCGGACAGATCGTTCTCGGCGATCGCCGCCATCTCGCGCAGCGTCTCGGTCCGCATCGCGATCTCGCTGGCGAGGCCCAGGCGCCGCTGCAGCGTCGTCAGGGCGGCCTCGTGGTCGCCGACCTCGTGCTGCAGCCGGGCCATCGTCGCGAGCCCCTCGAGGTCGCTGGAGAACTCGGTGAGGAAGCGGCCGTACGCGGCGACCGCGGCCGGCTTGTCGCCGAGGTGGTGCAGCCACGTCTGGCTGATCGTGCCGTACAGTCGCCGACGCTCGTCGGCCGATTCGGCGGCGAGGAGCATGAGCTCGGCCTGGCGCACCAGCTTGCGGTGGCTGCCCGCGCGCTCGTACAGCTCGAGCAGGCTCGACGCGACCTCGCGACGACCCAGCGCGAGGTCCTCGCCGAGCGACTCGAGGAGATCGGCGGCCTGCTGCGGATCGTCGAGCTGCTCGCTCAGGATCTCCGCGCGCTCCCAGGCGATGCGGAAGGCGTCGTCCTCGGTCTCGGCGAGCTCCTGCAGCTTGCCGAGCACGGCGACGAGCGGCTGCCAGGCGTCCTCGCGGCGGTAGATGCGGACCAGGGCCTCGAGCGCGCCGCGGTGATCGGGGCGGCTGCGGAGCACCCGCTCGAACGACGAGCGCGCGAGCATCGGATCGTCGAGCGCGCTCTCGGCGAGCTGACCGAGCCGCAGCAGGTAGTCGATCTGCCGGACCAGCGGCGTCTTGGCGGAGCCCGCGGCTTTCGTCAGCAGGGTCCCGAGCTCCTCGTTGCGACCGGCGCGCTCGTAGGCGGCGACGAGCTTGTCGATGATCTCGAGGTTGCCCGGCCGCAGCTCGAGCAGGTCGGTCCACAATGACGCGGCCCGATCCTCGTCGCGCAGATCCAGCTCGCAGATGCGGGCCATCCGCCGGACGATCTTGACCTTCGCGTCGGGCGATCCGGCCGCGTCGCGCTCGCGGGCCAGAGCGTCGAGCAGCTCGGTGTAGCGGCCCTGCTCCTCGAGCAGCTGCTGCAGGCGGTACAGCGCCTCGCGATCGTCGCGGGTGATCTCGAGGACCTGCCGACACGCCCAGTCCGCGCTGGCCAGATCGCCGAGCTCGTGGTGCCAGATCTCGGCCATGCGCCGGAGGATCGCGACGCGCTCGGTGCCGCTGCGCGAGCGGTCGTGCTGCTCGCGGAGCATCTCGATGACCCGCGCGTAGTCGCCGGCGCGGTCGTACAGCGCGGTGAGGGCCGGCGACGCCTGGATGTCGCTGGGCGACAGCTGCAGGATCTCGCCGTAGAGCTCGATCGCCCGCTCGGGGTTCACCTGACGATCGCGATAGACCTGGGTGAGTCGCTTGAGGATGTCGAGGCGCTTGGCCGGATCGACGGCGCGCTCGAGCTCGGCCTCTTGGACGCGCACCATGTTGTCCCACATGCGCGCGCGCTTCTCGATGCGACCGATGTGCTTGGCCGGGCGCGGATCGTCCGGATACGCCAGCTGCAGGCGGCCCCACGCATCGAGGGCGCCGTCGATGTCGCCGAGCCGTCGCTCGCAGATGTCCGCGAGCTCGACGAACTCCTCGGCGAAGGCGCGGTTGTCGTAGGGGCTCTCGCCCTCGGGCTGCGCCCCGGCCTGCTCGATCTGGTAGAGGATGAGGTCGCGCAGGTGCGACCAGTTGTGCTTGCGCCGCCAGTGCTCCTTGTAGCCCTCGAACGCGACCGCGTTGAAGGGCTCGCGCTCGAGCACCTTGTAGAAGTAGACCGCCGCGCGCTCCTCGTCGCCGAGCTCGTCGCGGGCCGCCGCGGCCGCCCGCAGCAGCGCGTCGGACGAGACCTCGTCGGGCATGCGCTCGATCTGGGCGTCGAGCAGGGCGACGAGCGCCCACCAGTCGCCGCTCTCGGCGTAGATCTGCTCGAGCCTGCGCCACGACTCGTCGTCGGGTCGCTGGTACCGGCTGGATTCCTCGAAGAGCTGGCGCGCCTCCTCGCGGCGGTACAGGCGGCGATCGAGGAGGTCGGCGCGGCGCAGCTGCAGCGGAACGGCGTCGGGTCCGCTGAAGTGGAACAACCACTCGCGGTACAGCTCGTCGAGAGCGAGCCAGTCCTCGGCGTCGATGAGCGTGTTCTCGAGGGCCGTCGACGCCTGCTGGTGATCGGGCGTCAGCGACAGCGAGCGTCGCAGCAGCCGCAGCGCGCGGGGCTTGTCGCCGCGCCGGCGCGCGAGCTCGGCGGCCTTGTAGAAGATGTCCGCGGCCTTGGCGACGCCGTCCTCGGTGGCCTTGCCCGAGGCGAGGTACAGCACGCCGAACGCCCGCAGGGCGTCGATGTCATCGGGGACGAACTTGAGCGCCGCCTGCAGGTGACGCGCGGCCGACGGGACGTTGTCGAACTGCTCGGCCTCGATGCTGGCGAGTCGGCGGTGCAGCTCGGCGAGACGGTGACGGTCGCTGCCCTCGTCGAGCCGATCGAGCTCGCGGCCGAGGCGGGTCGCCGCCTGACTCCACGCGCCGCCGACGAGGTAGAGGCGGATCAGCCGCTCGTTGGCCTTGGCGTGCGAGGGGTCGAGCGCGAGGACCTTCTCGTAGTGCGTGACCGCCTCGCCGATCGCGAGGAAGTGCTGCTCGAGCAGCTCGGCGAGCTCGTAGTGGAGCGCCGCCGCGTCGGGCCCCTCCTGCGTGGTCAGTCGCCAGCGCAGCAGCTCGACGAGCTCGGTGTGGGCGCCGAGCAGCTCGTACAGCTTGCGCAGGCGATCCTGCGCGCGGACGTTGTCGGGACGCAGCTGCAGCGCGCGCGCCAGGGCGTGGGCGGCCTCCTCGCGGTCCTTCACGCGCTCGAGCCAGAGCTCGTAGGCCTGCACGCACAGCTCGGCCGACTTCGCGCGGGCCTCCGGCGAGTCGCCCTCGAGCGCGGCGGCGTGGAGCAGCAGCAGCGTCGCGAGCGAGCGCCAGTCCTCGGCGTCGCGGTACTGGCGCCGCAGGCGGTTGAACGCCCGATCATCGGCCGGTGCCGCACGGAACTCGGTGAGCTCCGCCGGTTCGCGGCTGTGCCGACCGGGCAGGGGACACGGAAGGCTGGCCGGGACGTGGGGCGCGGTGGCCCCGTGTTCGAGGTTCTGCACAGGGGCGCGAGCCGCCTTGGGTCTTGGGGCGACCGTCGCACCGTAACACAGCTGCGTTGCGGGGCGGGGGCGAACGCGGTGGTGCTCGCGTGGCCGCGGCGGAAGTTCGCCGCGGATTCGTGTAGCGTTGCGCTCACGCGCCGACTGCTCTGCAGCGGCTCCGATCTCTACTGTGACGGCCCCAACGCAGCGTACTCGCCGACCGGTGACCCCGGACGATCCCCAAGCCCCCGACACCGCCGGACCGCGACTGGGTGTACGGACGCGCAGGTCCGGTCGACGCGACGCGGGACGTCCGGCCAAGTCGGCCGTCGTGCCGGTCGTCCCGGGCGGCGCCCCGCCGACGGTGGTGCGCCTGCGTTCGGGCGCGCGCGTGGTCGTGCAGCGCACTGCGCCGGGTGGGGCGGGCGGTCAGACCGTCGCGATCCACCTGTGGGTCTTCGCTGGGACCGCGGACGAGGGGCCGGACGAGCATGGCTGCGCCCACCTGCTCGAGCACATGATCTTCAAGCCGGTGACGATCGACGCGGTGCGCCACGACATCGCCGTCGGCATCGAGGCCCTCGGCGGCGACGTCAACGCGTTCACGAGCCACGACGAGACGGTCTTCCACGCGACGGTGCCGGCGCGGCACTTCGACGCCGCGCTGAGGGCCCTGGTCCGGCCGGTCGCGCACGCGCGCCCGACCGCGGCCGACCTCGCCCACGAAACCGACGTCGTCATCGAGGAGATCAGGCAGTACGACGACGACCCAGCGTCGCGGGTGATCCAGGACATGGTCGAGGGGCTCTTCGGCGAGCACGGCTACGCGCGGCCGGTGCTCGGCCTCGAGCCGGAGGTCGCGGGCCACAGCGCGGCAGTGCTGCGTCGGTTCCTCGCCCGCAACTACGGTGGCGAGCGGCTCGCGCTCGTCGTGGTCGGCCCGATGCGCCCGGAGAAGGTCCTCGCGAGCGCCCGCGCCGTGCTGGGCGAGTTCACGGCCCGTCCGCGTCGACGCGCGCACGCAATGCCCACGCCGCCGTCGCGACCCCGCGTCGTCGTTCGGCGCGACGACGTGCACGAGGCTCACGTCTCGATCGGCTGGCAGGCGCCGCAGTGGCCGGGGCTCCAGGCCTGCGCGCTGGAGCTCGCCGCGACCGCGCTGGGTTACGGAGAATCGAGCTGGCTGGGCCGCGAGCTGAGGCGTCGGCAGGGTCTCGTCAGCGACGCGCACGCGAGCCTGTCGGCGGCCCGTCAGGGCAGTACGTTCACGATCGGCGCCCACGCCCCGCTGCAGCGCGTCGAGAAGGCGGTCGCCGCGGTGCTCGCCGAGCTGCAGCGCATGGGCAAGGTGGCCCTCGACGCCGAAGCCCACGCGCGCGCGCGCGCCGTGCTCGAGAGCGAGGTCGTGTACCGCCGCGAGACGGTGAACGGCCTCGCGCAGACGATCGGCACTTACCTCAGCCTCGGAGACGACCTCGGGCTCGACCGCACCTTCCTGCGCAACGTCGCCGAGGCTACACCGGAGGACGTCCGCGACGCCGTGCGCGAGACCTTGGATCCCCGGCGGGCCTCGCTCGCGGTCGTGGTCCCCAACGCGTGCACCGCCGCGCAGGCGCGGGCGATGCAGAGGCGATTCGAGGCGTCGCTGCGCGGTCGTCCACGCACCGCCGGTCGACGCGCGGCGCGGACCGACGCGCATGGCGTCGTCGTCGGCCAGCTCGCCTGCGGCCTGCGGGTCCGGATCATCCGCGACCCGAGCCTCGCGATGGCGGCGGGCTGGCTGGTGTGGCCCGGCGGCCAGCGGGCCGAGCCCGCGCGCATCGCCGGCGCGACGCCCCTGGCTGCGTCCCTGCTCACGCGCGGGACGACCGAGCGCGACGGCGACACGCTCGCCCGCGAGATCGAGGGGCGCGCTGCGGTGCTCGACGGCATCTCCGGCCGCAACAGCGTCGCGATGCACTTCGAGTGCCTCGCCCGGGATCGCGAGCTCGTCCTGCGCCGGCTGTTCGAGTGCGCCCAGGCCCCCGCGTTCGCCTCGCAGGAGCTCGATCAGGAGCGACGTCTCGCGCTCGACGATCTCGCGGCGGAGCGCGACGATCTGAGCGGGCTGGCATTCGCGGCCGCGAACGCACGGCTGTACGGGGCTCACCCCTTCGGCCGCCGCCGCCGCGGGACGCGACAGACGCTGATGGCCCTCGACGAGCGTGCGTTGCACCGGCTGTGGTCGGCGCAGTACCCGATCGGTCGCGCCTGCCTCGGGCTGTGCGGCGACGTCGATCCCGAGGCGACGCTGGAGCTGCTCGCGTCGCTCGTCGCCGACGCCGCGCCGATCGACGAGCGCAACCCGTGGCCCGGTCGCGCGCCGCGGATGCTCGCCCAGCGCACGGCTCGGACCCGACGGCAACGCGAGCAGGCCCACCTGGTCCTGGCGTGGCCGGGCCTCACGCTCGCCGATCCGAGGGTGCCCGCGATGGAGGTGCTGACCACGATTCTGAGCGCCCAGTCGGGCCGCCTGTTCGCGGTCATGCGCGAGGAGGAGGGGCTCGTCTACCACGTGTCGGCCTCATCGGTGGAGGGCATCGATGGCGGCCACATCGCGTTCTACGCCGCGACGTCGCAGGCGAAGCTGCCGCGCGTGCGCGTCGTGCTCGAGCGCGAGCGCGAACGGTTGTGCAGGGACGCGGTGGGCCGCGAAGAGCTCGAGCGGGCACAGGCGGCGCTGGTCGGCCAGGCCGATGCCGCCCTGCAACGACGCGGTCGCATCGCGTCGCTGCTCGCGTTCAACGAGGTCTACGGCCTCGGCCACGCGGCCCACTTCGCGTACGCGCGCCGCATCGAAGCGGTGCGCCCGAACGACGTGCTGCACCTGGCTCGGGTGCTGCTGCGGCCCGAACGCCAGGTGACGTCGATCGTGTCGGGTTAGGAGCCTGAATCGCGACGACGTCGCGACTCGGGGTTCCAGGGGACTAGCCGAGCCCGAGCACGTAGAGGTCGTAGAGCGCGTGGGTCCAGGCCGCGACCGCGAAACCGCGTACGCGGTAGACCAGCGCGAAGAAGCAGCCTGCGAGCGTGCGGTAGGTGAACGCGGCGAACGAGAAATCCTCGCCGGCGGGCCCGATGTGGTGGGCGAGCGAGAACACGAGCGACGACAGGATCACCGCGGCGAACCACGCACGGCGTTCGCCCGTGAGCCCCGTCAGCGCCCAGGCGAGCCCGCCCATGATGAGCACGCGAAAGACCAGCTCCTCGTGGAAGCCGGCGCCCGCGGAGATCACGATCGCATCGCCGACCCCGGTACCGAGGGAGAGGCCGGGCAGGGCGCCGACGAAGCGCTGCATCACGAACACGATGATCGAGCCCATCGTCAGGGCGTAGAGGCTCGACTCGAGCAGCATCGGGCCGAACACCCGCGGATCGAAGCGGCCGCGCTTCGACAGGAGGACGAGCACCGCGGCGTAGGCGACCAACGCGATGGCGAGGACACCGAGGTAGTTCGACAGGTCACGCTCGGCGACGGCGACGAGCTGACGGGTCAACAGGTCGACGCCGTTCTGACCGCGGCCCCCGAGAATCCCGACCTGGTAGATCAGGAAGAGCGGGAACACGAGCACCGCGCTCGTCAGGCCGTCGATGCGTCCCCGCAGGTGCAAGACCCAGGCGGGCGAACGGGGGGTCTCGAGGTCGTCGCGCTGCGGCATGTCCTGCTCCAACGCACCGGGCCGCCCGATTCATGCGGGCGGCCCCAGGGATCGGGCCCGCCGCGTGGATCCGGCGGGCCCGTTCGTCGCGGCGAGCCGCTCAGCGCTTCTTGCCGGCGGGCTTCTTGGCCTTGGCGGGCTTCTTCGCGGCCTTGGCGGGCTTCTTGGCCTTGGCGGGCTTCTTGGCCGCCTTGGTGGGCTTCTTCGCGGCCTTGGCGGGCTTCTTGGCCGCCTTGGCGGGCTTCTTCGCGGCCTTGGCGGGCTTCTTGGCCGCCTTCTTCACGCTCGCCGCCTTCTTCGCCGCCTCTTTCTGCTTCTGCTTGGCGAGGCGCTCCTTCTCCTTGGCGGCAGCGATCTTCTCTCGCTCCTTCTCCTTGGCGAGGCGCTCCTTCTCCTTGGCGGCGGCGAGCTTCTCCTTCTCCTTTTCCTTGGCGAGGCGCTCCTTCTCCTTGGCGGCGGCGAGCTTCTCGCGCTCCTTCTCCTTGAGGGCGGCGAGGCGCTCCTTCTCTTTCTCCTTGGCGAGGCGCTCGCGCTCGCGGACCTTCTCGAGCTTCTTG